>JBDZUK010000018.1:0-50963 GCA_040255165.1 Nitrospiraceae bacterium | reverse complement strand
TCCTGCGCCGAGACAATTTGTCCGCCGGCAGGAGCAGATCATCCCATAGACATGATCAACGAATCGATTCCTTACCCTCAATTTTCTGTGGGAACGGTTATTAATGCGATTAGACGCTTCCTTGCACGAAAACATCCGGGAAGCGGAAACGAGGGTTGTCGTTCTGTTCGGGCTTGGAATCGTCATCCTGGTTTATTATGCGAGCAACCTTCTTATCGCCGTGCTGCTCGCCTATTTCGGAAGCGGTCTATTCTGGTACTACCGGTACTATCTCGCCAAGCCCGCGGCCCATCGGTTCTCCACGTTCGAGCCGGCCGTCATCGTCCTTTGGCCGTTGGTGTCCTACGTGTATGCGCACACCGATCCGCGGCTGTTACACCACCCTGAGCCGTTTTGCGTCGTATACGGCGGCCCCGCAGAGGCCGACGGTTCCCGGCATGCCGTATTTGTGACCTATGAAGAGGCCCTGAATTTCGCCCGTCTGATTTCAAGCGAAACCGGAATGCCGGCATCGGTCTTCGACATGGCCGGCTATGGATCCCGTTTCCTGGCAGCAAACGCGACCGGGGTCATGAGCGTTGTCTCAGTAAAGGGCGAGATAGAGTCGATCTGCCTCGTCAATTAACCGTTCCCCATCCATGCGGTGTACACGGGCAGGCGTTCTTTATGCACGTCATGTCCTCTTTGAACGCACCCATTACCGGCGTAGGTAAATAAAAAAGGAGGGACATTATGGCGACCGCAATCAAAGTTCAGGATCCTGCGAAGGCCAAAGAGTACTTCGAGGCGAAAATGAGCTTCTCAACCGGCCCGGTGGAGTTGGAGCGCATGATGAAGACCGGAGAGGTCAATATCATCGATGTGCGTGCGGCTGAGGACTATGCCGGAGGCCATATCCCCGGCGCGGTCAATCTACCGAAAGACCAATGGGACACCCTGAAAGGGCTGCGGAAGGACAAGACGAACGTCCTCTATTGCTATTCCATCGTGTGCCACCTGGCCGCGACCGCGGCGGTGGAGTTCGCCTCCAAGGGCTATCCCGTGATGGAACTCGACGGCGGCTGGGGCTGGTGGAAAGAAAACGGGTTTGAAATTGAACAATCGTAGGCGTGGCGAGCGCGGACGGCGCCTGGAAGGGGAGATCAATGGCAGTGGACGGTATACAAGGAATGAGGATCGCGATTTTAGTCACGGATGGGTTCGAGCAAGTGGAGCTCGTCGAGCCGAAGAAGGCGTTGGAGCAGGCCGGAGCGGTAACGAAAGTTATCGCACCCAAGCCGGGAACGGTGCAAGGGATGCACCATGCCGTGAAAGCCGATGAGTTTCCAGTCGACTTGACACTGGAGGAAGCCGATGCCGGTCAATTTGACGCCGTGCTGTTGCCAGGCGGGGCGCTGAATGCCGATGCCCTACGGGTCGACCAGCGGGCACAGCAATTTGTACAAACCATGAATCGAGAGGAGAAGCCCTTGGCCGTGATATGCCACGGGCCTTGGTTGCTCGTGTCGGCAGGATTGGTGGAAGGACGGACCTTGACCAGCTATCACACCATTCAGGATGACATCAGAAACGCCGGAGGCCGGTGGGAAGACCGGGAGGTCTGTCGTCACGGCAATTGGATCAGCAGCCGGGCCCCCAAAGATATCCCGGCGTTCAATCAGGCCATGATCGAGTTGTTCTCGGAATGGCGCCGCGGATCGCAGGATAGACGTGCCGCTTGAGCATATTCGACGCCAGGTAGAGTCTTATGGCCTCAGTAATTAGCTGAATACCTGGCGAAGCCGGGCTGTGGTACAAAGCCGCCGCACGATCCACCGGGCTGCGGCGATGATCAAGGTACTGCTGGTCGAGGATAATCAGAACGACGCCCGTCAGGCGCTCCAGATGTTGAGCAAGGCCGGGCGGGGTCAGATCGAGGTGACGCATGTGGAGCGCCTCAGCACGGCCTTGCGGCGGCTCGGCCTGGAATCGTTCGATGCGATCATCATGGATTTGACGCTCGTGGATACGCACGGGCTGGACACGTTGACGCTTATCCAAGCGGCCATGGCGCGGATGCCGATCGTCGTCCTGAGCGACAAGCAGGACGAGACGCTGGAGCGCCAGACCATGCAGCACGGCGCGCAGGACTTCCTGATCAAAGGGCAATGGTCCGACGACCAACTGGCCCGCGCCGTTCGGCACGCGGTGGAGCGCAAGCGGGCGGAGCGAAACCTGACCTACTTGGCCCAGCACGATCCGTTGACGGCCCTCGCAAATCGGACCTTGTTCCAAGACCGCCTCAGTCAAGCCATTGCTCGAGCCAAGAGAAAAAAACAAGAGGTCGGCGTGGTCTTGTTGGGTCTCGATCGATTCAAGGAGATCAACGAGACTCTGGGCCGGGACCAGGGAGACGAACTGCTGATCGCGACCGGGGATCGATTGAGAAAATGCATGCGCGAAGTCGATACGGTGGCCCGGCTGGGCGGAGACGAATTCACCGTGCTGCTGGAAGGCATCAATTGCAAAGCCGACATGGAGATCGTCGCCAACCGGATTCTCAAGTCGTTCGGGCAGCCGTTTCTCGCAGCCGGGAAACCGGTGCCGGTCACGGCAAGCCTGGGCATGTCGGTCTATCCCTTGGACGCGCCCGACATGGAAACGTTGCTCGACCATGCCGGAGCCGCGATGGCTCGAGCCAAGGAGCTGGGAGGCAACTCCTACAAACTGTACGAGCCGGCTGCGTAATTCAGCACATCGCTCTTCCTTCGCCCGACCCAGCACGCTGACTCATTCTCTCTCCTCCGTCACGATGTAGCGCCACGGATCGTCCTGGGCCAGTGAACCGTCTCCGTCCGAACCACAGGATCTGGTGGTTCGTCACGCGATAGCGCACCAGCCGGTTGTCCGTCGTCTCGATCACCAACTCATCTCCCACCATCGGCCGCCGGAGAAAACGCCGCGCATACGACGCGCGGCAGCGGGTGGCGAGCAGACGACACGGATGACCTCTATGGGTTGCGCCAATTTGGTGAACGTGTGATTGCGGCCGCGGCGTCCCGCGTGGAGTTCGACCCCACGCGGGCAGACCGCCTACTGGACCACCGACGGATCCGGAATGGAGCCCGGAGGAGGAACGACTGAGTCGGCCGAAGTGTCTGCTTGAGGAATCGCTTCCGTCGACGGCTCGGCGGCGTCCATGGCCCGGGTTTCAGCAGCCGCTGCCGGAAGCAGCATGTGCTCGGCGCCGAACTTGCGGATTTCCAAGTGCACCCGCCGGTTCATGTGCCGGCACACGTCGCTGTTGTCGACGCACAGCACGCCCTCTTCGCCCAGGCTGACGGTCTTGATCTGGTGCTCGGCGACGCCCAAGCCCATCAAATGCTCCTTGACCTTTTCAGCCCGATGGAGTCCCAATTGTTTGTTATAGGATGCCGATCCCTGCTGGTCGGTGTAGCCCTGGACCAGGACTCCATAGTCGGCGCCTTCCTTGAGGAGCGAGGCCTGCTCCGTCAGGGTCGCTTTCGCATCGTCGGTCAACCCCTTGCGCCCAATCTCGAAATAGAGATCTGCATGAATGACATCCTTGGCCTGGGATATCGGGATGTCTTTGGCTTTCGTTCCTTCAACCGAGGCAACGGATACCCCCGTTCTCTTGAGGGCGTCGGAAACCTCCGATCCGGTCAGGGCTGGCTGGGATTCGGCGGCCGGCGTCTGGTCCAGCTGCGAATAGAACCAGAGTGCGCCGATGACGAGGGCCAGAACCAGGACTAACCCTGCGAACACATAGACGTCCTTTAAATCCTTCTCGGGCCCCGCGATAGCGGGGGCGATGTTGCCCGAGGCAACCTGTGAGGGAGCTTTTTGCATGGTGACGATCCTCCTAGTTACAGAAGAGTGAAAGTGACAGGCTGACAAGCGACAGGCGGCCTCGATCCCGGGTCACCCCCTTTCCGGCCGCGATTGCGTTAAGCCGACGGGGTGTTGGCTCAGCAACCGGGGTGCCTTCGCCGAAAAGCGCGAGGTATAGACGAGAACTGAGGAGAATTCACGGTTTGGGAGTGATCATCACACCGAGGTGTGTTCCGGACGGTGAGGGGACCGGCAGACGATGCGGGGATGGCCCCGCAGATGCCGGCTGGAAGTGAGGGACGCTCGGACGCTCAGCGATCAGGGTTGCTAAAGCAAGTGGTTTTGGAGGATGCTTCGAGCCGCCTCGATTGATTTGAATCAGGCTGTAGCAGCGTTTGAGCCAAGATGACCAAGGAAATCTATACGCCGGGCCATACGACGAGCGCGACGGACTTCATGGCGAGGCGCACGCTGAAATCGCATGGACGATTCTTTTCCCCTTATCTTTATGAAGGCGCCACGGTGCTGGACTGCGGTTGCGGACCGGGGACCATGACGCTCGGTATCGCCGCGGCGATCGGATCCGGTACGGTTACAGGGATTGATTTGAGTGAACTGCAAATACAGACGGCAAAAGGCAACGCGGTAGATCGTCGCGTCACCAATGTAGCTTTTCAACAGGCATCCTGTTACTCACTTCCATTTATCGAGGGGACGTTCGACTGCGCCTTTAGTCACGCGCTCATGGAGCATCTGGCCGAACCGGTCAAAGCTCTAAGAGAGTTGCGCAGGGTTCTCAAACCAGGCGGATACGTCGGGGTATGCAGCCCCGATTTCGGCGGGACACTGACGGCTCCGCTGTCGGATGCCCTGGCTGCGGCGATCTCGGCCTATGCTTCCATCCAAAAGAAAAACGGGGGTGACCTTTTGATCGGGCATAGGCTCGGGGCGTATGTTTGTGAAGCGGGATTTACCGGCGTACGGATGAGCGCAACATATGAATGCTATCCTTCTCTCGCCGTGATCGGCGACTACCTGGCGTTGCAGCTTGAACAGAACGGATACACCGAGCATGCACAAGCCCTTCGTGTATGGAGCACAAGCGAGGGAGGAATGTTCGCTCAAGCCTGGGTTTCCGCCGTCGGGCAGAAGTGACAGGGGCCGATTGACCTCATAACCAGCGTATGACCCGTGAGTCTTGCCTTTCCCATCGACGCCAAGCTCAAGGACGGCTCCCCGGTTCAGTTGGTGCTGGCCGACCAGCAGGATGTCGAACCGCTTCGGCGGCTCTATCGCATCATCGTCGAGGAAGGGACTTCGTACCCGCATGATCGGTTTCCCGATCAAGTTGACTTCATGGAGTATTGGTTTCGTGGAAAAACCACGGTCGCGGCCTATGTGCCCGCTCGTGCGCGCGCAGCGGGCATGGCGGGAGCGTTCTATCTCAAGCCCAACTGGCCGGGTCGGGCGAGACATGTGGCCAACGCCGGATTCATGGTCGCGCCGGAATGGCGCAACAAAGGGTTGGGTTGGCTGTTGGGCGCTACCATGCTCGAATATGCGAAGCGTCTCGGCTACCGCAGCGTGATCTTCAATCTGGTATTCTCGGACAATACCATCGCCCGCCGTCTCTGGGACACACTCGGTTTCCGAGAACTGGCCGTCATTCCCGGGGCGGTTCGAAAGCACGACGGGAGCTGTCAAGATGCCGTGATCATGTTTCGGTCGTTGGTTTGAAGTCGTCTTCCCCTTCCGGTGTGTCGCGCTTCTTGGCGACGTGGGCAGAGGGTTGTATGCCGCCGATGATCCGGCCATAATGAGACGCTACAATGGGTGAAGCAGCAACCAAGGACAAAGGAGGCCAAAGATGAGAGGGATGCCGACGAAGCGCGTAGTTGTCGCCGCTGGTCTCCTGCTGAGCGCAGGATTGCTAGCCGGTTGTGCCGGGGATGGTGGGTACTACGATTCGTACGATCCTCGATATCCGAGGCCTGTGTATCGGCAAGTCGGGCCGTGGGATCTGCCGCAATCTTCGGCCCACCCCGGCCCGCCGACGTGGTACGGCTGTCCGCAAGGAAGCAGAGCCTGCTATCCCGATTGATGGCGGAAGTTACTTGTCGGCTCCTTCCCGTTCCTCCGTCTGATCCGAAGGTGCGAGGAGCTGTTGGGGCAGCGTGACCGTGTTAATCAGGATGTCGATGGCCAGACGGGGGAATCCGGTGAGGCCTTTCCCGATCGACTCTAACGGAAGGTAGCGCACCTCCGGATCCTTATATTCTCCCGACACTTCGAACAGGGCCGTATCCAACCCGGGTCGGTCGCCCGCCAGCAGCTTGCCGAACAGCGGAATGCTTTTCAACAAGTCCGAATAGGAGCCCAACGGGCTGACGGCGAGGCCTGCCGCCAGTTCGTCCGATACCATATTGTATCGACCGGCTCCGGTGATTCTCATGATGGGGCTGTCGAAGACAATATTGTTGGAGGTGAGCACTCCATCGGCGATGTCCACGGTCGCGGTGATATGGTCGAACGGAAACCCGTTGCGGTCGAAGTCCACCTCGCCTTTCAGCAAGGCCGGAACGTTCAGCACCTTGAGGACTTTTGGGATGACCCGGCCTTTTCGAATCCGTCCCTCGTCAATCCTGAGGCGCACCGGCTCGGTGCTCCGTAGAGTGTCCAGCGCGAGCGAGGCATGCTGGAGCGTGACCTGTACCGTGCCGTTTAAGGAAAGCAGCCCTCTCAGAGGATCCGCATCCCGCTCCACGAGTGAGATGATGTGGTGTACTGGGACTCCGCTGATCTCCAGGTCCGCATCAAGCCGGCTCGGACGATACGGCTCGAGCGCTGCGGTGACGTGGCCAGAGATCGTACCCTCCGCCGTCTCCGCGCTCACTTGATCCAGCTCGACTTTGCCGTCGCCGATCCGAAGGTGAGCGGAGAGTGTCTTAATGGCGAGCCGGTGGTACTGGGCTTGCGCGATGAGGACGGTCACTTCAGCCTGGTGGGATCCCACCCAGGCAGCCGCCTGATCCAGCATCCCGGCGCCGTTGTCTTCACCCCGTGTTTCCGGGATCAGCCGCGTCAAATCGAGCTTTGAGGATTCAAGTGTCAGGGTCGGAGCAGGGTTGCGCGCCCAGTGCTTGATGGTGCCCCGGACGGTGGCATCGCTGTCGCCGAATTTAAAGGACAGCCGCTCGATCATCGCGTCCTGCCCCGCCAGATGCAGCCGAAGCTTGATTCTCCGGAGAGGGTCCCGCAGCCCCTGGGCGGCGATGATGCCGTTCGTGACCTCCACCCATCCGGACGATTTCCACGACTTCCAATCGGTTCCCCGGCCGGTAATGTCGACGGAGGCCTTGAGGACACCCTCCTTCGCCGGGCCGACCGAAAAGCCGTCGGCCAATCTGGTGATCGCCACCGGACCGGCGTTCAGGTGAACGGCAAACGTCGGTTTGTCCCGCAGGCGGATCTCTCCTCGACCGTCCACGCGAGCGAAGGGCAGCACGAAGGCGAGCTCCCGGATGGCAAGCCGGCCGCTTTTCGCCATGGCGCCGTTGAACTCGAGTGAGGAGGGCACGCCCCCGTCTTTTTTCACGATAGGAGGTATCACGACCCGGGCTTCAGTGAGGTCGATGCTCCCCATCACTCGAGGATACTGCGCAGGTCCGGAGAGTCGAACGGTTCCGCGGGCCGGGCCGGCAAACACGACATCGGACGGCAGGGATACATGGGGAACCATCGCTTGCGTCAGTGCCGTTCCTTCCGTCGAGAGGTCCAGGACCAGATCTTCAAAACGGGCACCCGGTCCGATTGCGATCGCGCCGTGCGCGTCAACCTGGATCGGGCCCACCTTTCCGCTCATCCTTTTCACCTCGGCGGACCGCGGTGTGACGATCACCGTTCCGTCCAGGCCTTCCACCGAGGCGCTCAAGGCGGGCACGTGTATCCCAAGACCGTGGGCCGTGATTTCGGCTTTGATAAGCTCCACCTGCGGCTCCGGCGTGAGCGGCCCGGCCGCGTGCACCGACAGTTGCACCTCGCCGCGCACGTCTCTGGCGTTGGCCATGAGGGTGAGTTTTTGAGCGGCTTCCGTGCGGAGCAAGGCCAGAAGATCCGATGCTTTTCCGCTTCCGTTCAGCTGCAGATCGAGAGACGGGGCGACGTCCAGGTGGGATAACGAGAGCGATCCGCTTGAGACTCGCGCGGGTCCCACGTTGCCGGACAGGTCCAGAACTTCCACGTGAGCCGGATCGAAAAATACCGTTCCGGAGAGATCCCGGACGGAGACCTTTTCCCTCCCGAACGTCCCGGTCCCTTTCGATATTTTGCCGACGCCGTTCCAATCTATTGCGTGCGGACGGCCCAACCGTCCGGTGACGGTCGCGGAGACGAGTTCGAGGACAGCCGTCAGTTCGTGGTCATTCATGGAAGTTCGTGTCCGAGAGTCGATCCATGCGTCAGGAAGCTGGTGCACGACCGTTTCGAGCGCCACGGGCGAGGCCGACAGCGTGGCGGAGTACGCCGGGGTGTCCCCTCCGACCCCGAGAATCCGGCCTTGGCCCTGGACGATCAGCCAATCCAACCGCGCCTGCAGCTGAGAGATGTCCACGTCGTATCCCGCGATGCCCGGTGTGACGAGAACGCGCACGGCCAGATCCGTGGGCCACTGCCGGTCTTCGTCTAAGGCTGCGGACGGATTGACCCATGGTGCAATCTCGAACCGTTCCATCTCGATCGCTCCTTCGAAACGAAACGGCGGCACGCTCACCCTCCGCTGAGGCCGGCCGGCGGACGAGGCAGGTGAAATCGCGATCCACAACGATCCGCCGAGCCTGACGTTGGCCGGCCCTTTGGCCGACTGGATGTCTCCCGTCAGCGTTACATCGGCGTTCTTGCGCAGCAGATGACTCTGCGAGTCAACGTTGATGTTCGTCACTCTCAACTCATGGGGAGTGTCACGATTGAACTCATCGATCACCGTGACGCCGCCTCCGCTCATGTCGAGGTCCGGAATGACCCAGTGCCAGGTCCATCCGGTTCGTGAGGGACCGGCCGGGACGGGCTGTGTGTCGTCCGTCAGCGGGATGCGCCACTTCCCCGCACGGTCTCTTCGGATGAGGATCTGGACCTGGACCGCCTGGACCCGGCTGACGGCGATCTGTTTCCGGAGCAACGGCAGGAGACGCAGCGTTACCTCTCCTTGGCGGACTTGAAGCAGAAGAGGACCTTGGGGGCCGTCGCGCAAGACTGCTCCGGAGAATTCAATCCGCAGACGCGGGAGAATGCGAACCCGAACGTCGGCAAGCTCGAGACCGGTTTCGCTCTTCAGGCGTTGGATGATCGTGGCTCGAGCAGCCGGACTGTTGAGAGCAAGGCTGAGAACCGGAATGATCGCGAAAAGAAGAACGGCGATGATAAACCAGCGGGGAATGAGTCGAGGGCGACCTGATCTTCGTTCCATAGTGGTTCCCGGTTAGGCATATGTTACTGCATCATGCCTCCGTGAATCTCCAGCCACGTGGCTCCGTATGCGGGAGCGGCGGGAACATGTTGTGGTTGCGCGACACCAAGCGATCGCGACATCGCCGTCTGGTGTCCTGCGGTGGATCGAGGTCAGGATAAAATGAACGGATGCGGACAGTCTCTTACCATACTGGCGGACACATTGGAGTGAGACAAAATGCGAAGCTGTACGGGGAATATATCCACGGCGGTGGGACGGCCTGCTCCCCTCTCAAGCTTCTCACCGGCCTTCGGGAACGGCTCCATCCATGGTGTTCGTCGGCCCGATGAAGATCTCTACGCGGTGGGTAAACGCCTTGGCGGTGTCCGGCCCATGACCGTTCACCGGCAGGGCATCGACATAGCCGCCCGCGCCGATCACGGTCCGATCCACGCCGGCTTGGTCGACCAGATATCGCATTACGCTGAGCGCTCGCGCCGTCGTCAATTCCCAGCCTGCCGGGAACGCTTTTGGAGACCTTGTCCCGGACGGGACGAGGGCGGTATGCCCCTCGACACGGATATGCCGGTCCTTCACTGTTTTCAAAATATCTCCGACCGGCTGGAGAACTTTGAGGCCTGCCGGCTTTACTCGGCTTTGCCCCGATTCAAATAAGGCTCGATCCGCGATCTCGACCGTCAGCCCATGTCCGGTCTGGCGGATCTGAACGAGACCCTGCTCGATGTGCTTCTTCAGCGACTCAGCGAGCTCTTCGCGTGTCCGCGCCGCCCGGGAAGTGTCCGACGCTTCCGCGGCACGAGCCTGTTCGATTTTCTCTTTCTCGGCCTCCAGCCACTTCCGCTCCTCCTCGACTCCGGCCAACAGCTGGGACAAGTCATCCAATGCGTGTTCCGCGTCTCTCAGCTTGCGTGTGGTCTGGTCTCGATCGTTCCGCAGCGTCGCAATTTGAGCGCCGGCGTCGGCAAGAGCCTTGGCCGCGGCTCGTTGTTCTTGTTGCGCGGTCTGGACCTGGCGTTCGAGATCGGCGTATTGGCTCCGGAGAACATCCCGCTCCCGGACGAGCTGCTCCAACAGGGTCTTCACCCGAAGCGTGTCTTCGCGGAGAGCGTCCGCATCCTTCTCCCGTTGGCGGTGCGCGTCCAGGGCGAGATCGAGGCTTTGATTCACGGAACTCAGCGCGTGACTTAACCTGGCTTCCACGGCGCGCGAGGCTTCCAGGTCTTGGACCAGTCTGGTTCGATCGTCTTCGAGCGACTTGATGCGGGAAGCCGACTCTGTTCTTTCTTTCTCCAGCGTCCGCGTCGTCTGTGCCGAAGTCTTGCGCGCTGCTTCCAACTCGGCCAGGGCCTGGGTATGCGTGCTGTGCGGTACGCAACCCGCGATGATCACGGCACAGGCAATCGTTCCTGCTGCGACCCTCGATGCCATACGCCTCTTCCGGAGTGGATCCGTTCCGTTCACACGTTACCACAGGGGCCGTCAAGCGCAAGGACGCGCCTCTTTTCCCGCGTGGCAGATTTCGGAGGAAACGGCAGGACGCGCTTTGGGGGAAGGACTCAGGAAAAGTGCTGCCTGACCAAGGCCTCGACCGAGCGGAAATGCCGCTCCGGCAGATTTTTGAAACGCCGTTTGCAGTCGCTGACAGCGTCGTCGGGGCCGGCAAATGGCGTGATGGACGCGAGCAGATGGCTGTAGTAGTCCGCCAGTTTCAGTTCGACGGTTCTCACCAGGGCGGGATCACCCGCGATCGAGGCAGCGGCTTTCCGTTGGTCTCCGTTGGCTTCCACGAGGGCTTGAAAACAGAGCCCTTTCAATCGCTGCGTGACGGTGCTCCGATCCCAGCCGAGCGACTTTGCCGTCGCCTGCATGTCGAAGCCGTGATCGCGCAAGCAAGCCAGCACGCTCGCGTCGCCGGCTTGATCCGGCAAGGCGGCGGCGGTGCGCACGGCAGACACCGGCTCATCCGGCTGGAGCCGAAGGTCCCGGGCGGTGATCAATGGGCCGTCGGAGAGTGCGACCGCCTGTTCCAGACACTGTTGCAACTCCCGTACGTTGCCGCGCCATAGTTGCCGTTCGAGAAGGCGCAAGGCGTCCTGTGCCAACTGGGGCACCGGCTTTCCGAGCCCGCGGCTGGCTTCGGTCATACTGTGCTGAGCCAGCAAGGCGACGTCTTCGGTGCGCTCTCTCAGCGGAGGCAATCGGAACACGAGTCCCTTGAGCCGAAAGTAGAGATCTTCCCGAAACCAGCCTTCCGACACGCCCCGTTGGAGGTCGCGGTTTGTCGCTGCCACGATGCGCACGTCGACCGTCGTGGGCGTTGTCGCCCCGATCCGGTAGAAACTCTTTTCCTGAAGCACGCGCAGCAGTTTGCCCTGGTGATCCAATCTGAGATCGCCGATTTCGTCGAGAAAGATCGTGCCGTGATTCGCCAATTCGAAATAGCCTCGCCGGTCTGCCGTGGCGCCGGTAAAGCTTCCTCGCACGTGACCGAAGAGCTCGCTCTCGAACAACTCGGGCGAAACCGCCGCCATGTTGACGGCGATGAAGGGCTTGGCCGAGCGGGGACTCAAACGATGGATCGCCCGGGCGAAAAGCTCCTTTCCTGTGCCGGGTTCGCCAAGCAGGAGCGCGGGGAGTGCCGTCTTCGCGCCTCTTTTCAGGTCGCGGAACAGGCCGATGACTTGCCGATCCCTTGTCACGATGCCGAACCTGCCGCATTCTTCACGCAGCCGTTCAAGCTCCGTGTCGCCCATCGGTTCCAGGGCTCCGGCGACCGACCGCAGTCCTTCCAATTCTCGACTGAGGCTCTCCAGCCGCTGCCGAGCGGCTTCCTCTTGCGCCTGGGCTTCCGCGATCCTCGCTTGAAGGATCCCCGCCTCTCGCGACAGTTCTTCCTGGCGACCGGTCGATTGGGCGACGGCGGTGCGGGCCGCCTCGAGATCTTCTTTCAGCGCGTCCACTGCGTCCTCGCGCACTGCGAGGGCGCCGCGCACTGCGGCCAGCTCTTGCTGGACCCGGAGCATGTGTTGCTCCATGAGCAACACGCGTTGCCCCGCCGAAACGTGGGCCCACACCGCGGTGCCGGCCGCGACGACGAGGCTGCTGACCAGCGGCAGTATGACGGGCAGCATCCAGCTGGCCGTGGCTGCGGCCAATACGATTGCCGGATACCCGATCAAGAGCGCCACTATCGCCGCAATTCCTTTCCCGCTTCTCAGTCCCAGCAGAATCCAGGCCGTGGCGCCGGCCAGGACGAGCGCCAGCGCGACTTGCCATGGGGTGGAAAGCCGATGTCCCCAGCTCTGTGTCAGGACAGTGTTCAGCAGCCGGGCTTGGAGAAGACTTGCGGAGATGGCCGAGCCATCGGGGATGAGGTGCCGGTCTTGTGGAGTCGTCGAACGGGCGAGCATCAGCACGACCTTGTCTTTCATCCAGTCATGGAGTGTTTCGCTCCCTCCGGCCTGCATGGCCTCCCAGGCTTCGTCGAATGAAATCATGTGCACGGACGGCCGAGATGCGGACGCGCTGTAGTTCAACAGGAGGCGGCCTTGGCGGTCGATCGGCAGGTGCAAGTGATCTTCCATCCCCCGCAAGGGGATGTTGGCCAGCATGGACGCGAGAGCAAAGCCGAAGGCCGGGACCGGGCGACCGCCGGTGACCACAAAGAGCGGCATCGACCGAACGATATGGTCCGCGTCCGGCGAGACGGTGAAGTGCCCCACGGCAGCAGTGGATTGCATGTCGAGAGGAAGCGGGTTTGGTGTCGGGACGACGGCTTCTCGCGCCTCCGTGGCGAACACGACGTTTCCCGCGTCTCGAACAGCCTCGTTCAGCAGCGCATCGCTCACGGCTCCTCCGAGGTGCGGCGGGCTCGGCTCTCCCAGAGGCACATCGATGCCGATGGCTGCAGCGCCTGCTTCATGTGCGGCTGCGATGAATTTCGCCAGCAGAGCACGATCCCACGGCCCGGTTCCGAACCGGGCTTCGCTGGTCCGGTCGCGGTTCAGCAGAAGAATGGAAGGACTGACCGGCGCGCTCCGAGGAGCGGCATCGTAGAGGCTCCAGTCCAGAGCGGTAAACGTGGCGGGGGCGACGGACGACAGGCTGAAGGCCAAGCTCGTGGCGACAACAGCGCCGGCAGCGCTTTGCAATGGACGAGATTGAAACAGGGGCGTGCGCAAGCGGTTCATTGTCCAGACAGCTCACGGTTTCTTCGTTGTTCCGCGCTCCGATTTCGGCGGCGACTCACCAGGACCCTTGGCAAATCCCTTCAACAAAGTCTGTGCTTTCAGCGGGTCCGGTTCGACACCGAGTCCCCGGGCGTAGATTTGCGCCAGCATCAGGCGCGAACCGGGCAGCCCTGCTGCGGCGGCGGACTCAAAGAACCGCAGGATGCGGGGATCGAACGGTGCCAATTCCCCGTCGGCGCCGTGCTCGTACAACGTTTCCAGCAAGGGACGGGCGGTCTCCGGTAAGGCATAGGCTTCGCGGATCAGGAGTGGAACGGCGTCCTGCGCCCGGCCTGCTTTCACGAGGGCGGCGCCTGCGCTTGGGGTGTCGTCGGTTGGGCTCAGGTTCTCCACGCTCCGCCACAGGGTCCGGCGGTATTCGCCGAGCGCTTGGGCCTCCTTGCCTTTCGGGCTCTTGAGCGCGGCTTGCCTGAATTGGACGAGGCTTTCGACCGCCTGCGGCACCCCTTGTTCCGCGGCGCGTACCCACCAGGAGATCGCCAGAAGTTGGTTCTTCTCCACGCCTTGGCCGGTACGATAGGCGTTGCCGAGAAAGTATGCGGCCTTCGCGACGCCCCCCTCCGCCGCCCTTTCCCATTCCTCCGCGGCTTCTTTTCCTCGGTTCGCCAGCTTGAGGACAAGCGCCAAGCGATACCGGGCGTCGGGGAATTCCGGCTGCAGCTGGAGTGCGTCCTGGTAGGACTGGATAGCGGCTTTGGAATTGCCCAAGGTGTAATGCACGGTGCCGAGGTTGTAATGCGCTTGGACCAAGTCGGGTTGCGACTTCACCGACGCTTTCAGTTCCGCCAGCGCACCGTGCCAATCCTGTTTGGTCATGAGTGCCACTCCCAGACGGAGGCGGGCGATGGTCTGATCTGGGTTCAGCCGCACGGCGATGCGATACTCATCGACGGCGCTTTCGAGATCACCGATACGGTACAGGGCGTCCGCCAGCCTCAAGCGATCGTCGGCGCTGTCCGGTGAGGCACGGACCGCGCTGCGCAAGTCGCCGAGAAGGGCGATCTGATCTTCGGGTTCGTGCGCCGGGGGCTCCGGGAGGGGCTGGTGGTCGGACTGGGCGGCCGGCGAAGGCACTGAGTCGGACGGAAGAGGCTCCGGAGACTCCGGTTGAGCCGACGGCGGCTCCGCGGGTGCGGTTGGAGACGTTTCTTCAGGCGATTGGGGAAAAACCGGCTCGGACGAAAGAAGGCATCCGAAGAGCACGCATGGAAGGATCAGCGGCAACGGTCTCTGCGCCATCGAATACCTGTGATCCTCCGGGAGATGAGCCAAAAAACGCCGTGCATTATACCACCTGAATGCGCAGAATGCGGCGGATGAAGCCGGGAGGCGGGACTACCCAAGACGTGCCCGCAGCAGTTGAATCCGCTCCTGCAATTCCGCGGCAACCAAGCGCACCGGGTTATGTCGCACTCGCCAGACCGGCTCAAGCGGGGCCGGATCGTCGTGAGACCTCGGGATGAGGTGCCAATGGATGTGAGGAAGCTGATTGCCGAGCAGTTCGTAATTCATCTTCCGGGCGTTGAATGCCTCGGCCAGCCGTTCGCCCACTCGGGACACCTCTTCGATCAACTGAAACCGTTCAGTCGCGGCCAAGTGAAAGAGCTCGGTGGCGTGACGTTTGGATACCAGCACGGTCCAGCCGGGAAAGAACTGATCGTCGTGCAGATAGACCGATGAGAGGTCGAGGTCGGCGATGAAATGGTCCCGCGCGGGCCAATCGCCCCGGCAAGCCCTGCAGGGCTGATCCGTCATGGTTGGTTGGCCTTGCGCCACTCTTCCTCGGTGAGCACGCCTTTCTTGATCAACAGCTGGATCAATTTATCCACCGACGTCTTGGTCGGCGGCGACGGCTGCGCCTGAGGCTGCGGAACTTCGGCATGCTTTGGCTCCGGCCGGGGGCGTTTGAGACCGAAGACGCGAAACGCCGGCGTGAACACGGCAATGTAATCCTTGTTGCGAAGGCGGATGGAGACGGCGCGGCTGTCTGTTTGAGGAAGCAGATCAAGGCTGTCTCCTGCCGGAATGTGGAAAAACGGCTTCCCGTCGTCCGTTTCGCCGTCCTGTCCCAGCACTTCCATGCGCTGAAGATTCGACTCGGTCTTGAAGATGCCTCTCTCGTCGCCGGCTAGGTTCGTCACCTTATCGAGCACTACCACGAGGGACTCCGCTTGCAGCGGATCGGGGGAGACGTTCCTGACGGTGACCTCATAGCGGTATTCGCTCGTGAACGTGTCGCGCGCTTTCAAGGTCACGATCGGAATCGCTTGTCCGGTCAAATCCATAAGCCCGTCCAAAGAGGCGGCGGCTCCGGTTGGCGGAAGGAGCGCGCCTGAGGCTGCGAACACAAGGCCCGCCCAAACCGCTTGTCGACTATGGATCATAATCGGATTCCCGACGACCTCAGTACTCCTGACGCCGAGCATATCAAACATCTCACCTTCCCGCGAGCGTTCCCGCTCCTCGCTCACCTTGACACGTTCTTGAACCGGACGATATTCTGGCCACCGTCGTTTTCGACCGGACTACGGACCGCCTGTCATATGCATCCATGAATGCTTCTTCTCCGCGCGCCCCCTTGCTTCTTGCTCGTCCGCTCGTCGCCCGATTGATGGCGCTGTACGACTACCCCAACCCGCGTAATGGAAAGCTGATTCGCGGCTACGACCGTCCTCACGCCGTGCGGACGGCCCGTATGTGCGCGGCGGTCGCGACGCACTTGGGGCATCCCACGGAGCTGGTTCGCGACTATCAAATTGCCTGCTTACTGCACGATTTGGGTCGTGCGGGCCTGGACCGGCGTCTGTTCGGCGCCATCTGGTCATGGGCCAAGGCACGCGGCATCCCGACAAGGCCGCGCGAATGGCGCGCCGTGCATCCGGAGACCGTGTACGGACGGGAGACCGAAGCGTTCTTGAATCGGTACCGGCGGGATCTTGCGGCGTCGGACATCGTGATCGATCGGTGGGCCAAGGAGCAGGTCGAGATGCGGCTCGGGTATGCCCGTCGGCTGGCGCGCCGGCTCCGAGAGGTGAAGCCCCGCTTCGCCCGCCTGGGGATTCCCTGGAAGCCGTGGATGCAGCTCGTCGTGCTTTACTACTATTATCCCGAACGGCTGGCCGGCGCGCCGCCGTGGGTGAGACAGCTGGCGGAAGTGCTTGTGGCCTGTGAGCAATTCGAGGCCTACAGCAACCAGCGACGCGGGCGCGACTATTATGGCAGGACGAAAGAATCGCTGTCCGATGCCTTTGCGTATCTCGACAAGTTGGCGCAGGAAGGCATTGTGAGCCCGCCGGTTCTGGAAGCACTGCGCACGTTGGCCGGACAGGGCGTGTTCGACGACATTCTGGCCGAGGCGCGGGGCAAACGGCTGTCGCGGGCCGAGCGCGTGTACCTTCGGGGCATTTCCGGAGGGAGAGCGGCATGCCGGTGAAGACGGTGCCGCTTCGACTGGAGATGCGCGGCGACGGCCACATAGAAAACATCACCAAGCCGGTTCAAGCGGCGCTGGCGAAAACCGGTCTGACGGCCGGCATCGTGACGGTGTTCGTCAAACACACCACGGCGTCCGTCATGTTGATCGAAGACGAACCGGGCATCAGGGCCGATACCAAAACTTTCTGGAACCGGGCGGTCCCCGCCGATCCCGGATGGCAGCACAATACGAGGAATTCCGGTGAGGACAACGGGCACAGTCATCTGCGCGGCCAGCTCCAAGGCGCGTCCGTCACCGTCCCCTTCGCCGGGGGCGCCCTGGCTTTGGGCACCTGGCAGCAGATCGTCGTCATCGATTTCGACACTCGGCCCCGCACGAGAGACCTCGTGATCCAGGTAATCGGGGAATAGCCCCGATGGCCCGCCGGCTGCTCTTCATTCTCCTCATTCTGTTCGGGGCCCATCTGGCCGTGTCCGGCCGTCCGGCGCCGGCGCTCGGCGACTGGGGCAAGCCGTTGGGCGCCGGCTATGGGGGCCCTGAAGGCAAGCCTCGACCCATCACGCCAAGCCCGGCCGACCTGGCGCCGGATGAGCGGGCGACCATTGCCGTGTTCGAACGGGCCACGAAATCCGTCGTCTTCATCGCGAATACCGCCATTCAGCGCGATCCGTGGTCGTTCAACCAATTCGAGGTGCCGCAAGGCTCAGGCTCCGGGTTTGTCTGGAACAAACACGGACATATCGTGACGAATTTTCACGTGGTGTACGGCGCCGACGCGATTACGGTCACCCTTGCGGATCGAACCGAGCATCGCGCGCGCGTCGTCGGCGTCGATCCGGACCACGATCTGGCGGTCCTGCAAATCCAAGCGCCGGAGGACGCGCTGGCTCCCATCGCGGTCGGCACATCGTCCGATTTGCGCGTCGGGCAGCGGGTCTTAGCGATCGGAAATCCGTTCGGACTCGACCATACGTTGACCACCGGCGTGGTCAGCGCCCTGGGGCGCACGATCAAATCGCTTTCCAACCGGACGATTGAGGGCGTGATTCAAACGGATGCCGCGATCAATCCGGGCAACTCCGGAGGCCCTCTGCTCGACAGCGCGGGCCGCTTGATCGGCATCAACACGCAGATCGTGAGCCCCAGCGGAGCGTTCGCCGGGATCGGGTTCGCAGTTCCTGTCGACATGGTGAATCGGATCGTGCCTGAATTGATCAAGTATGGAAAACTGATCCGGCCGGGTCTCGGCGTCTCGCTCGTGCCGGATGCGATCGCCAAACGGTGGGGCGTCAAAGGACTGGTGATCGGCAAGGTATCGAAAGGCAGCGGAGCCGAGCGTGCGGGCTTGCGTGGGGCGCGGGAAACGATGACGGGACGCATCGAGTTGGGCGACATCATCGTGGCGGTCGACGGCAAGCCGGTCGAGACGGTGGATGCCTTGATGAGCATCTTGGAAGACCGCAACGTGGGCGACCAGGTGGCGGTGGATATCCTGCGCTTGAACCGGCGCCAACAAGTCATGGTCACCTTGCAGGCCGTGAACTAAGTTGCCCGGTTGTCAGGCGGTCGATCAGCCGACTGTGGTAAGATGCGAGACCTGCTCAGTCACGAGAGGCCGATCGGCTATGGAGGACCGACATGAGCGATCATCTCAAGTCTGAGCCAGGGCCGGATGACGACCCGGGCAACGCGGCGGGCTCCCCGCGACCAACCTCGACGGCGTCCGACCCTTTGGAGCTGATCGAGCGGTGTCTCGCCTTGTTTCCGGAGGACGATCCTCGCCAAAAGCTCCTGTATAAGCTGCGTCACTCGGTGATGCTGAGCGCCGCTTCGCAACAGCAGCGAGAGGCTGAGTTCAAAAAGATCAGTGAAGTCGTCGCGAAGCTGACGGCGCCGGCCAATCGCGTCGGGATGCTTCTAGAACTGCCCGCCGAAGGCGTCGCGCGTATTGTCGTCGGCGGGGCGGAATATTACGCGAACGTGGATCCTCGGGTGCCGGCCGAGAATCTGAAGATCGGCACGCAGATCCTGGTCAACGAGGCGTACGCCGTCATCAAGACTCTCGGCTACGATCGCAACGGACCGGTGCTCAAAGTTGCCGAGGCCCTCCCGGACGGACGGTTGCGGTTCGAACAGGACATGGGCCGCCAGCCGCTGATTCTTCAACGCTCGAGCGATTTGGTTGGTCTGGACTTGAAGCCCGGCGACGAAGTGCGGATCGATCCCAGCCATCGCGTCGCGCTTGAGCGGATGGAGGACCGGAAAGCACGGGCGCATGTCTTGGATGAAGTGCCGAAGATCACGTGGGAGCAGATTGGGGGCCAGGCGACCGCGATCGATGCCATCCGCAAAGCGATCGAATATCCACTGCTGCACGCGGACACGTTTCAGCGGTTCAAGTTCAGCCAGCCGAAGGGTTTTCTTCTCTATGGTCCTCCGGGCTGTGGCAAGACGTTGATCGGGCAGGCGGCGGCCGCGAGTCTGTCCCGGCTTGTCGAGCAATCCGACGCGGCGCGGCCGGAGCGCGCGCCCGCTCAGCCGCCGGTGAAGGAAGGCGCATTTTTGCACGTGAAGGGCCCGGAGATTTTGAACATGTGGCTCGGAGAATCCGAGCGGATGGTGCGCGATCTTTTCGCGCAGGCCCGGGCCAGGCGCAAGGACGGGGCGCTGCCGTTCATTTTCATCGACGAGGCCGAATCGATCCTCGGGACTCGGCGGGCCATGCGCTCATTCAATATCTCGAACACACTCGTGCCGATGTTTTGCGCGGAAATGGATGGCATCGAGTCGTTGCGCGACGTGGTGATTATTCTCGCTTCCAATAGGCCGGACCTGATCGATCCGGCAGTGTTGCGGCCGGGACGGATCGACCGGAAGATCAAAGTGAGCCGGCCAAACCGCGAAGCGGCGGCCGAAATCGTGAAGGTTTATCTGACCGAAGATCTCCCGCTGGATTCGTCGGCGCTCGCGGGGCAGCAGAGCAGGACGGAGGCTTGTGCCGCCCTGGTCGAACAGGTCGTCGAGGCGATCTTTAAACGGACCGAGGAGAATCGTCTACTTTCGATTCGATTGCGGAACGGGCACAGCAAGGTGTTGTATCGCGGTGATCTGATCAGTGGCGCCATCCTGGCCTCCATCGTCCAGCGGGCGAAAGAAAAGGCGATCGAGCGGGCCATTCGGCAGGAAGTCCAGGCCGGTGTCAGCGCGGTTGATCTGCTAGAGTCCGTCGGTGAGGAATTCCGCCAGGGCGAGATGCTGCCTCCGGACGACGCGGCGGAGGAATGGCTGAAGCTGCTCGACCATCATCCCGAGCAGGTGGTGGGCATCTCTTCATTCCGGCGCGGGCGGCAGACTGAAGAGCGGCTGGTGAGTCAGATCATTTAAAGGAGCCCTGACAAGATTCCAAGTCGCAAGTGCGAAGCCTCACGTAGTGAACTTGTGAGCGTCTCAGCCTGTGAGCGTATTGCATGCGTCTCTTCGGCCTCGAAACCGAATACGGTATCACGCGAGAGGATCAAGAAACCGTCGACCCGGTGACCGAGTCGATGGCGTTGGTCCGCGCGCATTTGAGCGCCGCGTTTGAGCGGCGCTGGGACTATTCCGGTGAAGATCCGCACGAGGACGCCCGCGGGTTCCGTGTCTCGGGTCTTCAGCAGGATAAGGAAGAAGATCAATTCGCCGAGATGGACGCGCATCGTCCCTTCTCGTTTCACGAGATGAAAAGCGACTTGGTGCTCCCCAACGGTGCGCGTTTCTACAACGACCACACCCACCCCGAATACTCGACGCCGGAATGTCGTTCATTGAAGGATTTGATCGCGCACGATCGTGCCGGCGAGCGGATCGTGCAACGAGCGGCCGCGCGTCGGAACCGTGATCTGGGCGGGCCGCATGTGCAGTTGTACAAGAACAATACCGATTTTCACGGCCACAGCTACGGCTGCCACGATAATTACTTGGTTTCCCGCGCGATCCCCTTTTCTACGCTCGTCTCCGGCTTGATGCCGTTCCTCGTCACACGGCAAGTGGTGGCCGGTTCTGGAAAAATCGGGATCGAGTCCCAGGAGTCCGGGTTCGTGCCCGGGCGCTATCAGTTGTCTCAACGGGCCGATTTCGTGGAAACCGACTTGAGCGTCGATACGATGCACAATCGTCCGATTCTGAACACGAGGGATGAGCCGCACGCCGACCGCGCCAGGTACCGCCGGTTGCATCTCATCGTCGGCGACGCCAATATGTGCGAATACGCAACCGCCTTGAAAGTTGGGACGACCAGGCTGGTTCTGGAGTTGATTGAAAGAGATGCCGCTCCAACGCTCGACGTTGAACAGCCTGTCGCGGCCATTAAAGCCCTGTCGCGGGATCCTGATCTCAAGACGACCGTTCGCGTGAATCAGGGGACCGCGCTGACCGGCCTGGAAATTCAAGAGCAGTACCTGTCGCAAGCACAGAAGGCATTGAAGGGGGCCGACCCAGAGACGGATTGGGTATTGAAGGAGTGGGAGGAGACGCTCGAGTCCTTACGATCGGATCGGGGCCGGTTGGTCGGCAAGCTGGATTGGGTTACCAAACTTTGGCTTTTGGAAACCTTCGCGCGGGAGGAACGTTTGGGCTGGGACGATCCCTGGCTGGCCAGCCTGGATTTGGAGTATCACAATGTGAATCAGGATCGCGGCTTGTATCTCGGGCTGGAGGCCGAAGGCAAAACGTGGCGGTTGAGCGGCGACCACGAAGTGGAAGCGGCGCTGGCGGCCGGCCCCGAAGACACCAGAGGGGGGCTGCGCGGGTTGTGCGTGCGTCGATTTCCCGAGCAGGTCAAGTCCGTGCAATGGGAACGGATTCAATTTACCGGAGGGTGGCGCGCGAGGACACTTGACATGGAGGATCTCTTCGACCCTGACGAGGTACGGGCTTGCGCGGAGACGTTCGAGCAGGCGGCCTCGCCGGAAGAAGCCCTGTCCCGATGGATGAGACGAAAGGACACACGGTCATGAAATATACGATCGCACCGGAACGACGAGAGGGACCGATCGAGCCGATGCCCAAGTCACCCGGGTCTCCCGAGGAAGGAGGCGGACCGCGCCGACCCGAAACCGGGTCACCGGACAAGGACAATCTCTTGAAGCGCATGCGGAAGGTGGATCCCAAGCAGGCGGAACGGTATCGGCAGCGCACCGGACAATGAAGACAGAGGCAAAGGGGCGGCGATGGGGATGCAGGGGGATTTCTTTCAGCTTTTGAAGGAGCATGGTTATCAGTTCGGCGCGCAGTCTGCCAAAACCAATGGGCAGGACCTGACGAGCGCGACGACCATTCTGGCGTTCAAGTATCGCGACGGCGTGCTGGTGGCCGGGGATCGCCGGGCCACCGCCGGTAACATGGTGATGTACGACCGGACCGACAAGGTGCTGGAACTGGACCGGCATAGCGTCATGGCGATCGCGGGAGTGCCCGCCACGGCCTATGAGATGGCCCGGATTCTGGAGCACTCATTCAAATATTACCGCCGCACGCAATTGCAGGAACTGAGCTTCGAGGGCAAGCTCCGAGCGCTTTCGAAGCTGCTGAAGGAAAATGTCGCCGCGGCGTTGGCGGGCACGGGCGCGGTGGCGCCAATTTTTGCCGGGTACGATTTCGAGCAGGGCACCGCGAAGATCTATTTCTACGACATTCTGGGCGCGGAGTTCGAAGGGGTCGAATATAGCGTGTCGGGGTCAGGATCGCCGACGATCCGCGGCATTCTCCATTATCTCAACACGTGGGGCGAGGAGCCGCTGGCCGGATTGTCGGAAGAGCAGGCGACCGTTCAGGCTCTCCGGCTCCTCACCAGCGCTGCAGAATTTGACAGCGCGACCGGGGGCATCAATCGCGAGGCAAATTTGTATCCCATCGTCAAGCTGATCACGGAAGCCGGAGTCCAAACCGTTTCGGATGCGGCGCTGAAAGATCTGTTCGAATCCAAGGTGTCCCGACATGTATGAAGAACCTTACCGGTGGGTCGAAGCCGTCGGAAACCGCCGGCAATATCTCGACGAGCAGTTCAAGCAAGGCAGTCCCGTCGTGGCGTTGGCGTACGATGACGGCTTGCTGCTGTTGACCGTCAGCAAGGGGACACCGAAGCTTTACGAAATCTACGACCGCATCGCGCTGGCCGGCATGGGGCATCCGGCCGATCTCGAAAAGCTGCGGTTCAGCCTTTTGGAGATGGCGCACATCGAAGGATTCAACCGTTCTCCGTCCGATGTCACCGGATCCCGCCTGGTCAAGTACGGCATTGCGCCCGTGATCAAGCAGGCCTTTGAGGAGGTGTTTAAAGCGCCGTTCATCGTGAAAATTCTGCTGGCCGAAATCGGGCTCAAGCCGGAAAGGGATGCCTTGCTTACGATCAATTACGACGGAACCTTCGAGGAAGCCCGTCGGTGCGCAGTGCTAGCGGCAACTCCCGCTGTTGAACGGCAGATGACAGCCTACTTGCGCCAGGAAGGCGGCGTACTCTCGCTCGAGCAGGCGGTCGGCTTGGCGCTACGGACTTGGGCCTTGGGCGACAGGGCGCAGCAGCTGGAGAAGGATGAGAATGAGCGGGACGAAACAGCCGCATCTTCGTCTCCCGCTTCACCGCAGCCGCCGGGTCTCATTTCCGATGCGACTGCGCTGTGGGCCCATTTGGAGAAGATCGTGGCCGAGAAAACCATTGAGTGCGCTCTACTTGAACGGCATCGGGCAGGCTCCTCGAAGTACCGAGCCTTCACTCCCGACGAACTGGCGAGCTTCCTCCCAAGAGAACTGAAGGCATGACGGCGAGGCAACGGGTCCATGTTCAATCGTATCTTCGGGTTGGAAACGGAATACGGCCTTCTGATCCACGAGGAGCGGCCTGAGCATTCTCCCACGTGGTTCGCCCGCCGAATCCGAGATCATCTGTTCCATGTTCAGCAGCGCGGCGTGCTGGATCTGCATCACCGGGGGCACGACGAACCGCCGGGCAACGGCGGATTTCTCGCCAATGCCGGCCGCGTGTACCTTGACATGGGTCATCTGGAATACGCCTCGCCCGAGTGCAACACCTTGACGGACTCGGTCGCGGCCGATCGCGCCGGCGATCAGCTTTTACAGCAGGCCATCGACGATCTTGGGCTTGCCGACTCAGTCTCCTTGATCAAAAACAACATCGACCACGAAACCGACGCGACGTTCGGGTCACATGAAAACTATCTCGTCTCGCGCCGCTTTCCTTTCACCCGCAGAGGGCTGGCGCCGCTGGTCACGTTTCTCGTCACGCGCCAGATCTTCACCGGCGCAGGACGCGTCGGCGCGGCAAGCCCTCAGGATGCCTGGATCCAGATGGACCGGCTGATCGTCCCGCGGGCGGCATTGCACCACCGCCGGGCGGAAGCGCTCCTTCCGTTTCAGCTTTCCCAGCGCGCGGACCACATCGTGAATGATTTTTTCGAATGGGTGCAGCAAAACCGGTCCATCATCAACACACGCGATGAACCGCTGGCGGATCCGAGCCAGTATCGGCGCATCCATTTGCTGCTGGGCGATTCGAACATGGCGGAAACGGCGACGGCGCTGAAGCTCGGCGCGACAGGGTTGGTGCTGCAGCTTATCGAAGAGGGACACTCGCCCTGCGGGCTGGACCTGTCCGAACCGGTTGAAACGCTCCAGGAGATTTCTCAAGACCAAGATCGACAGTGGTTGGTGACTCTGCAGTCGGGCAAAACCATGTCGGCGATCGACATTCAAGAGCAGTTCTTGTCTGCGGCCCGGAGTCGGTATCGCGGGCAGGACGAAGAAACCGACTGGGTATTGGACCAGTGGGAGTCGGTGCTTCATGATCTCCGCGGCGACTATGTCAAATTGGTGGGTCGAGTGGATTGGGCCTCAAAGTTGTGGCTGCTGGAAGCGTTTCGAGAAGCCGAGCGTGTGGAGTGGGATGATTCCATGCTCAAAAGCCTCGACTTGGAGTATCACAATTTGCACCCTCAAAAAGGCCTCTTCTTCGGGCTGGTAGAGGAGGGGAGAGCTCTTAGAGTCACGACGGACAAGGCCATCGAACTGGCGCAGCAGCACCCTCCCCGCAATACCCGCGCGTTCGGCCGCGGAGAGCTGGTGAAGCATCTTCTGGACAACGGGTTATCGAGCGAGCAGGGGGATGTCTCGCCGGAAGGTTTCTTCATCCCTCCCTACGAAATCCACTGGTCGGTTTTCCGGCTGCGCGGGCGCGCGCCGTTTCGGATGGTGGATCCCTTCAAGACTTACGCGCAAGAAGTTCGGGCTCACCTGGCCGGCGCATGATGGTGTGTCGGTAGTTCCCTGCAGCTCCTCGGTTACCAGACTCCATTCCGAAGCAGGGAGTTTTACCCACCGAATGGGGAGTCGCGCTTCGTCATATTCGGCGCTACAGTGAGCATCGTGCTGCAAAGGCGGAGCAGGAACCAATGGAGGGTGTAATGAACAAAGAACTGCGCCTGCAACGGCCTGAAAAGGCAATTCCTGATGGAGTTCGAGGAGCCGGTCGCCTGTCGGTTCAGTGCCCGGTGACGTACTCCGGCGCTTCGGGCGAATCGGTGTTTATCAGCGAAGGAACCATGATAGACCTGTCTGAATCCGGTTGGGGCCTGTGCGGTGAGCAACCGGTCTATCCCGGCATGGTGCTGACTCTTTGGGTGCACCATCCCGACGAGGAGGAACCGATCATGATTGATGAAGTCAGCGTAGCCTGGGTGAGCGGGAACCGCTTCGGGGTCAGATCGATTCGCCACAGCCTCTTCACTGTTTGTTAATCCCTACACCGGGTTGCACGGCCGCTAAGCACGGAAAAATCTTATCTCCGCGGCAAAAACCACGTTGGATGGTATGCTTTCTGTGACCGGGCGTTGCGTTTAGTCGCCGTCGTCTCGGGACAACAAGGAGGCTGAGAACATGACCACGCGGCAGTGGATGATGCAGTATGGGGTGGCAGTTCTACTCGCTGTGATAATGGGCCTGATTCTTGGGCATATACCTCTCTTCAAGGAAGCGGCAGTGGGGAAGCTTCGAGCCTCGAATCTCGTCCAATTTCTCGCCTATGGAGGCGCGGTAGCGATGATTTGGCTGTGCGGGCGCCGTATAAGCCATCAATGGCCAGGGGAATGGAAACGTTTCGCCCCAGTTCGAGCTCTGCTTCTGCCGGTTCTCACCCTCTTCGCGGTGGCTGCAGGCTATGGTGTGTTGTCGTTTCTCGTCGATCCCTTCCTGGGGAAGCCCGGCAAGTCCGTGTACAACTGGGTCTTTGTGATCGGCTTGGTCGGCGCCAGCGCCTGGGTCATCGTGACGTGGGTGCTGTCATGCGCTCCGCTTGCCGGTTCTGCCGAGAGTTCCCGCAGGGGCAGGAAACAAGCCGCCTGAGTCACATTTTTCCCCCGTAACAAATACAATCCAAACATTGCCGGCCGGCCTTATCCGAAAGGGTAGGGCCGAAATCCCTCCAAAGGGGCTAGGAATTCTTGCCTAGCGAGGTAGAGTTAGCGGAGGTTCATAAGCTCACACCGGACTAGGGAGGAAGTTATGGCTGGTTATGGGACTAATCAAACGGCCGGAAAGGCAGCCGGTTATTCGCGGACGGAAGGACGTGGGACACCTCGATTACCGCTGGCCTGCCGATTAACCTATTCCGGCCGCCGGGGAAAGGTCATATTGGTGGGAGAGGGGCTGACGGTCGACGTGTCGCTACGGGGCTTTGGTGTTCGAGGGAATCAACCTGTTTGCGTTGGAATGCTTCTATCGCTCTGTCTGCAGGTTCCGAGCGAGCCAAGCCCGCTCTTCATCGAAGAGGCTCGTGTCATATGGGTCAGGAAAAGGCGCTTCGGGATTGCGCTGCATCGTCTCACTCTCAAGAGTCGGTCGCGCCTGAACCGATTGCTTCGTTCGGGAGATGCTGCGGTTTTGAAGTCGGACTGTCCCTTGTCGGTTCAAGTTCGGTGGACATGACGGGTGGGTGTTCACCGCCTCTGACGATAAAGTCCACGAGTCGGTTCTCCGCCCAGTAGGGGTCCTCCCTATGACGAGCCCGCTGAAAGAATCCGCAATGCCCTCCATGTCGAGGAGCAAGGAGTCGGATCATGGGATTGCGGCGCACCACCGGGGTAAGAAACATCGAATACGGAATGAAGGGGTCGTCCTGTGCGGTGAGGATCAGTGTAGGGACGGCAATCCGATCGAGCACGTGACGGGCTCCTGCGCGATTGTAGTAATCGCCCGCTCCCGCATACCCCCCGTCCGGAGCCGTGTAATACTCATCGAATTGCCTGATGGATCCAATGCCAGCTAGGGCGGACAGATCCCATTGGTCCGGGGATAATGCGGCCTTTCGCCGGAGTCGAGCTTTGAGGCGCGTGAGGAAATGGGAGTGGTACATTCGGTTCTCCGGTCGTTCGAGCGCGTCGATGCACTGAGTAGGATCGATGTTTGGACACACGGCCACTACTCCCGAGAGCCCGGGCTCTGAGCCGCCGATTTCTCCCGCCGCCTTCAGGACCAAATTACCCCCCATCGAATACCCGGTAAGCCAGATTCTGTCCACCCCGTCCACCTCTCGCAATTCACGAAGGACGGCGAGATAGTCCCCGCTGAGTCCGCTATTATAGAGAGTGGGAGTCAAGGCCTCTGTGCCTCCGCAGGTTCGCTGGTTCATCCGAATGACGTTAAGTCCGGCTCGAAAAGCTTTGGCCGCAATGCCTCGCATGTAATGTGACTCGCTGCAGCCTTCCAGGCCATGGACCAGTACGACCGTTTCGCACCGGGTGCGTTCGGACTGCCAGTGACAAAAAGCGAGCAGCTGCGTACGGGGTTCGACCGTGAAGAGCCTGCGCTCGATCGGCACGCCGGCCAACAGGTTCCGCCTGGGCCAGTAGCGGGGCACGATCGTCATGACATGGGCGTTGTGCAGTAAGGGATGGGGGTGAAAATCGTCATAAAGTATTGAAGAGGACACGAAACCATTCTACTAAACGAAAAAAGGCCGCCGTTTTCAAATGGAACGGCAGCCTTGAAATGGCTCCCCGGGCAGGACTCGAACCTGCGACCAATCGGTTAACAGCCGATCGCTCTACCAACTGAGCTACCGGGGAACGATCCTACAAAGAGAGAGCGGCATTGTAGCAAAAGATTTGGGGAAGGGGGAGTCCTTTTTGCTCAGGCGGACGATCGTCAGGCATCGTCAGATATCGAAATCCTCTGATTCGTCTTCGTCCGAGGACGCATCGGAATTCCCCTCGGAAAGCAGGGCGTAATGTTTGGCCCAGGACAAATAGAGATTGCCGCTGTCCCGCATCGTGTCGGCCCCTTTGGCGAGCTTGGCAGCCAATTCAGGATCTTTCCCCGTGGCTTCGATTTCCGCCGCTCGCCGTTCGAGCGCTTCCGGGAATTGCTTGAGAACACCGGCTATTTCTAGGAAGAGAGAAGTGACGACGTTGTCTTCGCTTTCCATGCTCGCGCCCTCCCCTCTGCTCCAACAAAAAACCCCATAGCGCGTGCGCCATGGGGTTGTTGGATTGATACGGCGGCTGGGTCAGCCTTGGTAGGCTTGTCCGAGCGCCGCCGATTCTCCCTTTTTCAACATCAGTTGCCCGCTGGCGCTGACCGCCTGCATTTCGATCGCCTGGTGTTTGGCTGCGTTGCAGACGACCACGCATAACTCACATCCCTTGCACCGGTTGATGTTGACCTCGGCGATCATTTTAGCGACGTTGAGGTCCAGGCAGTTGGCTTCCGGGCAATACATGATGCAGAGCCGGCATCCCTTTTTGGCGACGCACTTTTCTTCGATTACTTGCGCGACGTTATACATCCATCTGGTTCCTTTTTTCGCTAAGCCGCAACGGCCGGGTTGCCGACCTTCAGCTCGACGTTGTTTTGTTCAGCCCATTCGACGCCCATTTCGTAGGCGCGCTTGACCGTGGCCAGGTTCTTCTGTAGCAGCATCTCCTTTTTAGCGAATTTTTTCTTGATCGCTTCGTCCAAGGAGGCGGTTCCGCCTGAAGCCACGAACTTTTTCCCGAAACGTTCCTGCAAAGCGGCGTCTAGGGCTTCCATCGAAACGCACTTGGTGATGCCGGCCACGGACCCGATCATCGTCATGTTCGTCGACAACTCGGTGCCCGCAACCTCCAGCGCGACCTGCGTCCCCGGGATGTAGAAGACGGCGACATTGAGGTCCTTCAACCGTTCGATGTCCTCTTCCGAGAGCAGGGGGACATCGGAGTTGATGATCACGACTCCATGCTCCTTAATCCCTGAGTAGAACGGCATCGTGTAACTCTTGCCCATTGTGATGACCTGGGGATGGAACACTTCGATGACGTCGGGGAACACCAACTCGCCCCGGTCGTAGATCCGTTCGATGCCGATCCGGCAGTAGCTCTCGGCCGGCGCCATGCGCTTTTCCGCGCCGAAGAAGGGGTTCGAAATGGAGAACTTTCCGTCGCGATTGGCGGCCATGGCCATCACGTGGGCGGCAGTCACCGCGCCTTGGCCTCCAAGACCGGACATCCGGATATTGAGTCGCTTCTTGATCATGATCGTCTCCTTCGTCCCGTGCCGCCCGTTAGGCTTCCTGGCCGGCCAGTTGCTTGGCTGCGGCTTTCCGCTCTTTTTCCTTGGCGGCGACCTCATTCAAGAGCTGCTTGGCCGCATCGCTCATGAACTCCTTGTAGGCGAACCGCTCGGTCGGCTTCTCCGAATCACGCATTTCCTGAAGGCCTTCCATGCTGTTCTTGCCGATCTCCAGGATGCAGGGTGTATAGAGCTGGAGGTAGGTCGGCCCGATTTCCCGCGCTACGTACACGGCGTTCCGGATGACCTTTTCGACCAGCGAGGGCTTACTGACGGTGCATTGCACCACGTAGTGGCAGCCGGACTCGCGGGCGATTTCCGGGAGCCGAACTTTCTCAAACGTTTTGCCGACCGGCGCCATCTTCGCCACGAAACCTTTCTGCATCAGACCGCTCTCCTGGCCGCCCGTGTTGGCGTAGAGCTCGTTGTCGAAGCAGATCGTGGTGAACTTCTCCTGGCGAAACCAGGCCTGCAAGGTCATGTCGAGACCGATGTCCACTGTAGCTCCGTCACCTGCCAGCACCACGACGTCCTTCACGCGGCCGGGAAACCGGACGGTCAAAGCCCGCTTGAGGCCGGACGCTATCGCATTCTGGTTGCCAAACAGCGAGTGGATGTTATGCACGCCAACATGCGGAAACACGAGGCTCGTGCAGCCGGTTGATCCGACCATCACCGTGTCTTCCGGATTCGGCAGCGACGCCAGGATGTACCGGAAGGCCATCGATTCGGGGCATCCCGCGCAGAGCGAGTGCTCTTCGATCAGTTCCTTGGCGTTTCCGATGTCCTTCCACCCTCGGTCCTCCTTGCCGTAGGTCGCCCGTTGGACCAGATCCTGGTACTCAGACGGCATAATATCGAAGAGATCGGGAGAGATTTTTATCCGCTCTTTGCTCATGGACGCCTCCTCAAAGATAATGCGGGTCGTGGAGCGTCAGCTCCCGCGACCGGCCAGGGACTCCGCTTTCATGCCGAGCGCCGTCTTGATCTCCGAGACGATGATCTCGGGCGGCATCGTCATTCCGCCGCAGACATGCGGGCCCGCGTGGACCCGGTGGCTGTTCGGGATCGTCGCTCGAATCTCTTTTGCCAGCCAACCGGTGACGTTGAATTCCGGCACAAAAATATGCTTTGCGTTCTTGGTCGCCTCTCGAATTTCCTCTTCGGGCCAAGGACGCAAGGTCTTGATCTTGACGAGGCCGCAACGCACACCTTCGTCTTCGAGTAGGCGGATGGCTTCACGGCCTTGGGATACCGCCGTGCCGGAGGAGACGATCATGATGTCGGCATCGACGTTTTCGGTATCGATCAGGCCGTCGAGCCACTTGATGGTATGCTTGCGCGAGCGCTCGATCGCCGCCCAGATTTCCTGCTGCCAGCTGGCATGCGTGGCATAGCTGATGTAATTGCTCTTCATCACGAATGGGTCACGCATCATCCGAACCGGTGGGCATTCCATGTCCATACACGGAACTGGAGAACGATAGGGATCGTACGGGGGCAAACACATGTCGGTCGGGGTGAGATTCACCACGTCTTTCGTGTGAGTCACAAAGAACCCGTCGCAGCAGAGCGCCAGCGGGAGATGCACGTCGGGCTCTTCCGATACCATGTAACCTTTCAAAATCCAATCGTAGAAGTCTTGAGCCGTCTCGGCGTGCCAGACCAGCATTCCGGTGTTGAGCAGATAGGAAATTTCCAACGTGTCCGGCTGGATCGAGAGAGGAGAGTTGATTCCTCGGCACGTGACGATCATCTGGATCGGCAGCCGCGCGCCCGCCCACATCGGGAAATTTTCCATCGCGCGCATCGTGCCCGGTCCGGCCGTGGTGGTGAACACGCGCGCCCCGCCGAACGCGGCACCCGCGCACTGAGACATGACGGCAAACTCGCTCTCGCCTCGGAAGTACTCCTTCACGTATCCCTCGGCGAATAGTTCGCCGATCAGCGCCGCGGCTTCGCTCTGCGGAGTAATCGGATAGGCAATCATCACGTCGACATTTGCCCTGCGAATCGCCTCTTTGATGACCTCGCTGCCAGTGTAAAATGACGGGGTACGGGGCGCTTCGTGCAGCATGGACCAGGCGTCGGTGATGGTCTGCCCTTTGTTGTTTTTGGTCCCGATGACCGAGTGTGTATCTGCCATGGGCTCAGCCTCCTTGTTGGTCGGGCCCGCCTCAAACGTCAGTTTGAGGCGGTGCTTTTCGCTGATGTCAGCCGGGGTTGGACGGTTCCCTTCAATTTGCGCACCCATTCGGCCAGCGTCATAATCTTCTCTACGGAAGCGTCTCGGAACGAGAGCATCGCGTCTTCGTGACCAGCCTGGGCGCACATGGCGATGGTGTAGCAGGATGTGCCGCCGCGAATGATCTTGAGGGACAAGTTGGCCTGGTGGCAGTGAACCCCCACAAACATGCAACAATCGATTTTGTTGTGCCAGATGGTTAAGTTTGGGTGATTGGGATTGATTTCAATCTCAGGGTTGATCTTGGGATACTTGGGCCTGTAATCCGGCATCGGGATCAACATCGCTTTTTGTCCGGGCTGCACGCACTCTTTCAACGTCTCATACAAGTGCCGGATGGCGGCGGCTTTTTTCGCCGCTTTTTCATTCCAGGCCCACAGCACCAGCGGGCCGGGGAAAATAGTCGGCACCTTGGCCATTAAGAACTGACGAGCGGCCTCCTCATAAGCTCTCTCCTCGGGAACGATCTGGCCGTTAACGTGAGCTTCGCCGGGATTCGGAAGCCGGACCCCCATGGTCGCGGCGGCGGGAGGAAGAAAATGCTCGGGCCCTGGAAGAACTCTGTATTGATTCATTACGGCGTACTCTCCGGTAAAGGGTTGGGCGACCGGAACCGAGGAGAAAGGCCCGATCAGACCTACCGACACTCTAAGCTTTTTCAAGTCCTTCTGCAACCTCGCAGAAGGCCCACCTTGGGGGGATTTCGGGCTATGGGGCCCAGCCAGTTTAGGCCTTTTGAACTAAGGCTTTACGATCTTGACCTCTGCTGGGACCGCGCTCGGAGGGCGCATTATAGGAGTCGGTCTTTTAAGTTGTCAAATGGGGAAGGCAGCTGTGAGGACCTAAGGCAGGCTGGTGCAGGCGGTTGCGACGCCTAGGACACAAGCCCGTTCCAGGTCTTCCCTGGCTAAGCTGCCTTGCAACCGTTTCTGGTACAGACGGGCCCTTGCGAGTAATGCCTTTCCATTCGTGGAGTCAAACCGGAGTACCATCGAAAGATCTTCAATGGCTTTATCCGGCTGGTTGAGCTTGGCAAAAACCTGGCTGCGCAACAGATAGGCCTCTTTCTGATATGGTAACCAACTCTCCGGTGTTTCGGTTCGAAGGAGATTCTGTAAGGTGGCGAGCGCTTCGTGCCAGCGCTTGGCCGCCACCTGTTTGCGCGCCTGCGTCGTGTAAAGGGTGATCAACCGTTGACGCGCGACATCGAAGAGCGGATCGATTTCCAGCGCGCGCTCGTAGGCTTGAGCAGCATCCTCAATGTGCTTAAGCCAGGTCGCAGCATCCCCGCGCCCAAGCCAAGCCCAGGCGCTGGTTGGTTCCAGGGCAAGGGCTCGGTCAAAATCGGCACGCGCGTGCTTGAGGTGACCGGACCACTCGCGGCGTTTGGACTTTTCTGAAACGCCGTCGGATACCATTTGGAGGTAGGTCTGTCCCCGGATGATTAACGCATCGACGTACCTCGCATCCAGTGCCACCGCTTGGCTCGCCAAGTCGATTTTTTCACGAAAGCTCGGTGCTTGAACCGCAGCTTCGATCAGGGCCTGCGCTCGCTGTCGTGCTTCGGACCTCCCTTCCGGGACAATCACCAGCGTGCGCACGCCCGGGGCTTTGGTCTGCAACTCCTGTAGTTGGGCGCGCAACTCGGTGTTCTCTTTTTGTAACTGCCTGAAATGGCGGGCCAGTCGCTCTTCCGACCGGAGTCGTCGAATGGCTTGCTCCAGACTATCCAGGCTCACCGTTGCTCTGATACGAATCCAGAATTTGGGCCGATCCTGCTCGAAAGACCGACGCGATTCCAGGATCTCGGTTTCCGTGATGGCTGCGGCGATGGTGCGTATCTCCAGTGCACTGACTTGAGCGGTCCGGCCGTCTTTCTCCGTTTCACTGTCTCGGAACGTGGATTCAAGGTAGACGCCGGCCTCTTCTACAGCCCGCCGTTTCGCACGATCGAGAACCTTTTGCTCGGCAGCCGCCAACGTGTCACCGTCGGCCATGAGGTACTGAGCCTCGGCAACGACCACTTTGTCGGTTGATCCCCACGCGGTCGCGACCATCATGACAGTCGTCGCAGCCAGGAGGAGGCGGGAAACAACCATGAGAGAAACTATACCGCCGTCGTCCCAAGCCGGCAACGAACGGGTATGTGGGTGCCGAGGAAATCAAGTTCGGGAAAACATTCGGTGTGAAGATCGGAATGGCTTGATTTACTTTGGAAAAACCTGCATGAAGGGATGCACTTCCACGCGTTCGAACACTCCGTGAACCGTGTAGGGATCCTCGCGGGCGAACGCCTGAGCCTCCTCTAGGGAGTCGGCTTCAATGACGATCAGACTGCCGGACTTGTCGGTGAGCGGCCCTGCGAGGATAACACGGCCTTGCGCATTCAACGGTTCCATTCGAGCCAGATGCGCCGGTCGATGCACCTTGCGTCGTGCCTCGCCTTCGGGACCGTCATATCCCAGGATGACAAACTTCATGAGGAACGCTGTCTGGACTGCGAGCGATCAGGCATGATCTTCCAAGGGACAACGATCCTTATATCCGGTCGTTACTTCGTGCCACCACCGTATCTCTTTTTCGCCAAGCTTCCAGCAGAGATACACCACCCGACCGTCGCGAAGGTAGGGGAAGTCGCAGAGCCCCAGATCGATATCCTTGACAAGCACGCCCAGCTCCTGAATTGCCTGCAGGTTGGCGCTGATCTGCTGGAGTCCTTGAATATAGAGGCAACCGAAGGGGCTACCGCCGCCATTCTCAGCATTGGCGCTGGCCCTTCGAATGTCGTTCCTCGTGCGAAGCAACAACGCCTTGGCCTGGCGAACTGAAATGAGGCGCGAGTTCAGTTGCGGGATGAGGCGATTGGCTTCCGAGAGCGTGAAGATTTGTTCCGGGCGTTCGTCCTCGTATCGCGCCATGATTAACTTGCCATTCATTAGCACACCGCGGATTCTACCTGCAATGACCGGCATGGGCCGCTCAGGCAGTATGGAAAATACGTGGAGTCTATTGACAAGATGGAGGGCAAGCGTTATTATTCCACCAACATTCGAAGACTTCCTCTTCCTGATACGACTTCCAAGGCCTGTCTCGAACCAAGCCCAGCAACCCCTTGATCGACGCAGCGCCGGTGCAGCACAAGTTGGGATTGACTGATAAGCTCCCTCATCGTTGAGGGAATGATAGTCTGGCCTTCATGGTTACAAACAGCTGAACATCTTTATCCTTCACGGAACGTCCTCTCCGACACACAGGCAATCGCCGACTCAACTATCGTCATTCGTCGTTCATCAGTGGCTATGATGGTACAGGGTTCCGGATTCCTTATGACACTGGCGCGCGGCGCTTGGTGAACTCGTATGCCACAAGCTAAGGGGGAAGTCATGCATCTTGCCGAGTTGAAGCAGAAATCCATCGCTGATCTGAATGATGTGGCGCGGGATCTCAAGATCGAGGGTGCGGCCAATCTGCGAAAGCAGGAATTGATATTCGCGATACTTCAAGCGCAGACGGAGAAAAACGGCGTCGTATTCGGCGAGGGCGTGCTGGAAACCCTGCCAGACGGATTCGGTTTTCTCAGAGCGCCCGACTCGAATTATCTCCCCGGCCCCGACGACATCTACATCTCTCCTTCGCAAATTCGACGGTTCAACCTGCGTACCGGCGACATCGTCTCGGGTCAGATCCGGCCGCCGAAGGAGAGTGAACGGTACTTTGCCCTTCTCAAAGTCGAAAAGGTCAATTACGAAGATCCGGAGGTCGCCCGCGACAAAATTTTGTTCGACAACCTGACCCCCCTCTATCCCGAGGAACGGCTCAATCTGGAATTCGACCGGGAGGAGTACTGCACGCGGGTGATGGATTTGACGACGCCGATCGGAAAAGGTCAACGCGGGCTCATCGTCGCGGCGCCGCGAACCGGCAAGACAATGTTGCTTCAGGCCATCGCCCGCGCCATCTTGAAGAATCACAAAGAGGTGACGTTGATCGTGCTGCTCATCGACGAGCGGCCCGAGGAAGTGACCGACTGGCAGCGGCAGGTGAAGGCCGAAGTCATCAGTTCCACTTTTGATGAGCCCGCGCAGCGGCACGCTCAGGTCGCGGAAATGGTGCTCGAGAAGGCCAAGCGACTTGTGGAACACAAGAAGGATGTCGTCATCCTGCTTGACAGCATCACCCGGTTGGCGCGGGCTTATAACACGATTGCTCCGCCGAGCGGAAAGGTGTTGTCCGGTGGTCTGGATTCCAACGCTTTGCAGCGGCCCAAGCGCTTCTTCGGCGCGGCCCGTAATATCGAGAACGGCGGCAGCTTGACCATCATGGCGACGGCGCTGGTGGATACCGGCAGCCGGATGGATGACGTCATTTTCGAAGAATTCAAGGGCACCGGCAATATGGAGGTTCATTTGGACCGCCGTCTGGCCGACAAGCGTATTTTCCCGGCGATCGACATCAGCCAGTCCGGGACGCGCAAAGAAGAGCTGCTGGTGGACAAGGACCGGCTGAACAAGATGTGGATTCTCCGGAAGGTACTGAGCCCGCTCGGAACGATGGAAGCCATGGAATTCCTGATGGACAAGATTCAAGGTACCAAGACCAACCAGGAATTCCTGCAGTCGATGAATCGGTAGTCGACCGCTTGTATCCGGCTCCCGTCTCGAAGTAAAGTGGCGGGCTGCAAGAGGAAGGAGTCGCATTCATGAAGAAAGGCATTCATCCCGTGTATCGGGAGGCCACCGTGCACTGCGCCTGCGGGAATTCCTACAAGACGCGGTCGACGATCGGCGACATCAACGTGGACATTTGCTCCAGCTGCCACCCGTTTTTCACGGGCACGCAGAAGATCGTGGACACCGAGGGCAGAGTGGAGCGGTTCAAGAAGAAGTACGCGAAGAAGGGACAGTAAGAGCGCACCGGACACACCGAGGGACCCTGCTTCGCTGAGGGGCAGGGTCTTTTTGTTTTTTGGCACAAGCAAGAGAACCTAGTGAGGAGCTATTGTGAGGAGCTATTGATGGATCCGGCGCTGCTGAAGAGGTGGGAATCCATCGTCGGCCGTTACGATGAGTTGACGAGTCAGCTCATGGATCCCTCCGTGGTGGGCAAACCTTCCCTCGTTCACAAACTCAACAAGGAGCGGACGGAACTCGAACCGGTCGCCCAATTGTTCCAGACTTATCAGGATATCCGCAGGCAGCTTGAGGAGGTCACACAGTTGCTTGGGGACCTGGACGTCGGTCCGGAACTCCATCAGATGGCCAACGATGAAAGTGCGCGGCTCAGGGAGCGGCAGCGGGATCTGGAGGAAGGGGTGCTGGAGTTCCTGACCCCCAAGGACCCGCGGGATGAAAAGAATCTGTTTTTGGAAATACGGGCGGGCACCGGCGGAGACGAAGCAGCCCTGTTCGCCGGGGATCTTTTTCGCATGTATCTCAAATACGCCGAACGCAAAGGACTGAAGGTCGAGGTGGTCGATGCATCGGAAACCGGCATCGGTGGGTATAAAGAAGTCATTGCCCTGGTGGAAGGCAAGGGCGCCTACGGACATTTTAAGTATGAAAGCGGTGTGCACCGAGTCCAACGGGTTCCTGCCACCGAAGCCAGCGGGCGGATTCACACCTCGACGGTGACTGTGGCTGTCATGCCGGAAGTCGATGAAATCGAGGTGCACATCGATCCGAAAGACTTACGGATCGACACATTCTGTTCCTCGGGGGCGGGCGGACAAAGCGTCAACACCACCTATTCGGCCGTTCGCATCACGCATATTCCCACCGGGGTGGTTGTGTCCTGTCAAGACGAACGGTCGCAACTCAAAAATCGCAATAAAGCCATGCGGACGCTGCGGGCTAGGATCGTGGAGGCGGAACGGGAGAGGCAGGATGCGGAAATTGCGCAGAACCGTAAGGCTCAAGTGGGCACCGGGGAGCGGAGCGAGAAAATTCGAACCTACAACTTTCCACAAAATCGCGTCACTGATCACCGGGTTGGGGTGACGCTCCATAAATTGGAGCAGGTGCTGGCCGGCGATTTGGACGAAATTGTGCAGGCGTTGCGGGCTCAGCAGGAGAACGCCGCGGCGGAGGCGTGATGGACGCGATCGCGGAAAAGGGATGCTTCCTTACGGTCAGGACTCTTCTCGGCGAATCACGCCGGGCCCTGTTGCGGGCCGGTATCGAGAACGGGGCACAGGAAGCCGTCTGGCTCTTGGAGGGAGCCTTGGGCCGATCGGCTCTTCGGGTGATGATGGAGCAGGAGTGCCCGCTCTCCGACGGGGAAGTCTTAGCAGCCCGTGAAGCGGTGGCCCGCAGAGCCCGGCGCGAGCCGTTGCAATACATCCTCGGTACGCAAGAGTTTTGCGGGCTGGAGTTCGAAGTGAACCCGGCGGTCCTGATCCCTCGTCCCGAAACCGAGCTGCTGGTCCAAGCTGTGATTCGCCATATTCAGCCGGGGACGACGCCAAAAATCGTTGAAGTAGGTACCGGGTCGGGCTGTGTCGTCGTCGCGCTGGCGAAGGCGCTTCCGGACGCGTCCTTTGTAGGGATAGATATCTCGCCGGCAGCGCTCACCGTCTCCAAGAGGAATGCACAGCGGCACGGGGTGCAGGAACAGATCGACTGGCGCGAAGGGGACCTGCTGTCGTCCATGAAAGCGTGGCCGTTAGGAATGGTGGAGGTGGTTGTCTCCAATCCTCCTTACATTAGAGAGGATGAATGGGATGCTCTTCAGCCAGAGGTCGGCCGGTATGAACCCAGGACGGCATTGGTAGCGGGTCCGACCGGCACGGAATTGCACGAACGACTGCTCAGAGACGCGGTGCATTGTCTCGCCGCCGGCGGATTTTTGATCATGGAAGTGGGTCAAGGACAGGGAGCCGTTGTCTTGCAGATGGCCCGGTCCATTCAAGGATATGGAACCGTACAAACTGTTCGCGATGCAGCCGGCATTGAGCGGGTGGTCATCGCGGAGCGAACGGGGTAAGAAACGATGGATCGCATCGTTATCACCGGGGGCAAGCCGCTGCGAGGGCAGGTCCGAATCAGCGGCGCAAAGAATGCCGCATTGCCTATCCTCGCCTCCACGCTGCTGGGCCGCGGCGAATGCATGATCACCAATCTGCCGCGCGTCGTCGACGTCATGACGATGGGAAGACTGCTGGGCATGTTGGGGGTGTCGATCACGCATGAAGGCCATCGCGCTGCCGTCCGTGCCGACAGCGTCCGTTCCACCCAGGCGCCGTATGAACTCGTGAAAACGATGAGGGCGTCGGTTCTCGTGCTGGGTCCTTTGCTTGCCCGGTGGGGAGAGGCGGTCGTCTCGTTGCCAGGCGGTTGCGCCATCGGATCACGTCCCGTCAATTTGCATCTGTCGGGGTTGACTAAGTTGGGTGCCGAGATCGCCGTCGAGCATGGGTATATCCGCGCCAAGGCTAAAAAGCTGAAGGGGGCCCGTATTTACTGCGAGACGCCCACCGTCACCGGGACCGAAAACCTCATGATGGCCGCGTGTTTGGCCGACGGGACGACGGTGATCGAGAATGCCGCCAAAGAGCCGGAGATCACCGACCTGGCTGATTTCCTCATCAAGCGGGGCGCTCGAATTTCCGGAGCCGGGACCGACATCATCGTCATCGACGGGGTTTCGTCGCTCCGCGGCGCCGACCACGAGATCATTCCGGATCGCATCGAGGCCGGGACGTACCTGGCAGCCGGGGCCATCACGGGGGGGAATATTTTAGTGGATCGCTGTCGGCCAGCTCACCTTGAAGCCTTGCTGGTGAAATTGCGCGAAGCGGGTGTCGAGATCCACACGGAGAAGGAATCAGTGCGTTTGAAAGCCAAGTCAAGATTGAACGGCGTCGACGTCCGAACCTTCCCGTTCCCGGGTTTCCCCACCGACATGCAGGCCCAAATGGTGGCGTTGATGACCGTGGCTGAGGGGACCAGCGTCATCACAGAGACGGTATTCGAGAGCCGGTTCATGCACGTCGAAGAATTGTGGCGCATGGGGGCGGATATCCGCATTGAAGGCAATCGTGCGGTAGTGACCGGGCGGGAGAAGCTTACGGGCGCCCCGGTGATGGCGTCCGATCTTCGGGCCAGCGCGGGACTTGTGCTGGCCGGGTTGGCCGCCGAGGGAGTCACGGAGGTTCTCCGGGTATATCATTTGGACCGGGGCTACGAACGAATCGAGGAAAAAATGCAGGGGTTGGGCGCAATTATTCAGCGGTGCAAGGAGGGGGCGGCGGCTGCGGCCGCAGAGCAGACGAAGCCATGTTGATCGTTGCGTTTTCCAAAGGGAAATTGCTCGAGCCGACCCTGGAGGCCTTCCGACGCGCCGGCTATGCGGGAACCGGGTTGCTCAGTCAAACCCGGCGCCTGGTCTTTCCCTGCCCCGACATCGACATGACATTCCTCATTGTCCGCCCCAGCGATGTCCCGACCTACGTGGAATATGGAGCCGCGGACGTCGGTGTCGTCGGGAAAGACGTGCTCCTGGAGCAAGAGAGCGACGTGTATGAGCCATTGGATTTGAAGTTCGGAGCGTGTAGAATCTCCGTCGCCGCGCTCCAAGGCGAAACGTCGCGCGATCGGCTGTCCTCAAAGATCAGGGTTGCGACTAAATATCCCAAGATCACGGAGCAATATTTCAATCGGCGTGGCGTCCCGGTCGAGATTATCAAGCTCTATGGATCAATCGAACTGGCGCCGGTAGTGGGGCTGGCCGACCGGATCGTGGATCTTGTGGAGACTGGCAATACTCTCAAGGCGCACGGCCTGGTCGAGATCGAAGTGATCGCTCATTCGACGGCGCGATTGATCGTGAACCGGGCGAGTTTGAAGCTGAAGCACGTCGTTCTGACCGAGCTGATCAAGCGTCTCCGTTCGACTCTGTCCGAGAACGGTAAGCGCAGAAGTCTGGTCAAGCGTACCGCGGCAGGAGCCGGTGCGAGGACTCGTCGATGAACGTGGCGCGGCCATGAAGGTCATCACCCACCAAGAACGGGGATTCGCAGCGGCCCTCAAGAAAGTCGCCACCCGCGGTCGGGTGCAAAGCGCCGCAGTCGAAAAGACCGTCAGGTCGATTCTCCAGACCATCGAGCGCGCGGGAGATCGCGCGGTCCTTCGTTACACCAAGCAATTCGATCGAGTCTCCATCAAGCCAGAAGGGCTGCGCGTCTCCGCCGACGAGATCAAAGAAGCCTACTATCACATTCGCAAGGACGAGGGAGATGCGTTGCGCTTTGCGGCTCAGCGGATCGTCGCGTTTCACGAGCGGCAACGGATTAAGACCTGGATGTACCAGGACAATGCCGCGACACTGGGGCAGCTCGTGGCGCCCGTTGATGCGGTAGGCATCTACGTACCGGGCGGCAAGGCCGTCTATCCCTCCTCTGTTCTGATGTGCGCCATCCCGGCGAAGGTTGCCGGAGTCCGCCGCGTCGTAATGGCGACACCGCCTCAAAAGGGACCCATCAATCCATATCTGCTCGTGGCGGCCGATATCGCGGGTGTGACGGAGGTTTATCGAATGGGCGGGGTGCAGGCGATCGGCGCGCTCGCTTACGGAACCAAAACCGTTGCCCGCGTGGACAAGATCGTCGGGCCGGGCAATATCTATGTCGCGACGGCCAAACGTCTGCTGTACGGAACGGTCGGCATTGATATGGTGGCCGGCCCCAGCGAGTTATTGATCGTAGCGGACGAGGACGCCAAGCCGGCGCACGTGGCGGCCGACCTGCTGTGCGAGGCGGAGCATGACGAAGATGCGCAAGTCTACTTGGTGACCACGTCGGAGCGGTTGGCCAAAGATGTCGCGCGATTGGTTGCGATCCAATTGAAGGACCTCCAGCGGGAAAAGATTGCGGCCAAGTCCATTGCCCGGCATGCTGTGGCATTCGTGGTCGCCACGCTGGACGAGGCGATCGACGTGGCGAACGAGATTGCCGCCGAGCACCTGACTCTTTCGGTGGATCGCCCCTTTGACTACCTGGAAAAGATCCGCCATGCCGGCGCTCTCTTTCTCGGGCGGTATACGCCTCCGTCGGTGGCGGATTACGTCGCCGGGCCCAACCACGTCCTGCCGACGGGAGGGACCGCACGGTTCTTTTCTCCTCTGTCGGTCAACGACTACATGAAGGTCAGCAACATCGTGCACTACACTAAAGAAGAGCTCGCCAAGGTCAAGGACCATTTGCTGCGTCTGGCCCATATCGAGGGCTTCGACGCCCATGCCAAGTCCGCGCAGAGCAGGTTCTCATGAGAAAAAGCGAAGCCCCACGGCAGGCTGTGGCCCAGCGCGCCACGAAAGAAACGGACATTCGCGTTGAGTGGACGCTCGACGGAAGCGGACAGGGAAAGATCGACACGTCGATCCGTTTCCTCGATCACATGCTTGAGCTATTGGCCAAGCACGGTTTTTTCGATCTGACCGTGCAGGCCAAGGGAGACATCGAGATTGATGAACACCATACGGTCGAAGACATCGGCATCGTGATGGGCAAGGCATTGCATCAAGCATTAGGCGAGAAGGCCGGCATCAAGCGCTTCGGGTTTGCCTCGGCGCCCCTTGATGAAACGCTGGCGCAGGTGACCGTCGATCTCAGCGGCAGGCCCTTTCTCGTCTATAACGTGAATCTACCGGATCGCAAGATCAAGTCCTTCGACCTGGGTTTGTTCGAGGATTTCTTTCAGGCCTTCGTCACCCACGGAGGCCTCAACCTGCACGTCAACCTGCTGTACGGACGCAATCCTCACCATATTATGGAAGCCATCTTCAAAGCGCTCGCCAAGGCGCTGGACCAAGCCACGATGCTGGAAGAGCGGCTTGCTGGGAAGGTACTGTCGACCAAAGGTCTGTTGTAATCGGCCAGCAACGATGGACTTCGAAGGGCAGGTTGCTGATAGGCACCTGCCCTTCGTGCTTCACGGGTTCGGCTGATATAAGACCGCCACCGTAGTAGAAATCACCCTACGACCGTGCGGCACCGGGTGCGGTTTCGTAGTGGCGGGGATTATCCCGGTTGCGGTATTGTTACCCCTTCTCGGGGCTGAACGTATGATCGCGATCATCGACTACGGAATGGGCAACCTCCGCAGCGTTCATAAGGCCTTTGAAGCGGTCGGTCATTCGGCCGTCGTGACGCGCGAGCCTCGCATCATTGCCGATGCCAGCCATGTGGTCTTGCCGGGTGTCGGAGCCTTCGGCGATTGCATGGCGAATCTCGATCGTTTCGGGCTGATCGATTCCGTTCGGAGAACGATCCAATCAGGCAAGCCGTTTCTCGGCATTTGCCTGGGATTGCAACTGCTCTTTACAGAAAGCGAGGAGTTTGGGGTTCACAAGGGTATGGACATCGTTTCGGGAAGGGTCCGCCGATTCAAGCTCGACCCTACCTTGAAAGTTCCGCATATGGGATGGAATCAGGTGAACTTCTTGGCCCCTTGCCCGGTGTTCGCCGGGATTGCAGACGGAGCTCATTGGTATTTTGTGCATTCCTATTTTGTGGAGCCGCGCGACCGGCGAGTGGCGGCAACGACGACGACCTACGGCATCCCATTCGTTTCGAGTATCTGGCACGAAAATATCATCGCGTGCCAGTTCCATCCTGAGAAAAGTCAGGCGGTCGGACTTCGCCTCCTGAGGAATTTCGGGTACTGGAAGTGATGCTCCGGAGTCGGCATGCATGGACCATCGCAGTGACCGGGCTGGCGGTGCTCGCGGCGGGTAGTTGCAGCGGGCCCAAAGTGACCATCAAACCCTCGGCGGAATTGGATCGTTATCAAGTCCGTTCCTTGGCGCTGGTGCCCTTCACTTCGATGGCCACGCCTCAAGTACGGGATTCCGGCGATCTTCATCTATCGCCGCCGCAAAGCGTTCGTCGGTCCGATATCTCCATGAGTGTTCCCTTCGACGCCGAGCGTTCGCCGGCCCAGATGGTGACGGTACCGGGCCATGCATCTGAAAAAGTCACGCAACTGTTCTGGAATCAGCTCCGGACAAGAGAAGGGCTGCACGTGCTGCCGCCCAGCGCTGCGGCAAGAGTTCTGCCCAATGGAGCCCCGGCCGAACTTACGCTTGAAACCGCCGCGGAAGCGGCGAGACGATTGAACACCGATGCCGCGTTGATCGGAGAGGTCACTGTATTCCAGGAACGCGTCGGCAGTCGCCTGGGTGCCAGTCCGCCGGCTTCCGTGGGTTTTGAAGTGAGAGTGGTCGCGCCGGATGGGCAAGTGTTATGGGTGGGCAGTTATTATGAGCGTCAACGCCCAATGAACGAAGACATCCTGGGCTTCCTGCAACGATGGGGAGCGTTCGTCACAGCGGACGAATTGGCGGAATACGGGGTGAAGAAGGTCCTGGAGGAGTTTCCGTTCGGGTCGCCTGGGAAATAATCTGACCGAAGCCCCTGTGCATGATCATCATTCCAGCCATCGATCTTAAAGACGGGCGATGTGTCCGTTTGCGCCAAGGCGACATGTCTGCCGAGACAGTGTACTCTACGGACGCTTCCGCCGTAGCGCGTCGGTGGCAGCAACTGGGCGCTGAAGTGATCCACGTTGTTGACCTGAACGGAGCCGTGGACGGCGAGCCGCGCAATCTTCAGGAAATCCTATCAATTCTCAACACGGTACGGGCAAACATTCAGATTGGCGGAGGCATTAGATCGATCGACACGGTTCGTCGGTACCTGACGGCCGGTGTTTCGCGCGTGGTGCTCGGCACGGCAGCGTTGACGGATCGAAAATTGCTGGAGCAGGCGACTCAAGAATTCCCGCGGCGCATTCTGCTGGGATTGGACGCCCGCGACGGGTACGTGGCCGTGAAGGGCTGGACAAGCGTTTCGGCCACGAAGGCCATCGATCTCGTGAAGGAGTTGGCGGGGTATGATTTGGGCGCGGTGATCTATACCGACATCGCCCGCGACGGGATGTTGGAAGGACCGAATATCGGCGCCTTGCGGGAAGTGGTGGAGCGATCGTCGTTTCCGGTCATTGCCTCCGGCGGAATCAGCTGCATGGAAGATCTGTGCGCAATCCGGTCGCTCGGGCCGCGCGTCGAGGGGGCCATCATCGGAAAGGCTCTCTATGACGGGAAGCTGGATTATGCCGCCGCTTCGGCGGCGGCGGGTTAGGCATGCTGACGAAGCGCATCATCCCCTGTCTTGACGTCAAAGACGGCCGCGTCGTCAAAGGCGTGCGCTTCGTGGATCTGCGCGATGCGGGGGATCCGGTGGAGGTTGCGACCACCTATGATCGCGAGGGTGCCGACGAGCTGTGTTTCCTGGATATCACCGCCTCGCACGAGAACAGGACCGCGATACTAGACGTGGTGGAGCGAACGGCCGATCGTGTCTTCATGCCCCTCACGGTGGGAGGAGGCGTCCGTACCATCGAAGACATTCGCGCTCTTTTGAACGCCGGAGCCGATAAGGTCAGTATCAATACCGCTGCCGTGGAGCGGCCGGAATTCGTCCGGGAGGCGGCGCGTCGATTCGGGACTCAGTGCATCGTCGTGGCGATCGATGCCAAGCGAAGCGCCGCTGCCGGTCGTTGGGAAGTCTTCACCCACGGGGGACGAAAGCCGACAGAGCTGGATGCCGTGGCGTGGGCCGGTAGAATGGAAGAGTGCGGTGCGGGAGAAATTTTGCTCACCAGCATGGATCAAGACGGACGGCAAACCGGGTACGACCTTTCCTTGACCGCTACCGTGGCCGGTCGAGTCTCGGTCCCGGTGATCGCCTCGGGCGGTGTGGGGACACTCGATCATCTGTATGAGGGATTTGTACAAGGCAAGGCCGACGCGGTGTTGGCCGCCTCCATATTTCATTATCGAACCTACACCATTCCGCAAGCCAAAGCGTTTCTACGCGAGAAAGGTGTGCCGGTTCGCCTTGAGCAAGCAGTGCAGGCTGCGTAACATGGCAGAGCCCGACATGTTACAACCTTACAAGTTCGATACGCAGGGCCTGATCCCAGCCGTGATCCAGGATTGGCGGGACGGTACGGTGCTCATGCTGGGCTACATGAACCGGGACGCATTGAGCAAGACCCTGCAAACCAAGAGCGTTCATTTTTGGAGCCGGTCGCGCGGGACTCTCTGGGAGAAGGGCGAAACTTCCGGCCATCGATTGTTGGTCAAGGAAATCTACGTCGATTGCGATCACGACACGGTGCTCGTCAAGGCGCACCCGGTCGGCCCGACCTGCCATACGGGCGAGCGAGCTTGCTTTTTCACCGAGGTTGGCGAGGACGGAATGCTTGGGCAGGAAAAGACGCAGAGTGCCGCAGGAGGTCTGCTGGAAGGGCTCTACCGCACCATTTTGGAGCGGCGCGCGCATCCGCATCCCGGATCGTACACGGCAAAGCTGTTCGAGGAGGGCCACGACCGCATTCTCAAAAAAGTCGTGGAGGAAGCGGGGGAAGTGGTGCTCGCCGCCAAGAACGGGAAAAAAGACGAGATTATCTACGAGGTCGCGGACCTATTGTTCCATACCCTGGTCGTGCTCGGCTACCATGATGTCGGCATCAACGAGATTTACGAGGAATTAGCCAAGCGCATGGGGAAGTCGGGGGTGCGTCAGCCTCAAGGAGGGACACCATGAGCGGCTGTTTGTTCTGCGGGATCGTCGAGGGAACCGTTCCCGCCAAGGTGGTGTTCCAGGATGAACAAGCCCTGGCTTTCGAGGACATTAACCCTCAATCTCCGGTCCACGTGCTGATCATTCCTAAGCGGCATGTGACATCACTTCAGGAAGTGGAAGCAGCCGACCAAGCCCTCCTCGGGCATCTGGTCCTGACCTGTAATCGAGTGGCGGCACAAAAGGGACTTTCCTCGGGGTACCGGCTGACCGTCAACACCGGCCGGGACGGCGGACAGACGGTCGCACACCTGCATTTTCACGTATTGGGCGGGCGTCGCATGACTTGGCCGCCAGGATAAGGGGCTCTCCACCGGATTGACAGCTTTTGGAAGCGTCTGTTAATCTGACCGGTCGATTTTTCCAGTCCAACCGCGAACTTCCCGCCGGATGTCCGGACCGGGCGAGAGGAGTGGCACCTCCAGTGGGCCAAGGCCTGATTTCCGAGGACGTCATCAATCAAATCAGGGACCGGGTCGACATCACCGAGATTGTCGGACATCATGTCAACCTGACGAGGGCCGGGCAGAATTTGAAAGGGCTCTGTCCTTTTCACCAAGAAAAAACCCCCTCATTCTCCGTCAGTCCCTCGCGGCAAATTTTTCACTGCTTCGGATGCGGGGCGGGCGGCAACGTCTTTACTTTTCTGATGAAGATTACTGGGGCCGGCTTTCCGGAAATCGTCCGCGATCTGGGGCGCAAAGTGGGGATCGACGTGCCGGAAGCAGTGCGTTCGTCCGGCCCTCTGGCTGCACAGGCCAGCCGGATAGAATCGCTGAATGAGGCTTCGGCCGTTTGGTTCCGTCTGAACCTTGAGCATGCCGTCACAGGCAAAGCCGCCAGAGCTTATCTCGAAGGACGGGGGATTCAGCCGGACACGATCGCGCGTTTTGGGGTTGGAGTCGCGCCTCCCGAATGGGACGGGCTGGTCAAAACCTTGGCCGCACAAGGGTTCAGTCATGCCGATATGGAGGCCGCCGGGCTGGCGGTCTCGAGAAACGAAAGAAGCGCCGGAAAATCCGGAGGATGCTACGATCGGTTTCGCGCTCGGATCATGTTTCCGATCATGGACCTCAGGAAGCGGGTGCTGGGTTTCGGCGGAAGGATTCTCGACGACGGAGCGCCCAAGTATCTCAACTCCCCGGAGACATCGCTGTTTAAGAAAGGGCAGGCTCTGTTCGCGCTCGATGCGGCGCGCGAGGCCATGGCCCGCCTGAAGACAGCCATCGTCGTCGAAGGCTATTTCGACGCGATCGCCTTGCACCAAGCAGGACTCGCGCACACGGTCGCGACCCTCGGGACGGCGCTGACCCCCGATCACATCCAGGTCATCCGCAGGTTCGCCTCATACGTTATCCTTTTATTCGACCCGGATCCGGCTGGCGTGCGCGCGGCTCTCCGCGGTCTGGATCTCTTTGTTAACAGCGGGCTCTCCGTCAAGGTCGTGTCACTGCCGGCCGGCGAAGACCCCGATACCTTCGTCCGGAAGAAGGGCCCGGACGCGTTTGCGCGGCTCGAGGAGCGGGCTCCGAGCCTGTTGGATTTCGCGCTGGAAGAAAGTCTCAAAACAGCGGCAGCAACTACAATTGAAGAGCGCATTCGCAGCGTAGACGAAGTCCTAAGAATCCTTCAGAGGAGTGAGCACCCGATCGAGCGGGAGGAGCGGATTCGGGTGGTGGCGGAGCGGCTTGGCGTCAGCCAGCAACGCCTTATCGAGCGCTATCCCTCGTTGGTCGGCCCGGTGAAATCGCGCGCGCCGCTTCGCGCCATAATCGCCCAGGCAACTCCGTTCAAGGGAGCGCCCGAAGAGCGCGATCTGGTGCAGTTATTGTTGCAAGGGTTATTGACCCCTGCCGACGTGCGCCGTCTCCGGCCCGATGCATTTTCCGTCCCCGCATGCCGCCGCCTCGTGCAGCGGGCGCTGGAACATCTCGACCGCGATGGACGCGTCGCTCTGCGGGCGCTCTTGGACCGGGTGGTGGGCGATCCGGAGTGTGGGCCGCTGGCGACGGAACTGTCGATGCGCGAGGACCACTATGACGATGTGCGAGCCCATGTCAAAGACTGTCTGGAAACCCTCGACCGTAAACGGTCCGAAGGCGTGCTGCGCGAGTTGATCGGTCGGCTGAAGTCCGCCGAACGTGAAGGGCGGGAAGACGATGCGCGGGCCTTGAACGCCCAAGTGAATGAATTGAGGATGCGGAAAGCCGGCACTGTGTCGGCCGGTCCGGCATCGGTGGTGAAGGAGTAGCCATGCCGAAACAAGAACTGCTCGGCGAAGTCAAGAAACTCATTTCGATCGGCAAGGAAAAGGGTTTTCTGACCTACGATGAGCTGAACAACACCTTGCCGGCGGAGGTGGTCTCGTCCGAGCAATTCGGCAGCATCATGACGATGTTCGGAGAGATGGACATCGAGATCGTGGATGCCCCGGAGGGCGAGCGGTATCAAAAGAACAGCGACGGAGAAGAAGCGTCCGAGGACGGAGAAGACGGGGAGGCGATGGAGGAAGACGAAAAGCCCATCGACCTGACTCCGGGCGCGCTGAGCCGGACCGACGATCCGGTCCGGTTGTACCTGAAGGAGATGGGAAGCGTCGCGCTCCTCAGCCGAGAAGGGGAGATCGAGATTGCCAAGCGGATCGAGGAAGGCAAAAAGGACATCGCCTCCGTCGTCTACGGCATGCCGATGACCATCGAGTTCGTGCTCGCGCTCCGCGATCAGCTGAAGAACGGCAAAATCGACGTGCGCGAAATCGTGCCGGTGCAGGAAACCGAGGAGGATTTTGAAGAGGAAGTAGTCGAACGGGACTATGAAGAGCTGCGGTTGAAGACGCTCGAAGCGCTTAACGCCGTGCGAAAGGTTTCGACCGCGTTGAAAGGGCTCTATGACAAAGCCCGCCATGCGAGCGGCGATCCCGCCAGACAAAAGAAAATCAAAAAACAGATCGAAGGCATTCGACAGCAGGTTGTCGAAAAGATGGAATCGGTCAACCTGCACGGCGTGCTCAAGGATCGCATGGTTCAGCGGGTGAGAGACCTCGCCGTTCAGATCCGGACGGCGGAGCGGGAGGTCACCAGTTGCCAGCGCCGGTTGGGGGTTGGGGGTGAAACAGGGGCGGAGCTCTTGAAGCGGCTTTGCCGAACGCGCCAAGACCTCCTCGCTGTCAAGCGGAAAACCGGTGTGTCGGAAGAAACGCTTCAAGACATCAAGAAGATTTACCAGGCGGCGAAAGCCCGTATCCGGCAGTTGGAAACCGAAGAAGCCCTCGTCTCGGCGGAGGAAATCAAGGATGCGGTCCGGCACCTGGACGTGGCCGAGGAGAAGGTTAAACGCGGCAAAGCCGAACTGGTGGAAGCCAACCTCCGGCTGGTGGTCAGCATCGCCAAAAAATACACCAACCGCGGATTGCAGTTCCTTGACTTGATCCAGGAGGGGAACATCGGCCTGATGAAGGCCGTGGACAAGTTCGAGTATAAGCGCGGTTATAAGTTCAGCACCTACGCGACCTGGTGGATCCGACAGGCGATCACACGAGCGATTGCGGACCAGGCCAGGACCATCCGAATCCCGGTGCACATGATCGAGACGATCAATAAGCTGATCCGCACGTCCCGCCACCTGGTCCAGAAGTTGGGACGCGAACCGACTCCGGAGGAAATCGCGGAACGGATGGACTTGCCGCTCGACAAAGTCAGGAAGATTCTCAAGATCGCGCGCGAACCGATTTCGCTCGAGACGCCGATCGGCGAAGAGGAGGACAGCCATCTCGGGGACTTCATCGAGGACAAGAAGGCCATCTCTCCGCTGGAAGCAGCGATCCGCTACGATCTGCAGCGGCAAATCAACAGCGCCCTCGAGACGCTGACGCCGCGGGAAGAAAAAGTGTTGCGGAAGCGTTTCGGTATCGGAGAGGCCACCGATCATACGCTCGAGGAAGTCGGTCAGGATTTCGAGGTGACACGCGAGCGCATCCGCCAGATCGAAGCGAAAGCGTTGCGCAAACTGCGCCACCCGAGCCGCAGCAAGAAATTACGGAGCTTTGTGGAGAGTCTCTAAGCGGGCCTGGCTTATTTGACTCCGCCTCAGGCGAGGCCTAGAATCAACACGAGCGGTGGGGAGGTTCAGAAAGTTCTCCAACGGATGCAGCACGCGAGGCAGGAAGTCGGGGATCTTTTTTAATCTCCCCCCAGGGCCCATAGCTCAGGTGGTCAGAGCGGCTGACTCATAATCAGCTGGTCCTAGGTTCGAGTCCTAGTGGGCCCACCAACGGTGTCGCAAAAGCGATCGCAGCGGTCGTTTTCGGTCCCTACAGGAGTCCATTGAATCCCAATCTGTCGCCCCTCATTGAGTTGCAGAAATTCGATCTCCGCATCATGGAGATCAAAGACCAACGCAAGAAAATTCCTGAGCGGCTCGCCGCGGCCGAGGCGCCGCTTCATGAAGCGGCGCAAATCCTGAAAGACGCCACCGCCGCCGTCGAGGCGCTGGTCAAAGAACGG
>JBDZUK010000017.1:16419-50989 GCA_040255165.1 Nitrospiraceae bacterium | reverse complement strand
CGATCGATCGTCTCGGTGATGTGAGTCGTCGACCAATCCCGCACCGTGGTGGTGACGAGCTCGCCGATTTTGTCTCCGTGTCGACGGGCCAGATCCGCGACGAGGCCGTGCAGCCACTGTTGAAACAGCGATGGCAATCCAGCGTCCGATTGCAGCGTGTCACCCAGACCGGCGAGGGCTGCGTCGAGGTAGGCTTTGGTTTCCGAAGCCTCCTGTTTCAGGTCGTTGAGAAGCCACCGTTTTAGGTCGTGCCAGGACTCATCGAGGAACCCTAGGAGAGCCTCGTTCCTCAAAAGTTTTTCTTTGAGGACCGACTCCTGCTGCGCCGCCCGATCCGAGCGCAGAAGCCATTGCGCCGCGCTCTCGAGACGCTCGATGAGCTGTCGCCTCGCAGGATCGTCCGGATTGTCCCGCATGTCGTCCAGCACCGACCGAAACCAGTCGACCAGCTTGCTCGCGACTTTCTCGTCGAGATTGACGAGGTTGAGCGCGCGAGACCAGGGCAGCTTGTCGGCGATCAGACGGCACAGAGAATCCCGATGTGTCTCAACGTACGCGCTCACCGCGCCAACCACGTCGCGTACCAAACGGTCCCGTCGGGGACTTCGCAGAAACGCCGACAGCAGCTGTCCCGCGAGCGGCGCGACCGACACCCCCTGTACCACCTTGCCGGCCAAGTGACGGACGCACCGCTGCATAGCCGCGTCCTCCGACGCCTCGATCAGGCGGGCCAGCAACTCAGCCAATTCGTTGGTGAGCGCCCGTCTGCGTGCGGGATCGAGCAGCGCGCTGGTCAATTCATCCGGGATGCGCCAGGATTCGATCAGCCGGGCGACGGCTTCGGGCGTCACGAGCTTGCGCTGGGTCAGGTGCCCGAGGCTCACGGCGATGCGGTCCTTGTTGCGTGGAATGATTTCGGTGTGCGGAATGGGCATACCCAGCGGCCGTTTGAACAACGCCGTCACGGCATACCAGTCCGCAAGCGCCCCCACCATGGCTGCTTCTGCGATGGACCGAAGCCACGCGAATGCGGGATAGGAAGCTTCCCACGCCAGGGCGGCGACGAACAGGCCCGCCATGAACACGAGGAGACTCGTCGCCAGCGCCCGCGTGCGGCGGTAGGCGTCCATGGACTGGTCGGGAGCGATTTCCTTGTCTCCGGTCATCGGTCACCTCTCAGCATGTCCTGATTCGGCCCTTGTTCTCATTTCATCCGTGCGGATTTCGGGGGCCGCAGCAATGCCACGGGCTTGCTCACGAAGGGACACTCTTACCGGAGCGGGGTTCGGAAGGCAAAAACATTAGGACGGGTTGAAGGGTGGCAACTGCAACCATGCCGCACAAGCGGGAGAACCGGGGAACGCCACCGGAGGTGGCGCGGTGCCGGGATTGTGCCGTTATGCCGCGCCGGCCTGAGGCGCCTCCATCAGCCGTTTAAAGGCTGACAGCTGTTCTTCGATACGGTGTTCAGGATTGGTGCCCAGCATTCTGCCGGTGACGGCCCCGACCGGCCCCCCCTCGGGACTGTAGTCGATCATGAGCGTCACTTCGGTCTCGGTTGGGCTCAGCGAGCGGAACTGCACGGAACCTCGATTGTCCGCGCCGGTTTCGGCGAGTGACTGCCAGGCGATCCGCTCATTCGGCTGATCCTCGGTCAGAGCGGCATCCCACATGACCGTCGCCCCCGTCGGCCCCTTGAGTGACCAATGAAACCGATCACGGCTCGTCACGGAGATGGATTCGAGGTGCGGCATCGCTCGAGGCCAATTCGTCACGTCCCGCCAGAAGGCATACACGTCCTCCCGCGGTCGATTCACCCTAGTGCTCTTCTTGAGTCGTACCCTTCCTGAATCCGAGGTCCATCCCATGGGCGGCGCCTTGTGCTCTTCCTCGCTGCGTCTTGCGATCCCCGGCCTCTGAAACATCGCACCCTGGCCGAGGATTCCTCTTGCGAGCAGAAGGCCGCCCAGCGCGAGCAAGCCCAGCCCTTGCCAAGGCCGATGGCGAAGCCCTTGCGCGATTCCGTAGAGACTAATGGTCAATCCGCCAAGCACGGACATGAACTGCTGGGCCTCGCTTGCGCCGGCAGGCAGCCCTAACGTATCGAGGGCCCGCTCTCGTTGTGACTGTTCCATCACTGTCTCCTCCATGGGCATAACCGTAGCAGCCTTACACGGAGGGGCCAATCAGGGATTGCCCCAGTCGGAGCGCATGAAAAGCGGGGCGAGCGCACGCGATACGTCGGAGGGTTCGAGATTCGAGGTTCGAAGTGGGGAGTCGGAGATTCTACGTTTCACCGGCAGGCGGGAAGAACGGCACGGTCGGGTGCGAGACTCGTTCGAAGTTCGACGTTCAGTTCCTGCCACCAGCCCGCTTCTCGCCTGCGAGATACGCTTCACGCGTTACGAGCGACGCTCCTTGTTTGTGCTAGGAGCCGTTCGCTCTTGTACCAGCCTTGAGCAGGCGTAGGGCGTCACGTAATAGCCGGCCACGGAAATAAGGAATCCCAAAACCGCCCCAAACAGGCCTGTGACATACAGTCCGGCGAATGGGAACAGAAAAACGATCACGACCATCACGATCGCAATCGACCGGTGATTTTCGTAGAAGCTGCGGCGCCGCTCACTCCTGAGCGAATCGGCGAACGAAATATCAGAACGGAGCATGGCGCGGAGACTCGTCCTTGACTGGCTGAAGGAGGCTCAATACTTCAACGTGATCGTCAGCTGCAGCTCTTGTCCATCACCATCATAGGAGAAGCTGGCTGCATCGAACGAAGGCGGGCCAAATACGGCTTTCGCGTCTGTTGAAAACCCGTACCCTTCCGTGGGGACTCCCATCAAGTTAGTGGCGAGCTTGCCATCCAGGTTTTCATCATGAATGACGGCAAGCGCATATGTTCCCGGCGGGATGTCTAGAAAGTCGCAACGTGCCTTCTCGGCCCGGACTTTCATCATCATGATATTGATCGCGTTGCGCAGAAAGTCTCTAGGGAACCCCTCCGCCGATTCAAAAAGCGCGCACGCCACGGCCCCGTCGCTGTTTCGGATGCCCAGAATCTCGACGTGAATTCCCGGGTGAGCGGATTGAGCGTAAACGACGAGAGCGGGTAGATTTGGAATGAATAGCACTGCGAACCATGCGATACACCGAGCGCCCATGGAGATCCGCATCTCCAGATGCCTGCGCGCAGACATGATCTTCCCCACAGCTCACCCACACAGCCTCGTTGAAGAATAGGTCCAGGAGGCGGTGGGTGTTCTCCGTCGCAGGAAACTCTAGCGACAAGCCGCCAGCGACGTCAACGAGCGAACTCACGAGGTGAGCGAGAAACAATCAGCCGGGGGCTCGAGTTGGGTTTCTTCGGTTTGTGTAGTTATTTTGGTCGAGCCGATGTGATAGGCCGGCGCAATACTCAACAAAGCAGCTGCTGCAGCAAGCCAATCCCGGTCGTTCCGTCGATCCCAGCCTTCTCACCAGCCTCGTTCGTCGCGTAGATTCTAATATCCTCTGCCCGTGCTGCCGCCCCTCCCCATCCGATCCAGTGGCAGCGCCTCATAGCGTTGCTTCAGATCCGGATGCTCGTTCAGATAGCGTTTCACCGCCGCGTCGTCGCCGAACACTTCCGGGCTCCGCTTGCGATACTCTTCCACGGTCAGATCATACTTCGCCAACACTTTGGAGAGCTTGGCATTGATGTCCGCGCCCATTTCGCGCATCTGCTCGGGCGATGGCCGTTGCCCTTCCTTGAACCGCTCCCCGCCCTGGAAGTAATTCGTCATCATTTCGCCGATTTCGATCCGGGCGTTCACGAACTTTTCCACCTCGGCCGGGTCCGCCGCAAGACCGACTCCCGTGAACAACACGATGCTCAAAGACGTGCCGATGATATGACGCGTGAAATTCATGGTGACGATGTCCTTTCCTGTCTAGTTTGAATCGGAGTGTGATCGTCGAATCGGATCATACCATTCCCGGCGAAGAGCTTTCAGGTTCGCCTCATTCCGGTCGACCATGCCCGCGCCATGCGACGGTCATTCACCGGACTTCCCGGCCCTCATTCCTTCGACCGACAGCGTCAGCTGCGCCTGGGTAATGGCATCGAGCAACGCTTGGCGTTCCGCCTCCGACTTTTTCCACCGCGGCACGCCGTTCACGAAACGCTCCGCTGCGTCGGTCAGCGTTTGCAAGGCCTCGGTCAATGGGTCATGCTCTTCGCGGGACGATGCCGCTCCACCATGGACAAGGGTAAGACGTTGCTTCCGTCTTTGATAGACTTGCGGCGCCACCGGATTGTCTTTCTCCAATTCAGGTCGCTTGGATCTTCCCATGCCTGCCTCCCTCGGTAGAACCGGCACTGTACTAAATCTCTCGGTCTTTTGCATGACATCCGTCCCGGCCTTTCGACCAAAAGGAAGCGTCGCTCGTGACGCATGAAGCGTATCGCGCGCAAAGCTGAAGAGCTTATGGTGATGGCTTATGGCGTATAGCACCAGCCTGAACGTCGAACCTCGAACGACCCTGGCATTGCGCGCGTGTCCCGCCCATCCCGCCTTTCTCGCGTTTTAGAGAACCTCGAACTAAGAACGTTTTTACGCGTCCCGCGCTTCTTGCTAGTCGCATTTCTCGCGGCTAGACCAGATAGATCAAACAGACCGCGCACCAGACCACCCGTCCCGAACACCAGGGATCTTCCCAGTTTCAGAACGGGCGGCAGCAGTACAAGCTGATCCAACTTCTCAGGGAGAGTCATCCGATGACAGACACCAACGCCTCGTTTCCATCCGGGCTGCGGAGCGACGAACTGAGAGCACAAATCGGCAAACTCGAAGGTTTGGATCACCGCACGCCTGTTCAGCCGAACTTGGAGGCGTTCGACGCCGAGACGGAAGCATTGCTAGGGCGCCTCTATGGAGAAACCCATCGGTATGTCGAAGCCTACAAATATGCGGCATTGGCCGAAGCAGAAGCCATGGTCAACCTCCCGGAATCGGCCCAGGAGCCGATGGCCAAAGATTTGCCGAAAACCGCTCTTCAACAACGTCGCCAAGTGCTGCTCGGTATCCTGACGGAAATCCAAGATGACATGAAGGATTCGGCACTGCACTTGGCGGATTCCCGCAAGGGGCCCTCAAGCGTGTGAGGAGCCCCTTGACGGGAGCGGACGTCGCGCTTGCCGTTGCGGGATGCACTCGTGACTCGCCACTGTGCCGATCAGAACGGCCCTTGAACCCGCTCATCACCGCACAGCCCATGCAGGTCGTCAGCTTGATCTGGGGAATTCTGGCGCTTCTCGGAATGCTGGTAGGGTTCGTGCCGTTCTTCGGTGCGCTGAACTGGCTCCTCATCCCCTTTGCGGTAATCGGCGCGATTGTCTCCGCGATCGCGACCGGCACCTCGCCTGCCGGGAGCAAGGGGAAAAGCATTGCCGGGCTGATCTGTTGTGGAATCGCCATGATCTTCGGACTCATACGTCTGGTCGTGGGCTTCGGGGTGTTTTGACCCGACTCCCGCCGCTCGTCTCCTTTCTCGCCCATTGCGTATACCCTGGGAGAAGCGTAACTTGATTGTTGATTGTTCCCGGGCAAACGAGGAGGCATCTATGAGACCGTTTCGGCTTTTGGTATTGACCGTGGGGTTGTTCCTTTCGTGCACCTCACTTGCATCGTCGGAGATTCTTGCCTTGTTGAATTACGAGAGCAAGCCGGACCAACCGGTGCGACGCGAAGGGATCGCCATCATGGACATCGATCCGGAGTCTTCAGACTTCGGGAAAATTTTGATGGAAATTCCGCTTCCGTCCGATCTCGTCGCCCACCACATTTTCTTCAATCGCGATCGGACCAAGGCCTATGTCACGGCGTTGGGGAAAAGCGTCTTGCACGTCGTGGACCTCACACGATTCCCCTACCGGCTTCGCGCTGTTGCCGTGCCGGACTGTCAGGTGCTGGAGGACCTCGTGGTGTCCGAGGACAACCGGACGTGGTACCTCACCTGTATGGGATCGAGCACGGTGATCATGGGAGACGCGGTCAATGACCGGCCCACGAAGACCATTCGCGCCTCCGAACCGGGAGCGCCCTTTATCTTGTACCCGCACGGGATCGCGATTCACAACGGGATTGACCGGGTCCTCATCACGAGCACGGTCAAACCGGACGACATGGCGGAAGCGGGCGAGACTGTGACGGTGTTGGAGGCCAGCACCGGGAAAGTGCTGTCGACGCACAAACTCTCCTCAAAGCCCTCTCCCGCCAAGAGCGCCCCGGTCGAGATCATGTTTGCCCCCAAGACGAATCCTCCAGTGGTGCACATCACCAACATGTTGGAAGGAACCCTGTGGGCCGGGGTGTGGGATCCGAAGACTCGGTCGTTTTCCTTTCAACAGGTGGACGACTTCGGCCCCAGGCAACAAGGCGTGCCGTTGGAAATGCTTTATAACGCCAAGGGGGACCGCTTGTACGTCACCACAGCCAAGCCGGGATTCGTCAATCTATATGACAACACCGATCCGAGACAGCCGAAGTTTCTCAAAGCCATTCCCGCCGCCCCGGGAGCCCATCATAGCGTCCTGTCGCCCGATGAACGATACCTCTTCGTCCAAAACAGCCTGCTCAACTTGGAGGGCATGAGCGACGGATCCATTACGGTGGTCGACCTCGCAAAGGGCAACGTGCTTGGGAGCATCGATACTTTAAAAGCGCAGGGCTTCAATCCCAACTGCATCATGCTGCTCCCGAATCACTTTCAGCAGGCAACCGCCCGGGTCCGCCACGTTCCGCGGTGAGCGAGCGCGAAAGACGGAAAGCAAGGAGTCGGCAACGCACGAGCGACGAGAGGTTATTGCACCAATCGATCCTGGAGGAAGAGCGCCTGCCCCAGCGTGCGGAAAAACTGTTGGTAGGGAACGGGATCTTCAATCGGCCGCAGATAAAATTGCGCGCTCGCGCGCACGACGAGCTGCGATTCGTTGCGCTTGCGCACAGTCACGGTGAACCGGACCAAGTCGCTGCGATGCCAAAACGGACCCCATGACCGGTAGGTCTTGGTGAAGATCAAGAGACTCTTATCGTTGTACAGGTGGTAGTAGGGATCGTTTCCGAATCGGCTCCGTTCAAGCGACTCGAATTTCTTGCCGGACACGATGCCCAATGCTTCATCGAGGACTTCTACCATGAAGCCGAGGTCCTGCATCGTCGCGACGACGGCTTCCAGCGTGCGCAGACGGTCGGTGGTGTCGAACACGCGTGATTGTGCCGCGCGAAGCTTGACCTGGCTCTCTTCCGACAGCCAGATCTGATCCCGTGCATCCCATTGGTCCTGATGCCTCCATTCATACGGTGTGGGGCAGCCCTGCAGCAGGAGACAGAGGCCGACGGCCAGACAGCCCTTGGTCGTCCCCGTCGCAAGAGGTCTCACCGGAGTTACTCCTTGGTGATGAACAAGGACCGTTCGAGCGTGGCGAAGAAGTTTTGGTAGGGCTTCGGATCTTCGATCGGCTTGTTGTTGTAGATCGCGTTGGCCCGAATCATCATGCGGCCTTCTCCCTCCGGACGTACGGTGACGGTCACGCCCAGCACGTCGTAATAGTTCGGTTCGGCGAATCGCGCAGCCGTGACGAGGCCCAACGGCTCGTTGGCCCGTTCGATGATGAACCCCAGGTCCTGCAGGGCCGTGATGACCGCACGCATGGCCAACTGGCGATTCTTCACGTCGAAAGTCCGCGTCTGAAAGCTGCGCAATTTCATCTGCGCTTCCGTCGGCATGAGCAGGTCCTGACGCGGCGCCGGTGCCGCGCACCCCTGCGCCAGCAGGGTACCGGCTATGAGGCTCATTACCCAACCCGCTCGCGGATTCATTCGTACCTCATGCTCAAAGCGTGAATGCCTCCAGAAAGACCGCCTTCGACAACTTGGCGAAGAATTGCTGGTACAGTCCGGGATCCCTCAGCATTTCCATCTTTTGCTGGCCGGGCGGGATATATTGCCGGTCGGCTTGGCCGTCTCCCTTCCAGATCACCCGGTAAAAAACGATCCGCACCTCGTGACGCGTGGCCTCCGGATTAATCGGCCGCGCGATGAGGCTGGTCTCGATTTTCTGATGGAGATCCACGGGCATATACAATTTCCCCAAGGACAGCAAGAACACGAAGAACCGCCCGATGTCCTGTCCGTACTCCCTTGCGCTCCGCTCCTTCGTGGCCCGGAGGAAGCCGACTTCCCGCACGCTCTCCTCCACCTGAAAGCCGAGGTCTTGGAGAACCGCCGCCGATGCCGACAACAGTTCCACATCGTCCCTCGTCTCGAAGAGACGGGTCTGCATGGCGCGGTGTTGCTGACTCTCCGCGGTGAGTTGAAACAGCTCGCTCGGCTCTGTATGCGTCACGCATCCGGCGAGGGGACCGCAGAGGAGAAGACACGTCGGCACGAGAATCCGCACGGCGCTGCGGCGCCTATCAGAACTGCGTGTAGTTATAGGCAAAGTCTCGGACCTTTTTCTCTTCGTCGTATTTGATGATGATGGTGAGGGTGCGCTGGCGCTGGGAGCTGGACCGGTCCCGTGAGCTTGCGCCGAGGATGATGAGGCCCGCAAACGACGAGCTGGCCGTGTCAACCCGATCGGTCGAGACCTTGTCGTAGATCCAAACTTCCCGACGTTTCTCGTCGGTGGTGACGATGTTCGGGCTGCCGAGCAGCTCGGCAACTTGGGAAGCCGGCATGCCCGTTTTAATTTCGCCTTGAACCCTTCCGACGGTCAATCGGTCTTCTTTGATCTCGGCCGTTCCTCCTCCGCAGCCCGCCACGGCAGCGGACAGACACAGTACCAGTGCAATCCATGTTGATTTCATCGGATTCCCCCTTGGCCTGATCCAATTTGAAACGCGCATCGCAGGATAGCATGAATCGGCGGATCTTGATGCGAGAAAGGCGAGGCTCGCTAGACGTGCAAGACCAGCTGGTCCGTCTGGTCTGTCTTGTCTTTGCTCGGTCCCGGTGGTTCTTTGCAGGCACGAGACAGACCAGGCGACCAGGGAGACCAGACAAACTCGGCTCTAACCCGGCTCGCCCTCAAATCCAGTTTCGCACGCCTTGTTGCCCAACCTCGTTTCGCGAGTCACGCCCGTCTCTCTCGCCTTGCCTTTCTTAGGCTGCCCCGCGTCGAGCAAGATCGCAACCAGCATGTCGGTCATGACGTTCACCCCCGAGCGAGCTCTCGCGACGATCCAGTCGACGGCCATGATGAGTGGGACGGCCGCGACGATGACCTGATCGGGCAGGCCTGCGACCGAGAGGACGAGCGGCAAGACGACCAAGCCGGCCTCCGGGATGCCCGCTACTCCGGCCCCTGCCACGATGGAGGCGATCACGATCAGCAATTGATTGACCATCGGCAGATCGAACCCGAGGGCCTGGGCGAGAAACAGAGCGGCCATGGCCTCATACAGCGTGATGCCGTCGTTGTTCAAGTTCGTCCCGACACAGGCCGCCAGCCGGGAAGACTGCTGCGACACGTTCATGCGTTCCAAGCACCGCAGCGTGACCGGCACCGTGGCGAGACTGCTGTTGCAGGAAACGGCGGTCATGATGGCGTCGGCCCCCTTGCCGATGTAGATGTTCGGCGGCTTCTTGCCGACGAGCCAGGCGACCGCCGGGTAATAGATCAGGGCATGAAGAGCCAGTCCCAGCATCATGGCGGCAAGAAAGATCCAAAGGACGGAAAAGACCCCGAGACCGGCTTTTCCGACGATCTGCGCCATGACGCCGAACACGGCGAGTGGAACGATGTAGATGATCCATTGAAGCAGATGCCCGAGCAAATGGTAGATCCCTTCGATTGCCTGGGCGAGCGTGCCGACGACGACTTTCTCAGAACCGGCGCGGCTGCCCAGGCGGCGAAGGACGACGCCCAGGACCACCGCAAGCAGAACGACACCGATCACATTGTTGGTGAAGAAGGGTTCGGCGAGGCGTGGAATAAAACCCGCGATGCGCGCCGTCGGGCCAAGCAAACCGCTCGGCGAAAAGGGGACGCGATCAGAACCAGAGGCCTCGGAATCAGGCAGCAGGTTCAGCAATTCCTCAACGTGCCCGTACCATGTATGCCCGGGCTTCCAGGTATTCATGAGCAGAAGGCCGATCGTCATGGCGACCGAGACGTTCACCAGACAAATGACAAGCAGCCTGGTTCCCTGATGCAGGGCAGTATTGGTTCGCAGGAACGCGTCGAGGATCGCAAAGAAAATGAGCGGGATCGCCAGCATCTTGAGCATCGCGATGACAAGCATGCCGAGCCGGCCTAAATGCTCGTTTCGCAAACCGCCCAGATAGGGATGCTGTCCGAATACGGCTCCAAGCGTCGCGCCGCATAGGACGGCGAGAAGCACTTGCGCGTAAAGCGGAAACGTCCAGGCGCGGGAGGGTAGCATCCAGACTCCGGCTCGGCGGAAGCATAGTGGGTTCCAGGTTAGAAAGCACGCGAGACGGGCGGGAAAAGCGAGACGAGCGAGACTGGTCTACGCTGAAGAAGCAAAGAGATCGCACTTGAAGCGCGTCTCTCGGCCGTCTCGCTTACTTCGCCGCGACCTTCCGCAATTCCGCATCCTCGATGAGCTGTTTTTGGATTTCCTGAACCGCTTCGGACAGGGCGCGATTAAGGCGCGCACCGGGCGGAACTTCCTTGGTCGGATTGAAGCTGTCCCGGAATGAGGATTTGCCGCTATACCGGCCGAGGATCTCCCCAGTCGGCTTCAAGACAAAGAGCGTGAGATCGGCCTCACCACTGCTCAGATAGCTTTTCATGTTCAACAGCCTGGCGATGGTGTCGGCTCCCGGAACATAGCTCCAAATTTGAGGGCGATAGTGCTCGTGCAGGGCGTTGATGCGCCCTGCCAGAACGACGTCCGGCTTCGGATCGAACCTCTCCACCCGGGCAAAGACTCCAGCCGACTGCAGCGCCTCCTGCAGCTCTTTCTCGACCTGTGCGGCCAAGTCACTCGCTTCCACAGCTTTGACGTCCGGAGCCGTGAGCCCGAAACTTTCGCTTCCGGACAACAAGGCCGGTGCCGGGTTCAAGTCATGGAGCTCGGCCGTCGCGTCGATCGTCGGTCCCTGAGGCGAAAGAGTGATGTCCGGTACATACTTCGGCCCCCCACAGCCGGAAAGGCTCATAAGTATGCCGGTGAGTAAGATGCAGGAGTTTATCGATCCGTGAGGAGACTGAGATGGGGGAAGGCGCCGGCTAGGCGCCCTCCCCGTAAAGCGCGCCGTGTTCACGATCCGACACCGAATAACCAGAGCAGCACGATAAGGCTGATAGGAACCCCAAGCAGCCACATGATGATGTACACCATGGCGCACCTCCTCTCGTTCCATCAGGCGTGACTGTCCGCCAAGTCATGCTTTGCACGGCGATAGGTCAGCGACATAGGCTCCCCGGACGCCATCCATCCGCCGATCACGCTGCCGATCAAGCCGATCAAGAGAGCCGTCACGGCGCCCAGCGCGGAGTTTCTTGCGATGATCGCCGCGTCCGGATTGGCCGCTGCGGCCGCCGAGTCAGCCCACACCGGAGTGCCGGCCAGACCGGCATACCAGCCCCCGAAGAAATTGCCGGCGCCCAAGGCAGCGAGAACCAGCAATAGCGGCACGGTCACGAGCCACGCGACGGCCCCTTGCAGGGCAGCCGTCTCGGCTCTGCGGGATCCCGCGATGGTGCCCGCGATCCAACCGCCGACAACGAACGAAAAGAAGGCGCCGGCCACGCTGAATACCAAGCCGGCGAACGACAAATCGCTCCAGCTCACAATCTGTTGACCCAATTGATGGGCGCCCAGAGCGATGCCGATCAGCCCGAGCAACAATCCCAAGGCCAGGGCAGCCAGCGCGCCGACCCAGATGGCGCCCCATGCAACGGGCCACCCTTGTGGCACTACCCGCGTCGACTCGGACGACCCTATTCTGGCACCCTGTACGTCAATATCAATATCGGGTGCAGTCGTTGGCATAACTCCTCCCCATGGTTAGTGGTCTTCCAGGGATGTTTGCAAGGAAAGGGCCAGCTCTTGAGGGACGTCAGTGGGAAGTACTCAGAAACATGAGCGTTATTCGGGCACGGAATCCTTAGCCTTGAGCGTGGTTGAAATGTGGGGAAAGAATGTCTGCGTCGCGACAACGCGTCCGGGAGTAGGAACCTCGGGGCGGCAGGGAGTTCGGGGATTGAAATCCCGGTTCTGAGTCCGAGACCGAGACCGGCGAAGTAGCGAGACCGGTTCATGTTACACGGCATCGCCAAACCGGCGAAGCGTCACGCCCGCCTTTGTTCCGGCGTCGATTTGTTAACGGAGGCCGGGTCCGCTGTCCGGGAGTTGCAACTTAATCGACACCGCGTGACCGTCCGGCGTAACGGTCGCATCGATTTTGTCGCCGGTCTTTAATCTCCCTGCGACTCCTTCTATCTTCGTTTCACCGTTCACGTGCATCCGGACTTCTCGTCCGGACACTTCCTTGACAATCAGTTCCTCGCCCTCCCAGTACAACACGTCGCCTTTGACGACATTCGAGCCCGACGGCTTAGAACTCTCTGTGGATTGCCCCTGCGCCAGTAGCGGGACGACCAGCAGACAAGCAGCGAGAACTATTCGCATAGAGACCTCCCTCCGGTGTATGCAGCCTAGGGGAACACAGGAACACCCTGTCAATCTTCTGGACCGGCTTGTCCAGCATCATGCTCTGCCTCCGGGATCATGCATTGTTTACAGACTAGGGGTTTTCCAAGTTGCGGCGCCTTCTTAGAGCATATAGGAAGAGCCTCACGTTTGTCACACGGAAGCCACGATTCATGGCCCCTACGGTTTGGAAGGTGCCAAAGACCGACAACAACCACCGGCGGCCGGGCATTGACACTCAAGGGGTGGCAGTGGCCCTCGCATTTCTGGTGGGGATCACTCTGTTCGCCGGCGAGCCCAGAAGCAAGGCGGACAGAATGGCGCGCGTTCGTCCGGAAGCGGCGCCGCACCAGGTGATTGATGCAGAGTTGGGGAAAAAACTGGGCGATACCGTCAGAATCGGAAAAAATGGAGTCCATCTGCCCCGGGAGAGCCTACGAGGCTTCAGCAGCAGGGATAAATAGCACTCGGAGCCTATTCTGCGGCAAGGGTTTCAGAGCTGTCCGGTGGAAACAGAGGCCCGGACCATTCTCCGATAAACCGTTTGAGCGGAAAGCTGGCCGGAAGGCCTGGAAGGGTCACCATCCCAACCGTATCCACGATCACGACATCGAGCATGTCCTGCGGCTGACCGTCGACTAGTTCGAACATGCCCTTGAACCAATACCGCCCGGGCTCGTCAGGTGGGTCGAACGACCACATACGCGGAGTGTGAAGGATGGAGTCCTGGTTGTTCAACCCCGGAGAACCCCGTGCCAGCGGTCCTCCGACCCCAGACGCAAGCCGGAACATTATACCGATTTAATGCGCTAGCTCGTACCGTACTGTTTTCAGCATTTGCTCCATGTTGAATGGCTTTCGGAGAGTTTGGCGGGCACCCAAAAGTTTCGCCGTGTTGAGAACCTGCTCTCCCCCTTCTGCGCCGGACATGGCGATAACTTTCACGTTCAGGAAACATCGGGTCAGCTCTAGTATCATGTCCAGCCCGTTCATCTCCGGCATGAGAATGTCGGTAATCACCAAATCCGCAGGTCTGTCTCGGTAGAGCGCCAGTCCGAGCCGTCCATTGGAGGCCTCCATCACTTCATGTCCTTCCTCTTCCAAGGCCGTGCGGAGGAGGCCGCGGATGAGGTCTTGGTCATCGATGACCAGAATCGTCGCCATCGGCGGATACCCTTCCTTCCTCGTTCACCATCCGTGATCGTTCTTCAAAGTTTTGGCGCAAGGCCACTGCGCCCATCTTTCATGGCGGTGGGAAGACCTGCCCTGGATCCTCGGCGTCGCCTCTCTCGCCTCATAGCCCGAATAGCCCGAGTACGGAGGACCGGCTGCACGCCACCCGATGTATGTGACATCGAGCACCGTCCCGTCGGCAATAAATTCTTGATTGCCGTACGCCACCGACCAGCGGACCGGCCAGCGAGTATGGCGGCCCACAGGATTGCCTCTTTTGAGCATACCTTCCCCCTCATTGTCCGATGAGGAAAGCCTAGCTGAGGACTATCGACCCGACATTCCTCGAACGGCGTACCTCCGAAGGAGGGGTCCCCGGGAGACCTAGGGCTCTTACTAGTTCTCTCTCTTGGAAGTCCATGCCGTATGATGGATTGAAGACGGGCCTCCACACGCGTATTTTTTTCTTATGGACCGCCTCGCCAAGATCATGATGGCCGTCGAGGGCTCACGGGTCTCCCTCGACGCGGTAGAGTACGTGAGCCGCATGTTGGGCGGCCGGAAAGACCTTCACATCCGCCTGTTTCATGTCCTGCCCCCGATCCCTCCCGGTCTGCTGGAATTCGGAGGGTCGGAAGATCCATGCACTGAAGCGAGCCAGAGCGCCAAATTGAAAAAGGCTCAGCACCGCTGGCTCGAGGAAGCGGAGCAGTCGGCACGGCAATCGCTGGAGACCGCGGTGACCCTGCTCGTCGATCACGGGTTCTTCGGCCACCAGGTCACCACCGAGCTATCCTCTTCCATTCATGAGCCGGACATCGTGCAGGCTATTTTGGAGGCGGCCAAGCAATGGGACTGCGGCACGATCGTGGTGGGACGCCATACGCTACCCTGGTTTCGCGAGCTGTTTTCCCGCCATGTCGGAGAAGAACTTGTGCGGAAGGCGCAGGGCTACGCCGTGTGGGTCGTCGAGTAACGACGCAGGGGGGTTCCGTTGATTATTCGGATGGAGCCGTGCCGACGGCGCACATGAGGTGAGAAGGAATTTCAAGCTGCCCGTGAGGACGATAGCCCCAAGCAGTGGCGAAGGCCTGGCAAGTCAAGTTTTTCAACCAACGGCCTTCCGATCCCTGCACAGCCAGCGCCGCGCGACCATGCAACAGCAACGCTCCCGTAGCAGGTTCCGTCGGTCGGACAAGGACGGTCGGCGTAATCCCCCCTCGAATCGCTTGCTCTCGGCCCACCTCGACGGTAAGCACGAGGGCACACTCATGTTCCGTCACCTGGTAGCGTCGCCGCTTCAACCAGTCCGCGGCGGTCTCGCGCGCCACCGGCCTGTCGCTTCGGACGCACATTGTCGTGTTCCGGGCAGGAATCGAGCGATGGCCTCCGCTGGTGATCGGATAATGAATCCCACGGGGATCATTCCCGGCGCACGCATTGAACAGCCCTCCCCACGCAAGCAGCCAAAGAACCGTCCAGTGGCGAAGAGGGCCGCGAGGCATGGCGGACTGCTGCCTGGGACCTTACCTCAGCCCCAAAAGCCTGTGGAGCCCGAGCAGTTGCCCCGCTATCGTGTCTGTGGTTGCGGCCGGCCTTGTTCTCGGATTTCCTTCCAACGACCGCTTTTCCGCCTCCAGGTCGTCCCAGGTCAACAGCATGGCGTCAAGGTATTCCTTGGCTTGCGCTCTGATACGGGGATCCAAAAGGTCCAGGAGATACTGTGACGCTGCCGCAAACTTCCGCCGCTCGGTATCCAGTGCTTGCTCGAATGTCTGTCGCGTCAGTAAGGAGTCTGCGACGGCGAGTGAGGGGACTCCGACCTCCAGAATGATCTGGGAATGCCGTGCGGCCACGGCGGAGACGTGTGTTTCGCGAGGCAACGGCGCGCTGACCCGATCGGTCGTTGTCGCGGGAACCGGAACTATCGCGGACGAAACCGGCACGACCTCGTCAGGCCGCTTTCGGACGATGCGAATTCTCATATGAGGCCTCCACCGACGCTCGCCGCAGGCCGCGTCGGGTTCCGCGAAAGTGTCTTTGAAGGTCGAACACGTGAGGATGCAGGTCAGGCGAAACGGAGCAAGATTGCCGCAAGTCTCCAACCAAGGCAACTGGAAATTTTTCAGCACGTCACTTTTCTGGATGCTTCCCGGTGACCAGCGGTAACCCGTGTTCTTGCATGAGCTGTAGGAGGTTCCTCGTGAAAAATGCATCGCTGTTGATTCTGGTCTCGCTTTTGAGTCTTCAATGCAATCATGTTCGAGACAACTCAAAAACCCTTGCGGACACTTTGGAGTGGCTCAGGGGGAATGTTCAAGCGTACGGAGGATGGTTCATCGGCCCGGACGGCAAGCCGACACCGGGGTGGGAGGTATTTTTCAAGAAGCCAGGTTCGAACCCTTGTGTTCTTTCGTTCTTACAGCGCTGGACGGTCAGCGACGGAAAGCCGCGGGCTCTGTATCGCATCGTGTCCTCCGACGTGGCGCTCGACCTCGCGGCCCTGGATCCGACCGGAACGAGGGTGACAAAGCATGAGCGAGGCATCTATTTCGTTCGGCTCGAAACAACGAAGGCGCGACCCACTATCAAGATCACGCAGTATGTTCACGAGCAAGTGAAACGAGCGCTGTCTCAGGAACAGATCACGGCGGAGGTCATCTCGTTCCCGAAAAGGATCGGCGTGATTTTTTCCGACGGCTGGGCCGTAGCCGAGTTAAGAAGCAAGGCGTCGTTCGATGAACCCGCATGGACCTTTGGATTTGAGGATGAAGGACGAAGCCACCGGGTCGTGTCGGCCTTCAAGCAGGTCATCCAAATCTGCGGAGGCAAGCCGGATCCTTTCTAGGTCGGGAATGAGCCGGTTCCGGGATGCCGCGGGTGTCGCCGGAAAAGACTCACACGGGAGGATTCGGGATCAGCCGCCGTATTTCGTCCCTGATGGGAGCGATATCTTCCGGCAGAAAATGCCCTCTGGAGACGGCGCGCTGCAGCAGCGCCAAGGCCTGGCGTGCGTAGTCCTGCATCGCTGCGCCGTTGCCTGACTGGGCGGCTTTATACGCCTGTTCCAACAAATAGCCGATGTCATGAACGTCGCGTTGAATCGACGCCTGCTTGCTGTGCCAGTTTGGACTCTTCACCGCCGCGTGTTTCAGAATTTGCTCCACGTCGCTCATTCGGTTCGCCTGCGCACGATGAGATTGCGCCGATGTATTGGAATACACGCCCGATAAAAGACCTGCAGTCAAAAGTGCGGCCAGTGCGAATCTTTGCCATCGTAAACACTGCATGCCTTGGTCTCCTTGCTGGAACCCGCCTCTGCTGCGAAACTCCATCGAAACTCCGTCTCCTCTATTGCGCGGACGTTGCCCCTAGCAACGCATATGCCATCACCCCGGCTCAAAATTTCAACGCCTTAAGAATGTGACGGTGAGAATGGAGTTGCGTTTTTGAAAGGTGCGTTACAAAACTGAGCGCTTGCGCTCCTGAAAAACCTTCCGCCCTCTACCGGCTCATCATCTTGAGGACGGTGTCGAGGAGTGACTGGAGGCTCAGCGGCTTCGCCAAGGTTTCGTTGGCGCCGAGCATTCTGGCGGCGTCCCGATAGTCCCATGGTCCTGTCCCACCGGAGATGGCCACGATCTTCACCTCGGGCCGTGTCTCACGAAACACTCTGATCAACTCCAATCCATCCATGTCGGGCATTAAAATGTCGGTGATGACCAGATCTGCGGTCTCCTCGCGGAAGCGCCGAAGTCCCTCGGTGCCGCTTCGGGCTTCCAAGACGCGGTATCCCGCTCCCTCCAAGGCTTTGCGAAAAAGCGCCAGAATGTCCGCCTCATCGTCTATGACGAGAATCGTCGCGTTCGTGGGTGGGTGTGTACTGGACATACCGCTCCCGACTTCAGCCGATATCCTGATCTGAAGTCCCAAGAGGCAATGAACGCCGGAAAGTACGTAGCCCGAGCGAATCGGCGATTATCTGGAGTGGCATCAGGCGATGTGCAACATGCGGATGAACCATTACGTGCGGGGATTATGATGAAGCGCCGCGCTGCCTGCCAGGGCCGGAAGGCCTTGATTGTTAGGGCCAAGCAGGGAATCGGCTATCGCTCCGATGTCGCGATTTTCTAGCAGCCTTCTTGGCTGAATATTACCGTGCGGACAGACCAAGGCGGTTCATAGATGGGAGAGAACCCTATTGGCGAACGGTCATGGCAGATTGCTCCAATCCACTCTCGGTTGAAGACATTGTAAGCCTTCGCGAGGCCACTAGGTCGCTGCTTCGACAATACGACGGGCTCAACCGCGGAATCCGACGCCTGCTCGTTTCGTAAGCTGCTCTTGGAAGACTATGTGAAGAGCGGAGTCACTCCGGCAGATGCAGTCAGAGATTCGGAATCATCGCCGTCCCGCTGGTGAGGGCCTGCCAATATGCCGCTGCGGCACGATGTGTTTTTGCAGCGGATCAGACCTTGCTGCAAGAAGATGCCTGCCGCCTCGGCGACCAGCGTTACCTTAAGGCCTTGATCGCTTACGAAAAGGCGACCCAAGGGAGTCTCTACTGTCCGTTCGCGCACCTTCGGCGGACCAAGAGCGGCTAGGTCGCGCAGTTTCGATGATTGCCCCAGGGCGCGGCCCTCTGCAAGTTCGGACTTTCCTGTCGCGCAGTATGTCCTGGTCGGCGGGCTAAGCCTGGATTCGGTGGCGGGATCAGCCAGAGTCCGAGCGCCTGCTCCAGATACTGAGCGATCCACCCCTGGTCTTCCGTGGCCGCCTGTTTCATTTCGACCGCGAAGACTTGACCGCGCACCCACAGGACCGTGGCCTCTTCAATCCAGACCGGCCCGTCCTTGTCCGGGGGCGACAGGCAGAGCCGCAGCCGCATGCCAGGCTCGACCGGCATGGGACCCGCGACTCGGCACCCCATTGTAGTCAAATCGAGAACCACTCCTTTGGCCAGGAAATCATCCCCGGAATAGAAAATCGGCCAGCGGAGGGGAAATCTCGTATGGCGACGCACCGGGGCAGTTCGCTTCGGCATCGGCTCCTCCTTTTGCCACTACGTCACGGGGCAACCCTACCCGACAGTCGCCAACCCCGCTATTCCTCGGACGTCCTACCTCGAAAGGAGGGCCCGAGGACTCAGAGGCTCTGCAGCAGTCCGGTTCCACCTGGCCGTAGCAACGGGGTGCTGGAGCGCAGGGCCTACAAGTCCCCGGACGGTCAACCACCCAGCAGGCCATGGTTTTTCTGTGCCAGGATGAAATATTTTCACCGAGTTGCTGGAGGGAGTTGCCCGGACTACGTCTATTAGCGTAGGATCATCTGCCAAAGCCGGGAGGGGAACCGCATGCCTACGCTGCGCCAGGAAGTCCGGGATTTCATTGCGAGCTGTGAGCGGATTCAGGGCCTCTTGGCACAAGGCGTGTCGCTGACGCCGGATGAGTCCGATCTGCTTGAAATGTGCACCATTGATCTCCTCTCGAAACTCCGATCTGCCAATCAGTGACTCATCGATGAGCATGCGGCATCGCACGCATCGTTGGCTTGCGCTCGGCCTGTCCGCCACTCCACACAGACTGCACTTGCACTGACGCTTTCCTACCCGTACACTCGCCGATTCATGGGCATTTTTTCAGCAAGGAGGGATCATGCGTAGACCGAGTCTTGGGAAGGCTCTTGAATTATTGCCGGTGCTCTTGGCGGAGAAGAAGGCTTTGTTGGATAAAGAGAGAGGACTGATTAAACGCCTCAACCGTACGCTGGCGCAGTTGGGCTATGAAGTCACACCGCTCAAAGGTCGAGGACCGGGCAATCGAAGGGGGCGACGCCCTGGTAGACCGCGTCTCGTGAGTTCGGGCGGACCATCGAATGGAATATCGACGAACGGAGTGGGGAAACGGCGTGCCGGGCGGAAAAAGCTCAAGAAGGTGATTTAGAGCTACTTTCCGCACCAATAAGTGAATGTTTAAGAGAGCAAGCACCTCCGTCGATGCACCAGCACAGGCCCACAACCTCTCGCTACCGCCCTCGACATCTACCGGTCGGGCAGGCCGACCCCCTCGGAGTAGCCAACCAGTGGCGCTCCGCTGATTGCTTAAGGCTGCCCACGCAGGGCGTTGGGGCAAATGTCTCCGGCGCGCCTAGGTTGGTTCCGAGTACCTCTTCGCGTCATCCGGCTTCTATGGTGATGACGTGAAGAAAACTCACAAATATGGTTCGCCTCGCCTCGTCGCCAACGCTCCGCGCATGCCCGTCCGGCTGCTTGGGAAAATCGGCGTCGAATTGCCGATTCTCGGATTCGGTACAGGATCGTCCGGCAAGCGTCTAAATGTTAAGGAAGCGGTCCGTCTTTACGAATCAGCCCTTCAAGAAGGGATCACGTATTTCGATACCGCGCCGGAGTTCGCCGGATATGGCAAAGCTCAAGTGCAACTGGGAGAGGTGGTGCCGCGATTCCGCTCACGCGTCTTTCTGGCGACGAAGTGTTTCGAACCGGACGGCGAGCGGGCGCTTTGGCTGCTGGAGCAAAGTCTGCGGGAGATGCGGACGGACTACGCCGATCTGGTGTACGTGCACAGCGTCGGCCATGACAAGATGGACCCTCGGACCGTCTTCGGCAAATCTGGGACCTATGCGGCGCTGATGAAGGCCAAGACGCTGGGCCTCACCCGCTTCGTAGGACTGTCCGGTCACAACCGCCCGGGGCGCTTCGTCGATGCCATCAGGCACTTCGACATCGACGTCCTGCTCACGGCCGGAAACTTCGCCGACCGCCATACCTATCACTTCGAAGAGCAAGTCTGGCCGACCGCCTCACGGGCCGGCATCGGCATCATTGCCATGAAGGTCTTCGGCGGCTCGCTTTATCCGCCACCGCCTGACTTGAGCCATTGCCGGATGCCGGCCCAGCACCTGGATGCCGCCTTCCGCTATGCGATAAGCCATCCTCAGGTCGCCTGCGCCGTGATCGGGATGGCAACTCCCCGCGAGCTGTCCGAGAATCTTCACCGTGCCCGGACGTTCTCGACTTTGTCCGCCTTCGAAGCGCGACGCCTCCGGGAAGTCGGCCTCCTCCTCGCCCGCCAATGGTCGGACCATCTCGGCCCCGTCGTGTGAAACATTTCGTTGTTTCGTTCCAACACGCGGATACTTGTTTTGAAACGAATGGACGCCTTATGAGTTCTCATCGGTGGACTTTGTATCAGTCCAAGCCGACGATTGTTAGGCACCTTGACAATTTTGTTCGTGTAATACCCAACGATCTGGTGCTCATCCACGGTCAGCGGTCCGGCCAAGGATGCTGCTAACAGGCGTTCAGACGTGCAAATATGTTCCTGCCAATATGTTCCTGGACTTCCTGGCGGTAGGTAGCCATGGGCGACCGCGCCCTTCTCACGGTGCGGACGGTCGCGCCTTTCAGGCCGCAGCGTGCTCAACACAAAAATGATCAGTCTCCCTTACGGCTACCGCGGTCAGAAATGCTCCACGGGCGGCTGCCAGGAAGTCCTGTCCTCGAATCGCATGGCGCCGATCTTCGAGCTGCAAATCCATTCAACGGACGCATTCTCGTCCGTCTTCTCGCGATAGAACCACAGGGTTGAAGGATGAGTGACCCGACATGCAGAACATCGATGATAGGATTCAAGCATCGTGTCCTCCTTCAAAATCTGTTCTGATGAATAACTTAGAAGAACTGGCTCAATGACGGTATGGGCTGCATTACGGAAGCAGACGCGAAAAACTACGGAAGATGGAAACAGAAACTACGCAACCAGGGAGAGATGACTTACTCATGAGAAGGGAAGCCGCTTCGCCCGGTAGGCTCAGGCAGGATCGCGTGTGGACGATTTATACGTAAGCGTTCCCAATATTCAGGGAGGGAGTGATGAGCCAAGCACCGAAAGGGTAAGATGGCCCTGGTCACGGGCGCGACACGCGGTGCGTGTCGCGCCATCGCCATCGAACCGGGCACGGCTGGAGCCACGGTGTACCTCACCAGCCGGTCCACGCGCGCTCACCGTTCCGAGCTAAACCGTTCCGAATAGATCGACGCGACGACCGAGCTGGTGCAGCAGGCCGGCGGCCACGCCTATGCTGTGCGAGTTGATCATTTGGGCCCGGCGCAAGTGCGGGCGTTGGCGGCGCGCATTGATCAGAAGCAGGGCCGCCTGGATATCCTGGTCAATGATATCTGGGGAGCGGAGCCGCTGATGGAGTGGAACGTGCCTCCCTCTTTTTATCAAGAATCCGGGCGGCCTCGTTGAGGAGATGACGGACGGCACGGCGGAATACAACAACGCACACTACCGGCTGTCGTTCTTCTACGATCTGGTCAAGACCCCGGTCATTCGCATGGCCTGGGCGATGGCGCAAGAGCTGGTGCCCCCGTCAGTGCACCGCCGTTGCCCTCACTCCCGGCTGGTTGCGTTGGGAGGAGATGCTCGACATCTACGGTCACGGAAGCCACTGGCGCGATACCACCGCGAAGCAGCCCTACTTCATCATCTCCGAAACCCGCAGGCCGTCGGGCGTGCCGTCGCCGCGCTCGCAGTGGCTCGCTGGAATGGTCAGTCGCTTTCGAGTGGCCAACTTACAAGAGTCTATGGCTTCACCGATCTGGACGGGTCTCAACCGGATGCCTGGCGCTACCTCCGGGAAGTAACATTGCGGCAGCGGCGGATGCCACCGGGACCGGTAAGCCCGCAGGCACCGGTTAAAATGTATGGCCCCCTGGGGATTTTCCTGGTCGTTCGTTTCTGGGAGAGCTGGTAACGTTCTATGGGTGGCACTGTTAAATCTTGCTCATACCGTTCAACAGTTCGATGACCTGCTGGGGCTTGAGGCAGCTCGTCTCGATCAGGCCATCGCCAGGCAGCTCGGCTATCGCTTAGGACGAGAACTTTCCCCGGCCGAACGTCGATCCTTTTCAGATCCGCAGTATGATGATCAATGGTTTGCCTTGGCTCCGGATCAAGCCTCTTATGAGCCACTCAAGCTCACGAATTTTTCCAGCAACACGGCGTTGATTCTGTCGCTTCCGCTTCCTCACCCCACCGACCGCTATGAGGATTGGATTCACACGGAAATAGGACCTCGCGGCAGGTGGATCGTTCGCTTGCTGCGCTTTTCCCGAACGGGCACCACGCAGCCATGGAAAAGTAAGGAACTATTCGTCGCCGATCGCGATGAGGATCCAATCCCGCTCGCGACTGCGTACGGAAGGGCGTGGCTGTTTAGCCACTACACCTGGCCGGAACCGCGCGAGTCGCCTGCCTCGAAAGCAGCCTGAGTCCCAGAGAAGTTCACTGTCTCGTTGCTCCGGCCACCCACCTCGCATGGCTCAAGAAGACCGGCGACTGTGCAAAGGTGTCTACTCACTGAGGGGCAAAGAGTACAGCAGCAGGGGTCGGCTGATCGACGGGAAGATGAATCCGGAGGCGGCCCGTCGTTAAAACCCGTGGGAGACCACTTCATTGAGGCTACCGGGCTTACAAGGATCTCAGTGGCATCGTAGTTGCTCACTGACATCCTCACGTGTCGAGGCGCCGGCAAGCAACTCTTGAGGAAATACAGATGGCACTCCCTGGAGCGTGGCGACGCTTGCGGAATTTCTTCCGGTGGAAGAAAGCAACCACCCCCATGCTGCTCAACCCCGACACGGGGGAATTGATGCCATTGTCCGGCTACACCGCTCCTCCAAAAGGGAAGTGGGTGCTCCGGCGTCCGCTCACGCTGCCCGAAAGCACGCTGCCTCTCTTCCTCGAAACTCCGCTGACTCGTGGCCGCCAAACCCCGCTTCCTCAACGACCCCCGAAGCGGTCCTTATAGTATTTCCCATCGGCAGAGCCGGGCTTCCTCATTCAGACGGCGCCACTCGAGCGTAGCTCATTCTCTACGGTGAGTCGCCGCACCTGGCTGCGGATTCCTGGGTGCGAACCGATAGTCTTATGGGCAGGATGTTACAGAGGGGGCCGGCGGCATGGTCTAATTCCGCAGAATAATGCGAAGAGGCTGATGAGCGGCCATCCCAGGAGTGCAATAAATCGTTGGTGAGGAGACAGTCCTGCAAGAAGGCCGATACTAACATGTAAGTGATTACAAATGGTGCTGCTTAACGCGGCCGATTTACTCGGGATGAGTGAAAGCAGGGAATACATCGCTTTGCTACACATCACGTCCCAACTCATTACTCTTTGACGATGAAATGGACGCTCCGGTTCTTCTGGAAACAGTCGCTGGTGTGCTGAAAGCAGAGAGGGCGATCCTTTCCATAACTGGTCGTTCTGAGGTCGATAGAAAGCCCCAGCTCTTGGAGATACGACTGCACGCGCTTGGCCCGACGGTGACCCAGTACGATGTTATAGGCGGCGGTACCCACTTCATCGCCGCGACCTTCAAGAAGCAGAATTGAGGCACCCTCTTCCTTGAGCCGTCTGGCGTTCGCCTCCAATACCTGCAGCGCATCCTCCCGGAGAGAGGCTCGATCGAAATCAAACAGGACGTCCGGCAACACTCCTTGGGGCAGTCCGGTCGCGTTACGGGCCGACAGCTCTGCACGCATGGACGGCCGTTTCCGTGAGGTCGTCATCCCCGAGTCTTCCGGCAGAATTTCCTTGATGACAGGGTCGGGGATAAATTCTTCTTGAGCCGTCTGTTCCTCGCCGGCTCCCGATCCGGACAAGGTGGAACAGCCCTGCCCGAGCAAGAGTGCACCGGCCAGCATTCCCATCAACAGAAAATCAGGCCCTTTGCGCATACCGTCCTCCTTCGCGATCGAATCGAGTGGCGAGTAAGCAAATGGAGTGCCGTTAGAAAAAGCCCGCCTGACTTGCCTATTTCTGGGAAGCTACACTGCGGCTGTGTACATCAATTTGCAATTTTTGTCTCTTCAGAGAAGGCCTCACGATTAAGCACAGAGTGTTCCTCCGCGCTTTACGAGCGGAGCCGGGGAAGTACATTCATGGGAGGATCGGGACGGACCGAGGTCGGAGCCGATTTCTCTCCGATGAAGAGGATGGACTGGCACACCAGCCGCCGGTATTGGCAATACGTAACCGCCCCCGCAGTTCAGACACCGAGGCTCAATACAGTACCTAAGCAGTACCATCCTTTTCAGCGATACAGCGCCTCGGGCCGCCGCTGTGGGATGATTATTCAGGTGTGTCGCACACTCCGCCTCACCTCTCGGCTATAGAGACGAACGGACCTCCCGATACGGCCTAGTGGCGGGGTTGTCGTTTTCATCAAATCAGCGTAGGTTTCCTATGCATTCATTACACCGGAGCACCGAGGCCGATGCTACGCCGAGAAGTTCGAAGCTTCATAGCCTGCTGCGAGACCATTCATAGTGTCCTGGCCCAGGGCGAGAAACTCACGCCGGACGAATCCGAAGTCATCGAAATGAGCGCCATCGAACTTCTTTCCAAGCTCAGACAGCCAAACCCCAAATTGCCGGCAACGGATTGGGGCCACGCCTTTCGCCAGCCGTGAAGTAGACACAGCAGCCACACATCAATTCAGCGCAGAACCGGAGTCATTTTCGTTAACGCCTGTGTTGACGGATGCCATCGGGGCGCGTCGAAAAGATTCACGCCGGCCCGCTCAAGGATCAGATCCTCATCGATCGAAGATCGCGACGAGCTTCTTTCCATACAAACGGCTGCCGATCGCAGCTCCGACGAGTCCTCCGATGGTATTGGTGACGACATCCGTCATCGTGGGATACCGAAAAGGAGAGAAGACCTGAACAAATTCACAGCTCGCCGACAAGAAAAAGGCCACGAGGCCCGCTTCCAGAATGAGTCGTAGGATGGAGGAAGATCGCACCTGCACATACGAGAAACCAAACGGGAGGTAAAAGACGATATTGGCGACGGCATCGAACATCCTGCGAAACGAGTGCGTCACTTCCAGGAACGGGATCCACCTCACCCTATGCCAGTCGGCATGGCCGACGATCCAGGGAAACGTACTGACCATCAGTATTAATATCACCCAGTACGCGCAAATTCGTCTCCATGACAGTCTGAGTTCCCGAGGATTGTCGTCTGACACTGTAGACCAGTCCTTTCGCTGCACGGGACGCTCAATGGCAGATGGCGTGGAGCTGATGGATATGGCTTATAGCACAAACAGGAAGCGTCGAGTGTGACGCGTATTCGCAGGTGTAACGAAAGAGCTGATGGCTGATACCAGGAAACGAACCTCGAACGCTGAACGCTTCTCGCCAGTCCCGCGTGTCTCCCTGGTCTCGCTCTTCAACCAGATAGACCAGACAGACCGAGCACCAGACAGACGTCATTTAGAAAGGGAGCTTGAACCCGCCGGATTTGCCTCCCAGGCCGCCGGCGCCGAGCTTGAGGATGTCCTGTCCAAACGAGAGCCGACCGGCCAGGTCCTGGATCAGCTGATCGAGCCCGCCGAGGTTGCCTCTGACCTCATCCAACTTGGTCTTGACCTTGTCGTCGATGGCGGCACGGAGCTGGCCTTCGAGCTTGGAAACCTGCGCTTTAGCCTGTTGACCCACCGCGTCCTTCAAGACGTCGTCCAAGTTCGAGTCCACCTTCAGGTCGAACTGGTCCTGCGTGCCGGTCACGTCGGCCTTGAGCTGAAAGGCCTTCACGCCGGCCAAGGCGCCGGCGATGACCTCGCCCACCGGGCCGGGGGCCAGCTCTTTGCCGGCCTCGATCCGCGCGCCGCGGACGTTCGAGGCCACAGTGGCCGCGAGCGAAGGGCCGCTGAGGGTGGCCCGGACGTTGAGATCGGCCACACCCTGCGTGAGCGCAACCGGTGAATGGTCTCCGCCTAGTTTGAGGTGGTCCAGCTGATACGCCGCGACGTTCAGGTTGGCCGTATCCTGTGGCTTCGTCTGATCTACACGATCGATGGCGCCGTTCAGCGTGATGGCGTCCACCCCGTTCAGCTTGTCGCCGGCGAAGGCGAACGTGAGAGGCGTGCCGAGCACATGCTGTTCCGCAGTGACGTTCTTGACTTCCCCGTTCAGAACGCCGGCGGGGATCTCCACCGAGACGCGGCTCGTACGAATGAGCCACGACGGCAAGGGCGCCCGCTCGGCAAACCGAACGTCGACCCCCTTGCCGCGCAGCGGTTTCACGACTTCGGCCTCGGCGTCAGGCTTTTTGTCCGTCGGCCTCGACAGGAACGGCTCGAGCCGCCGATGCCACTCGACGGCCGTCTGCACGTAGTCGGCGAGCGGGCCGCGGAAGAGCACGCGCGTTACATTGGCCAGTCCCTGCCCGGACACGGAGTACTTCTCCATGAGGCGCTGAACATCTTCCTGAGGCAGCCGGGCGACGTCGTCCGCGCGTTTCTTGAAGATGGTCAAGGTCTGTTCCAATCCGGTCTTGACCCGCTTGATCCGGGCGAGGTCTTGCTGGAGTTCCTCGTGGATCTGCTTGACCTCCTGAACGCCGCCCAGCACCCCTCCGAGGCCGCCTTTTCCCGCCGATTTGAGGCCTTCGATGCGCTGCTTGTAGTCGTTCAGCTTGGTCTTGTCCGGCAGGGCCGCGACCTCTTGTTGCCACTTTTCTTTCTCCGTCTGGACCTCGGTGCGAAGATTCTCGGCCAGCTTGAGCGACTGCAGGCTGTCCAGCTCCTTGGCGAGGATCTCCTTCGGATCATTCAGCTCGACGGAGGGCAGGCTTAAGCCTCCGGCTGGTTCGGAAGGCGCGGCCTCCGGCCTGGCCCGTGGTGCGATCGCGCCGGACGTTCGGCGCGGAGTGTTGAAGCGCAGCCCGTCGACCGTCATTTGATCAACGATGACTTTCCGGCGGAGCAGTTCCAGCGGATCGATCGCCCCGGCGATGCGGGCGATCTCCACCGCGTTCGTCATCGGCTCATCCGGGTTCGTGACTTGAAGCCGGGTCAGCGTGAGGCCGAGCGGCATCAGGCTGAGGTCCGCATCGTCCAGCTCGACCTGGGCCCCGAGGGCGGCAGTCCCGGCCCGCTCGATCGCGCGCTTCACCCACGCATCGACGAGCAGCAGCCACACGGCGGCGATCAGACCCGTGACCACCACGAACGCGACGACGCCCTGCCAGCGGATCCACTTCACGCTACTCTCCCCACCCGCGGACGGTTTGGTAATACCCGTACAGCTTGCTCGCCTGAAACGCCTGCATGATCCGGCTGCGCATCACCCACTGGAGCACGTGTTCGCGGTACCGCCGCACGAGCGTGTTCCCCACGAGGACCATCGGTACGAATAGCGCCAGCGACAGGACCAGGCTCCCCATCACGATGGAATTGTTGAACCGTTCCAGCCGCCAAAGCGTCGAGTTGTACAGCTCGGTCCACAGGCCGCTCAGCGCCGGGGTCGTCAAAATTGCGAGCCCGATTTGATGAAACAGGGGATCGAGCGCGAACGCCAGCGCCGAGAACAGCGCGAGCCCCAGTAGGAAGGCCGACAGGTTCACCCGGAGCACCAGCACGAGCAGCACCACGAGGAGATTGTGCAGGCTCATCAGCGGCGTGAGCCCCGCCACCATCGCGAAGGCGAACCCGAGGCTGATCTGTCCCGGGTCAGCATCAGAGTTGAGAATCTTCAGCAGCTTGGCGAGGGTACGGAGCATCGGAGGTCCGTCAATATTCTCCTAAGAACGAATGCCGACGATCGCGTGGCGATGTCCAGCGTTTCGGCGAGATTGTACGAGGCAGAGGACGCTTAGTCTACTGCGAAATGGAATGCAATACTGGTTTATCTGGTTGGCTGGTCTGTGAGTTTAGTTTTGAAGTGGCCGTTCGATCCAGTGTCGAATCCACGCAAACCCCCGCTACGACAACAAAACACAGTACAGTGACGAGATAATCGCCAATTTGATCTCGAAGCATCGCTGATGCGCTCATCTATTGATTGTCTCGGTAGCCAAAGCGGCGGTTTCTTTAACGGAATGCCCAGGTACTTTGTTGATTGGAATCCCAGGCCGGTGCTGACGCACAACATATTCTCCCTTCTTAGGATGAATTGGAGAACATTCTATATCCGCTAGAGTCTATGACGTGGGAAGAATTATTTTTCTAAACTCCCTCCCCTGCCTTTGCAGCTCGCGTGGCCGCAGGCGCAGCTGGGGTTGCCGGCCTCGCGCGACGCGCACTGCGGGCTGCAATACATGAACCTCTCAGGCACGGCGCAGGTGCATCCCGGGTTGGCGCACTTGTCGCGGGCGACTAGCTCGTCGTAAGTGTAGGCACGTCAGCGGCGCTGTTCGCGCTGTCCCTCTGTACGCCACTAGGTTATTTGGGCGGTGTTTTGACAATTTATGGCCCTAGCTGCGCTCATGCGCTACCTCGTCGAGCAGGCGTACGGCTGCTGTCCGGAAAGGAAATGATCACAACAGATGCAGCAGTGTGAATTGCGCGGCGACCGGACCAACGAGTCTGCTCCTCTGGTAATACAACCATTATCCATTCAGGCTAGGGATATTGCGAGGTGACGAACATTGTGCATGCCTCTACACTGCAGCCCGTTTGCTTACTTCTTTTTTACCAGGAGGCTTTCCATGTCGTCCTTGCCCATCACCATTGTGGTTCCCCACTCAGAGAACGAATCTCTTTTCCTCATGCATGCAGTCCAAGCTGCCCTCCAAGCTTATCGACGCAATCTCAGTGGAACCAGTCAAGTGACTGCCGATAAGGGTATCGCGAGCGTGGAGAATATGGCACCAAGTTGGACACATAGCACCGCTGACGCTACGCCGCTAGAAAACCAGTGACAGCTCCATCGAAGACCACCCGCACAAGGCAAACCAATGGTCTAACCGGCTCGGTCTCTCATCTCCTTGTTGTAAGAACCATGACAACAGGCTCAGCGATAGTTCCACTGCACAATCGACCGACGAATGATAGCGCGATCTCTCCGCTTGAGTAGTGGGCAGCACCTGTGAGGGGCCGGGAGAACTGCGATGACACGGTTTCGTGCGAAGATTTGAAGCCAGGACGAAATACCATAGGCGGTGGGGCATGACGTATGCGGCTACTCCGGCGGCCTATGCACCGCAATGTAAACGGCCTGATCAAGACGGCCGTCAAGCGCTTCGCAGATCACTCTGGAAAACACCGGGTCACTCAAAGCGGCAAACCTAGAGATATTCCTAGTAGACTCAGAGTTGCGCTCGGTTAATTAGGATATAAATTGAGGCGCGTCACCTTTTGTCCCTTATTGTCCTGCGGAGCGTTTGCGGCGTGAACCACCGTTCATAAATCTCTTCTCGTCGCCATGTCTATTGTTGCTCACGCGATTCACCAGCTCGACGATGTCCTGGGGCTGGAGGCAACTTGTCTCGACCAGGCGATCGCAAGGCGACTTGGTTATCGTTTAGGACGAGAACTGTCCTTCGTCGAACGTCATTTTTTTTCAGCTCCTGCGTATGATGACCACTGGTTTGCATGGATTCCTCAACAACACTCTTACGCACCTCTACTGGGTCCGACCGATTTTTCCACCAATACGGCATTGGTCCTCTCCCTTCCCCTTCCCCAACCGAGCGACCGGTATGAGGATTGGATTCATACAGAAATGGGACCTCGCGGGAGGTGGATCGTTCGTTTACTACGTTTGTCCCGTGCCGGTCCAAACTACCCGTGGAACAGCAGGGAGCTATTCGTCATTGACCGCGATGAAGATCCGATCCCTCTTGCGACGGCGTACGGACGGGCGTGGCTGTTTAGTCACTACACCTGGCCGGAATCGAATGGGTCCGAATGTCTAAATGAGCGTCTAAGTTCAGCCCACTGACCAACCGCTTTTCTCCATAGCCGGTCAGTTTACTTGCCACATCCCTTCGTATTACTTCACACGGTATCTAGCGGGCAGTTTCCCTCGAAAGGGCAGTCTCGCGCTTCTCAAGCAAACCGAGTTGCGGGGAACAGTCGGCAACCAGCCGCTGCAAAGAAAAGAGAGGGGCAGGTGTAGCGCGCCGGCTGCTGCAAGAAGATATGCACGCTGTTCCAACGTCTGTGTTGAACATCCCTTTACCTCGAATGAGGTATTGAAGGTCAAGCGTGTCGAAGCGCAACGTGCGTCTATAGGTTTGGCACACATGGTGTGTCTGGACGCGATGACGTCCTACGTACCGCTCAATGGGCACTTTGTCGGCATCTGGAGGGTTTCGCATGCGGCGGATAGTTGTTCTGGCTGTGCTCGCGCTGTCGTTGGCCATCTTCACCGGGAGCCCCGCTGAAGCCCTACCAAATTCTCTTTTCTTCAGCATCACACCCGATAACCCATTCACAGGCCACACCAACCCTGGCAGCATCTCGTACGCAGGTGGCGCTGCTCCCCTCGTGGGCAGCAACATTGACGTGTTTGGGATTGTTCGTGAAGTTGCTGTCGGGGGTCCCGATGACCTGGGCTGCCTGCGTTGCAGATTGAGTTTCTCGACCGGTACTTTTGCAGGCACGATCCCCGCAGGTGCGGGGCCCGCGGGATATGAGGGCTACTCGTTTTCCGGTGGGGGATCGCTGCAGATCCTCGGCGGAGTCAACTTTCCTGATGCTAGCTCTTTTCTCCCAGAGGGAACGGTCCTATTGACCGGCGTGCCTACCTATGGAGTCCTGTCGGAAAATGTTATTGGTGGCACCGAATTGGCGCTCTTTTTCCAGGGCGCACTAAACCCGGAGCTTCTCTCCTTCTATGACTATCCCGCCGGTGCTTCTTATGCCGGGTTCATACGGATCAACACAGCTGAGGTGGGCAACGCACCCGGCGCCTTCACTCTCACTACCATCCAAACCTTATTCGGAAGCGGCGGCAGCGATGTCAGTCATGTCTTCGTCCAGGCTGTCCCACTCCCTGCGAGTCACTGGCCGTTCGCGATTGGTTTGGTGGTGTTGGCCGCGTGGCGCGAGCGGCTGCAACAACTGAAGTAGAAGAATCTATTTCGAAAAAACGCCTTTCCTTAAGACTGTGCCAGGCCGAATATCTATCATCCCTGACGCGGCCTGCTTGCCTAAAATTTCTTCCGCTTTGCCCAACATTCTGCGAGTGTGCTCATCCAGCGCTCCATAGTTTTCTCCGGACATGAAAGTCTGCGCACCGAGGCTGAACGGAGTGCATCCGTTATGATGGCAATGCTAGGTGTCATGCCTCAGCGCGTTTCCACCGCAGGGACCGATCAACGGAGGGTTCAGAAGTCTCTGTGAGCTATTGAAACACTCGCAAAGCTTTTCGCATAAAAAGCCCCTCGACGGCAGGGGCCCCTGGACAAGCATCTTTGAGCGGAGACACAAATTGGCGATTGATGTCCAAACCTGCCGTACGGGACCTTTACACAGCATCGTAACAAGGCAATTTTTAGCACTTCTCGATGGCACCTTCTGATGGCACCTTCTTTGCTTGCTTTAGTGAAAGCGGACGGTTTGCGAGACACCAAGGTAGGCACTGCGAGGGTGACGGCCTGTGCCTGGTAGTCCGCCGTTTATGGGTTAACGGTCCAGCACCTCGCAGTGAACGAGGGACATATGTACAACAGAGCCTACCTCCTCTTCATTATGCCGATTGAATCGGCTGGATTGGGGCTCATGATCGGCAGCGCCACATACGTTTTTCTGATGATTTTCACTTCACTCTCTTCCAACCAGCGACTTCTTGCACTGATAATATGGCCAATTATTTTTAGCGTCGTCGCATTGTTCTGGGGAATCAAAGAATACCGCTTATTAAGCCAAGGTAACCGTACGGTCTCCTCGTGCACCTCGGTCACCTCACTTCGCTGGTAAGTCTTCCAGATACACTACGGCAGTTTGGTTCGCCTCTCCGGCCTGGCAGATAGGCTCGGGTGTTGCGGCACCCCAGAAGAGTCCTTCGATTTATTGAGTTTTAGAAAACGACGCAGGCCGAATCTTCCACTGACCCGGGAAGCTCGCGTCCCCAGTCTCAAGTATGAAGCTTTATCTCAATGCGCCAGGAGTGATTCATGATGAACTTCGAACACGTGAGGCAGGCGGCTGCCGTACCTTTCTGAAATGTTTTCGGAGCACGACAAGGGCAAACCAAGATGTTCTGGCAGTATTACATCTGGGAATCCGGTATCAGTTTAGAAACTTCGTTGGAACAGCGGCTGCGATGTCCGTTATAGGCACTGACCGCAAAGTAATAGAGTGTATTAGGCTCCAGACCGGTGACCGTCGCAAAGGGCTCATAAACCTCCAGGGAACTTTCATAATTGCACGATCCATCCTCTCCAGTTGACTGTCTCCCGAAATGCACAGTGTAGGAAACGACGGTTGGATTATTCACCGGCTCCCAGGATAGCGACGCGCTTCCACCGACTCCGTTGCCGTCTTCTCCTCCACCGCAGCCCATTAGCAAGGCGAGGAAGATTCCTAGGATCAGTGAGGATTCAAGCCGGTGCAAAAAGTTCATGAGTGATCTTTCAAAGGGTTAATGTGAAAAAGGGGTGGAGCGCGAGCCCGGCGATATAGCGTGCAACTGGCTAGTCCCCTAGTTCTGCCTGAAATCTTCCCTTGCTCTGGCAAGTGATGTGCCATAACGATCATTGGACAAATCCCCGCTTTGATAGATGAAAGCAGCAGAATGTGAAGGGAGTTACCTGCAGCGGAAAAATCTAAAGAGCTACAGCGACGTGATCGCTCGTGGTCCTCAAGTCGCGAACAGCACCAGAAGTGAGCGATACGCTCGCGCGCTATTGGACCATATTACCTAGGTACAGTCCTCTGATGTCGTTTGCATTCACCCACTACAGAGAGGTATGGGGCGAGGCAGGGTCAAGTACGAGATTTGGCGAACGAGGGTTGGTAGCACTTATCGCTTACAAGTGCAGAGCACCGTCGAAGCTGCTAAGGATTTTCAATCGTCCCGATGTATAAAAACACTATGGCAACTTCCGATCAAATCGATGTCACGTTGCACGCTTTCGCAAAGTCTTGGCTCATCTCAAGACCGGCTTTCGGAAAGGCCGCAACCCGCTCAAGTACCTGATCCACTTGGCGATCGCGATTGCAGAAGATGCTCTGACTCAGACTATAAGAAACATTGAGAAGGACAGTGGCGGGATACGGAGACTTAAAACAAAGGAGTCGTGCGCCCAACCTCGCTCGAGGTCGCCTGCGGGCAGAGCTGGTTTTTGAGCTACTACACACTGACCGGCATCGCGCGGGTCGGATGTCTCAAACGCCTCGAAACTTAACACCTTCCTCCGTGTATCGTGTATATGGTATGCCGTTCACGAATGCAGGTGCTCGGACCCTCGACGAGCACGGTGATGCCACACTGCCAGTGCGACAAACGCCACCCCAAACGATAGGAAGGTCCCTGGGATCGCTACAGTTTGTACGGGACCATTTTGTATGTGTGTAGCGCCATTAGGTTGGGGCGCGTTGAAGCCACTAATCTTTCCTTTTCCGCTACCCTGCGCGTTATGGAGCTTTGCTTTTTTCTCGTGATTGCTCTCAGACCGAAGCGAAGCGAGTCCATCAGTCTTTGCCAGTTCACTGACAATCGGTCCCTTGCCACGGGCATGCGCATTGGCCTTTTTCTCATGGTTTGAAACAGCGTTGTCGATTTTATCGATCCGGGATGCGTTCGCCATGGGGGCGAAGCCGACTACGGCCGAAAACAAAGACAAGGCAACTAGTGCTGCAATGTTCATGTTGGCTCTCCTTCGCTGAGATGTGCAGTGCTTTCCCTTAAACCCACTAGTCTAAATAAACCAGCGCACGTCTCCTCCATACTAGGACGGCCCCTAGTTT
>JBDZUK010000017.1:0-16319 GCA_040255165.1 Nitrospiraceae bacterium | reverse complement strand
TTCGCGGACAGATCCCAGACAGTGATGAATCCTCCGCTGTCCTTGAGTCTCCTTTGACCACGGAACAGCGCTTCAAGCAGGTCCTCCCGTGCGGATTCTGAGCCGGTCCGGTTGGCCGGCACGATGGCGGTCTTAGATTACGCCCTTCGTAAGGCTGCAGAAAAATCCAGTCCCAGCCTTCAGCTAATCCTTGCTAGAGCGTGTGCGTCAATGCCGGAGGTCCCGGCAGTCCCGCAGTCTTCTTCTGAGGAAATGCAGGAAGGCCGCAGGGAAAGCCGGAGCGGTGCCACCGGGTACTAGCGAGGGTTCACGGCGAGAAAGTCTTTGGCAAAGGCCTTGATCTTGGGTTCTATCCCTTTTGGGATGATGTCGCCAATGTCCTTGATACCCACTGATCCCGCCGATGAAATCGACCAAGTTGAGACAATCATGTCTTTAGAGGAATGGACTAACTTAACAAGCTGCTCAAGGGACACCTTGATACCGAAGATGTATTCCCCCTCCCGCTTGAACGTGTCCACGTTCACATAGAGGTACGGCGCGGACGTCGTTTGCTTCCGTTCCTCGTTGGTGAGGATCCGGATACCGTTGGACCGCAGGACCCGCTCGACGGCCGTTTGCAGCGCGGTCTTCGACAACCCGTCCGCCTGGGCGGTTTGAGAAATCTCTTCGATCTGCACCCCGACCCCCGGCAGTCCCCTCAGCGATTCTCGTTCCGCCCCCGGCCCAATTTGAGCCATGCTCACGTTGAGGCCACTCATGACCATCAGCACCGCAATCACGATGTAGCGCATATCACCTCCGGGTCGGCTGTCAGCCTGGGTGCCGAGCTGTGCGCGGACAAGCTAGGCGGCTGTTCTCTCTCGTAGGCATGGTCGGGACACTATGCTGCCCACTATATAAATCAGGTTTTGTTGTCTTTCAGCACCGAACGCACGAGCACCCGGCCCACAAGACGGGGCGACATCAAGGAGTGCGGCGGGGCCAGCAAGTTGAGGACGTCGAAAAACCTTCGGCAGACCACCCTATCATGCGACGCAACGGCGTGCACTCGCTCGAGGTATCGGTTGATGAGCCCAGACCCCAACGGGCGCTGTCCTTCCACTTGCGGAAAGCGGAAATCCTCTCCCGTAGCAATCGCCCAAGGAATGTCCACAATCTTTCGCGCCCGGGCATAAAAACGACGGGACAGGTGATCCCTACCGGCCACCAAGCACTCGTCCAGCGCCCTTGCCTCGGTTGCCGCCACGGACATTCCCTGCCCATAAATCGGATTGAAGCTGCAGAGTGCATCGCCGATCACGAGGTAGCCGCCGGGGAAACGCTTCATGCGCTCGTACAATCGCCGCTGGTTGGCGGGGAATCGGTAGCTGGCGATCTCGGTCAGGGGCCTGGCCGAGGTCACGAGCTCGTGGATCGCAGGCACCGGCAGGCTCGCGGCGAATGCCACCCACTCCTTCTCGTTCGTCGGCGGGTAGTCGCGGACACTGCCCACGAGCGTGACCACCCATCGATGGCCTTCGGCCGCAAGGACCGCCCCGTATCGAGTGCTGGCAGGCGGCGTCCCCGAAATCATCCCCCCAATCGAGTTGAAGAACTCACCCGGCCGTCGTTCAAACGTCCGCGTGGCATATCCCACGTGGACCTTCACCGAGATTTCTTCCGGGGAACCGAAGCCCCATTGTTCCAGCCACCTTGGCGAATGTGACCCTCTGCCGCTCGCATCGATGATCAGGTCGGCCTCGTGCGTCTCTTGCACGTCGCGGTCCTGTCGTCGCACGACCAACCCGGTTACCCGGCTCGTGGCCGCTTCGAATATCGGGCTGGCTCCATCGGCCCCCTCAAGGAAGGTCACATTCGGAAGAGTCTTGACCCGCTGGCGGATCGCGGCCTCGAGACACGGCCGGCTCACGGTTATTCCACGGAGGCCGCACTGGTGGCGTAATTTCCACCGGCCGTATTGGAACCAGAGAAAATCTCCCGTGACATCGCCGCGAGGCGCGCCGCGTGCTTCCAACTCATCCATCATGCCGGGGAAATACTCGTCCATGACACGGTAGCCGCTCGCCAGCAAGCCATGCGCATGGGCCGATTGCGGGACGCCTTTCCGCACTTCTTCGCCGTTCGGCAAGACATCTCGCTCGACCACCGTCACGCGTTCAAAGTGGCGGCTCACGGCCCGAGCGGCGAGCAACCCACTCATGCTGGCTCCGAGCACGATGACGGAGTGACGACGGTCCGGCATCTCACACCTCCTGCGCGTTGCCTTCCACTCGATCAAGTATCAGAAGGAGGACCAGCTGATGGAAAAACCGGGCAAAGGTGAAGCGAGAGACGAACGCTTTACGGCTGGAACTCCGGTCTTTCTTAAGCGGCGAGAGATGCGCGGTGGAGATTTGGGAAGCGAGCGGACCAATCAGTTTCCGCGTAGAGAAGGTAGGGTGAATGATGGACTTCGAAACCACCCACTCCATCGGCCAATCACGAAGATCAAAGAGTTATCGAGAGGATCTGAATCGACCAACACATACGCAAATCTGCCAACAGTTGCAAGCCAGATTTGATCGACCTCACCACAGACCAGCGGACTCGGGTGACTCTGATGGCGGGCGTTGGAGTGCGGTCATCCGTTCTAGTGGCTCTATCCCAGATCCGACGCTGTGGGTTTTTCCCACGAGGCGTGCTCTTTTCACCACTGGATCCGTGTCATTAACGGCGCTAGCCTCTAGGAGGACGCTGCGTTTTCCCAACTTTTTGCATTCATCATCATCCGTGGTACTCCGATTGCTAAGAAGCCGATGTAGTTTCGCAATGGTCAGTGCAATTCGCAATAGCTATGTAGTGATGGAGCTTCGCCAGGCTGGATCGACTCGTGGCCTCGTCTTAAAACTTATCGAGTGCCTCACAGTAATAAAACAGCAACAAGCTACAGGAGGTGGTATGGGGGCAAGACTGGTTTGGGCGTTTCTCGCCATCTCCCTGTTGTGGTCCCCGCCACTCTCGCTTGCTGCTTCTCCGGTGCGCGACACTGCAGGGCAGCTGTATGACCGCGTGATGGAAGAGTATAAGCGTGGGGATTACGAAGCAGCCTTGGCCGGTTTCAGACTCTTCATTGAACTACATCGCGAATCTCCCCTGGCGGCGAACGCTCAATATTGGATCGGAGATTGCCAGTACCGGCTCGGCCGCTACCAAGAGGCCCTCCATTCCTTTTCCAACGTCGGCTCATATAACCCCGCAAGCCCCAAAGTGGCAGCCTCTACGTTCAAGATCGGCCAGACGTACTCCAGGCTCGGCGAATTTGACAAAGCGCGCCTGATGTTCGACCGGGTTCTCCACGACTATCCGAATGGCACCGAAGCTGAGCTCGCCCGCAAGGCGCTTACTGTCATCCCGCCGCAACAGTGACGACGACTTCTTCATGGCCAGCACGGTGGCCTCTCTGCTGAGCGTATTGAACCGGGGGCGTAAAGCGGCTCCTGTCCTTATCAAACACTCCGTTCAAGGACTCAGCGCAACAGCCTGCCGGCTACGGCTGCTCGTGACCGGTCTGCTTCCCCACGGCGACCCTTGCGCCGCACATCACGCAAATATACGAACCAGTCAGGTAGCATCCTTCTGCGGTTCTTTCCAGCATCAGGATACACTCGTGCCCGATATCCGCTGCTTCTCCGGATGCTCTTTCTTTTTCCTGGGTCACGTAAACCCCATCATATCTAAGCCGGCCTAAGACCGTACACCAACCGCCAAGTCCGCCGCGACTAGGGAATCTCCTAGAACAGCAGGAGAGCCATGACCGATACGCCAGGGGGCAAGAGACGAACAGAGTGGCCCCAGGAGATTTCCTAGACATTATGTCCGCCGGCGTCTGTCTCGGGGACAGTTTGTCCCCAGTCCTCACGCTCACCCTGAATAATTCCCTAGCCTTTCGGAGGGCATGAGTCTTGAACCAGCGCCGCGCCGCGGTTTTCCCCAAATAACACCATCATCCCAGGAGGCCGGAATGGTGGCACGCATCCATGCCCGTTCCTCTCCACACGGTTCTGCTCGGAGGGTCTGTACCCTCGTGGCTGTGAGTCTCATCGCCGTCCAGATGTCCTGTGGCGGCGGTGACGACGTGCAGCACACCTCCGCTGCATCGGCGGACACGCTCAAGCGGATCGCACGAGAAAACACGTTGCCCGGGACTTCCGCCTGGCTGCTCAACAACCCAGCCTTTAACGGTGAGATCGCCGCGTATCCGAACCGGGAGAGTTACGCCGCGGGATCCGAGGTCAAGATTGCCGTGTCGACGGACCCACCGGGGCAGTTTCTCTGGCAGCTATTCCGCATGGGCAGCTACCAAGGGGACGGCGGACGCCAATATGCGGAGGGCGGTCCTCTCGACGCCGTGACGCAAACGAATCCGAGTTTCGACGGCACGACCGGGCTCGTGACCGAGAGTTGGGCACCAACCTTCTCCGTGATGACACGCGACGAGGACGGTACGCCGTGGCTCACCGGCGTCTATTTGGTTTTGCTGACGAAAGAAGATGGGTTGCAATGCTACGTCATCTTCATCCTGCGCGATGATACCCGCGACGCCGAAGTGGCCGTTCAACTGCCGATGGCCACCTACCAAGCTTACAACGACTGGGGAGGCGAGAGCCTCTACACCTCTCAGCATGGCATGTCGGGCGGGAAGGCCCGCAAAGTATCGTTGGACCGACCCATCAATGCGTGGATCGGGTTCGGGTCGGGCTTCTTCCTCAATCAGGAGCAGCCAGCGGTACGCTGGCTGGAAGAGCATGGCTACGACGTCGAGTATGTCTCATCGCTCGACACCGGCGGCCCGAACGGGCGCGTCGGCACGCACCGTCTCTTCATCAGCGTCGGACATGACGAATACGCGACCATGGCGGCGTTCGATCGCTTGAGTGCCGCCGTCGCATCGGGCACGAGCATCGCGTTTTTGACCGGTAACACCATGTACTGGCAAGTACGGTATGAGGACGGTGACCGGGTGATCGTCTGCTACAAAGACCGACCGGAGGAGGACCCACTATTCCTCACCAATCCTCGACTGGTCTCCACGCGGTTCCGTAATCCGCCGGTGAATCGCCCCGAGAACGAATTAATCGGCATCATGTCCGACGGCAGCCACATCGATGCCCCGGTGGACTGGATCGTGACCGGCGCAGATCATTGGGTGTACGCGGGCACAGGGTTGGCTGAAGGGGCCCGCCTTTCAGGAGTCGTAGGAGGAGAATGGGACGGGCTGGTCGAGAACGGGCGGACGCCGGACGGTATTCGCGTTCTCGCCTCCAGAGAAGTCCCGAACGACATCGTGCCGGGAAGCCGCCATGAAGCCACCATCTACGAGCGCGGGTCGGCATTTGTGTTCGCGGCAGGAACGATGTACTTCGCTCGTGGACTCGACACCGAGCCGGCCGTGGAGAAAATACTGACGAACCTGCTCACCCGCGCCGGCGCCACGGCGTACCAACCGTAGTGAATCATTCCCGCCGAAACACGATCCCATGCTGCAGTGGAGGCGCGAAGCGCCCGTCGATGCGAGGAACGCGGATTATCCAGCTGAGACAGTGATGCCGGATAGGCGATGACCACGTGAAGGAGCGAATGCGGGGGCTTCAGTGAAGACCCGTCGCGAATGGTTGGGAACCTGTACGAATGCTCCTCGCGCTGGGAAATTACTAGTATCGTGGGATGTGAGTCTAGTGTTTGATAAAGGCATGACCGAATCGAGCGAGCCGTACGGGAGCGGGGCCGCCAAGGTAGGCCGTGACTGCGACCATCCTACCTTGGCCAAAGTCGAGCGATCGGGCATCAACGACGTGGATACGGATGTCCTGCTCTACACCTGCTCGACGTGCGGGAAAACGTTCACGATCACGGATTACTGAGCCGGGCGTTCTATTTTTTCCTTCCACAGCCTTCGCCCATCCGGAGCAAAGTCCACTTCCTTGATCCCTACTCTTCACTGCGTGTTCCCTTGACGTTCATTTGTCGAGCGCAGCATCTGCGTTCCGGCTGAATAAAGTCATGATGGACGCCTTTCCGGGGCGGTCTAGGTATCGCAACTCGCACCGGCAAGATCGGGACCAATCCAAAGAATCAAGACCTTCGAGAATCCGCGGGCATCCCTCGGCAATCAGCGAAGAACTAGGGACCTTCCTAGGGATACAAACGAGCCCTTCTCGTGTACATTCTCCCCCGTTTGTCCTCCGGCTCCCCCTAGTTTCCGTACAAGATTTGGATGGTCGCATGACGCGCTTCGAGCGAACGCCGACACCTTTTATACACCTGGCGATCGCCGGCTCCACGGCGTGCGTCTTTGCGCTCGACTTTTATACCCCTCTCGGAGTGACGAGCTGGGTCTTCTACCTCGTACCCGTTGTCGTCTCCTACTTTGCCTGGCGTCCGATCGTTCCGGGCATCGTCGCCGCGACGGCGGCCGTGCTCATGGTTCTGACCTATCTCTACAATGAGCCGGGAACCAATGTAGCCATCGTTCGCCTGAATCGGGCTTTTGGCATCTTTACCCTGCTCGCAGTGGCGGGACTCGGCTATCAATTCATCCGCACGAAGCTTTCGGTCCGCTCCCAAGAATGGATCCAGAGCGGCCAAACCCAACTCAGCGCAGCCATGGCCGGTGATCCCACGCTCGGTGCGCTGGGCGAAAAGGTTCTCCGCTTCCTGACTGAGTATCTCGGAGCACAAGCCGGCGCACTGTTTATGGAAGACGCCGGAGTCTTTCGCCGCTTCGCAACGTACGGTGTGCCGGCGGACGCTCGCATCCCGGAACGGTTCGAACGCCAAGACGGGCTGTTAGGCCAAGCGCTGACCAGCCGGCGGCTCCTTGCCGTCCACGACGTCCCGGACGGATATTTCGCCATCGGTTCCGCCTTAGGCCGAAGCACGCCGCGACATCTTTTGATCGCTCCGTTGAGCGTCGAAGGCCGCGTCAAGGGCGTCGTGGAATTGGGATTCTTCCATCGCTTCGGGACCGTCGAGCAGGAGCTGATGACCCGGGTCTCGGAGTCCATCGCCGTGGCCGTGCGATCGGGACAATACCGCGCGCAGCTTCACGAGCTCCTCGAAGAAACGCAGCGCCAGGCCGAGGAACTGCAGGCCCAAAGCGAGGAATTGCGGGTCAGCAACGAAGAGCTCGAGGAGCAGGGGCGAGCTTTGAGAGACTCGTATGCCCGTCTCGAATCACAACAGGTCGAGCTCGAGCAGACCAACGCGCAACTCGAGGAGCAAACCAAACTCTTGGAGGAACAGAAGGAAGACATTGCCACGACCAAGACCATGCTCGAAGCGCACACTCGGGACCTGGCACGAGCGAGCCGATACAAATCCGAGTTCCTCGCCAACATGTCGCATGAGCTGAGGACGCCGCTCAATGCGTCGCTGATTCTCGCCCGGCAACTTGCCGGCAATCGTGGCGGCAACCTCACGCCCGAGCAGGTGAAACACGCGCAGACCATCGAGTCGGCGGGCAATGACCTGCTGGCGCTCATCAACGATGTGTTGGATTTGGCGAAAGTCGAAGCAGGGCATTTGGAGATTCACCCGGAACCGGTGGCCCTCGCACGGTTTGTGGAGGGCGCCCGGAGTACCTTTCTTCCCGTGGCGGAGCAAAAAGGGCTGCGATTGGAAACACGGTCGGCTCCTGGACTTCCCGAGTGCATTGAAACCGATCCTCACCGGTTGGAGCAGGTGCTGAAGAACCTGCTCTCGAATGCCATCAAATTTACCGAGCAGGGGCACGTCACGCTGGAGATCCAACGCGCACCGGATGACCGGATTGCGTTTCTGGTCCACGATACGGGCATCGGCATCGCCGAGAGCGAACGGCACGTCATCTTTGAACCCTTCTGCCAAGCGGACGGCACGACGAATCGCAAATACGGAGGAACCGGATTAGGCTTGTCCATTTCCCGTGAACTGGTGCACCTCCTCGGCGGTGAGATCCAACTCGCCAGCACCGTCGGAGAGGGCAGCACGTTCATGGTGCTCTTGCCCGAGCGCTACGCATCCGCGGCGCGGACCCTTTCGACAGTCGATACCCGGCCGGAGGTGCCGCGGATCCCGGCTCCTAGCCCCTCGCGCCAATCGAGCGAGCTGCCCGACACGTTGCCCAAACCGGTCGCCGACGACCGCGAGCATCTCTCCCGCGGCCGGCGCATCATCTTAATCGTGGAGGACGACGAGCCGTTCGCCCGCATCCTGTACGACCTGGCGCACGAGCTGGATTTCCAAGCCGTGATCGCGACGACGAGCGCCGAGGCGTTGGCGCTGGCGGCCCAATACACGCCGAGCGCGGTGGTTCTCGACATCGGACTGCCGGACCACAGCGGGCTGTCCGTGCTCGACCGGTTGAAGGCCGACGCTCGGACCAGACATATCCCCGTCCACATCATCTCCGTCCATGACTACATGCCGACGGCGCTGTCGCTGGGTGCAGCCGGCTACATGCTCAAGCCGGTCAAGCGGGAACAATTGATCGAAGCGTTTCACCGTCTTGAAAGTAAGCTGACGCAGGTGTTGCGACGGGTGCTCATCGTGGAGGACGACCCGGGCCAGCGCAGCAGTCTCATCGCATTACTGAGCGTGGACGGGGTCGAGCCGATCGGCGTGGCCTCGGCGGCCGAATGCCTTGATCGGCTGGCCGACACGACGTTCGATTGCATGGTGCTGGATCTCAGCTTGCCGGATGCGTCCGGGTTCGCCCTCCTGGACCGGCTCAGTCAAGAGGACCGCTACGCCTTTCCTCCCGTGATCGTGTACACCGGGCGCGACTTGTCCGGCGAAGAGGAACAGCGTCTCCGCAGGTACTCGAAGTCCATCATCGTCAAAGGCGCGCGGTCCCCCGAGCGGTTGCTCGACGAAGTGACGCTCTTCCTGCATCAAGTGGTGTCGGAACTGCCGGCGGCGCAGCAGGCCATGATCGAGCAGGCGCGTCGCCGAGACGCGACGTTGGAGGGGCGGCATATCCTGCTCGTGGAGGACGACGTACGGAACATCTTCGCCTTGACCAGCGTCCTCGAGCCCTGCGGCGCCCATGTGCATATCGCGAGAAACGGAAGGGAAGCGCTTCAAGCCTTGGACCGGGCTCGGCAAGGCGACGGTCTCCGCATTGACCTGGTGCTGATGGACGTCATGATGCCGGAAATGGACGGATTGACCGCGGTGCGGGAAATTCGAAAGCAGACGGAATGGAAGAAGCTGCCGATCATCGTGTTGACTGCGAAAGCGATGAAGCAGGATCACGAGCAGGCCCTCGCGGCCGGCGCCAACGATTACATGGCCAAACCGCTCGACGTCGAGAAGATGCTGTCCCTGGTCCGGGTCTGGATGCCGCGATGACACAGAGCCTCGCAGTCGACTCCGACGATCTCGAGGTGGATCTCCTCCTGGAGGCGATCTATCGGCGCTATCAGTACGACTTCCGTCGGTATGCGCGCGCGTCGGTGAAACGCCGCTTGCTGCAGTCACGAGATCGACTCGGTTGTCGAAGCCTGTCGGATCTTCAGGACCGAGTGCTGCACGAACCCGGCCTCTTTCCCCAGCTTCTGTGCAACCTGACCGTGCAGTTCAGCGATATGTTCCGGGATCCGGCCTTCTATAAGGCGATGCGGGAAGACGTAGTCCCGTACCTCCGGACGTATCCCTCGTTGAAAGTGTGGGTTGCCGGGTGCAGCACCGGTGAGGAACTGTATTCGCTGGCGATCCTGTTCCGGGAAGAAGGGCTGGAGAGCCGGACCATCTTCTATGCCACCGACATCAACCCCGAGGCGCTGAAGAAAGCTGAAAGCGGCGTCTATGACCTCGACCGGGTGCCCCACTTCACGAAAAACCATTGGCTTTCCGGCGCGCGGTGCTCCCTCGCGAACTATTATACGGCGGCCTATGGCGCGGCGGTGTTCGACAAGACCTTGAGGCGACGGACCGTCTTTTCCGACCATAGCCTCGTCTCCGATGCCGCGTTTGCCGAAGTGCAATTGATCTTGTGCCGCAACGTCTTGATCTATTTCGAACGCTCGCTGCAAGACCGGGCCGTACAGTTGTTCAAGGAGTCCCTCGTCCATCTCGGATTCCTGGGGCTCGGTGCCAGAGAAAGCCTCCAATTCAACGCGCACCGTGGGGCGTTCACGGAGGTGCGAAAGGATCAACGGCTGTACCAGAAGCAGGACACGGCCTAATAGAACGGCACGGGCTTCACCGCACTCGATCGACATTGATCCCTCGTCCGCGGAGGAATCGACATGTCCGGGTGCTGCGGAGGGGCACCGGGCCTGCGGAATCGCAAAGTCTGGCGGGTGAGGAAGAGTCTCTATGGCGGACGCTCAGGCCAAATTGCTCCTTGTCGACGACCAAGAGCACAACCTCGTGGCCATGAGCGAGGTTCTCAGGGGCGAGGAGGTCGAGCTGCTGTTGGCAAGGTCGGGGCATGACGCGCTCGAACTGCTCTTGAGCCATGAAGTGGCGCTGGCGCTCATCGACGTGCAGATGCCGCGGATGGACGGGTATGAGCTAGCCGAGCTGATGCGGGGGGTCGAGCGCACGCGGCAAGTCCCCCTCATCTTCATCACGGCAGCCGTGCCGCAGGAACTGCGATTTCGCGGCTACGAGGCCGGCGCGGTCGATTTCCTCTTCAAGCCCATCGAGCCGGAGATCATCCGCAGCAAGGTGAGCATCTTCTTGCAGCTGTACCGGCAGCGAAAAGAGCTCGCCGCACAGCGGGATGAGCTCCGCCAACTGCTGGAAGACAAATCTCGGCTGTTGGAAGTCCGCCAGCACGCCGCGCAGGAGTTGGAAGCGCGCGTCCGGGAACGGACTCGTGACTTGCTTCAATCCCAAGAGCGACTGCGCACCTTAGGAAACGAGCTGAACTTGGCAGAGCTGCGCGAGCGCAAGCGGCTGGCCGCCGAGCTGCACGATCACCTTCAACAAATGCTCGTCTTTGGCAAGATAAAACTGAACCAGGGGAGGCAGCTGGGGCAAGACGACTCCTCGTCCGCAGAAATCATGCGGCAGCTCGACGAAGTTTTTACGAACGCACTCGCCTATACCCGGACCTTGGTCGCGGAGCTGAGCCCGCCGGCCCTTCGAGACCACGGGCTCGCGGCGGGGCTCACATGGCTCGGCGAGTACATGAAAAAGTATGATCTGGCCGTGACGGTCACCGTGCCGGAGGAAGACACGCCGGCTCTACCGGAGGAACAGGTCGCACTCTTGTTCCAGTCGGTTCGCGAGTTGTTGCTGAACACCTGGAAACATGCCGCCACCGATCACGCCGCCGTGACGATGCTGCAGCAGCCTGATCACTTGCGCATCGAAGTGCGCGACCATGGCAAAGGCTTCCACGTGCCGACCGCCGACGCATCCCCCGATTCGCAGTCTTCGAAGTTCGGCCTGTTGAGCATTCGGGAACGGATGATCGCGCTCGGCGGCTCCTTCGAGATCGACTCGTCGCCGGGCTCCGGCACCAGAAGTGTGCTGACGCTCCCCCTCGCCGTCCCGCCGACCGACCACCACCAGGCTCCGCGGTTCGTGGCGAAGCAGGGACGAACCAATCGAGAAAAGCGGATGATCCGGGCCCGCACGATTCGTGTGGTGCTGGTCGACGATCACGCCATGGTCCGGCAGGGCTTGAGAAGCGTCTTAGACGGATACCGTGACCTGGAGGTGGTTGCGGAGGCATCCGACGGCGAGCAGGCCTTGGATGTGGTCGACCGGTTCGGGCCCTCGGTCGTGCTCATGGACATCAATATGCCGAAGATGGACGGCATTGAGGCGACCGCGCGACTGAAGGCGAGACATCCGGACCTGCACGTCATCGGCCTCTCGGTCAATGCGGCGAGGGACAACCAAGAGGCGATGCAGAAAGCCGGGGCTCATGTCTTGATTACCAAGGAAGCCGCGGTCGATCACATCTACACGGCGATCCAAGAGGCGTTGCAACGGAGCGCCCACATTCCGTCTCTTCCATAGGCTCGAACCTGCTCAGTCGATGGTGTGGGCCGTCGAGCCTCCTCGTCCATCCCTCACGTGGCTCCCAACTGAAATGGTCGGTCGAAAGCGTGCATGAGCGGTGTCACCGGGGACGGCTGTCACCGCACGTACACCTCGAGAGGCAACACATGATTGATCATGGCATCGCGGCGGTCTTCGTCTCGCTCCAACGGTTGGATGCGGCCCCGGCTGTCCGTGGCGCGGGCCATGAGGGTCACGGCCGTCCGCTGCGAGGGCGTGCGCCATTCGTATTGCCAGAACCGCCAGGCGAACGGGACGGCGTCACCGAGCAGCCGGGTCGGATGCCATGATGCGCCGCCGTCGGCGCTGAACTCGACCTTCACGACGTCCGACTCCCCCGCCCACGCGGCACCGATCACCTGATACGTCGACCCTGCCGGGACGATGTCATGGAATCCCGGACGGGCGATTTCCGACTTCACGGCAATCTCCGAGACGGGCACCAGAGTGGGGAGACCGTGACGACGCTCCCACACCGAGTACATGAACGTCTGAAAGTACCCGTCAAACGGACGATCGGCCACGATCACCCGGTGCAGCCATTTGACCGACGCCATGCCGTACCAGCCGGCGACCACGGCGCGGACGGGGAAGCCATGCTCTGGAGGGATGTCCTCTCCGTTCATGCGGTACGCCAGGATCACTTCCGGACGAGACGCCTTCTGTAGGGGCAGGCTGCGGGCATAGGGGATGGGACCCGGTGTTTTGGGATCCGGTTCGTCGAGCGCGCCCTTGTCGGCTCCTTCCAGGATGATTTCCACGGCTTCTTCCCGGACGCCGGCCCGCGCCAGCACGTCGGACAGACGCACGCCTGTCCACTCGGCGTTGCTCACGCCGCCCAGCTCCCACCGAATGCTGGTCTGTGGAGGATCCAAGAAGACTCGGCCGTTGCCGGAACACTCGAGGAGCGCCGTGAGCGTCGTCGAGGGCATGGACCGCAGGTCTTCATAGGTGAGCGAGAGCGGTTGCCGGACCGCTCCGTCGATGCGAAGCCTCCAACTCCGCACGTCCGGGGTCGGGACCTCGAAATGGGTCCGGACATAGAACTGGTGGTTCGGCGTCAAGAAACTATGCAGCGTGGAAAAGGGAAATTCCAGGTTATCGGGGCGCCGCTGCCGGGCGATACGGCCAGGCATCCCGTCATGCTGCGGAACGTCCGAGGAATCCGACGCAAAGCTCATGGCGGTCCAACCCGTGTAGAAAAGTGGAATGGCCTTGCACGCTCCGATGAGGAAGTGCCGGCGGCTGAGCGATGGTCCGAGACCCTTCTTCGATGCATCCATGGGCGTTCTTCTCAGTGGCCGGCCGACGGACGAATCAGCCGCGGAGAATCGAGCGTCCCAAGCAGGCGCATGCGCATGGCCACCCTCGTCAGTAGTATGGCAGGTACGCGTAGCCGTCCATTTGCCTGCTCACGGTGACGGTGGCGGCGGAAACAGCCACCGTGACATCCGGCAGGACGTCCTCAACGGCGTAGCGCTGGTGAGCGAGCGCTTGGCCGCAGACGTAAAGCTCGACACCCGCCGCCTTCAGCTTTCGGATGAGCTCATGGTTCGGGTTTCCCGACGCGGTTGTCTTCTTCGCATAGACCTCGGGCCGTAAGACCGCTTTGGTCGCGGGTCCGTGCAGGACCGCGGTCACGTTCAGTGTCTCCGGAGCGATCCCCGCCTCAGCGGCGAGATTCAGGAACGACGCGACACTGTCCAATCCCTTGACGACCTTGTCGGGCTCACCGGCGCCCGCAATGTCGAAGACCACACGAGACCCGGCCTTCGGCGGCACCGCCGCTTGGGGCAGCGGCACGATGGCGCCGTAGCCGTCGATGCGCGGCGTCACCATCGTCGGCTTCGTGGTGTCGCCGGCGGCTGCATGGCCTGTTTTGTCGGGCACGCCGCAAACCCCTAACGAGGTCGTCCAGAGCAACAGCGTGCCGACCACGGTCGCAGTCATATTCGCCATGGCATCACCTCCTCGCGTCCGATTTCATGGCACGACTTGAATGCGATCGGCCGCCGGCGCCTCGATGCGCCCGCGCGTCGCCAGTTGCCGGCGGATCAGGTCGTATTCGCGGCCCCGGGTGGACCGCTCGGCGCCCTCCAGGAACGTGCGGTATCGATGGCCGCCTTCAGAGAGCAGAGCATCGGTGGCCACCTCGTAGAGGCGCGAAGGCTGAAGCTTCTCTCCGCGAACGGTGATCCACCGAAGACGGTGGAACGGAGGCTTCTTCGGATCATAGGCGAAGGCGACGCCGCTCACTTGAATCATTCCGCCGACTTTCTCGTTCGCGTCCTCCGTCAACACGTTGTCAATCGACTGCTCGATGATGTCGCACACCTGGCGCCCGGTGAGCTTCATCGTGACGACGTCCGATTCATGCGGCAGCAAATTCCGGAGATCCTCCGCGGTCACCGTCCCAGGCTCGATGGCGACGCCATAGCCCACGCCGGGCAGGAGCACGATGTCGACTTGTAAGGCCTCGCGCAGAAGGTCGGCGAAGAATTCATCCGCCGGAGATTCGGCATCCCGACTGCCCGGCGCCGAGCCCGCCATGGTTTGCGCGCGAGCGAGGCCCCTCACGGTGACGGCGACAGGTTCCTCCAACTGCTTTCGATAAGGTTCTCGGAGGCGTGCTACGAGTGAGTCGATTTCCGGGTCCGGAGCATAGCGATCATGATCCAAGTCGAGCAGCTGCCGTCGATGGGCATCCAGGCGACCGCCGCGCAGCTCCAGGTCCAATCGGCCAAGGTCTGAGCCATGGGCGCCGGCTTGCACGATGAGGGTGGAGCCGATCTGGATCGGTTCGGAGACGCGATTGTGACTGTGGCCTCCGACGATCGCATCGATCCCATCCACGCCTCGCGCCAGCTCTATGTCCGCCTCCAGGCCGAGATGCGACAGCACGATGAGAACCTGCACGCCCTCGCGACGAAGCCGGGGGATCCATTGCCGAGCGGTCTCGCCAGGCGGGAGGAACCGGACCCCGGCCACATTTTGCGGGTGGGTCGTGAAGACGGTATGAGGGTAGGCCAGTCCCAAGATGCCGATCCTCACGCCGGCCACCTCTCGAATGAGGGCCGGTTGAACAATCGGCAGCCCGCTTCCACTATCCGTCACATTGGCCGCCAAAACGGTGAACCGGGCCTTCTGAAGCTGCTCTTGCAGCGTCGCCATGGTGAAATCCGGCTCATGATTGCCGATGACCATGGCGTCGTATCCGACGGCGTTCATGAATTGGATGACCGCGCTCCCCTGGGTCTCGTCCGCCAGCATCGTGTCCCCCAATGTATCGCCGGCATCGACGAGCAGCACATGCTCGGCCCCGACCGACGCGCGCACCTGCTTGATCACGGTCCCAAGGACGGCCGCGCCGCCGACAGTCTTCCCGGCAAGCTCTCCTTCCCATCCGCGCCACGGGGTCAAATGGCCGTGGAGGTCATTCGTATGCAGCACGGTAAGCGTCACGCTCTCTTGCCGGCTCACCAGGCCCTCGAACGATCCTCCGAATGCCGGCACGGCGGCGGAGAGCACCGCCGTCGAGAGAACGAGCGGCATCCAGCTGTTCATGATTCGTTGGCCGTGGGCAGCCCGGCTGCGTGCCACGCCGTCATGCCGCCCAGGATATTTGAGAGCCGATCGTATCCCTGTCGAGCCAGCAGACTCGCCGCCACCGAAGAGCGATAGCCGCTTCCGCAGATCACGGCCAATGGCCGATCTCGAGGAACCTCGGGCCATCGAGTCGGCAACTCGGCGCCGGTGATATAGAGCGAGCCATGGATATGGCCGCTCTTCCGTTCCTTGGGTTGTCGCACGTCGAGGACCAGCAGGTCCGGTTCTTCTTTGAGGGCGCGGTCCAATTCACGCACGCTCCACTGGGGAATCATCCCCAACGGATATGCGGCTGTGCGCCAGGCGAACATGCCGCCGGCCAGCCAGCCGTTCGGAAGCCCATACCCGATGCGGAGCAGGTCCCAACAGACCGGCCACAAGTCTTCCGGTCGTTCGAGCACGAGAAGGTAGGGTTGATCCGGCGGCAGCACCGTTCCCGCCCACGTGGGGAAGGACGAGGTGTAGCCTGCGTTCAACGCACCCGGAATATGGCCGCCTCCGAAAGCCTCCGGCGATCGGCAGTCCAGCACCACGCTCCCTGCTTCCCATTCTTGCTTGAAGGCCGCCGGTTGCAGAGGCGGCGGCTCGCAGAGCGCGCCCAGTACGAGGGGGCCCTGCTGGTTCATTCGCCGCATGCGCGGCCAGTAGGGCGGCACCGCGGGCAGCTCGTC
>JBDZUK010000157.1:0-2230 GCA_040255165.1 Nitrospiraceae bacterium | reverse complement strand
TCACGATTTCCTGGAAGACCAGCATTACCAAATTTTTAGTCCAACGGAGCGGCCGAGGACCCTTCAATGAGAACCGACTCGGTTGCCGGCTTGCTGCTCCGCCGGAAGCGGGAGACGTCTTTCGGGGGAGCACCCCGGAATTGGAGCAGAACATGGCTCTGACCTCTTATAATCATGTGCTCATTCCCTCTTTCATGTACGGCACCGCCTGGAAAAAAGAAGCCACCACAGCGCTGGTCGTTTCGGCGGTGTTGGCGGGGTTCAGGGCGATCGACACGGCGAACCAACTCATCCATTACCAGGAAGCGCTGGTCGGGGAGGCGTTGGTGATGCTTGCACAACGAGGGATTGCGCGCGATCAGGTGTTTCTTCAGACCAAGTTCACGCCGCTCAACGGGCAGGATCATCGCACGCCCTACGATCCCAACGCCGATCTGACAACGCAGGTCGGACAGTCCTTCGAAAGCTCGTTGGCCCATCTGCACACCAGCTATCTGGATTCGTACGTCCTGCACGGGCCGTACTCCCGGCGTGGCCTCGGAGCCGAAGATTGGGAAGTCTGGGCGGCGATGGAGGCGCTCTATGAATCGGGAAAGACGAGAATGATCGGCGTCAGCAACGTGACGGCCGAGCAATTGGCTTTGCTGTGCGAGCGAGCCAGACATAAGCCGATGGTGGTACAGAATCGGTGCTACGCGGCGTTCGGCTGGGATCATGCGGTGCGGGAGATTTGTCGCGCCCACGACATCGTCTATCAAGGGTTCTCTCTGCTGACCGCCAACCGCGAGGTGCTTGCGGATCCCGACATCCGTGCCATGGCCGCGCGCCATCAGACCGGCATCGCGCAGGTCGTGTTTCGGTTCGCTATGCAGATCGGGATGCTTCCGTTGACCGGCACGACAAACCCGGAGCATATGAAGGAAGACCTGCAAGCCGATCGGTTCTCGCTTTCTCCCGACGAGCTTCGGCGGATCGAGACCATTGGGATGTGAGGAGGTGTCTCTCCGTGTCTTCTCACTGCCTGCGTCGTCATCGGCCGGGCTGCCGGCGGCGGAGCGGCCGACTGGCTGAAGAAGGTCCGGGGTTCGGATGCGGCGATCGCCGCAAGGTCGTGACGATGTCCGGAGGCTATGGCATGAACCGACGACGGCTGAAGACCTGTGTACTGGTATCGATCTTGACGTGGGGTGTGCTGCCGCATGTGGGCCATGCCGGCGTGGAGGTGTTGCCGGATGCGGCGATGACCGTCGACGGGGCGTCGATTATCGGGCAAGCGGCGATTGTCCGGCACGCGACAATGCAGGATATTGTAGCGGCGTTCAGACGTGCCGACCTGTCCGTGCAACGACACGACCTGGACCCGCTCATGAGCTTCTACGCCCAGTCCTACAATTATCACGGACTGAAACGAACGGACGTGCGGCGAATCTGGAGCGAGGTCTTCGCTCATTACCGAAGCTTGTCGTCCACCCACCTGTTCTCCGAAGTGCGTGTCCTCCGCTCGGATTCCCGTCTGCGGGCCGAGATCACGTGCACCGGTGCGTTGTACGGCACTGAGGCGCAGAGCGGTGCGCGCATCACTCTGGACAGTTGGTTCCGGGAAGTGCACCACCTGGTGTACGAGGACGGCACGTGGCGTTTTTCGGGAAACGCCGGCGCGGAGCCACACACCGCGCCCTTCACGGCCGCTCCGCATCATCCTCTCTTCTGAATCGGATGGTCGTTAGGCGTGCGCCGGTCTGACTCAAGACCTTTCCGTCCGGCGGATGCGGGAGGAGGACGCGCCTACACTGCGCTCAAGCCGTGGATTGTTCTGGTCAGCTTGTCGAGTTCACCGATGACATGGCGCCGCTGTTCGGGGGTGGCAAGGCGGTCGATGGCGAGAATCAGCTGCGTGATATGCCGACGGAGATCAGCCGTGGCGCTGAGAAATCGCGGATCGGCGTCTTTTTCCTGATTGACCAACCAGTCGTACAGACGCGAGGCGGTCTCGCCGTTGGCTCTCGATTCCACGACGGCGATCAACGTGTCGTTCCGTTTGACCTCATGCGCGTACCAGAGCGGCAGCGTATCGGGAAACGCCATCGCCATGCGCGTGAGTTCCTGCTCCTGGTGGCTCGTCAGCGGGCCCATCCATTGTTTCGCCAGGGCCAAGGTCCGCGCGATCCGTTCGGCTGAACGAAGTCGGAGGCCAAGCGGTCTTAGGAAGACAATGAAGCGTTGCAACTCC
>JBDZUK010000156.1:0-2251 GCA_040255165.1 Nitrospiraceae bacterium | reverse complement strand
CGGAGACCGCGTCGAGGATGAAATCAAACCGGTTCGCGAGGGCGCTGAGGTTCTTGGGGTCCAGGGATACGACGAATTCGTGCGCCCCGAGACGGCGCGCGTCCGGCTCCTTGGTCTTCGACGTGCTGAAGACGGTGACCTCCGCGCCCATCGCCGCGGCCAGCTTGACTGCCATGTGGCCCAGCCCACCCAGCCCCACGACTCCCACGCGCCGGCCGGGACCGACCTGGAAATGCTTGAGCGGCGAGTAGGTGGTGATGCCGGCGCAGAGCAAGGGAGCGACGCCCGCCAGCTGCGCCTTCGGCGAGATCTTGAACGTGAACCGCTCGTCCGCGACGATCTGCGAGGAGTACCCGCCGTACGTCGGCGTTTTTCCGTCCAACTCGAGCGCGTTGTACGTCCAGACGGCGCGGTTGTCGCAGTATTGCTCCAGGCCTTCGCGGCAATTCTCGCAGACGCGGCAGGAGTCCACGATCGTGCCGACTCCCGCCACGTCGCCTGCGCGGAAGCCCGTCACCTGCGCTCCCACGGCCGCCACGCGCCCGACGATCTCATGGCCGGGGACCATCGGATAGATCGAGCCGCCCCACTCGTCCCGCGCCTGATGGATGTCGGAATGGCAGATGCCGCAATAGAGGATGTCGATCAGTACGTCGCGGGGACCAGGGTCCCGCCGCTCGAAGGTGAAGGGTTCAAGCAAGGATGTGGGGCTTTTCGTGGCATATCCGCGTGTCGCCGGCATGGGTGACCTCCTTGGTTCGGGCTTCTTATACGTTATGCCGAAACGGGAGGAGGACTCAATAACCGAGATCCGGACCTCGGCCCACGCATACCGTATTCATTCAACAGCGATATTAGCTCCGTCCGGCCTGCCGGATCGGTGGAAGCAAAGTGCCCCGAGTTGCCGTTCGTCGGCGTTCTGATACACTCGCGAAAGATCGACACCCACGGGGGATCGCTTCATCGCAATGACATGCCAGAAGGTCAGTTCTCGGGGGTGGTGGAAATCAGCCGCCCGGCGCTTCAAGACATCCTGGACCTTGTCGTCGCTCGGCCTCCTCATCGCATTGTGCGTCGTGCTCAGTGTTATTCCCGCTGGTGCCGTTGAATTGGGCGTCCAGGAGCTTCCCCTGTCGCCTTTTGTGGGTCCTCATCAGCAACCTCTGGCGTTCTATCAGCAGATTCCTATCGCCACGTTGACGGCGCGGCCGGCTGACTATTCCTTGCGATACGTTCGCCTGAAAGGCACCGTGTCCGCGGTCGAAACAACCGTTCGGCCCAATGCCTGTGTGGGACCTTCGGAGCTCACCTTTATCACGCTGGAGGACGAAAGCGGTCGCCTCGTCGTGATAGATGCCGGACGGTGTGCTCCCCGAAACCTCAGCCCCGTACGCGCTCCTTCGTTAGCCACGGGCCAACAGGTTGAGATGTTGGTGTTTATCGCGGAGACGCCTCAATCCGGCGTGGAAGCGTTGGTTACTTGGATCGAGCTCGTTCGTGAGTAAGACGAACCGCCACTCAGTGCAGAAAGCTTTTTCAAAGCGCTCAAGAATTACCCTCGCCCGGTAGTCACGGAGCCGGCGCCACAGCCGCGCGCTTGCGGGCTTCGTCGAGATGATCTCTGGACTTCTGCCAACGCTGCTGCAGCCGCGTGTACATCTTGTCCAGTTGCGCCTGCTGCGCCGGGGACAAGGTCTCTTTCAGGTCGGCCATCGCTTTGGTGAGAACGGCGTCGATCTCCGGCTGGTGCGCCAAGCGGAGCTCCAAAATCGCCACGTGGCTGCGGCTCACGATGGGATCGACGGCGGCCTGCTGCGCCGGGGTCAACGAGAGCTCGCGGGTGAGCCGTTTCATGATCCGTTCGTGCTGGACGCCGGGGCCCCGTTCGCCCCGGTGCGACCGCTCGGAGTCATGATACAGACAGGTCCCGACCACGCCGGTGAGGGCGCCGGCGGCGAACAGTACGATCAGACCGGCCCACAATTTGACTCGCGACATGGCGTGCTCCTCCTCTCCCCTACTCCGACAACAGCGCGGCGATTTCGAATTCTTCCACGAGCATCTCGGGGCTCTCGCCCTGACCCGTCCACGAGAGCACGACCAGTGAGAAGGTGAGCACGAGGGCGACCGCCGCGGCAAGGGCGGCGGCGCGCCACACCTGCTCCTCCACGACGAACCCGCCGTTCGGGCGACTCTCTTCGCGCGAGGCCCGCCGAACGACCCACATCACGCTCCGAAGCCATGCGGGCCC
>JBDZUK010000091.1:8272-11195 GCA_040255165.1 Nitrospiraceae bacterium | reverse complement strand
CTTCAACGCCAGCACGGTCGGATCGAACCGAAGCGTTTGGGCGGTCATGAGCGCAACTCCTGCCTTCCGTGCCGTCGCGACCATTCGGCGCGCGTCGTCCGCCGTCGCCGCGAGAGGCTTCTCGATCAGCACCGGTTTCCCGGCGGCCACGGCTTCTCCGCAAATAACCGGCGTCAGGACGGGCGGGGTCACCACGATCAGGGCCTGCACGGAGGGATCGTTCACCAACGAGCGATAATCGCCGTAGAGCTTCACCGGAATGCGGCTGGGGAGATCAAATCCTTTCGCGACGTCCCGCCTGCATACCGCAACCAGACTGGCATCCGGGATGTCCTGCAACAGGTGACGGGCGTAGCGCATTCCGTGGCGGCCGAGGCCGATCAATCCGATCCCAAGCGGCTCCTTCGGATTCATGATGTCTTCAACTCTAGCGAGGGTCGTCACGCCGGTCAATGACGGAGAACGAACGTTCATCTCGCATTGACAAGCCGGCAACCGCCTCCCTATAGTACAGCCCTGCTGCGCAACGGCCATCCGAGCCGCTTAACGGTATCCCAACGAAGGACGATTCAATGATGGTCACCAGAGTGCCTCCTTTCACGCTGCAACAAATCGGCACAGGCACGGCGCGATTCCCCAGCGGAGTGGCGATCCCCACATTGACCGATGCCATGGTCGATCCCTACATCAAGACTCGCATGCCGAAGGAGGTGCAGGTCGAGTGCATCCAGTTCTGGCCGCAGCAGAAAGGCCCCTATCCGGGACTGGTGCTCCTCCATGAATCGTGGGGTCTTAACGTGCAGATCAAGGACCTGGGCGCGCGATTGGCGGCCGAAGGCTACGGCGTCATTATTCCTAATTTATACGGGCGGCTTGGGGGCACAGTGACGGCGAATGCCGAAGTCGCGGCGGCCTTGATGGCCAAGATCAATCCCGCCTTGGTGCTCCAAGACATCAATTCCTGCTGCGAGTTTCTGAACACTCAAGACCACGTGAAGCGCAACATCCACGGTGTGGTCGGATTCGGCATGGGCGGGTCACTAGCGCTTCAGTTTGCCACACAGCGGAAGCGGCTTCGGGCCGCGGTCGCGTTCTATGGCAAAGTACCGCAACCGCCGACCCTGCTGAAGGACCTGACGTGCCCCGTCCTTTATCACCAGGCCGGTCGGGACGACTGGGCCACGCAGGAGGACGCGGACCAACTACGTGCGGCGGCCGCCGAGCATCACAAGCGGGTCGAGATCCGAACCTATCCGGATGCCTCCCACGCCTTCTGCAACGAGATGCGGAAGGACGTCTACCGCCAGGACGATGCCGCCCAAGCATGGGAGGCCACCGCCCTGTTCCTACAATCCTGCTTTCAGGGGCTGTAGCGTTTCCCCACGTTCTCGCCCCCACCCGCGCAGGTTGAGATCCCTTTTTCAGCAGGATAGAGTAATCTGATGAGCCGCAAAGCGAAATGGATGTTGGGCACAATTTTGCTGGTGCTGCTGGGGCTTTGTGTTTGGTCGGCAGAAGGCCAAGTTTCTGCTGTTGAGAGTGCCAAACCAAATTTCGCGACTTCCCTCCCGGATTTCGGGAGCATCGCCCGGGCGAACACAGAAAAGCTGGCCACGGTGGACAGCAATCAGGCGGCGCTCAGCCTGTTTGTCGGCACGATCGGTCCCGCGGTCGACTTGCAGGACGCCGCAAGCACCTTAGGCGCAAAGGCCTTGCCGCCGAAGCTCTCCAAAGACTTGTTGCTTCCGGAGCTCACCGAGACGGCGCATCGCTTCGTCGCCGCGTTGGTTGCCTGGGACATCGCGCTGAGGGCCCGAGCAACGGCCGAGGAAGGATCTTCCTCTACCCTCTCCGGATTACAGGCCGTCATGACCGCACGCGAAGGATGGTTGCCACAGAAGGGATCTTTTACCGAGCTGTCGTCTCTCAAGAAGCTGGCAGCGGAGCTTGCCACCGGGACCTCAGACTCCAGGGAGCAACCTGCCGGCTCGAGATCACCCGCCGAGCTTTCCACGCTCGCAAACCGATTGGAATTGGAGGCCAGTCGCCAGGCTTATGCAGAGTGGTGGCAGCTGAAGAACTGGAAAGATCGTGTGCGCGCGGCCAGGGGGCGGGCTAAACTGTGCGGCACATGGCAATGGGCCGTGCACAACCATCAAAACCACCGCGAACAAAAAACATCGATGACGTTCCTTCCGATGGGGACAGACAGGCCCGGTGTGCCAAAGCCGGCGGAAATCGTGGTGTTGGGAGACAGCGTCTATTTGCGGTGGGAAATGGATGGCCGGGTCCAGGAAGACAGCCTTTTGTTCACCGGGGAGGGTCAGAGGCTGGAAGGAAGCTTCGTCAATTCACTCGGCGCGTGGGGATCGATCACCGGGAAGCGAATCGGTCCTTGCCATCAATAGCTTCAAGCGGCTCGGCTGCGTGTCGAAGCTTTCCAATATCGCCATCCCAACACAGCCCAACCGATCATGAACGAGAGCCCGCCCAACGGAGTCACCGCGCCCAACCACTTCACATTCAGCAACACGACCGCATAAAGGCTCCCGGCAAAAAGCAGAATACCTGCGACGAACCACCACCCCGCCTGGTGCAGGCCTGCAGCGGGAAACGCCCGACATCCCAGCGCCGTCAGCAAAATACCGAAGGCATGGTACATGTGATAACGGTTTGCGGTCTCATAGACCGCCAACATGGGCGGATCGATGACGGCTTTCAAGGCATGCGCGCCAAAGGCCCCGGCCGCCACGCCGGTCCCGGCAAAGAAACAGCCGATGGCGAAGAGCGTCGACGAAGAGGACCGGTCCGCCATGAGCGCCTCCTTCCGAAGAAAGGGTGATCACACCCGGCTTAAGCGGCACGGATTGTAGCAGAAGGAGGCACGCGGACCCACTGGACCTTCTCGCTAGGTCCCGTACGG
>JBDZUK010000091.1:0-8172 GCA_040255165.1 Nitrospiraceae bacterium | reverse complement strand
GCCGACCAACTAGTCAGTATCACGCGGAAATTCATACATCAGGAATACCTTTACTTATTGGGATGTTCGGGGGACGGTCACCATGAACCTCGCGCAGGACTGGGAGCAGGAGGGATCGTCGCTCACTATGTCCTGACGCACTCACGGCAGGTGGGTGGGCTCTCAGTCATAGCGGCTGCTGCATGCCGGACGAGCCACCAGGCACTGGGGGAAACCGACGGGACGATTAGCGCCTTACCCGATAGATTTTTTTTACTTTGTAGGAGGAAGAAGGATGGCTACTGTTCTTTCCACACACTTTCGGGGAGTTCTAACCTGCTGCCCAACTCACCCTGTATCTCACTCAGTTCTCTGTCTCCTTGTGGGTTCACCTTCATGCATCGGAACGTAGGTAGCCCTCGAAGGTCCTCAGGTACCTCATCGTCAATCCAGAACCAGTCCCGTCCCTTCAACTTCTGAACGGCCTCTATCAGCCAAGTGAGCTTGTCGGCATAGCAGGTCCAGTTGGCGTGTTGGAAGGTGCCACGGTTCAGGAGGTGACCGTTGTAGGTCACCTCGAGGAGCGCCCGGGTTTTCTCGGCAGACCAAGACGTAAGCCAGACGATCTCGAAGTGCTCGTAGGCCCACTCCAGCCAAGTACTGACACCGGGTCGCATTTGAAATGCGCCGTCATAGTGTCCGAAGAGCACGCCGTCAATATCGTGGAAGAGGACCGGCTTCATCATATCTGGGAAGTGTAGCAGAGCGACCGAAGGGAGCAAGCAAGCGGCGGGTGGCTTGGAACGGTTCGGGCCGTACTAGAGATTGTCCGTTCGTGTCTTACCGCGAAACCATGGAATACGGCTTGTGTCAGGTAAGGAGTCTCGATGCTTGGGCGTGAAGGTCACTTTCTTCACGCGCCGTTTGTCTTTAGGCTCAATGTTGGGGCGACGGCGTTTGGTAGGTTTGGAGGTAGTGTTTCTTTCCGGCATGGATATAATTCTAACAAACGCTTTAGACTTATATCGGCTCTGGCCGCTCACCCATGGAAATCAAGTACTTCCAAGGCGCTCCGCTGTGGGGGGTTTCAGGTCAGTGACTGTCTGGGCTGCCTCTCAGTAACAGTACACGCTGCCGTTCCTCAGCGACGGAGTGCAGACCGACATTTTTCCATTCCGTCCCTGTGTCACCGTAAAGTCCGGGCGGAGTTCTGAAGCAATGCGCTTCTGGATGCCGAGGTCTTCAGCTGGTTGAGGATGTCTGCGGCGTCTTCGAGCGTGGAGGCTGCCGCCGTCTTGCGGACGCCTTTGACCTGTACGTCTATATAGGAGTCGCCGCGCTGTGAACGCTAGTGTTCCAGTGGTGGTGCGGATGGTGGGACTTGAACCCACACGGGCTTGTGGCCCCCAGGATTTTAAGTCCTGTGCGTATGCCGATTCCGCCACATCCGCAGAAGGTCATTGCCGAGGAATTGGTTGATGAATTTTCAGCCGTTATGTTGCGACCCGCCACATACTCATACCATGACTCACTGGAAGGAGTGAGAGTCCTAAAGCTTTTGAGTCCCTTGCGTCTGCGAATGTTGGGACTCCGGCTCGGCGTGGAGGATAGCGAAATCCGCGAAGATCAGCAACAACGGCCATACGAAGCTATATCTCCGGTGGGGCCTTTTGATCAGATCCATCATACATACGGCTGTGTGTGCATGGCGCCCCTACGACCCGCCTTTTCGTGACGTTTCAGCAACGAGGGGAAGTGCGCCGGCAGCCCCCCGGCTCGCGTGCGTCTGGCTCCAAAAACCTATCCTAAGAGTTGTCTAGGGGAAGCCCTAGTATCACTGGAAACCACACAAGTATATAAGGCGGTTATCGGACGCCTGACATCGCTTCTGCAGGATGACGGGCCCGCCTCCTCTACCACACGCTTTCTGGCGCTCACAGGCTTCATGGCCAGACGGCGTGGCAGTGCTTCCGCGGAAACGCGAGGCGCCTACGTGATGCAACCGTTCAAGTCGCGACGATTCCATTTTCTTTCCGGCCGTGTCATGGACCAAAGCCACAATTACATGGAGGTGAGCTATGCGGATGTCGTCGGGGAGAGCCGATGAGCATGTGTGGGCGATCGTGCTGGCCGGTGGCGATGGGCAACGGATGCAGTCCTTGGTCTCGCGGTGGTTGGACCACCCACGGCCGAAGCAGTATTGTACCTTCGTCGGCTCACGATCCATGTTCCAGCATACGCTGGATCGTGCCGCGCGCATCACGTCGCCGGAACGGGTCGTCACCGTGGTCGCTCGGCATCATCGCCAGGAAGTAGCCGCCCAGATCGAGGGTCGATCGCTCGGCCCGGTGATCTATCAACCCGTGGACCGCGACACGGTCGCCGGCGTATTTTTGCCCCTCACCTATGTTCGGGTCCATGACCCTGACGCCACCGTGGTCCTCTTCCCCTCCGATCACTTCGTCCATCCCGAGCAACGCTTTCTGAGCGCCGTCCAACGCGCCATCCAGATGGCTCAATGGCTGCCGGATCGCCTGGTGTTGCTTGGCGCCGAGCCGGATCGGCTGGAGTTGGAATACGGATGGATGCTGCTCAACGACCCCATCTGCTACCTGGCAGGAGAGCCCGTGCGCGGCGTGCGACGATTCATCGAAAAACCCACGCCGGCGGAGGCCGACGAAGCCCTTCGGGACGGCGCCCTCTGGAGCACGCTGGTGTGCGCGGTTCGGGCAGAGTTGCTCTGGATGCTGGGCTGGCGGTGTTTCCCCGATTTGATGTTGCGCTTCGAGCGGTTCAGTCAGGCAGTGGGGCGGGCGGAAGAATCTCACGCGCTGGAGGAAATCTACGAGACGATGCCGTCCTTTGACTTCTCCGCCGACTTCCTGCAGCGGGTCACGGAATCGTCCGCGGTGATACGCCTGCGCGACGTCCTGTGGAGCGACTGGGGCAATCCGCTGCGCGTTACAGAAGTCCTGCGGCGGGTCGGCCGGCAGCCGGCATTTCCCCTCACCTGCCTGGATCGTCCCTTGGCGCCTCTTTCGAGCTCCACGCAACAATGCGCGTCGGCGTGATGGAGGACGACGTTCAAATAGCTCCGCTTAGCAGCCGAAGTGAGTCGCCAGGGAAACCGGCTTCCGGTTGGCTCCCCATGTGCCCGGATCAGGCTCGAAGATTCCGGCGCACGGGGTGCCACAGGTTGGGCAGCGTCCATCTCCGGTCAAATTCCAGTTGATGAGTTCATACCGGTCCCGGCCGATGAGCACCGTGCAGCACTGATGGCACGCGGTGCGGCCGCCGGCACGATTCTGCACGTTTCCCGTGTACACGTAGCGCAATCCATTGTTCAGGGCGATGGACCGCGCGTGCGCCAGGACGGCGACCGGAGTCGGACGCGCGTCAAGCATTTTCCAGTCCGGATGAAACGCGGTGAAGTGCAACGGGACGTCGGCGCTTAATTCCCGCACCATCCACTTCGTCATGGCATCAAGCTCCTCATCCGAATCGTTCTGACCCGGGATCAGCAGCGTCGTGATTTCCAACCAGACGTCCGTGCGGCGCTTGAGGTACACCAGCGTGTCGAGCACCGGCTGAAGGCTTCCCGCGCAGATCTGCTTGTAAAAACGCTCGGTAAAGCCTTTCAGATCGACGTTGGCCGCATCCATGTGGCGGTAAAATTCTTTGCGGGGCGCGTCACACACATAGCCGGCGGTCACGGCGACCGATTTGATTCCCTGTTCCCGGCAGGCCTTGGCGACGTCGATGGCGTACTCATGGAATATCACCGGATCGTTGTAGGTGAACGCCACGCTGCGGCAGCCCAGTTCCCGTGCCGCGCGCGCGATCTGATTCGGCGACGCCTCATCGGCCAGGATCTCCATCTCCCGCGATTTGCTCATGTCCCAGTTCTGGCAGAATTTGCAGGATAGATTACAGCCGGCGGTCCCGAAGGAGAGGATCGGCGTCCCGGGCAGGAAGTGGTTCAACGGTTTCTTCTCGATCGGGTCCACGCAGAATCCGCTGGATCGGCCATAAGTGGTGAGCACGATCCTGTCGTCCCGTCGTGCGCGGACGAAGCACAATCCCTGCTGCCCTTCTTGGAGCTTGCAGAAACGAGGACACAGATCGCACTGGATGCGTCCGTCGGTGAGTTGATGCCAGTATGTCGTGGGAACGATACTCATGATTGTGTGTGCCGATTGTCGATAAAACGGCTGCGAGATTATACCAACACTCGGGTGCCACATGGTGACGACGCCTTCGCCGACTCCGGTCTCCGTTCCCGAGAGGTTCGTCGCCGACGCGATGCTGGGACGGTTGGCACGCTGGCTTCGCATCCTGGGCTACGACACCGTCTACCACAAAGTCATTTCCGACGAAGCCTTGATCGATTGCGCCTTGAAGGAGCATCGCTGGCTCCTGACCCGCGACGGGTATATGGCGAAGCGAAAAGTCCTCCGCGGGCGCCATACTCTGGTGAGGAGCGACCACCTCACCGAACAGCTCGCGCAGCTCAGGGACGAGCTCGGGCTTCACTTCATCCCGGATGCGAACCACGCCTATCGCTGCGCGGAGTGCAACGAGACGTTGTCGGTGATTCCCCGGGAAGACGCCATCCCCCGCGTCCCTCCGTTGGTCGCCGTGCAGCATCACCGGTTCATGGAGTGCCGGCGGTGCGGCCGGCTGTATTGGCCCGGGACGCATTGGACGGGTATCCGGCAGCGGCTGGCCCGGCTGCTCCGAAGCTCTTCGGCGACTCAGTCGTGAGCCCGCGACCGGAGCCGCCGTGAACATTCACCAGTTTCATTCCTGGAATGTGACTCCGGCGGAAGCGATCCGCATTCAGGAGCACATTCGCGAGCGGGTCATTCGTCGAGGATCGGTCCCTCATCCGGATCTGGTAGCGGGCGCCGATGCGGCCTTCGACATAGAGCGCAATCGACTCTATGCCGTCGTCGTGGTCCTCCGCTTCCCTGATTTAGAACCAGTCGAGACGGTCGTCCGAGCCTCACACCTGTCCTTCCCCTATCTTCCCGGACTCCTGAGCTTCCGTGAAACCCCCGGCTTGCTCGAAGCGCTCGCCGCGCTTCGCCATGACCCTTCGGTTATCTTTGTCGACGGACACGGAGTGTCCCATCCCCGTGCCGCAGGGATCGCATGCCATCTCGGACTCCTGCTGGACCGGCCCGTGATCGGCTGCGCAAAATCGGTGCTGATTGGAACCTACAAGGAACCAGGCAGAAGACGTGGCTCGTCGTCACTCTTATACGACGACGCCGAACATGTCATCGGAGCGGCGGTCCGGACACGCGACGACGTCCGGCCCATGTTTGTGTCGGTCGGCCACAAGATCGGTCTGTCTCAAGCGATTCAGATGACCCTGGCCTGCGGCAAGGGGTATCGCATTCCCGAGCCGACCAGACAGGCCGACTTGGCGGCGGAACGGGCGAAGCGGACGGCCCGGGTCCGGGGGGCAGCGTCAACATCGAGTGCACTGTGACTCCGCTGCAGCGGCGTTGTGAGTTTCGCAGAATAGGCACATATCGATCGTGTGTCACACGACTGGGGGTCCGAGTGAGTGTTACCCGGACTTGACGGCGTTTAAAAGGACGGACGCGACGCACCGTCACGAGGCCTCTACTTCGACGTCCCTGCCCGGGGTTATTACGTCCTCGAGGATGTCCGCACGCAGACGTGCGCCCGGATGGCGTTGGTCGTCCTTTCAATTCACACGTGCTGAACCTCGCGTCCCGCCTCTTCCGCGAGCAGGATTGGGCAATCCTCTCTTATTGCACAGGGCACCTTGTCACGTTCCAGATGTCCGACGCGTATTCGGCTATGGTGCGGTCGCTCGAGAACTTGCCTGAGCTTGCGATGTTCAGAATCGCCTTGTGCGTCCATGCGTCTGAGTCATCGTAGAGCTCGCAGAGCCGACGGTCGGCCTCCAGATAGGCGCTAAGGTCCGCCAGGTGCATGTAGTAGTCTCCGCCTGTGAGCAACGCGTGCAGGACCGGGGCAAACACGCCCACTTCGTTGCGGCTAAAGTAATCGGACGAGATCAAGTCCAGCGCGGCCCTGGTCTCCGCCTCGTTCTCGTAATGCCAGCGTGGACTATACCAGCCGCGGCTTTCGGCCACCTGGTCCGCCCCTGAAGTGACCAGGGTGGGCCACCCGCCGTTCGCTCATTTCGTTCGCCCACGGTTACTTCATCAGCTTGGCGACCGATTCGCGGAGGGGAAGTGATTTGTGATTGCTGACGTCTCCTTTCAGAATGATATCGATGGGCCGCACGGGCCTTCCATAGTAGGCCTCATTGGAATCGTCCGAGACGGTCACGGCCGAGCCCTCCAAGGCAATACCGGCGAAGGCACCTTTCTTCTTGGCGTAGGAGATGATGTCCGCGGCGATGCCGTGGACCGATGCGCCTCCGCCGACGGGTCCGGCCGCCATACCGACGTTCCCGCCCAATTTGAAGTCAGATCGGTAGAACTCCTCCAGACCTTTGGTGGTCCTCACAACCAGGACGATCTCCGAGACGTCGCCCCCGATTTGAAGACCGAAGCTCGCGGAGCCGATGTTGTAAAACACCGGTTGTCCCCAGGTCCCGGACTTGTCATCGCGCACCAGCAAGACACCGCTTCCTCCTGCGCCGCCGAAGATGAAGGCCCCCCGCATGAATTGCGGCACGATAAACACCGCTTTGGCCTCGGGGCCGAAATCCTGCAGGGGATCGCTCAGACTGGGATCGGCGGCAAAGGCTTCGAGCGTCATCCGGGACTTCTCCACGAGTTGCTGCTGCTCGGCAAAATCCCCCGATTGCGCCGAGGCCGGAATCGCCGCGACGAGCATAGTCGCCAGCATGGGAACGAACATCGTGTGTGTGAGGCGCCTCATGGGAAACTCCTTTCATCAATGCTATGCACGTTCACCGCCATGCGCGCTGCCGATACCGATCCCTCTGATTTGCAGGCTCGGGTTCAAGCCGATTTGCGCAGGCTTATGTCCTCCCTTTGTCCCTCGCCGGATCCGGGAGAGCCGACAGGCGGATAGTCCAACGATCCCTTCAATTGAGCGATTGTGTCGGGCGGAAAGTGCGGCAGATACAAAGCTCGCTGGGAGCGCCATTCCCGGACGCGAGACTCGACGTCCCGCACGCGCTTGTCATCCAATAGTCTCCCGGGGACCTCGTATTGGATCTGTGCCGGAATCGCCAACTCGGTTCCGGCCTCGGCGACGAGATCCATGATTCTGAGATTGAGATCCTCCGCGACCTCGAGCGATTCGTAGTAATCGGTCACGCCGATGTAGGCAAACACGTCGAGGTCCAGCGACGCGTCGCCGAAACCGGTGAACCTGACCGACAGCGGCTCCGAGAGCACTTTGGGATGGGCATAGAGCATCTTTCGAACCTCAACCAGCAGATAGCGGATTTGGTCCGGCGTCGTCTCCGGTCTGAGCTTGAGGCGGGGATGGAACCAGAACCGGTCACGGCGCGACAGGTTGTCCAAGTGCATGTAAGCGAATTCCCCGTTGGGAACGCTGATGACGCTTCGATCGAGCGTGCGGATCAGCGTGGCTCGGAGCCCGATTTCCTCTACCGTGCCGAATTGATCGCCGAACCGGCAGAAATCGTTCACTCGGACGGGCTGCGAGGTATAGAGCGTGACGGCACCGAAGACGTTCTCCAGCGTTTTTTGGGAGGCCAACGCGACCGCCACACCGCTGATGCTAATCCCGGCAAGGAGCGTGGTGATTTCATAACCGACGTTTTCCAGCCACAACAGTGCCGCACCGACGATGACGACCATCTTCGCCAATCTCGTGATAGGTCGCAAAAGGACCTTTGAGCCCGACAGACCCGCGGCCTCAAGACGGTTTGCAACGCGCTGCGCCGCCAGATCCAGAGTCCGCAAGACCACCCAGGCCAATGCCACGACCAACAGCGTCCGGGCCTGGCCCACGGCTTCGAACATCACCGAGGTATGCATGCCCTGCAGGGCCCATCGAGCCAGTAGCACCCAGAACAGCATGCGGATGGGCCCCGTAAAAAAGCGTTCAATTTCCGGGGCCAGATCACTACGATAGCGGCGCAGGAGCCACATGCCACTCACCGTGAGCAACATCGCGAGCGGGAAGGTGGCCATGGCGATGAAAACCACCGCCGCCCACAAGACGACCTCAATTCCCATGATGCGG
>JBDZUK010000155.1:0-2261 GCA_040255165.1 Nitrospiraceae bacterium | reverse complement strand
CGATTGACCTCCCGCGTAAACTCCTCGCAGAACGTCTCGAACAGCTTCGGTTCCATCAGGTGCGTGCGCAGGCCGCTCAGGACCGATGCCTCAAGCGTTTCGACACGAATGTTCAGCCGGTTGTCGCAGGTCCCCTTGGTCCGCGCCGCGGCGCAACCGAGCAGGTTCTTCGAGATCAACGAGTAGCCACCGCCGCAGCGGCCACACCTGACAAGCCCGGAGAGAAGATACTTGGGCCGGCGTCGGTCGACGAGCGGGTTGGTGCCCGGCTCTTGTGGCCCGAGCGCCATCGTTTCCTGACGCGCTTTGGCGTGGTCCCAGAGAGCCTGCTCGACGATCCGAAGGTCCGGCACGTCCTGGACAACCCACTCGGATTCAAGGTTGGCGCGTGAGATGCGCCTGCCGGTGTCCGGGTCCTTGATGTAGCGCTGGCGGTTCCACACCAGCCGGCCGACATAGAGTTCGTTATTGAGAATACCGGTGCCGCGTTTTGGATTGCCGTGGATGGTGCTCGGCCCCCACGCCTTGCCGAAGGGACCGGGCACGCCCTCTCGGTTCAGCACCTGGGCGATCGTTCGTGATGAGCTGCCGGCGACATAGTCGCGGAAGATACGCCGGACGATAGCGGCCTCGGACTCGTTGATTGTTCGGTCGCCGCGGACCGGCTCTCCGCTTTCGGACAAGCGCTGGACGACGTCGTAGCCGTAGCAGAGGCCGCCGCCTGATTTTCCGTTTTCGACGCGACCGCGCAGACCTCGACGTGTTTTGTCGGCAAGGTCCTTGAGATAGAGCGCACCCATCGTTCCCTTGAGTCCAATATGCAACTCGCTGACCTCGCCCTCCGAAAGAGTGACGATCCGCACGTCGGCGAAGCGCATGCGCTTGTAGAGGCCAGCGATATCCTCCTGGTCGCGAGAAAGCCGGTCGAGGGATTCCGTCAGCACGGTATCGAAATGCTGACGTTGCGCGTCGGAGATCAACTCCTGAATTCCCGGACGAAGAAGTGAAGCGCCGGAGATCGCGCGATCGGAGTAGCTATCGACGACCTTCCAGCCTTGGCGCTCGGCATGAAGCCGGCAGAGCCGCAACTGATCTTCAATCGACGCATCGCGCTGATTGTCGCTGCTGTAGCGGGCGTAGAGGGCGACACGGGACATCATGCTCACTCCTGTCCTGATTGCTCCTTCTCTTCCTTGGGCGTAATTCTGCTCGCCGCTGATCGCAACCACTCCCGTGCTGCTTGCCGAGCAAGCAATTTCACCAGAGGGACGAGCGCAAGACGGATTCTCTCAAGATCAGGGTCGACGTCCGAGTTTGCCGCATTGCCGTCGGCGGGCCGACGCCCGTCTCGATTACGCTTTGCCATCTTGCCATCCATCTGACATGGCATCCAGTGTCGGATGCAACCATCAAGATCTGGCGATTGCCAGCAGGGGATCAACAAGAAGCAAAGCCACATCAAAGACTTAGAAGTAGTTGGGCCTGCTTCGTCGTAGTTGTGGCTTTGTCGGCGCGGAAAAAGATGAAATGGGCGTGGAGAAAATTCGATGGGCGATTTCGCATGCCCGGTCCGCGATGGAATGCGATCGCATGTGCATTCCATGTGCACCGATAGAGCGCACTAAAGGATGTTGTGGGCGCAATAGTGCTAACTCCGCAATACGCGTCAACATCGGTGAGCGTCTTGGTGCTTGAGAAAATGCGTCTTGTTCGTCCAGCGATGGATTTGGGAGATTTACCTTCGTCGGCTGTCGTTTAGAGGATTGCGTGTTCTCTGCGTGTGCGGTGAAGCGTCAGCAGAAGTTGCTGGTTTCTTGAGCAGGTCCGAGAGCGCGGAGATAATCAGGAATCCAGTGCCCCGACACGGGTGAATGACGGCAGATATGCCGCACGGGCATCTGCGGGACCATTTCAGTTGGCCAAACCGAATTTGGGGTGGGTTTAGCCTTTGATTGGTGGCATTTCGGGGGGGCAGGCCACTTCTCGACGCGTGCAAGCGTGATGGTCCTGACGCCACCCACGTTTTCAATCCTCACCGTCCCCAATCCGTTCCCCCCTCGCTCGATCTTTTCTTCCGATCGGCCATAACCGGCGCTTCTGCCTTTCGTGGACGGGGTGGACGTATCCCCCTTGAATGCGCTAAGCAATATGAAAATCATGATAAGGGATAGGGATGGGTATCAACGGAAAATCCTACATAGTCGGCATCTACGAGCATCCGTGCCGCGCGGCGCTGGACAAGACGCTGCCGCAACTTCACG
>JBDZUK010000016.1:51230-53429 GCA_040255165.1 Nitrospiraceae bacterium | reverse complement strand
GGCGGCATCGCGGTGATCTCTAACACCGTCGGCAAGAACAAGACCACCACCGTCTGGACCACGCTGGCATTTGTGGCCTTCGCGCTGGCCTCGGTGCCGATAATCATGGACTACTTCTTCGCACGTCATCGCGTGTCCGAGCGTGGCATGGACTACGGCCGCATGTTCGGGCAACGCGGCAGCTTCGTCTGGTCCGAGGTGAAGCGCGTGCGATACGCGTTCGTGATGAAGTGGTTCGCGATCGATCTTCACTCAGGATCGACGGTTCGAATTTCCGCGATGCTTAGGGGGCTGCCCGAGTTTGCTCATATGCTTCTCCTGCACGTCCCGAGGAGCGCCATGGACGACGAGGCCTACTTGCTCCTGCGCGACACGGAAGAAGGAAGGCCGCCAAGCGTGTGGGGATGAGTCGCTCTGGATGGTCCCGAACGGAAACTCATGATATGGAAGGCCCGCGCTCTGGCCGTTGAAGATGGGGGCCGATTTGATTAAGGTTTGGGTCGTCCTCATGATGAGCATGAGCGACGCCTTGAGCAGGGGTGGTAACTGGTCTTGCAAGGCCAACACCGGAGGACCCCGCCGGCGATGAAAACCCAGTACTACACCGCCTGCAGCCTCGACGGCTTCATCGCGACGGAGGATCATTCGCTGGAGTGGCTCTTCCAGCTCGGCGACATCAACGACACGAGCTATCCGGAGTTCATCAGAGAGGTGGGCGCGCTCGCGATGGGATCGTCGACCTATGAATGGATGCTTCGGCACGTCGTGAAGCCGGGTACCGAGTCAGGTGCCGCCTGGCCCTATGCTCAGCCGACGTGGGTGTTCTCATCTCGTTCGCTGCCGGGCGTTCCCGGCGCCCTTTTGCACTTTGTGCGCGGTGACGTGCGTCCTGTGCACGAGCAAATGCGGCGCGCGGCGGGAGAGCGCAACATTTGGCTGGTCGGCGGCGGGGAGTTGGTCGGTCAGTTCTATGACGCGGGATTGCTGGACGAGATCATCGTGCAGGTCGGGTCGGTCACGCTGGGGGCGGGCAAGCCGCTGCTTCCGCGGCGCATCGCGTTTCCCCCGCTCGCGTTGACGTCCACTCGGACGATCGGCCCGGGGTTAGTCGAGCTCAGGTACGACGTCCCTCGGAAGTAATCGCTCGGAGAGCCGTGCTCCGAACAACTCAACACTCAACACTAACAACTCAAAACTTCTTCTGCTTACAGCCCCGTTCTCCGAACAACTCAACACTCACCACTCCACTTATCTCGGCCGGCTCCCGACTTCCGAACAACTCAACACTCAACACTAACAACTCAAAACTTCTTTTGGCCTACCGTTCCGGATTTCTCGCCGCCGTCACCGCCGATGCGAACTTCAGCAGGCTCGCCCGCTCGTCGTCGTCCAACGCCAACAAGAGGTGCGCTTCTTCGGCGTGCATCAGCCGGAGGCTCAGGAACGGCTCCTCCCGCCGCTTCTCGCGGTTGTCCCACATCGCGTCGATCACCTGGACTTTGTCGAGCTGACTCACCGAGACGACGTCGTACCGGAAATACTGATCGCCGATGACCATGTCGAACACGACGTTCCCGGCCGTCAGCAGCACAATGTTGAACCGGCCCTGATCCTCATAGCCCTCCGGCAAAAACTTGTTCAGATGGCACAGCGCGACCTTGCGGTCACCCAACGCCGCCTGGACTTTCAGTTTCAACGCGTCGTAATCGATTTGCAGCGGCTTTTCGTCCGGCCCGGTCGCCGCCACCGCCGCATTTTTCACCCTCTCGAAAATTTCATCTACCGACATCAACCCTGCCATGATGGAATCTCCTTGCTGGTATGACGACTATGTTCCTGTTGTGCGCCGGGCCTTCAATGCGCGGGCCACCCCGACAAAGCCCAGTCCGGCCCACGCGAACTCCAAGAGAATGAATCCCGCCTGCCGTTCCGCGATCGCAACAATGCCGAGCAACAGGGATCCGATGATATTCAGGGCCAAGTAGCCCCCATCCAACTCGCGCCACACGCCGCTTTGTATGAACCCGTAGGCGACCAACACCATCAACGCGCCGATCACCGACACGACCTGCAGCACCATGCCGTTCGCCTTTCACTTCCTGGACAAAAATGGGATTCGTACCGTAACCGGCGTCCGGGCGCGATTGCAAGTGGTTTTAACGGGCTACGGAAGGCCCCGCAGCGAGACACACGGCGTCA
>JBDZUK010000016.1:2823-51130 GCA_040255165.1 Nitrospiraceae bacterium | reverse complement strand
CCTCTGCGCGATGCGAGGACAAAGCTGGCGGCCTTTTTCAGCATCCTGTTACCGAGCCAGTATCCGGTGGGAGAAGCGCACCTTCCCGTTGCCGTCGATGACGTTCACCTGAAAGGAGGACTGAGTGACGTGCACCAGGCCGAAATTCACATAGCCGGCCTCGTGAATGAGCGTGTCAGGGTTCAACTCGCGGCTTTGCTCGGGCAATCGACCGGTCGCGGCGGACAGCGGACCGGCGACGAACTCGTGAAAGTCCGGAATGCCGTCGCGATTGGGATCGTAGGCACTCCCCTGGACCAGATGGACGTCGGCCGCCAGCCATACGACGTTTTGTAGTTTCCAGCCGAGGATCGTATCGACAATAACCTGCCGCTCCCGCTCGAACCCCGTCCCGTCGGACCCGCCGGCCCACCCGTCGTTGCCTGGGGCCAGCAGCCCGCCGCTCTTCGGGATCGACAGCGGCACGCTCGAGACGATCGCTTTCCAGGTGGCGTTCGAGTTGGTCAGTCCTTCCAACAACCATTGAAGCTGCCGCTCGCCCAGCATGGTTTTCGCCGGCCCGTCCTTCTCGGCGTTCAGGCTCCGGTACTGGCGCGTGTCCAGGATAAATAGCTCCAGATCGGCGCCCGCCCGCACCCGCCGGTACAGCCTGTGCGGATCATCCGCGGGAGTCCGGATCGGCCAATAATCCAAAAAAGCTTGGCGGCCCAGCGGCATGGATTCCTCTGCCGGCCCCGCGAAGTTGTTCCGCACTTCATGGTCATCCCAGATCACGTACACCGGCACTGCGGCCAGCAGGCGCCGGAGCGCCGCCGCGCCGCGCTGGTACCGATGCTTCGCGCGGTAGTCGTCAAGCGTGACCGCTTTGAAGTCGGCCCCGGGCTCGTTGGGCGGCGAAGGGCAGACGTCGTCGCTGTAAATCGTGTCGCCAAGGAAGACGAAAAAATCCAGCGCCTGACCTTGCATGACATCGAAGATCGGGTACCCGGCGGCACCTTCCCGGCACCGATGTTGCCCGCCGAGATCCCCGCTCCACGAAAAGCTCACCGGTACATGATCGGTGCCCCGGGCCAGCGTGGTGAACTCACCCCGTGCCGCCACCTGAAGGTCCCCGGCGTCGTCGGACGGACTCTTGCGTGCCGCGAGCACTTCATACCTGTACCGGGTGGCGGGCGCCAATTCCTTCAAGAGAACCTTCCCGATGAAATCGGTATCCGCAGCCGTCGTGAGGAGCGGTGTCCGAGGGAAGGGAAGCACGGCGGTCGCCATCCGCTTCGCCTTTTCCCAGGCTTCAACCGGGGCCCACACGACCTGCGTCACCATCGTTTCATCGGTCCGAAACCACAGCAGCGCCGAATCGCTGGACACGTCCCCGACTGCCGATCCCTGCGGCAAGAACCCCTCTCTGGCGAAGGTCGCGGTCTGGCGAAAGGGGCTGTCCGGCGGCAATCCCGGGCGATAGGAAGGGAAGCAGCCGGCGGTCAAACAGGCGGCGAGAATCAAGGCGAAACCTGGATGGACACCCTGCATCGTGAAGAGTGACTTACCGGAAGAAGGGGGCTCGGTCAAGAACCGACCTGAGCGGCGTTGCAAAATACGACCAGGGTCCGGCATACTGTCGGCCATGAACGACGAACATTGTCTCATCCAAGGATGCACCGCCAAGGTGTATGCCCCGGCCGGCACTCGGTCGGTCTGCAAAGAACACTTCCTTCAATATCTCACCTGGCGCCGACGCCGCGGGCCGCAGATGTTCAACCGGTACGCCGCGATGACGATGGAAGAACGGGACGCCGTCTCGGCCGAGTGGCAGAAGACCGTCCGCATCGAAGAAATCCCCTCCCAGTCATCGCCGAAGGCTTGACATCGAACCCGGCAATACGTATCCGGTCAGGTTATGACCGATACAAACTGGCTGTTTTGGATTCTAGTCGCCGCAGTCTTGTTCTACCCGTTCGTACGCCGCTGGTACCGAAGGCGCATCGCCGCCAAGATGGCGGATCAATTGTTGTCCGACGTGGTCCGAGGGAAGGATGCGTTCAGAAGGTAAGATGAAGTCCCGCTAAGAGTGAAAATTCAGCCACCGAACGTTACCCACCAAGACTTAGGTTTGACTTGCATGCCGTGCCGGCGTGCGCACGTGCTCGGGCCGGATCCCGATGCCGATCAGCCAGGCGGGAAGCCGCCGCAAATACGGAAACCACGCAAGTAGCCGAACTGGCAGCGGCGGCGTGAGCGTCTCGGTGCTGCTCAGCACGCGCCGGATGACGCGATTCTGAATGAAGACCTGCAACCGCTGGGTCACACGGGTCGGCCATTCTCGCCGATGCTGCACCAGGCGCAGATCGTCTGCCGCCAGTTTGCCGTCGCGCAGTGGAGCGGCCAGAAGATTGGCGGCGGCGACCGCGTCCTGGATGGCGAGATTGATGCCCACTCCTCCCACCGGAGACATCGCGTGCGCGGCGTCGCCGATGCACAGCAGGCCCGGACGATACCATTGCTGTAGCCGATCGACCTTCACGGTGAGCAACTTGAGGGCGTTCCAGTCTTGGAGTTCGCCGACTCGATCAGCGGCAAACGGCGCCAGCCTGGCGACACTCGCCTGAAACGCGTCCAACCCCTTCTCATACACCTGACCGACTGTGGCCTTCGGGATCACATAGCCGCACTGCCAGTAGTCGCCCCGATTCAACATGATGAAGATCCGGCCGATGTCGAAGCGGCCCATCGTCGCTTCCGGATCGCCGGCCTTCCTGGACAACCGGAACCAGAGCACGTCCATCGGCGCCCCGATGCCGTTCACTCGCAAGCCCGCCTGTGTCCGGACAACCGACTGGCGGCCGTCCGCCCCGACAACGAGACCGGCGCGCACATTCAATCGACCTTCCGGCGATATCGCTCTGAGCCCGACGACGTCTCCCTGCTCTTCGATAAGCCCAGTGACCTCGGCCTGCATCCGCAACGCGAAGGTCGGATACCGGGTCGCGTGCTTGGCAAGGAAGTTCAGAAAGTCCCACTGCGGCATGAACGCAATGTAAGGACATCGCACCGGCAGATGACTGAAATCGGCGATCGTCACGGCCATCTCGCCGAAATATCCGCTAAGCTGCGCTGCCTTCTGGTGCGGCAGCTTCAGCAGATCGGTGAGAATTCCCAGTTCGTGCATGATTTCCAGCGTGGACGGATGGATCGTGTCTCCACGGAAGTCTCTGAGAAAATCGGCATGCTTCTCCAAGACCAACACCTCGACCCCGGCCCGCGCCAGCAAAAGCCCCAGCATCAACCCTGCGGGCCCACCGCCGGCGATACAGCACTGGGTTGAGATATTCGCAGTCACGCTTCCTCACCATCGGTCGATTTTTTCGACGCACACCTGCTGCCGCGGTGCCGCCAAACCGGATCGCTATCTAGACAATGATCCTGCGCCCTTCGTTGTTTTCATCTGCGGGGTTGGTAGGGTCAGCCGCTCCATTACCGGACGAGCGGGACCCGAGATGATTTCCGAAGAGCGCACAGCGCGATGAAGAAAGAGCGCCAGGCCTGCGCGCGCCGCCGAGATGGCAGGCGGCCGGAACTCCGCCTCGCCGAGTCCGGAAGGGTCGCTCCCGGAGGTGCGGGAACGGCTGGTCCCTGCCAGGACCTGCCCTACCCCATCACCGCCGATCCATGATGATGGATCAGCAGCCACTCGTTTCCGATCCGCTCATACAAGTTCGTGGCGAGCACCCGGCTTTCTTGCGGTTCGTCGGATTGCTGGGACGTGATGTTCTCGACGCAGATGACCCAGGCCATGTCGCCCGCGACCTGAATTTGAACCTCGGAGAGATGGAATTTCATGGAGAAGGTGTTGTTGAAGATGAGCACCCAGGAATCCCGCACCTCCGGCCACCCGGAGCGGAGCGACCACCCCGGATGGATGCAGGTGACGTATTCTTCATGCGCCCACACTCGGTCCATCCGGGCGATGTCCAGGCTTTCGAAGGCCTCGTAGAACGCGTGATTGGCTTTCGTGACTTCTTCGATGCGTTGTTTGATCATGCGGCCCCCTGTTGAAGAGGGCCGTATCTTACTGCAACTGATGGAGGCGGCGCGAGATGAAAGGAAGTGGATGAGCGGAACCGCTACGGTTTTTTCCCCGCTTTCCTTGCGGGCCTCTCGTTTCGAGGTCTCACCTCCGCCTGCCTGGCTCCCGAGGACACGCCGCTGCGGAGCGCCTCCATCATGGCCTTCTTCGACCCGTAGGTTTTTCCGGCGAGCGGACCTTTCACGCAGACATACTTGCCGCCCTTCTCGACCAGGCAGTCATGCTTGTCTTTCGATTTCGCCGCCCAGCTTGCTAACGGGAGCGCGGCCAGCACAACAAGGACGACTGCCGACGCGATGACTTGAGCCATTCTCATAACTCCCTCCTGTTGTACTTACGATAGGGACAAGTATAGCAGGCGGGTTGTAGCCGGCCTGGCGGTATCCCGACAGGGGACAAGCAACCGATGGGCGTTACCGAGCGAGGCGAGAGGTTTGCCGTCCCACCATCCAGACACCGGCCAGAATCAGCGCGATACCGGCCACTTCCTTGACGCTGATCGATTCGCCGAGCACGAGGGCCGACAGCAGAAGAGCAGAGACGGGAATGAGGTTCACGAACACGCCGGCCCGCGACGGTCCGACCCCTTTCACACCGTACAGCCAGGCCTGTTGCCCGAGGGCGGTGGCGAACACAATGAGATACCCCAGCGCCAGCCAGGCGCCGGCGGGCGCGGACGCAAAGCCCGCATCGATGATCTGCCGATCCGTCGCGAGCAGCGGAATCTGGAGCAGAATGGAAACCAGCAACGTCGTCCAATTCACGGTGAGCGGCGACAGCCGTTCCATGATGGTCCGCCCGCCGATCGTGTACAGCGCCCAGCTCACCAGGCCCAGCACGATCAGGATGCCGCCGAGCCATGGATCGGCCCCAACGGGTGTTTGGTCTCCCCCGCCGGAGACCAGGGCGACTCCGGCAAAGGATACCGCGCAGCCGGCTGCCACCGCCGTAAAGGGCACATCGCGAAGAAGCAGGGATGAGAGGAGCGCCGTGATGACGGGGCTGGCGCCGATGATGACGCCCGCCGCCGCGGCCCCGATGTACCGGAGTCCGAACAATGTGAGGAGATGGTTGCCGAGAACCGCGACTCCGAGCGAGGCGAGCACCAAAAGATCACGCCGGGTCCATTTGCCCCGTTCGCCTTCCTGCCACGCCCAGAGTGGGACAAGAATCGCAAGGGCGCCCAGTCCGCGGAGCACCGACGTTTCGACGGCGCTGAACGTTCCCAGCGCAAATTTCTGTCCGACGATCGACCCGCCCCATACAACCGCGGCGGTGGTGAGGGCCGCGTAGGCGGCGATCTCGGTTGGCTTCCCCATGTTGCGAGGGCTATAGCAACGAGGGTTGTACCCGTCAAGCCATTTCTCAGGTTCCCCCTAAGCAGCCGTTGGGCTTAGCCCTGTCCTCAGCCTATCCTTTGAAGCGCACCACAAGGACGCCGTCGCGAATCGTTACGAGCACCGCTTCCACCCGCGGATCCCCGGCGACCGTGCGATTCAGCTCCTGGATCGCCCCGGTCCTCTCGTCCGGCGAAGGCTGCATGAGCACATCGCCGCTCCAGAGGACATTGTCGATGAGCATCACGCCGCGGGGAGCAAGCAGGTCGAGCCCTCGGCGATAATAGTTCACGTAGTTCGTCTTGTCGGCGTCGATGAAAATGAGATCGAACGGTCCGCCGAGGTCCCGCATCGTGTCGAGGGCGGGGCCCATGCGAATCTCGATTTTCTTGCCGACGGCAGAGCGGGCAAAGTATCGGCGGGCCACGGCGGCTGATTCTTCGTCGACCTCGCAAGTGATGACCGTCCCGTCTTCCGGCAGAGCCTCGGCGAAGCAGAGGGCGCTGTAGCCGGTGAACATGCCGATCTCCAGGACCCGGCGCGCGTTTGTCAGCCCCGTCATCATCTTAAGGAACGCGCCTTCGAGCGGTCCTACCACCATCTGGGCCGATTCCATCGTCCTTTCGGTCTCTTCCCGCAGCGCTCGACACATCGCGGACTCAGGCATGGAATGATATTCCGCGTAGGCTTCGATCTCGGGCGGCACAAGAGGCTTCATCGGTGCTCTCCGAGGCGTTTGAAAAGTGCTCCCGCGCTTGCGTACACTGAGCACTGGTCCGCCATGATAGCACGGCGGCGAAGGAGGCCGGAATTGAAGACCCTGACGACTCTGAAGCCCTTGATCGCCAACCTGCTTGAAATCCAACGGATTAACAGTGCGGCAGCGGTCCTGTCCTGGGATCAGGAAACCCATATGCCGGCCGGTGGTGGTGAAGCCCGTGCCGAGCAAATCGCCACATTGCAGGGTCTCGCCCATCAAAAGCTGGTTTCTCCGGAGCTCGAAAAGCTGCTGGCACCCTGTGTGGATCCGGCGACCGGTCAGGCCATGGACCAACCGGGCGATGCCTGGGATGAGTCCTCTCGCTCGCTGCTGCGGGAGGCGTGGCGGGACTTCAGCCGTGCAAAGAAGCTGCCGTCCGAGTTCGTCGTGCGCTTGAGCCGGGCCTGTTCGCTGGCCCAACAAGTCTGGGCAGAGGCCCGGGAGAACAATAGTTTCGCAACTTTTCTTCCCCATCTGCGAACCGTATTGTCCCTGAAGCGGGAGGAGGCCGAATATCTCGGCTACCGCGAATCACCCTACAACGCGCTTCTCGACGTGTACGAGCCGGGAGCCACGATCGCGCAGTTGCGCCCGCTGTTCGGACAACTCAAAGGCAGGCTGGTGCCGCTCCTGCATCAAGTTCTGAAAAGCGGCGTGCGCATCGACGACAACGTCTTGTTCCATTCTTACGACACCGCGCGACAATTGGAGTTCGGACGCCTGGTCTTGATCGCGATGGGATACGATTTCGAGTGTGGGCGCCTCGATCTGTCGACCCATCCTTTCACCACGTCGTTCCATCCGACGGACGTCCGGGTGACCACCCGGGTCTACGAGCATGAGCTTCCCGCGTGCCTGTTCAGCTGCATTCACGAAGGCGGCCACGGGCTCTACGACCAGGGGTTGGATCCTCAGTTCTACGGAACGCCGCTTGGGGACTCCGTTTCGCTGGGCATTCACGAAAGCCAGTCCCGGCTCTGGGAGAACTGCGTGGGACGCTCCCGAGCCTTCTGGCGGTTTTTCTACCCGATTTTGCAGCAGACGTTTCACCACCAATTGCGGGGAACCGACCTCGAGGCATTCTATGCCGCGATCAATTGCGTGAAGCCCTCCCTCATCAGAGTCGAGGCAGACGAGCTGACCTATAACCTCCACATCATGCTGCGGTTCGAGATCGAGCAGGATTTGGTCGAAGGCCGCACGAAACCGGAGGACCTACCGGAGATCTGGAACACCAAGATGCGGGAGTACCTCGGCATCGCCCCGGACCGGGACGCCGAAGGCGTGCTGCAAGACGTGCACTGGTCGATCGGCTCGTTCGGCTATTTCCCGACCTACACCCTCGGCAACATCTATGCGGTCCAGTTCTTCGATCAGGCGAAACTGGAGATTCCTCATCTGGAAGACGAGATCGCAGCGGGCCAATTGATGGTTCTGCGCCGGTGGTTGGAGCAAAAGATTCATCGGTGGGGCAGGATGTTCACCCCGAACCACCTGGCGAAACGTGTGACCGGAAAGGGGCTGGACCCCGGGCCGTTCCTCGCCTATTTGGAAAAAAAGTACGGCGAGCTTTACCAACTCCCGCGGTAACCCTTACGGAACGCTTGTCGATCACCATGAAACTGCTCATCGTCGACGATCATCCCGTCATCCGCCACGGCCTGAGGCAACTGATCGAAGAAGATTTCAAAGCGTCGATGATCGGCGAGGCGGGCACTGCGAGGGAACTGCTGGATTCCATCCAGTCTGAGGACTGGGATCTTGTCATTCTCGACGTCAACCTCCCCGATAGAAACGGCCTTGAGGCCCTCAAAGAGGTCAAGAGGCTCCGACCCGAATTACCCATCATCGTGTTGAGCCTCTACCCTGAAGAACAGTATGCCATGCGGGCCTTTAAGGCGGGTGCTTCCGCCTATCTCACCAAAGACCGGACTCTCAATGAGCTCCTCTCTGCTATTCGGAAAGTCAGAGCGGGCGGGCGCTACGTCAGCACCACGCTGGCCGAACACCTCGCCCAGGAATTGGCCGGTGGACGTCCGACTCCTTCTCACCACCTGCTGTCGGACCGGGAGTTGGAGGTCCTCCGCCTTCTCGCCAAGGGCAAAACGGTGAGCCAAATCGGCGATCACTTGGCCCTCAGCGTCAAAACGGTCAGCACCTACCGGGCCAGATTGCTGGAAAAACTCCGGCTGCACACCACAGCGGAATTGATACGCTATGCGTTGGATCACAACCTGGCCGCCTGATCGCACGAAACGGGAGTAGCGCTCAGTAGCCCATGGCGGCGTTGAGCCGCGCCAGGATGGGGGATGCCAGCGTAAATTCTGAGGAGACTTCGATCCGGGAAGGAACCAGCAACGTCGTGTGGAACACAATGTCGCGAATGGCGATCTTGAATTCAGGCTGCTGCGGCGTGCTGAGCTCCACGGATTCCACCGACTTCATGATCGCGCTGCCGTCCTGCGGACCATAGGTCGCGACCACTGCCTGGAGAATCTCGGCGATCTTCTCGTTCACCTCGACCCCTTCGATGCCCTTGAGCAACAAGGGGATCACCTCCTCCCGCGCTTGATCGGACAGCGTGAAATTCTCCACCCGCTCCTTCCGCCGCAGGGACGTGAGGTCGTTGTCCAAATCTTTGCTGAAGGCCCCATATGCGAAGCGGAAAAACTCGAAATGAAACCCCTTGAACCCTTTCCCGAACATCTGTAATTCGCAGAGAAAGCAAAGCTGTTGCAGCTTCACGTCGCTCAGGAGCCCGTGTGGCTCCGCCAAGTGCAACACATACAACAGCAATGCCCGATCGACGGTCATTTGATTCGATTTACGCATGCCCTGCACACCTCCCAGGCGCGTGGCAGCCGCACTATAAGCTGCGGATTCGAAAGCCGTCAATTCGTTCGAGCGGGAACTCCGCTTATCGCCCGGCCGGCTCAGCCTCTTGACCCTCCTCTTTCATTTAGTTTTTAATGTTGTTCCCGGCCGGGATGCCGACCATGAACAGAAACTCCAAAGAAATAGCGTTGCTGAAAGACCATCTTGCCAAGCATCAGCTGAAGCTGACCCGCCAGCGGGAGCTGATCCTCAGCGCCTTCCTCAAACAGGAGCACATCACGGCAGAGGCGATGTATCACCAACTGGCCAAGAAGGACCCCCATCTGGGACTGGCGACGATTTACCGGACGCTCAACCTTTTTTGCGACGCCGGCCTGGCGCAGGCCCGCCACTTTGGGTCTCAGACCCAATACGACAACGTGTCGCATAAAGGGCACCACGATCATCTGATTTGCACCGGGTGCGGGAAAATCGTGGAATTTGAGAATTGCGACATCGAACGCCTGCAGGAGGAGGTCGCGACCAAAAACGGATTCACCATCCAGACCCATCGGCTGGAGTTGTACGGCCTCTGCGCTCACTGCCGCCATTGACCAACCGACGTCTTTTCCTGTATCCTCTTTTTGAGAGAGCTTATCAATTTCAATTTGGCAAAGGAGCGTCCGGTAATGGCGCGGTTTCTGAGTTTTCGTGTGCCCGCTTCACTCGGGGGATCTGTGCCGGTTGGTCTGATGCTCCTGTGCCTTGTCATCGCGGCATTGCTGATCGCTACCGGAGAGCCGGCCGCAGCTGCCGACCAACTGGTGGCCTATTCAGGCCGGGCGGAGCGCCTCATTAAGCCGGTGCTCGACGCCTTCGAAAAGAAGACCGGCATCAAAGTTCAGCTGCTTTCTTCGGGGACCACCGAGCTGGTCAACCGCCTGAAAGCCGAAGGGGCCCGGACCCGGGCCGACGTGTTGATTACTAACGATGCGGGCAGCTTGGAGCTGGCTCGGCAAGCCGGACTCCTGCGCCCGTTGAACATGCGCGAGGTCGAGCGGGCGATCCCGGCCCAGTACCGCGCCGCCGACAACAGCTGGATCGGCCTTTCGGGCCGCTTTTGGATCATCGTCTACAACACGAGTTTGATGAAGCCGGAGCAAATCAAGTCGTTGCTCGATCTGGCCGACCCGAAGTGGAAGGACAAGATCGCGATCCCGAACTCCGGGAGCGAATATCTCCAGGCCGGAGTGTCCGTCATCCGCGCCGCCTACGGCGACGATCGCACCAAGCAGTTTTTACAGGGCCTCAAGGAGAACGCCGGCACACAGGTCTACCAAAAGAGCTCGCAGATCGTGGAGGCGGTCGCGAAGGGGCAGGTCGCACTGGGCATCGTGAACCATTACTACGTCTACCGCCACCTGGCTGCGCAGCCCGGCGCTCCCATCGCCGTGCTGATGCCCGATCAACATGAAGGCGGCATGGGGGCCATCATGAACGTGGCCGGCATCGGAATCGTCAAACACACGGCGCATCTGGACAGCGCCAAGCTGCTCGTCGAGTTTTTGGTGGCGCAGGCGGGACAAAAGATCTTTGCCGACCTGGACAAAGAGTATCCCTTGCATCCCGAGGTCAAGCCGGACCCGGCCCTCGTCGAGCGAAAAAGCTTTCGAGCCGCGTTGGTTCCCTTGAGTCGCTTAGCGGAACTCAGGGAGCCGACCCTGACGCTGATCGAACACGTGGGCCTGCGCTGACGCACGAGGCCCAAGGGTGACCGCACTCCGGCAACAACTCGCCTCCCCGCTTCAACTGTTCGCGCTTCTCAGCGCCGGGCTGATTCTCCTCCCGCTCGCCTATGTCACGTTGCTCGCGCTCTCGGCCGACGGCGCCGTCTGGAGCCGGTTGTGGGCGACGAGGATCCCGGAGCTGCTGACAAACACGATCGCGCTCGCGACCGGCGTGGGGGTGATCACCGTTGCCTTGGGGGTCTCGACGGCCTGGCTCGTCGTGCGCTACGAATTCCCGGCACGGCGCCTGTGGGAAGGTGCGCTGGTTCTCCCGCTGGCCATGCCGACGTACGTCCTGGCTTACGTCTATGCCTACTTGCTCGGCTTCGGAGGGCCCGTCGAACAACTGTGGCAATCCCTCGCCGGCCCACAGGCCCGGGTTTTTTCCCCGCAAAGCTTGGCCGGCGCGACGTTTGTCATGGCGCTCGACACGTTTCCCTTTGTGTATCTTTTGACCCGCAGCGCGCTCCTGAGCATGAACGTCTCGTTCGAGGAGGTGGCGCGGGTCAGCGGGGTCTCGCGATGGCAGACGCTCTGGCGGGTGACGCTGCCGCTGATGCGTCCGTCCATCGCGGCCGGTCTGGCTCTGGTGATTCTGTACGTCGTCTCGGATTTCGGCGCGGTCTCGCTGCTGCGCTATCAAACCTTGACCTACGCCGTGTTTCAGCAAATGACAGGGCGGTCGGACAATCAGGCCGCCGGCATCCTGAGCCTGCTGTTGGTCGTTCTCGCCTTGATCTTCCTCGTCACGGAACGATGGTTCCGGCGGCGCAGCCGGTTCTACCAGACCACCGGCCGCTATCGGCCGCCGGCGCGCCAACGTTGCGGACCGCTCGGTGCGCTGATGATGACCGGATACTTGGGCACGATCGTGGGACTGGCGTTCGGCATTCCCGTTTATCTCCTCATACAGTGGAGCCTGTCGCCCGCCGCGCAAGAGATTCTCGATGGCCGTTTCTTCGAATTTGTGAGCAACAGCGCTTTCTTGTCGGCGTCTGCGGCCACGGCCGGCGTGCTGATCGGGTTGCCTCTGGCCTATCTGGCAAGCCGCAGACCCACAAAGCTCAACCTGGGCTGCCTCCAAGCGGCTTATGCCGGTTACGTGCTCCCCGGGCCGGTCGCGGCATTGGCCGTGCTGGTGTTGTTCACTCAGGCGGCTCCGATTCTCTATGGCACCGTGCTGGTGCTGATCGTCGCCTATGTGATTCACTTCTTGCCGGTCGGCCTACAATCACTGGAGCCGGCGATCCAGCAAGTCACGCCGAATCTTGAAGAAGTGGCCCGCACCCTTGGACTGAACCTCCATACCACCTGGCGCCGCGTGACGTTGCCGCTCGTGCGAAACGGATTCATCGTCGCGTGGGTATTGATGTTCCTTCAGACGATGAAAGAGTTGCCGGCGACCTTGCTGTTGCGCCCCGTCGGCTTCGATACGTTGGCGATTCGGGTATGGCTGGAAGCCAGCGAAGAGTACTATCAACTGGCCGCTCCCTCGGCGCTGCTGATCGTCACGCTGAGCCTGCCCGCCTTGCTGCTACTCGGTATCAGAAATGGACGCGCCGCGTAAAGGAACTCAGTCCATGAGCCCAAACCTGTACAGCGCCGAATCCGGGGACCGGACATTTCAACAGGCCGATCTCTATGCGCCTTCGAGCGGCGTATTGGAGTTGCGTCAGATCTCATGCGCTTATGAGCCGGGCCGCCCGGCCATTTCCGGCATTTCCTTTTCGGCGCGCGAGGGGGAAATTCTGTGCCTGCTCGGACCCTCCGGCTGCGGAAAGACGACGATCCTCCGGGCCATCGCCGGGTTCGAGCCGGTGCGCAGGGGGGAGCTCTTTCTGTCCGGCCGGCTGGTGTCGTCTCCCGAGGTCCAGGTGCCCACCGAAGACCGGCATGTGGGGATGGTCTTTCAGGAATATGCCTTGTTCCCTCACCTGCGCGTGGCCGACAACATCGCCTTCGGCTTGCGGGCGCTGTCGCGGCAGGAGCGACGGCAGCGCGTTGCGCACATGCTGGAACTCACCGGCTTGGTCGGATTCGACAGGCGTTATCCGCATGAACTGTCGGGCGGCCAGCAGCAGCGTGTCGCCCTGGCACGCGCCTTGGTCCAGCGCCCGGTCGTGCTGTTGCTCGACGAGCCCTTCAGCAATCTCGATCCGGACATGGCTTATCGCATGCGTCAGGATCTGCACGAGCTGCTCTGCCGCATGAAAACGACGACCATCTTGGTGACGCACGACCACGAGGAGGCCTTCGCCATGGCTGACCGCATCGCGGTGCTGAACGCGGGCCGGCTGGAGCAGCTGGATGCGCCTGAGACGATTTATCATGAGCCGGCGACGCCGTTCGTCGCGGATTTCGTCGGGCAGGCGGATTTTATTCCCGGCGAAGTGAAGGACGGCCACGTGTACACCGAGCTGGGCACTTTCCCGAATACCGCCGGGTACGAAGATGGCGCAACCGTGGTCGTGATGATCCGACCCGACGATGTGCATCTCGTTCCCACCAAAGCTCCCGGGGCTCGAATCCTGGCCCGCCAATTTCGCGGCTCGGAAAACCTCTATACGATCAGTCTCCCTTCCGGCCAAATCGTGCACAGCAGTGAGGGTTCGACGAGCGTCTATCAAGTCGGCACGGCGGTCGAGTTGCGCGTGCTGGCGACGCATACCGTGCTGTTCCGACAGAGCGGAATACGTGCCTAACGCAGCAGGCCCCGGGTTGAAACATTGACACGCTTTTCCCCCTTCTGGCATTGATACACATTCCGCGGCGGCCCGCCAGGCATCTTACCCGCCCACCCGGCGAGCAGGACCGCTGTTCCGCTCAAAGCCATCGCACCACAGGGAGTCACGCATGGATGCGTTGAAGAACGCAGTCGATTACGGGATTATCGGTCTTCTCCTGGTTCTCAGCCTGTGGGCCGTTGCCATCGCCGTTGAACGCTGGCTGTTCTTCAGGCGGGTTGATTTCGCCAACTATCCGAACGCCCAGGTCTTCGAGATCGCGCTCACCCGCCGGCTGGTGGTCATCGGGACGGTGGCGGCCAACGCGCCTTACATCGGCCTCCTGGGGACCGTGCTCGGTATCATGCTGACGTTCCATACGATGGGGACGTCTGGCACCATGGCCGTCAATACGATCATGATCGGTCTCAGCCTAGCCCTCAAGGCGACCGCCGTCGGATTGCTCGTGGCCATTCCCTGCGTCGTGATGAACAACGTTCTGCGCCGCCGGGTGGCCGAGCTGATGACCCTGTATAAGGTGAAGCATGGAACGCGAGCTTAATCAGATCAACGTGATTCCGCTCGTCGACGTGATGCTCGTCCTGCTCGTGATCGTCCTCACGACCGCGACCTTTATCAGCACCGGGCAAATTCCCGTGAACCTGGCAAAGGCCAAAGAGGTCGGGGACCGCAAGGACGTGCCGATCGTCATTACGTTGACCGCTGAAGGAGGCGTGTACATGAACGACAAGCCGGTCTCGGAGAACGGCCTGCCCGCCGTGCTGGGCGGGTTATCACGAGAATCTTCGGTGGTGGTGCGAGCCGACAAAGTGACGGTGTTGGAGCGGTTCGTCGCGGTCGTGGATGAAGTCCGGACGCTCGGTTTTCAACGGGTCAGCTTGGAGGTGATTCGGTTGTGAGCGGCGGCCGGTCGTTCACCCGCGGCAATCCTCCTGCCGCCATTCTCGCAGGACTTCTTGTTCGTCAAACGTCAGCACGTACGCGCGGCAGTAGGTGGATCTCGCTGTCCCTGCATAGCTTGCAGTCGCGCTGCCGCGGTCAAAGTACGTCCAGACCGATCCTCCCTCCGGCCGCTGTTCGAGCCGATGCGGCGGTCCATACCGGCGTTCCACGATGTCCTGCGTCGCTTCGTCCACTCGGTTCTTGAAATAGCCGGTTTCAATGATGCCGCAGGCGGTCATCCACAGCGCCGCGATGCAGCAAAAGACGCCGGCCGTATTCTGTATCCACATCTGTTACAACCCTTGGAGACGGCCCTGAAGTCCTGACGAGATGAGTACGCGCCCTTCTTGATCGACGACGATCGCCTCGACACCTGGAAGCTTCTCCACCAGTGCCATGCCCCGTTCCGGTCCCAGCACGAAAATTCCCGTGTCCAGCCCGTCTGCCATCGTACCCTCGCGCGCGATCACCGTGACGCTCTGACAGCCCCGCGCCGGTTTCAACGTCACCGGGTCGAGAATATGGTGATACCGGACACCGTCCCGTTCGAAGAATCGCTCATAATCCCCTGCCGTGGAGATCGCCTCGTCCTTAAGGTGGATCACGGTCAGCACGCGGTCTTCCTGCCTGGGATGGCGAATGCCGACCGGAAAACCCGATCCGCCAGGCAACTCGCCGAACGCCTTGATGTCTCCGGAGAGCGCCACCACCCCGGCCGCTGCGCCGGCTCGCCTCATCACCTCGACCACCCGATCGGCTGCATAACCCTTTCCAATTCCGCCGACGTCGATCCTCATGCCGGCTCGCGGCAGAAACACGGTGCTGCTCCGGTCATCCACTCGAACAGCGGCCCAGTCGGTCAGCGGGTGGAGCGATCGCAGCTCTTCGTCGTCCGGGATCCGCTGTCGATCCATGACGCTCCAGGCTTCGACCGCCGGTCCCACGGCGATATTAAATCCGCCGTTGGTCATGGCCGCGATGGCCAACGATCGCTTGACTACTGTGAGCGAATCGGCGCTGACCCGTACAGCCTCCTGCCCGGCCGCACGATTCACTCTGGATAGCTCGCTGTCGGGAATCCACGTGCTGAGCAACGCTTCCAGCCGCCGCACCTCCTTGAACCCGGCTGCGACGGCGTCCTGCGCGACCGATTCGTCCTGCGCGACCGCGGTGATCGTGATGAGCGTGCCCATGTGCATCTGGACGCGCTTCACGGTCACGGGTTCGGAAACATGGCGTGAAGCGGAGCAGGCGGCCGCAAGACCGCAAGCCATCACCAAGACCAGACAGGCTCTTACCATAGATGCCGCCGGAAATACCGGGGATAGCGGGGGTACGGCATGACTTCATACAGTCGAGCGTCCATCTCAGCCGGATCGGGCAACATGGTGACGACCGTGTCGCCTTTCAAAGAAGGGAATTGCTGTGTGACGGATTCCATGCTTTGAGCACGATCTTTCTCGTCGCTGACGACGGACAGCGAAACCATACGGCCGTACCGGGGAGAATCAATGCCAAATCGCCACGTGCCCAGGTACGTGACCGCATCGCGGCCGACAGAAAAATCGGCAGACAGGTTCGCCATCGAGAGAAACGGCCCCTCGCTGATTTGAACGCGGCTTAACTCATAGTCGCCTGGTGGAAGGGGCAAGATGAAACGCCGGTCCTCGGATTCAATCTCAACGTTGTAGCGCTCCTTGGTCTCGCGATTGACCAGTTCCATAAACCGGACTTCTGGCTCATATTTTCGCCTTCGATCGCCGGTGATCACGGCCACGGCGCGGCCGATAGCCAACGCGCCGGGTTCGTCCTTCCCTGGGACCGGCTCGGCCGGAAGATGCGTGGCACACGCCGAGAAAACAGCGGCGATAAAAAGAAGGCCTGAGGCAACGCCTCGCATACTCAGGATGGTCCGCACACGTCGATACATGAGCGTCATTATAAGCAAGGCGGGCCGGGCTTGCACGCCGCCTGCACCGTCGTAGGGCCGATTTTTCCTATTGACACATGCCCGCATGCTGAGATATTAAGAATCGTTCTCAATTTCAATTTAGGCCAGGCATGGTGAGCGCAAGGTCAACTGTAGTTCCGCCCCCTAGTCACGAAACGCGCTGCGAATGCGGGCAGCTTATCGCCAAAGTGCGCGGACAGGGGCTCGAGCTGAAATGCAAGCGGTGCAAGCGCATCGTCATTATTCCGTTCCGGTCAATCGAAGGGTGGAACCACCCTTCCACCTAGTTATCACAACAGCAAGGAGGTTTATACCGAGCAAGCGCTGTTCCCTTTCTACGCAACAAGACCAGAGACCGCCGAGTCCCGAGTCAAACCCATCACCCCATAACTTATGGAGGCAAGCAATGAGGATGTGGGCAATCCTCGGGACTGTCACGATGGCCGTTCTAGCGGCCATGCCGGTTTCGGCACAGAACATGACCCCTGAGGAAATCAAAAGAATGGTCGATGAAGCCGTGGAAAAGCGGTTGAAGGAGCAGGAGCGGCGGGAAGGCCCAATGGAACGCCGCGAGGGTGCTCCTGCTTCGGCGGAGCAATACCCCATGCCGGCTGGGCCGATGACCGACATCCGGGTCGAGCGGCCGGGCGAAGAGAAAGTCCCGTTGTCGTTCGGGTCCACCGGGTCAGGAAAATTGATCTATGCCAAACCGTTCTTGAGCGCACCGAAGGCCACGCTTGGTGGCTACGTTGACGTGATGTACAACAACCTGTCTCGCCAGAACCTGGACAATCCTAGTCGCCATACCTTCGGGCAGCAGCGGTTGGTGCCGTTCATCTACGCGGACATCACGGACCATGTCAAATTCGCTACGGAAATCGAGATAGAACGCGGCGGGCCCAACACCCTTCAAGGTGATGGATCGATGCAGATTGAATTCGCTCAGTTGGACTACCTGATCGATGAAGCGATCAATCTTCGCGCCGGTATCCTTTTGATGCCGGTCGGAAAATTCAACTTGCTACACGATTCACCGCTGAACGACCTCGTGGATCGACCGATGGTATCCCGGATCATCATCCCCAGTACATGGTTCGAGGCTGGCGCCGGTATCTACGGGACCCTCTATCCAAGCCGACTCTCAAAACTGGACTACGAACTTTACGCGGTCAACGGCATGACAGCACTTAATAACCAGAATCCGAGCGATCTCGGAGTACGGAACACACGTGGAAGCGTCTCCCGCGACCGTGATGATAGCAAGGCCATTGTCGGCCGCTTGGCTTTCAGTCCAATGCTGGGCATCGAGGTGGCGGGATCTGGATACCACGGCCAATACCGGCCTGCGATAGGCACCCTGGGAGCAGGATACATCGATATCTTCGCCGTTGATTGGACGCTTCAACGAGGGCCGTTCGAGGTAATCGGCGAATCAGCCTGGACCAGGATCAGCAACAACCCAACCGGCCCGGCCGGCATGCAGGGGTACTACATTCAAGGGAACTATCACTTCATGCCCGAGTTTCTGAAGCGGTGGGCTCCCAGCCATTTCACGGACGCGTCTACATTCACTGCGGTCATACGTTGGGAGCAGGTGGACACCGATACAGACGACCGCACGCGGTTTCTTCCCGGAGGAGGGAATCGACGTGAACTGGAGCGACTCACGCTTGGCATCAATTTCAGACCAGTCGAAGACACCGTGTTCAAGTTCGACTGGCAGTTTAATACCCAGAAGAATGCGACGGGTCTCTTGCCCGCCGGTGACTTTTCTACGGCAGGCTCGGCCCCAATCAACGGAAACGGCTTCCTGATTCAAGCCGCAACTTATTTCTGAGGTTAAGGGTCCCTTCGGCGCTACGCCGAAGGGACCCTCATCAAGCTATGAAGGCATTCACCAACTTTAGTTTTTGCTCCATCGCGTTTGTTGCCTTTGCCGGGTGTAGCTCTCTCGCCGGCATCCACGAACGGTATGTCGTGTGTTCCTACGACGATGTTTGGGAAGCGGCGGTGGACTCCATCAAGGACCGCTCAGTAACGGTCCAAGACAAAGACACAGGGGTAATCCAGACCGCTTGGCTGGAAATCCCGATGGAAGGACGGACCTTTGGTGCCTTTCAACGCGAGATGAAAGACAGCAGAGATCGGTCCCGGATCAAGATGAATGTCAAACGCCTCGACGATGTCACACAGGTCAGCTTCATCGAGGAACGGGAGCGCTGGGCGTTCCGGGGCGGCTCGCGCATGTTTGGCTGGGTCCCGACCGATCAATCCAAGGATGTGGTCGATTCAGTGGAGCGCCGGCTCAACAGTAAACTTCAGGAACAGGGGTGCACAGCAACATGAATACCGCATTTCGCTCAATGGCATTTGGATTCGCTTTGCTTGGAGCTGTTCCTGCGTTCGCTGCGGAACGCGTCTGGGACGGCGAGTTGCGCCGTTATCTGACCGACGAAGAGTTGAATCACGCCGAAGTTTTCATGACAGAGGAAGAAGCCGTCAAGATCGTGCTGCCTAATTCTCAGCGCGTGCGAAAAGAGTTGCTGCGGCTGAGTCAGGCTCAGAAAGAGATCGTCGAACAGCGGATCGGCTGGAAATTTCCGGAAGAGTCATTCGAGGTGTACATCGGAGAGACTGGAGACAAGATCGACGGCTACGCCATGGTGCACAACACGATCGGGAAGCACAAGCACATGACGTACATGGTCGGGGTCGACGCCAAAGGCCGATGCTCGGACGTCGAACTGCTTGTGTTTCGCGAGGCCAAAGGGAGCGAAGTCGGACGCAAGCGGTTCAACGTCCAGTACGAGGGGAAAACCGTCTTCGATCCTATTCGGATCAACAAGGACATCATCAACATCAGCGGCGCCACCATGTCCGTGCGATCAATCAGCGCCGGCGTCAAGCGAGTTCTTGTCCTCATCGATGAGTTCTATTTGAAGCCCCGAGGGTTGGGAAGCGACACGATAGCGGTTCGAAAAGCCAATAAGGGGTTTTTCTCATCCATCTTTGGAGATTAGTAAGACCGGTCCCGGTGCGGGCTGGCCTTTTGGCATGCGCAATTTCAACACACGGTTTCGGCTTCGCGATTCCGACCGGCATATCCGGCTGCTGTACACGCTGTTTCTGCTGCTCATGTTGGCCGGCTTCACCTTTTCTTTTTTTTGGGCGCATAGCATGACGGGCCTGTCTCCGCAAGGCATCGCTGATCACTACCGAGGATCGGACGCCACGTTCGGCGAGCCGATGTCCTTCCGAGAACTGGCTGAGGTAACACACTTTCACCTCTTCACGATGCCTGTCGTGTTCATGATTCTCGTACACGTGCTCTACCTGACCGGCGCCAGCCATGGAATGAAAGTCAGCACGACCTGGATGGGATTTGGCGGTGTGATGCTGGATCTGCTTTCTCCGTGGCTGATCAGTTATGTTTCTCCAATTTTCGTGCTGACGATGCTCACCGGCGATACCCTGATGGTCCTGAGCTTTCTCATCATGATGATCATCCCGCTTTATGAGATGTGGATTCTCAAGCAGCCTTTGATGGCGGGGAAACGAGGTCCTGAGACCCCTTAATATTCAGAAGCTTCAGAGCGCTACTTCAGGGTCAGGCGGCCAGCGGTTGTTCACCCAGAGCCCAAGATCGGACGACGGTCTTGGGCTCTGATTATTTCTGGTTGTCGCAAGGAGTATGACGATGGCAATAAAACGATCCGATACGAAACTCATCCCGGCATCGCTTCGCTCGGTGCTCGATTTCCTGCTGAAGATCGAGGGTCTCCAACTGCCGCCCGCATCCCAGCGCGAGATGGAATACATGCTGACTTCGCAAGCCAGCGTCATGATGGAATCGCTCACACGGCACAATCCCGGACATGGCCGGCGAACTGCCCATTATTGCGTGGTACTGGGACGGACATTGGGCCTCCCGCCCGACGAACTGCATGACCTGGCACTCGCGGGCTTATTGCACGATATAGGTTTATTGATGCTCGACCCAGAGTTTCTGGCTCGTCGGGACCATTGGGATACCGACGACTATGCGAGGGCCCAGAGCCACCCGCGTGCCGGCGCAGAACTGCTCAACCGCTTTGCGTTCCTTACATCTGCCGCGCATGTCATCGCCCATCATCACGAACGATGGGACGGGTGCGGTTATCCCTTTGGCCTGCGAGGCTCTTTCATCCCGATAGGAGCACGCATGCTGGCAATTGCAGATTCCTTCGACGCCATCCAAATCCCACACGAACCCAATCCGGACATCAGACGGCATGTCGCGCTCCGTATCTTGGAAGTCGCAGCGGGCTCGCAATTTGACCCCGTGCTCGTTCGAGCTTTCGCTTGCGTGATCAGAAATGATCGAGCCGATGGCAATCGGCGGCATGGGTCGGACTGTTAGTACTCGCCGGGCTACACGCCCGGCATGGGCGTGGGGCTGTGCCACCCCACTCCCTGGGAGAGGCGCCTCTCGTTCCTCCGGAGGCCCCTCTCCCACATTTTGATTTAGATACAGCAAGTCGAGGTAGTCAGGCGGGGAAGGAGTGACGTTCTGTTTCTTGGCTCAGGAGCTTTTCTTGATTTGCTCGGCGAGGTAATTCGCCAGACCGACTTGTTTCACCGCCCGCAGCTGGCGCTCGAAGTAGTCGACGTGCTCCTCGGAATCTTTCACCATGTCTTCGAGTTTGTGCCGAGTGGTGAAATCGGCGACCTTCGCACAATGGGCGATGGCTTTCCGTAAAAGGTCCACGTCCTGAACCTCGAAGGCCAGATCCGCCTCAAACAGCGCCTGGACGTTCGCCCCTTGCGCGACCCGATCGAGCCGCTCCATGTCCGGATTGCCTTCGAGGTACAGGATGTGATCGATGAGCTGCGCGCTGTGCTCCACCTCTTCGTTGGCCAATTCTCGAAATTCGTGTTGCAGCCGCTCATAGCCCCAGTTGCCGCACAGCGCGGCATGAAGCAGGTATTGGTGCACCGCCGTCAACTCCGCCGTGAGCACCTTGTTCAAGTAGTCCAACACTCCTTCTTTTGCTTTCATGCGGTGCTCCTCGACGCAGGGTTGCGTCAGCTTTCCTTTTTGATTTGCTCGGACAAGTAATTCTCAAGGCCTACCTGCTTGATGGTTTCGAGTTGTGTCTCGATCCAGTCGATGTGCTCGTCCACATCCTTGACCATATCTTCGAGCATGTGCCGGGTCGTGAAGTCCGCGACCTTTGTGCAGTGAATCACGCCGTCGCTCAGGAGGCCCAGCATCTCCTGCTCTGCCTTCAAGTCCAGTTTCAGCTGCTCCGGCACCGTTTCGCCGATGTGTATGGTATTCAGCCGCTGCACGTTTGGTACGCCTTCCAGATAGAGAATGTGCTCGATCAGCTCATCTGCGTCCTTCATCTCGTCCATGCTGCGCTCGCGCACTTTATGGTACAGGCGTTCATAACCCCAGTTTTCGCACATCTTGGCGTGAACGTAATATTGATTTATGGCGGTCAGATCCGCCGTCAGAATTTTGTTCAGAAGGGTAATGACTCCCTCTTTTGCCTTCATACCTTCTCCTCCCTAAGTTAACAGACTCCCCCGCGAGTTCTTCTCGCGCGTGGTTTCACTAACCATTATCAGGCCGAGTTCGAAATTCGTCAACCTGACCGCTACGTAATTGTGAGTAGGCTTCTCATCATCGTTGAAACCGCATCTCAGTTTCATTGATGAGGCAACGCGTTGCGGGTCACTGAAAGGAAATGCAGAGGAACGCCGAGGGGAGGGGGGATGTCTTTCGGACTTATCCTGCTTCGCGGTAGCCGCAATCTTCATTGCGGCATTGCACGCTGCGGCCAGCCTGTTTGCTGACTTTCTCCACCAGGAAGGGTGCCTGGCAGGTCGGGCAGGACTTGTTGACGGGGCGATCCCAGAGGGCGAACTCGCACTGCGGATAGCGGCTGCAGGCATAGAACGAACGGCCTTTTCTGGTCCGCTTCTGGACGAGATCACCGCCGCAGCCGGGTTGCGGACACTTGACGCCCAACGCGAGGGGCTTGGTGGTCTTGCATTCGGGATAAGCCGAGCAGGCGATGAACTTTCCGAAGCGGCCCGTCTTGATGACCATCGGACTCCCGCACTTTTCGCACTTCTCGTCGGTCGTCAACTCCTGCTTGGGAACAATCTTGATCGTGCCGTCCGGAAGCTTCTCGAAGTTCTGCGTATTCTTGCACGGCGGATCGCCTTTATAACCTGGGCAGGCGAGAAATTTCCCGTTTCGGCCCCACTTGATCTCCATCATGCGCCCGCATTTTTCGCAAGGAATGTCCGTGGGCGGCTCGATGATGTCCTTAGGGCCCGGAATGGTCTTCGCGCGTTCCATTTCCCGGGTGAACGGATCGTAGAACTCCCGAACGGCCGTCACCCACGGTTTGCTGCCTTCTTCGACCTCGTCGAGCTGTTCCTCCATGTGCGACGTGAAATCCACGTTGATCAGATTGGGAAAGCCCTTGGTCAGAAATTCGTTGACCGTCTTACCCGTCTCGGTCGGCGCAAACCGCCCGTCGATCTTCTCGACGTACTTGCGGTCCTGAATCGTGGAAATGATCGAGGCGTAGGTGGAGGGGCGGCCGATCCCCTTTTCCTCCAGTTCCTTGATCAAGAGCGCTTCGTTGTACCGTGGCGGCGGTTGCGTGAAGTGCTGCTTCGACATCAGGCCCGCCACGGTCTGGCCTTCTTGGGCGACGAGACGCAACCGTTCCCCTTCGGAGAGGGTCGGCAGCTGGCGGTCGGCTTCGTCTTCGCTTTCCTGATCCGCTTTCTTCTGCGCAGACAGCTCTTTGTCGATGCCTTCCATGTAGACGATCGTATGGCCGGGGAACTTCACCACGGTCCCGGTCGAGCGGAAGAGATACGCGTCCTTCGTGCCGAGAGGGCTCGACTCCACGCGCGTCACGTCCATGATCGCGGGCACCATTTGCGACGCAATGTAACGGTTCCAGATCAGCTTATACAGATTGTACTGATCGGGCTCTAGATATTGTCGTATGGTCTCGGGATCACGCGCCGCGGAGGTCGGCCGGATGGCTTCGTGCGCCTCTTGAGCGGCTTTCTGTGTCTTGTAGACGTTGGGCGTCGAGGGAAGGAATTCCGGGCCGAACCGCTCCTGTATGAGCTGTCGGGCTTCCGCCATCGCTTCGTTGGAAATCCTAGGCGAATCGGTCCTCATGTAGGTGATCAAGCCGGTGGGGCCTTCGGCGCCGATCTCGATTCCTTCGTACAGCTGCTGCGCCAGCGTCATGGTCTTCTTGGGGCTGAAATGCAGCTTGCGCGCGGCTTCCTGCTGTAACCGGCTGGTGATGAACGGCGCGACGGGATTGCGCTTCTTTTCCTTCCGCTCGATCGATTCGACGACGAAATCCTTGCCCTGCACGGCGTCGACGATCCGCTGCGCGTCGGTTCCCGTCGCAATGGAGGCGTCCTGGCCGTTGATGCTGTGCAGTTTCGCGTCGAAGGGCGGTGGATTGGTCCCGGCGAGCGTGGCCGTGATCGACCAATATTCCTCGGCCCGGAACGCCTCTCGCTCTTGTTCCCGCTCGCAGATCAGTCGCACCGCGACCGACTGCACGCGGCCCATGCTCAGCCCACGGCGAACTTTGTTCCACAGCAATTGGCTGCCTTGATAGCCCACGATCCGGTCGAGCACTCGGCGCGCCTGCTGGGCGTTCACCAACTTCATATCGATCTGCCCCGGCGACTGGAGCGCGCGCTTGATGGCCGCCTCCGTAATCTCGTTAAAAAGCACGCGAAAGACCTTCCCGTCCTTTTTCTTTTTCGCTTTGCCGTTCAGCTCCTGCGCAATATGCCAGGCGATGGCCTCGCCTTCGCGGTCCGGGTCCGGCGCGAGAAACACCTTGTCGGCCTCCTCGGCCTTCTTCTTGATCTCGGCCAGGACCTTGGATTTGCCCTTAATGGTCACGTATTGCGGTTCGAAATCGCGGTCGAGATCTACTCCCAGCTTGCTGGTCGGCAGATCTTTCACGTGCCCGACGGAGGCAACCACGGTGTACCCGCGGCCCAAATATTTATTGATCGTGCGGGCTTTTGTGGGCGACTCAACGATGATCAGAGACTTTGCCATAAGGTTTCACCTGCTCGATGAACTCCGATATCCCTACCAAATATAGCAGACCGGTGCAACCGAACTGCGTCTCTACGTGCGATGATAGCGCTGGCCGGGCAATTGACGCACCCGCTGTCGGAGCTCCAGCGAGAGCAAGGCGGCTGTCACTTGAGAAGGCGCCAGGCCGGTTTTCCCGATCACCGTATCGACCGGGATCGGATCGTACGACAACGCATCATACACCAGCGCCTCCTCATTTCCCAACTCACCGTTCGATTCCACCCCGCCGCATGCAGTCGCAACCCGAGCGCGAACGCTTGGTTCCAACTGCGGCGCCAATTCATCGATGACATCCTGCGCACGCTCGATCAGCGTTGCGCCTTCCTTGATCAGCGCGTTGGGGCCGCGGCTGGTGTCTTCCTTGACGAAGCCGGGGACCGCGAACACGCCGCGCCCCTGTTCCGCCGCCACGCGGGCCGTGATGAGCGATCCGCTGTTGATCGCCGCTTCCGTAATCACCACGCCGAGGGACAATCCGCTGATGATGCGGTTTCGGCGAGGGAAATGGTGACTGTGCGGCGGCGACCCGAGCGGCAACTCCGACAAGACGGCCCCTGATTCTTCAATCTGTGCCCGAAGCTTGTCGTGCTCCGGCGGATACGTCCGATCGATACCGCAGCCGAGCACCGCAATGGTTCGTCCTCCGCCCGCAAGTGCGCCACGATGCGCCGCGGCATCAATGCCTCTGGCCAATCCGCTGACAATGGTGAATCCGGCGCGAGCCAAGTCCCGGCTCAACTGCTCCGTGACCACACGTCCTCCGGCCGTTGCACGTCTGGCGCCCACAACCGCCACGGCTGCGCCGTCCGAATCGGCAAGCGTTCCCGTCAGGTACAGCAGCGGAGGCGGGTCCGCGATAGATTTGAGACGGCCCGGATAGCCGGGATCCAGGTAGGTCAGAACGCCAACCTTCCGTTCCTCCAGCCGTTTCAGCTCACGGTCGATCCGTTGGCGCTCCCGAAGCTCCGGGCCCCGCCGAATCGCTTCGACTAATGCTCGGCTGCAGCCGGCGGCGGCTAACTCCTCGTTCGAACACTCGAATACCGCCTCGGCGGAGCCGCAGGCAAGGACGAGGTTGACCAGGGTGATGTCACCGACGCCGTCGATCGCGCGAAGGATCAGCCAAGGTCGAAGGGATGTCGCATCCATGCGGTCGTCCCATCACCTGCGGCAAAGTCTCACAGGACGACCAGATCGAACTGCTCGAGGTGAAGCCGGTCGTCCGGCGTGACGAGAATCTTCGCGGTACAGTCTCGCTCCAATGCCTCTATCCCCTGTCGCTCTTCGTCCTGCAAGAGACCCGCGACCGTTGGGTGCGCTCCGATGACGATCCGGTGCTGTTCGGCTTCGCTGCCGATGCGTCGGATTTCCCTGAAGATCTCATACGCCACGGTGGTCGGAGACTTGGTATAGCCTCGCCCTTCGCAGTAGCGGCACGGCTCGGAGAGGGAACGGAGAAGGTCCTCGCGGACACGTTCGCGCGAAATCTCAATCAAGCCCAAGTCTGAAATACGGGAGATCCTGGTCCGCGCCTTGTCCGCCGACATGGCATCGACGAGCGCATGATAGACTTTGTCGCGATTCTTTTCCCGTTCCATGTCGATGAAATCGACGATGATGATACCTCCGATCCCCCGCAGCTTGAGCTGATACGCAATCTCTTTCACGGCTTCCAGGTTGTTCCGAAGGATCGTCTCTTCCTGATCGCGCTTCCCGACGAAGCGTCCAGTGTTGACGTCGATGACCGTCATGGCTTCGGTATGATCGATGACGATGTAGCCGCCGGACTTCAACCAGACTTTCCGGCTTAACGCGCGCGCCATTTCCTGCTCGATACCGAGGTGATCGAACAGGCTCTCTTCCTTGTCGTAAAAGTGAATCCGCGCGGTTTGCTCCGGCGAGAACCGCTGCACGAAATCGCGTATGGCCTCGTACTCCTGGCGGGAATCGATGAGAAGGCGGTCTACTTTTTTCCCGAACAGGTCCCGCACGACACGGAAGCTGAGGCTCAAATCCGTATGTAATTCGGCGGGGGCCGACCGCTGATCGCGCTTCGTCAAAATGTCCTGCCAGAGCACGTGCAGAAATTCGACGTCGGACCGCAGTTCGTCCTCTTTCACTCCTTCGCTGACCGTCCTGACGATATAGCCGCAGCCGGGCCGGCGAACACGCTTCATGATGTCCTTCAGCCGAGCCCGCTCCTCGTCCCGCGGGATGCGCCGTGACACGCCGATATGCTCGACATTGGGCATGAAGACGAGGTACCGTCCCGGCAGGGAGATGTAGGTGGTGACGCGCGGCCCCTTGGTACCAATCGGTCCTTTGGAGATCTGGACCATCAGCTCCTGGCCCTCGCTCAGTAACTGCTCGATGGGTTTGGAACTTTGGCGGCGCGGTCGAAGCACGTCAGAATCTTTGTCCTCGTCCTCCTCGGCCTCCACCAAGGTGTCGCCCGGTTCGGCATCCATCGACAGATCCGAAACGTGCATGAACGCCGCTTTTTCAAGGCCGATGTCCACAAACGCCGCTTGCATGCCCGGCAACACTTTTGCGACCCGCCCTTTGTAAATATTTCCGACGAAATCCTTGTGTTTGGCCCGGTCCCCGTACAAATCAGTCACCACACCGCTATCCAACACCGCCACACGAGTCTCCTCCCGCGCGACGGTAATCGCAATTTCAATTCCCATTATCCTGCTCCTTCGTTTATGGAGACGCCCGACGGGACGGACGCGGAACGCGGGCAACTTGCCCAGGTTCTCGCGCGCAGTCAGCCGCGCATACCGGCGCGCCTCTGTATGATCGATTTACCCGACTGTCCGAGCGGTTGAAAACCGGCAGGACGGTCGGATGGTGGTTAATAAAACAGACTTAATCGCCGCCGTTTGACGTTCAACAACAAACCGAGCGACGCCATGGTCATGATCGTGGCGCTGCCGCCGTAACTCATCAACGGGAGCGGGATACCGACGATCGGAAACATACCCGCCGTCATCCCGATGTTGACGACGACGCAAAAACACAGCATGGCGATCACACCCACCGCCAAGAGGGCGCCGAGCTGATCTTTGGCCTTTGCGGCGATCTCCAGCGAGAGCCAGATCAACCCAATGAACAAAGCCAAGAGCGTCAGCACGCCAAGGAAACCCCATTCTTCCGCAAATACCGAAAACACAAAGTCGGTATGTCCTTCGGGGAGGAACTTCAGTTGGCTTTGCGTACCCCCGTACAATCCTTTGCCGAGCAACTCGCCGGATCCGATCGCAATCCGGGACTGGAGCGCATGATATCCCTTGCCGCCGGGATCGTAGGTGGGATCGACGAATGCCATGATGCGTTGGCGCTGGTAGTCGTGCAACGATCCCCAGACCATTTCCCACGCGAATGGAAACAACATCAGGGAGAACAGCAAGATCACGCCCAACGCCTGAGACCGCACCCCGACCATCAGCAGCATCGCGGCATACACCGCCAGAAAGCTGAGTCCGCTCCCCAAATCCGGCTGCTTTAGGATCAGCACCAGCCCGGGCAGCATAAGAAGCCCGGGGACGACGACCCGCTGCAGCCAGCCCACGCGAGGCATTTTCGAGTAGTAGTGGGCGAGCACGAGAATCAGGACCAGCTTCGCGAACTCCGACGGCTGGAAGGCAAACGGGCCGATCGGAATCCAACGCTGCGCACCGCGGCTGGTCTTCCCCTCGAACAGCACGATGGCGAGCAGCACCAGAATGATCGCATAAGCGGGATAGGCAAGCCGCGCGATCCTATGATAATCGGACACCAGCATGATTAAAAATGCCAGACTGCCTAGGGCGATCCATGCCACCTGCTTCGCGTAAAACGGCAGGCCCGGCCCCTGCTGCGTATTGGTCACGCTGTAAATCGAGAGCACGCCGATGCCCAAGATGGTCAGTACCAGCCCGATGAATCGCACGTCAAAACTGTCGAACCCCCGATTATCGATAACCCGGTCGATCATAGATTTTGCTGCCCCGTTCGCCGCTCTTCGATCGAAGCCGGCGGCGTCTGCGTCGTGACGATCGGAGCCCGAGGCGCCAGATTAAAATATGTTTCGATCAGCTCCTTAGCCAACGGCGCTGCCGCCGAACCGCCGTGTCCCATGTGCTCGGCCAGCACCGCGACCGCGATCTTCGGATGGTCGACCGGCGCAAAGGCGATGAACCAGGCGTGGTCCCGATACTTCTTGGGGATGTCCTTCTCGGGTCCTGTCCGGAGGGCGACCGTCTGGGCGGTACCTGTCTTACCGGCAATTTTCGTGATCGTGGACTTGGCACGTGTCGCCGTCCCCTCTTCCACCACGCCGGCCAGCGCCTCTTTGATGACCCGTAGCGTCTGCGGCTTGACGGCCAGTTTCCCTCGCGGGACGGTCGGCAACTCCTGCAGACGCCCTGTGCTGCGGTCCATGATCGCCTGCACCAGCCGGGGACGATACGCCAAACCGTCGTTCGCCACGGTGGCCATCAGGGCCGCCATCTGCAGTGGGGTCACCGTCACATAGCCTTGGCCGATGGAGGCGGAAATTGTTTCGCCGGGTAGCCACGCCTCGTTCTTGGCCTTCTCCTTCCATTTCGTCGACGGCACGATGCCGACCCGCTCCGACGGAAGCTCGACGCCGGTTTCCTTTCCCAATCCGAATTGATTCGCGTAGGAGGCGATGGTGTCGATCCCCATTCGTTGTCCCACTGTGTAGAAATACACGTCGCAGCTGTGGACGAGGGCGCTGCGCAAATCGACCAACCCATGCCCGCCGGCTTTCCAGTCTCGATAGACTCTTCTTCCGAATTGATACCCGCCGTTACAATGAACGCCGGTGGACGGTGTCACGGTATGGCTCTCGAGGGCGGCGGCGGCCATCAACACCTTGAACGTCGAACCGGGCGGATACTGTCCTTGGGAAGCCCGATTATTCAAGGGGCGCCCTTCGTCCTGTACAATCTCGACCCATTGTTTCGCCGTTAATTCGCGCGAGAGGACGTTCGGATCGAAGGCCGGACGGCTGGCCATCGCCAGCACATCCCCGTTGGTGGGATCGAGCGCGACGATCGCGCCCGATTCATTCCCCAACAAATCTTCCGCCACCTTTTGCAGTCTCGCATCGATCGTCAAATAGAGGTCGTTTCCTGCGAGGGGTTTGTCCACCACGACGGTACGCTTTTCATGTCCAAGCGCATCCACCTCCACGCTTTTCTGCCCCGCTTGCCCCCGCACATGGCGGTCGAAGGTCTTTTCCACGCCGTATTGACCTACGATACTGCCTTGATGCAGATCGGCAAACTCCGCCTTTTCCAACTGCTCGGCTGATATTTCGCCGACATACCCCACTAAGTGCGCAGCCGTCGCTCCTCCCGGATAATTCCGCTGGGACTCGACTTGGATCATGACGCCGGGTAAATCAAGGCGGTGCGATTCAATAATCGTGGCCTCGCGCAGCGTCAAGCGGTCCTTAATCTTCCGAGGCAATAGCTTCCCGCCCTTGCCGGACAGTTTCTTCCTGATCAGCTCCGGATCCAACCCCAGCAACTCGGTCAGTTTCTCGATGAGCGCTTCTCGATCCTTGACGTCTTCCAGCGATACGTAGAGGGTGAAGCTCGGCACGTTATTGGCCAACAGCACCCCGTTGCGGTCGTAGACCAGGCCGCGGGCCGGTTCCAACATCACCGATCTGGTGCGGTTGTTTTCAGAAAGATCCCGATAGTAGAGCCCTTCCCTCACCTGCAGATGCCACAACCGAAGCGCAAGCAGGGCGACGACGAACAAGAGGCCGATCCGCAGAATCACGAGGCGACGCTGGAGTTCGCCCAACTCGGAGTCTTGATACCCCGCAGTAGCCACTTAATAGGCCTCCGGCCGGATGGCTGAGGAACCGTAACCCACCGTATCCATCATAACCGCTGATACATCTCCAGCCGTTGTAGATCGAATCGCTGGCACACCACCCAGTACAATCCGGCCCCAACAAGAGCGTCATAGCAGGCCTGAGGCAGCACGATCGAACGGATCGCCCACCACAGGCCGGTCAGGCCCGTAAAATTCATATTGAATGCGATCACCAACCCGGACACCGCCGACACTATCAGCAGCCCCATCAACAACACAACCGGAGTGATGTGGGCGACCTGGCGGCCCGCGAGACCGGCCACCAATCCGGCACCCCCTTTTGTCACTAAATTGAGCCATAACTCGCCTGCGGAAAACAGATCCAGAGCCCAGCCCATCACCAAGCCCATGAGCACGCCTTCCAATTCACCCGCCAGCAAGCCGACCAAGCAAACGGCGATCAACCCCAGATCGGGCTTGATCCCCCATAGGCTCACATGGTGGAGCACGGCGGTCTGGAGAGGCACGATAAGCAGAATGAGGCCGACGTACAGAAAAAACTTCATGGAACCTGATTCTTTTCCTCGGCTGCAGAAGAGTCCCCGTAGGGCGTTTGGATGACCAACACCTCTTCAAGCCGGCTCACGTCCACTTCCGGCATCAGCTCGGCCGATTGAAACAGCGCCCCTTCTTCTTTGTCGATCCTGGTGATCGTCCCGATGGCCAACCCGCGCGGGAAACCTCCCACCAAACCCGAGGTGACGATCTTGTCACCCGTCCGGACTCCGGACAGCAAAGGAATATACTTGAGCCTGGCAAGTCCCTGTGTCGTCCCCTCCACAATGCCTTCCTCTCTCGTCCGTTGAATCAACCCTGCGATCGCATTGTTGGAGTCCGTGAGCAGCAACACGACCGCCGTCTCCGCCGTCGTCTTGACAACACGTCCCACCACCCCCACCGGGGTAATCACCCCCATCTCAGGGGTGATGCCGTCGCGCTCCCCCTTGTTCAAAACCAATGAATGGTACCAGTTGCCGGCATCCCGCCCGATGACCGCGGCGGCGACCATGGGCGGCGACACTTGATCCTTGAATTTCAGCAGTGCGGCCAACCGTTCCGTAGCGGCCGCCGCCTCACGCAGCTGGGTGTTCTGTCCACGCAATAATTCCATCTCTTTGCGGAGCTGCTCATTTTCCTCCTGCAGGCCCTGCAACGCGACGTATTGCCGCCACACATCCGATACGGCCTGATCGATCGTCGCAATAAACTGGAGCGGGATGCTCAGGATGTGGCCGAACGGACCGCCGGCTCGTTGAAGCAATCCTTGGCTTTGGCTGGGCAGAAGAAAGAGGGCGGACAGCAGCACGACAAACAGAATGAGCGCTAGGCGCCTCGTCCCGTATGTCGTGCGAAAGATAGCCATCCACATCAGGGATGGGGCCTTACCGAAGAGTGCTGCACTGCGACATGACCGACACTTTGCGCAGGAGATCGAGCTCGTCCAAAATTTTCCCCACGCCGAGCACGACTGAGGTGAGAGGATCATCGACCGTAATGATGGGTAGATTCGTTTCTTCGCGAAAACGAGTATCCATTCCTTTCAGGAGCGAACCCCCACCCGTGAGCACGATGCCCCTGTCGATGATATCGCCGGCCAACTCCGGCGGGGTGTTTTCCAGTGCCACTTTGATCGCGTTGACGATCGTGCCGAGCGGCTCTTGCAGCGCCTCCCGAATTTCGGCGTCGTCCACCACCAGCGTTCTGGGGATGCCGGAAATGAGATCGCGCCCTTTGATCATCATCGTTTTGCGCTCTTCGAAGGGGTAGGCGGACCCGATTTCAAACTTGATGCGCTCGGCCATATGCTCGCCGATGAGGAGATTATACTTCTTCTTAATGTAGTTCATGATTGCTTCATCCATGCGATCGCCGGCTACCTTCACCGACTCGCTGTATACGATGCCCCCGAGCGAAATGACCGCGATGTCGGTCGTGCCCCCCCCGACGTCCACGACCATGTTGCCCGAGGGTTCGGTAATCGGCAACCCCGACCCGATGGCGGCCGCCACCGGCTCTTCGATCAAATAGACTTCGCGAGCCCCCGCCAGTTCGGCTGAATCCCGCACGGCCCGCTGTTCCACCTGGGTAATGCGCGACGGAACCCCGATGATGATGCGCGGACGAACAAATGCGCTCCGATTGTGGGCCTTACGGATGAAGTGCTTCAGCATCTGCTCCGCCATTTCGAAGTCCGCGATGACGCCTTCCTTCATCGGCCGCACGGCGACGATGTTGCCCGGAGTACGCCCGAGCATTTTTTTCGCATCGGCCCCAACCGCCAGGACTTTCTCGCTCTTCTTCTCCACCGCCACGACCGAGGGCTCGTTGAGCACGATCCCTTTCCCGTGCACGTAGACGAGGGTCGTCGCCGTCCCTAAGTCGATGGCCAGGTCGTTGGAGAACCAGCCGAACACGTCACCCGTAAACCCCACGGTTCGTCTCCCTTCGTCTCGGTCACATCTTCAATCGTGCAGCACCAGCTGGCCCGCGTCCAGCACTTGCGTTTGCGCAAGCTCGTCTCCCAGCCGCCGCCCCTGCTCGTTCCCGATAATCAGCAAGCTTTCGAGCGCGAGGATTGCCAGCGTCACGAGCCAACCGACGTACGGCACTTCAAAGGCCATCACAGCGGCACCGAACGGCACGTTGCGGATGATGGAGTCCTTGAAACCAGCCGCCTCGCGGGTGCTCGGAAGGATGGTCTGCAGGCCGATCAGCCGCTTTCCGATGCTTCGGCCGCCGGGAAATCCGTCGGCGACCAGGACATACGCCAACCCTGCGAGGAATCCCACCGGAGAAATTACCTCGCTGGCAGCGGCCACGATGAAAAGATCGATCAACTTCGCGATGAAGCGGTTGAGAACGTGCGCCTTCGGGTAGACCTCCGTGTGGAACGGCCCGATTCCACCAACCTCCTCCGCCAAGCGATCTCCTTGCAATTAGGGGCAAAGTATAACAAAACGGACTAACTTGCACAAACAAAGACCATACTTCTTTCCGCTCGACCCGCCCTTGCGTTTGCGGCGCGGCGCTGAGTAGAATCTGCGCATCGCAATCGAGAGAGAGGCAGACGATGATCAAGCTGATGCGGGATGCGGCCCACAACTACCCTTGGTTGCTGAAATCCATCATGGGTATCCTTGCCGTGGCCTTCGTCATTACCATGGGTTGGTGGGGATTCGGTGAGCAGGCCGGCACGGTCGTCGCGACCGTCGGCGACCATACGATCTCGCGCGATGAGTTCCGCCGCGCCTACGAGAATATGTATCGTTTCTACAAAGACAAGGTTCCCGGCGAGTTCAAAGACGAAACGATCAAGCAATTTGTGATCGAACAGTTGGTCGAAAGCCGAATGTGGCTCATCGCCGGGCAGGATCTTGGGGTCACCGTGTCCGAGGATGATCTCCGTGAAGTCATCCTCCAACGACCGGAGTTCCAGAAGAACGGCGTCTTCGATCCCGAGCTGTACCAGCGGCTTCTTGCCGCGAACCACTTGACGCCTGCCGTCTTCGAATCCCTGGAATCCAGGGAATTGCTCGGCAACAAAGCCCGGCTCATCGTCCGGGACGCCGTCGCACTGACGCCGGATGAAATCGCCGAAGCTCAGGCACTGGTCGCCCGGCAAGGGGACACGGACCAAGCCAAGGCGGCGACGGCGAAGGAACAGATCTTCCAAAACTACCTGAATCAGAAGCAGCAACGCGCATTGATGGCTTACGCTGAACAAATGAAAACCCGCGTGCCCGTCAAGATTCACCGCGAATTACTCTAGAACCCCCGCCGCATATCTTCAGGCCCCGGTGTCTTTCCTCTATAGCTGGCGACTTCGAGACGTAACCATTTTTTGACCTCACTACAAGATCGCCATCGCATCGCCGTAACTGTAAAACCGATACCGCGTGGAGACCGCCTCTTCATAGGCATGCCGGAGACGTTCCAGCCCGGCAACGGCTGAGACCAGCATCAACAGTGTTGTCCGCGGCAGGTGAAAGTTGGTCAGCAATGCGTCGATGACATGGAAACGGAAGCCGGGAGTGATGAACAAGGATGTTTCTCCTCGAAAAGGCTTGAGGGTACCGTCGATGGCCGCCGTCTCCAGGGCGCGGACGACAGTCGTTCCGACCGCTACCACGCGACCACCGGCCGCTTTGGTTCGTTGAATCGTTTCGACCAGTTCACCCTTCACTTCGACATACTCGCCCGCCATGCGATGCTCCTCGATGTGATCGACCGTCACGGGTTTGAACGTCCCGACCCCGACATGAAGCGTGAGCCGGCCGAGGCTGATCTGGTGCTGTGGTAACGTCTCCAGCAGCTGGGGGGTAAAGTGCAGGCCGGCCGTCGGCGCAGCGATTGCTCCTTCAGCCGCGGCGAACACGGTCTGATACCATTCCCGATCGTCTTTTGTCGGGGCTCTCTTGATGTACGGAGGTAGCGGCATAAGGCCCACCGTGCGGAACAGCTCGACAGCCGGCAGCCGGCTGTCGAGCTTCACCGTTGTGCCCGCTGCGCTGCGCTCGAGCACGGTTGCCTGCGTCTCGTGAGTGATATCGATGATATCCCCGGGGCGCAGCCGTCCTTTTACCAACACATCCCACACCCCGCAGCCGCGATCTTTCACAAACAACAGCTCGACGGGACCGCCGGTGCGCCGCTTCTTCGCGGGAACACGAGCCGGCAGGACCTTCGTGTCGTTCACGACGAGCAAATCCCCGGCCCGAAGCAGCCGGGGAAGATCGCAAACGTAGTGATGTTCCAACCCGCCGGTAGACCGATTCATCACGAGCAGGCGGGCATGATCGCGCGGTTCAACCGGTCGCACGGCGACCAGAGAGGGATCGAACGGAAAATCAAAATCCGTCAACTGCATGAGGGGGCGGCAAGATTGGACTTTTGGTCAAGGCGGCGTTCTGCAGTTCCGTGCCTGGATAATAATATTGGAGAATGGTCCCGAAGGAATAGCCTAGTTCGGCCAACTCCTTGGCGCCCCACTGACAGAGACCGACGGCGTGGCCGGCCCCGTAGCCAGCCAGCACGACTTCTTTCCCGACCGATTCGATCGTAAACTGCGTGCTCGGCACGACCGTATATCCGATGGCTTTGCGCAAATCCTCGCCGCGCAGGGTCAGCTCCCCGCGGCTATGGAGAATCCTCAACGTCGCCACTCGCCCGGCTCGACTGTACGACAACGGCGCCAGCGTAGCAATCGTACCGACCGAGAAACCCTGCTGGCGAAGATTGTGTTCTAACGTTTCCAGTTTGAAGGACGCCTTCCATTGATAATACGGCGATTCCAGATCGAACGGGCATTCCACGCCCTTAAGATAGGGCAAGTCCTTCGACCACACGTTCATCGCGTCTTCGGTCAACCCGGCCGCCGTGGACGAAAAAGCGGCATAGATGGGCGCACTCTGATACGTCACGACGAGCCCGCGCGTATCCTCGACCGCCTTTTCCACCCGCGCGTCGATGCCGTGTCTCCCCCTGTACACCTGATCCTGGATACTGGCGGCAACATCATAATCCCTCGCCGCGCTGAGCATGTGCTGATACAGCGCGTAGGTCCGAGCCGCCACGGCCTGTACCTTCAACATTTCCGGATGCCAGGCTGAGTTGACCTCGGCCGGCACGACTCCCTTGACATACTCCTCGAGATCAACTTGATTGATGACGAGAAATCCTTTTCCCCGGCGAAGTACGTGAACCAGCCCGCTCACATGCAGGACGCTCTTTAATTCGATCGATGTTCCTTGCCCCGTTCCGTTCCCGGCTGCCGCTACCGCCGGGAGAGTCGACACTACGGCCACATTCAGCCCCTTATCACCGCCCCGGACCGTGAGCTGTTCGGCTGTGATACGCTTGCCGTTGACTTCAAAACCGGATCCCAGCGCGGCGATTTGCATGCCGGACTGAAAGGCCCGTCCGCGGCCTGTCCCGTCGCTCAACCAAAGGGCGTTGTCGCCCCTGACTTCCAGGCGCTGTACGTCGGACGCCAGCAGGACGCGGATGGACGAGGACGCTTCCGCCTCGGTCATCGTCACCAGGCCCCACCCGAGGGCAAGGGCCATGACGAACACCCGTCCTATCGCCGGAAGAGCCATGCGATCAGGTAAAACAAGAGGCTGAGAATGATGCTGAGCAGCAGGCTTGTCGCAATGGGAAAGTAAAAACTGAAGTTCTCGCGTTTGATGGAAATGTCGCCGGGTAACTTGCCGAACCAGCCGAACAGCGAGCCGAGGCCCGGCACGCGATCGAGAGCGAGCAAGAAGAGGCCGACCAGAACGATGCCCAGCCCCAGACCGATCAGAATTTTTCCCAGTCCGCTCCATTCGGGCATCAGCCTTTGACCAAATGCTCGGCGATTTGAACGGCGTTCAGCGCCGCCCCCTTGCGAAGATTATCGGCGACCACCCATAAATTGAGCCCATTGGCGATCGATTCGTCCTCCCGAATCCGTCCGACGTAGACATCGTCCTTGCCGGCCACGTCCAAGGGCATCGGATACAGTTTTCTGGAAGGATCGTCGAACACCTGCACTCCCGGCGCGGCGGAGAGGATCGCCCTGGCTTCGTTCGCAGTGAGCTTTCGCTCCGTTTCGATATTCACCGCCTCGCTATGCCCCACGTACACCGGCACTCGGACGGTCGTCGCCGTCACCTGGATCGTCTGATCGCCCATGATCTTCCTGGTTTCATTGACCATCTTCATCTCCTCCTTCGTATAGCCCGAAGGAAGAAACTCGTCAATGTGCGGCAAACAATTGAACGCGATCTGGTATGGATAGACCTTGGGGATCGCTTCCTTGAAACTCAACAGATCCTGGCACTCCGTCATCAATTCGTCCATCGCCTCCTTGCCGGTGCCCGAAACCGACTGGAACGTGGTCACGACGACGCGCCGGATCCTCACTTGGTCATGCAAAGGCTTGAGCGCCACCACCATCTGGATGGTCGAACAGTTGGGATTGGCGATGATGCCCTTATGACCGGCGATGTCGTGGTCGTTGACCTCCGGAACCACGAGCGGCACCCCCGGATCCATACGCCAAGCGGCGCCATTGTCAATGACCACGGCGCCGGCTTGAACCGCGATCGGGGCATATTCCCGGCTGACGTCCGTCCCGGCCGAGAACAACGCGATATCGATGCCTGCGAACGAGTCCTTCGTCAGCACTTGGACAGGAATTTCTTGCCCCTGGAACGTCACCGTTCCACCGGCGGAGCGGGATGACGCCAACGGCAACAGCGCTTCTACCGGAAACTTCCGTTCCTCCAGCACTTCGATCATCTCCGCGCCGACGGCTCCCGTGGCGCCGACTACGGCAACTCGATAGGCCTGCTTATTTTTCCACATGCTTTTATGTCCTTAAATCGACCCGTCTACGGCATGTTCCGTTCTGCCCTTATAGTCTCTACCGCGCACTGTTCCTCAGACTGTTCCGACAATCATCCTGACGCGATGATTGAACGTGTCGGCGATCAAAATGTTGCCGTTACGATCCACCGCCACGCCGAACGGATAGTTCAGATCTGCTTCCAACGCCGATCCTCCGTCGCCGCCCCATGATGCCTTTCCTGTCCCGGCGATCCGCTCCAGCCGCAGATCATGCCGGTTCCACCTCCGCAACAGATGGCTGTCCGAATCGGTGATCAACAAGTTACCGCGAGGGTCGAATGCGATGGCGAACGGACGGGACACGCTCGCAGACGGCGCTTCATGCGGCCCTTGATAGCGGTAATCCCCTCCGTCGCCGACTGCGGTCCTAACCACGTGCGTCGTGAGGTTCACTGCCCTTATGCGGCCATTGAAGGTATCGGCTATATAAAGATCGCCGTCCTCTCCAAAAACCAACCCACTCGGGCCTGCCAAGCAAGCGTCAACCGCCGGCATACCGTCACCATTGTATGCGGCCTGACCGGTTCCAGCGATCGTGCAAATTTCTCCGGTCGCAGCGTCGATCATCCGCACACGATTGTTGCTCTGATCTGCCACAAAAAGGTTCCCACGACGATCGAGCGCCAGCCCCACCGGCTCATTCAGGGCCGCGGAGGTGGCCGGGCCTCCGTCGCCGGCATACCTGGGCGTCCCCGTACCCGCGATGGTCGTGATCAGACCGGTGTTCGCGTCCACGCGGCGAATCCGGTGGTTCATCGTATCGGCAATATACAGGTGGCCCTCCGCGTCGACCGCCACGGCCGTCGGAAAATTGAGCCACGCTTCCGTGGCCGGGCCGCCGTCTCCGGCAAATCGTCTTCCGGCGGCGCTTCCTCCCGTGACGTACCGGACCGTTCCGCTCAAATCGGATTGTTGCGTGAACCGGTTGTTCCCATCAGCCGTGCTCTCGGCGAAGGGATCTTCCTCGCTTCGGATATCGCTTCCTGAAACGGCCGGTTGGGGCAGGTGTTGGCTTTCCCCTGCTCGGCCGGCCACAGTGCTCAACCTCCCGCTGGCTCTATCAATTTTTCGAATTGCGTGGTTTTCGGAGTCCGCGATGTAGATATTTCCCGCCGCGTCGACGGTCAGATTTTTGGGTTCGTTCAAACAAGCATTCGTCGCCGCTTCTCCGTCCCCGCGAAATCCTGGTTCTCCTGCTCCGGCTATCGTATGGATGAAACCTGTCTTCAGCGTCACGTTCACAACCCTAGCTGACATTCCTCAAGATGGCGTCGCCCATCTCGGTGGTACCGACCACCCGCGCGCCCGGACTTTGGATGTCCCTTGTTCGGTAGCCAAGGTCCAATGTCTTCACGATAGCCCGCTCGACGGCCTCGGCTTCCTTATCCAGCTGAAATGCGTAGGACAGCATCATCGCAGCCGACGCGATGGTCGCGATCGGGTTGGCGATGTTCTTTCCGGCAATGTCCGGAGCGCTTCCATGAATCGGCTCGAACAGTCCAATTCTCGCTCCGACGCTGGCGCTCGGCAACATACCGATGGAGCCGGTTAACATCGCCGCTTCGTCGCTCAGGATGTCGCCGAAAAGATTGCTGCACAGCAAAACGTCGAACTGACGCGGGTTTCTGACCAACTGCATCGCCGCGTTATCCACGTACATATGAGTGAGCTCGACGTCCGGATAGTCCTTGTGCATATCCGTCACGACGCGCCGCCATAGCTCCGATGATTCAAGCACGTTGGCCTTGTCGACCGAGGTTACTTTTTTCCGCCGTTTCCGGGCCGCCTCGAACGCCACCTTGGCGATCCGTCTGATCTCCTCGGTCGTGTAAACCTCCGTATTAACGCCGCGTTCACCGCCTCCCGGGAGTTTCTCAATGCCCTTGGGCTTCCCGAAGTAAATGCCTCCGGTGAGCTCACGGACTACCATAATGTCGATCCCTTCAACCACGTCGCGTTTGAGGGTCGAGGCGTCGGCGAGCACCGCGTACAATCGCGCAGGACGGAGATTCGCGTAGAGCCCCAGCTGCTCGCGCAAGCCGAGTAACGCCCGCTCGGGTCGCAGGCTGTATTCCAGGGTTTCCCACTTGGGGCCGCCCACCGCGCCCAGTAAGACCGCGTCGCTGTGTTTAGCCAGCGTCATGGTCTCCTGTGGCAACGGCACTCCCACCTTGTCGATCGCCTGTCCACCGACGTCACCGGGCGCGAATTCAAAGGAATGTCCGTACTTGTCCGCCACCCCCTTAAGAATTTTGATCGCTTCCGGGACAATTTCCCGACCCACTCCGTCGCCCGACAATACCGCGATTTTGGCCTTCACGATCGTGCGCTCCCTTTCCTTTCCATCGCTGGCTTACTCCAAGATCGTTTCATCTTCTATACGCCAGGCCGGATCAACGAGGCAGAGGAATTCGATGGCGGTGGATCCGGTATTCTCCAACGATTGCGTTTCCCCCGGGTGGACGTAGATCACCGATCCCTCTTCAATCGGGACGGTTGCATCATCGATTGCCATCCTTCCCTGGCCGGAGATGAAATAATACACTTCCGAGCCGGCCAATCGATGCCGTTTTGATCGCCGGCCGGGCGCGAGCCGTCCATGAGCCACACTGTAGCCGATCCGGACCAAATGCTTCGCCGGGTGCAGAAGCTCCCGGAGGATCGTGTCGTCACCGGCCGGGAATTCAGACCGATCTGTCAACCTGACCTTCAACACTCAACACACTCTTACCCCTGTCGTCGCGGGCGGTCACTCTACCGTGGAGGTCCACTCAAATCAAGCTGACCTTCTGCGCCCCTTCAGCTTGCTTGGCGGCCAAATAAGCCAATTTGTTCAAGGCATTGAGATACGCTCTGGCCGAGGCGGTAATGATATCCGTATCGGCTCCATGGCCCGATACGACCCGGCCATTCTCCTCCACTCGGACGGACACCTCGCCCTGCGCGTCGGTCCCTCCGGTGATCGCCTTCACCGCATACATCACAAGCTTGCTCTTGGTCTGCGTCATCGCAGCGATCGTTCGATAGACCGCGTCCACCGGCCCGTCCCCGGTCCCCGACTGCTTGATTGATTTGCCGTCGACCTCGAGTTCGACCGTGGCGGTCGGCACGCGGTCCGTTCCGCTCTCGACGTGGAATGACTTGAGGGCCATCCGCTCCGCCATCTTGGCCAGCTCCTCGGAAATGATCACCTCAAGATCTTCCTCATAGATCTCCTTTTTTTGATCCGCGAGCTTTTTAAACCTCTCAAAGGAGTGATTAATCTCCTCCTCCGTCAGCTTGTAGCCCAATTCCTCGAGCCGTTGACGAAAGGCATGGCGGCCCGAAAGCTTGCCCATCACCATCTTACTCTCGACTAACCCGATCGATTCCGGAAGCATGATCTCATAGGTGGTCTTGTCCTTCAGCAGGCCGTCTTGGTGAATTCCGGACGTATGCGCAAAAGCATTGGCGCCGACGATTGCCTTGTTCGGCTGGACGACCATCCCGGTGATCTTGCTGACCAACCGGCTGGCCTTGGAAATCTCCTCCGTATGGATTTTTGTATCCGCTCCGTAAAAATCCTTCCTCGTCCGGAGCCCCATCACGATCTCTTCCAAAGACGTGTTGCCGGCCCGCTCCCCGATGCCGTTGATCGTGCACTCGACCTGACCGGCTCCTTCCACTACGGCGGCCAGACTGTTTGCCACCGCCAATCCGAGGTCGTTATGGCAGTGAACCGAAATGATCGCCTTGGAACTGTTGGGCACCTTCTCTCTGATGCCTCTGATCAGAGCCCCGAACTCCCACGGGACCGCGTAGCCCACCGTGTCGGGTATGTTCACCGTCCCGGCTCCGGCTTCGATCACCGCTTCGATGACTTCGTACAGGTAGGACGGATCGGAGCGGCTGGCATCCATGGGAGAAAATTCCACATCGTCCACGTAGCCTCGCGCTTGTTGCACCATCTCCACCGCCCGCTTCTTCGCTTCCGCACGGGTCATCCGGAACTGATGCTTCAGATGAATGTCCGAGGTGGACAAGAAGGTGTGGATGCGCACCTTCGGCGCGCCCTTGAGAGCCTCCCATGCCCGGTCGATGTCCTCGGGACGCGCCCGCGCCAGGCTGCAAATCGTCGGCCCCTCCACTTCCTGTGCAATCCGCCGCACAGCCTCGAAGTCGCCCGGCGAGCTGTAGGCAAACCCCGCTTCAATGATGTCTACTCCCAGCCGCGCGAGCTGTTTCGCCACCATGACCTTTTCTTCCACGTTCATGCTCGCTCCCGGCGATTGTTCGCCGTCCCGTAACGTCGTATCGAAAATCCGGATCATCCTCGTCATGTTGGTCTCTCCTTTCCCGAGAGATTGCTCAAAATGTATTTCCAGCAAGGCCGCAGGGCGCGGGACGACCGAGGCGTACCATTGAGGATACGTCGCCGGGAGGCATGCGACCGAGAACGCTGCTGGAAGACATTTTCAGCAATCTCCAAACAAAAATGCCCCCGCCCCATTGCCCAGGGACGGAGGCATTTCCTCGAAATGCTCCGTGGTACCACCCTGCTTCAGCAACAGCTGTGATCGTTCACAGCCGCGGCCCTTCATTCACCCGTCACGGGGGTGAGGCGGAACCCGTTACTCGGAGGTTCACGGGTTCGGCTCAGAGGCGAGTTCGGCGTGGCGCAGGCTGGTTTGCACCGACCACCAGCTCTCTCAATTCCGCGCGTGGCACCTACTACTCCTCGTCGTCGCCCTCAGTCTTTCGCTTCAAACGCCGGCACGTCCGGCTTGCTAGGTTTCTTCCCGCCCAGTTTGAGAACTCCGGTTAAAACCCGCTCGATAGGACCGGACAGGGCATAGCCTGCGAAAATCACAAATAACATCACTTGAGGCCAAGCCACCACGAGCATGAGGGCCAGGATGCCCCATACCAGATAGGTGAAGTGCTTGCCCCCGCGGAATTTCATGTCCTTGAAGCTGCGATACTTGATGGTGCTCACCATCAAAAATGCCAGGCTCAACGTGATGACCAGGATCAACAGCGGCTTAATCTCCGCCCCCATCCTCACGATATGATGATCGAAGATCACCAACGAGGCCACCACGCCCGCAGCGGCCGGAATGGCCAAGCCTGTAAAGTACTTGCTGTCAGCTGAAGCCGCCGTGGCATTGAACCGAGCCAGCCGGACTGCGCCCAGGGCGACGTACACGAACATCACCGCGGCGCCGAACATGCCCTGGCCGCTCAAGGCCCAGGAGTAAATTAAAAATCCCGGCGCCACGCCAAATGAAACCACATCGGATAGGGAGTCGTACTCCAAGCCGAACTGGCTCGTGCTGTTCGTCAACCTGGCAGACTTGCCGTCGAGCACGTCGAAGATCATCGCCACCAGTATGGCGATCGCCGCGGCCATATAGTTGGCGTTGAAGACGGACAGGATCGCGAAAATGCCGCAAAAGAGATTGCCCGTCGTAAAGAGGTTGGGAATCAAATGCATGGCGGCCCGGCGCCTCTTTCCATCTCTCCCAAATGCTTGACGGAGACTTCCGGCCTTCATGGCAACGTCCCCAGTATCGTCTCACCGCCTTTCACCCGATCTCCCACCGCGACCTTCACGACGCTCCCCAACGGCAGAAACGTGTCCATCCGCGAGCCGAATCGTATCAACCCGTACCGTTCGCCTCGCTCCACCCGATCCCCCGGAGACACCCAGCAGACAATGCGCCGTGCGATGAACCCGGCCACCTGTACGCAGAGTACTTTGGCTCCTTGCGCTGTGCGAAGCATGACCGCATTTTGCTCATTCTGCACCGTCGCCTCGTGTTTGCTGGCTACCAAAAAACGTCCCGGCTGATACTGCACGTTCTCGACGACTCCCTCGCATGGGATACGATTCACGTGCACGTCGAACACGTTCAGAAAAATGCTCAGCCGGATGCTGCGGTCTTTCAGGAACCGAGGTTCAAACTCCTCTTCGACCGCGATGACCCTTCCGTCACCGGGCGCCACCACCGCTCCCGGTTGCTTCGGTATGATCCGTTTGGGGTTCCGAAAAAACCAGGCGGTAAACGCCGTCAACCCGCCGGTGAGCGCGGCCCCGACAGGCCATCCAACCATTCCCATCAGAAATGTAAGCCCGGCCCCTCCGGCGACGAAGGGAATTCCTTCTTTGACAACGGGAATACCGACCGCACGGTCCGCCACGGATCACTCCGAGCTTAATTTTTGTTCTTGTCCACCAACTGGTCTTTGTTCAACCACGACATCATACTGCGCAATTTCGTGCCGACCTCTTCGATCGGATGCATCTCGCCCTTGGCCAACAGAGCATTATACACGGGACGGTTTGCCTGGTTCTCAAGCACCCATTCCTTGGCAAATTGACCGCTCTGAATCTCGTTGAGAATGTTTTTCATCTCCCGCTTGGTGTCGTCGGTGATGATGCGCGGTCCTCGCGTCACGTCGCCGTATTTAGCCGTCGTGCTGATCGAGTAGCGCATATTCGCGATCCCGCCCTGATAGATCAGGTCCACGATCAATTTGACCTCGTGCAGACATTCAAAATAGGCCATCTCCGGCGAGTATCCCGCTTCGATCAACGTCTCGTACCCGGCCTGGATCAAGGATGTAAGGCCTCCGCACAAGACGACCTGCTCTCCGAACAAGTCGGTTTCGGTCTCTTCGCGGAAGGTGGTCTCAATGACGCCCGCACGCCCGCCTCCGATGGCGGCGGCATAGGCAAGGCCGACTTGCCGCGTATTGCCGCTCGGATCTTGATGAATCGCGAGCAGGCAGGGCACGCCGCTGCCCTTTGTATATTCCGAGCGGACGAGATGGCCCGGGCCTTTCGGCGCCACCATGAACACATTGATGTTCGCCGGGGGAACGATCTGCCCGAAGTGGATGTTAAATCCATGCCCGAACGCGAGACACGCTCCGGGCTTCAAGTGCGGCACGATCTCCTGCCGATAAATCGCGGCCTGCGCTTCATCCGGCGCCAATACCATCACCACATCGGCGCCTTTCACGGCATCGGCCACCGGCATGACCTTGAGCCCGCTCTGCTCGGCCTTGCGCCAGGAATTCCCCTCGCGCAGGCCGATCACGACGTCGACACCGCTGTCCTTCAGGTTCAGCGCATGGGCGTGGCCTTGGCTACCGTAGCCGATGACGGCCACCTTTTTGCTGCGTATCTGCTGCAGATCGGCGTCCTTTTCGTAATAAATCTTCATACAGACTCCTGTGTTGTCGATGACTTGATCACTTCTGAGCGGCGGCCCGGGCAAGGTCTATTCGCGGGCAACCCGTTTTGGCTGCGACACCGCAGGCCGGATCGGTTCTCTGGCAACCGCCACCCGACCCGTGCGCGTCAATTCCTTGATCCCGAGCGGCTGGAGCAGGTTGATGATCGCTTCGATCTTTTTCGGATCTCCGGTCACCTCGATCGTGTAGGTGTTGGGTGTCGAATCGATCACGTTGGCGCGAAAAATATCCGCGATCCTGAGCGCTTCCGCCCGATCTTCCGCCCGCGTATGCACTTTGATCAGTGCCGTCTCCCGTGAGACGAACTCGCTCTCGTTCAAGTCCACGACCTTGATGACGTCGATCAGCTTGTTCAGTTGTTTGACAATCTGCTCGATGATCCGATCATCTCCCGAGGTGACGATCGTCATCTGCGACATCGAGGCATCCAAAGTCGGAGCGACCGACAAACTTTCGATGTTGAAGCCTCGGCCGCTAAACAGCCCCGCCACCCGAGAGAGCACACCGAACTTATTTTCCACCGTGACGGAAATGATGTGTTCCATAGCCAGATCCCGCCTCAGGCCGTCAGCACGGTATCTTTGTCCTCCGGCGTGACCTTGGCCGGACCCGACATCTTCTTTTTCAATTCCGGCGGATCCTCAAGGATCATCTCGTGATTGCAGCCGCCGGCCGGGATCATGGGATACACGTTTTCGAAAGGATGAGTCGGGACGTCGACGATGACCGGCTTGTCGATATCGATGGCTTCCTTCAACACCGCGTCGAGATCGCCCACTTTCCCGGCACGTAGCCCTACGGCTCCGTAGGCTTCCGCGAGCTTCACGAAGTCGGGTGTGGTGTCGAGGTAACTCGAGGCATAGCGACCTTCGTAGAACAGATCCTGCCACTGGCGAACCATGCCGTGGAAACGATTGTTCAGGATGATGATTTTCACCGGAAGCTTATGAACCACGGCGGTAGCCATCTCTTGCATGTTCATCTGGACGCTGCCGTCGCCCGCGATGCAGAGTACCAGACGGCCGGGAAACGCCGCCTGCGCCCCCATGGCCGCCGGGAACCCAAACCCCATGGTGCCCAGCCCGCCTGACGTCAACCATCTGTTGGGTTTCGTCAGCTTGAAATATTGCGCCGCCCACATCTGGTGCTGTCCCACGTCCGTGGACACGATGGGATCACGGTCTCTTGTCAAATCGTACAGCCGCTGGATCACGTGTTGCGGCTTGATCGGTCCGTCGGGCTCTTGTTGATATTTCAAGGGATGGGCCCGTTGCCACTCATGGATTTGGTCCCACCAAGGCTTCCGCAGCTCCTTTTGATCCCCGTTGACCGTCGCCCGGAGCATCTGATTCAACTCCCGCAACACGGCTTTGCAGTCTCCGACGATCGGGATATCGACATGGATGTTTTTCCGGATAGATGTCGGGTCGATGTCGATGTGGATGATTTTCGCGAACGGACAAAATTCCGAGACTTTTCCGGTCACGCGATCGTCGAAGCGAGCACCGACGGCGATGACGAGGTCCGCATAGTGGACGGCCATGTTGGCCCAGTAGGTGCCGTGCATGCCCAACATTCCCATAGAGAGCGGATGCTCGCCCGGAAACGCTCCCAATCCCATCAATGTCATATCGACCGGGGCTTGGGTCAACTCAGCCAGCTCAACCAATTCCTTGGCGGCCCCGGAAAACACGACTCCGCCTCCGACGTACAACACCGGTTTCTTGGCCTTGATGATCGCGTCGGCCGCCTGCTTGATCTGCCACCTGTTGCCTTCGTAGGTCGGGTTGTAGCCGCGGATTGCCACCGAGTTCGGATAATGGAACTCGGCTTTGTTCATCGACACGTCCTTCGGAATGTCAACCAACACCGGCCCTGGACGCCCGGTCGTCGCGATGTAAAACGCCTCTTTGATCGTCGTCGCCAGATCGTTTACATCCTTGACCAGAAAATTGTACTTGGTGCAAGGCCTGCTCAACCCCACGTTATCCGCCTCTTGGAATGCATCGTTGCCAATAAGGCTCGTCGGAACCTGGCCGCTGAAACAGACCACGGGAACGGAATCCATGTAAGCATCTGCCAACGCCGTAATCACGTTGGTCATTCCGGGACCCGACGTGACGAGACAAACCCCGGCTTTGCCTGTCGCCTTGGCGTAGCCTTCGGCCATGTGCCCGGCCCCTTGCTCGTGTCGCGTGAGGATGACATCGATGTCCTTCTGCTGGTGCAGCATGTCGAAGATCTTCAGCACCACGCCGCCCGGCAGCGCAAAGAGGGTTTTCACTCCCTCGCGCTTTAGACATTCGATGAAAATTTCCGAACCGGTCAGCTTCATATCCATCCTCCCCTCACGAACCATCGGGTCACCTCGGCGGAGGGAACACCGCAGCCGTTTCGTTCTCGACTTTGAGACCGTTGTCGTTCAGAACGTTCTGAATTTCAAGGAAAAAGATGGGAGATCCTATCATCGACATCCCGGGGCGTCAATAGCTTGCTCGACATGAACCGAGCCGCGCCTGACGAAGGGTACCAGGACGTGCTACTCTGGGCTGCCTATGCGCGAGTTGACTATACTCTCAAGGCCGGATTGTCACCTGTGCGATGTGGTCTATCGACTCGCACAAAGGCTTGAGCAAGAGCTCAGATTTACAGTTCGCAAAGTAAACGTGGAAACCAGTGAACCGCTCCGATCGGCCTATGGAGCCCGAGTCCCAGTGCTCTTCCTGGACGGTGCGGAAATCGCCTCGGGAAAGCTGACGGAAGGAGATTTCAGGCGGGCGTTAAAAAGTGCGCGCTGGAGAAGGCCTGTAAGCCGGATTCTGTCCCGCGTGAAACGATGTTTCGCGCAGCGATGATCATTTCTCTGGGATTCGAGTTGCCTCGAACCTCAAGCGACCTACCCGAAGGCTTCGGCCGGGCCGGCCGTTCCGCATCGTCAGCGAGCTGACGCGCGTACGCCTTCCTATTTGGTCTTGCTCCGGGCGACGCTTACCGTGCCGTGTGTGTTGCCACCCACGCGGTGGGCTCTTACCCCGCCGTTTCACCCTTGCCTGAGCCGTAGCGACCAGATGGGGGTCCCATCGCCTTGGCCATCGGCGGTCTGTTCTCTGTGGTGCCGGTGTCGGATCGCTCCGCCTGGGTGTTACCCAGCGCCCTGCCCTTGGAGTCCGGACTTTCCTCTCGCTCCGTTGCCGGAGCGAGCGATCA
>JBDZUK010000016.1:0-2723 GCA_040255165.1 Nitrospiraceae bacterium | reverse complement strand
CGGCCTTCTCCTTCGCGCACCCTTTAGTATAGGAAACGCCGGGGACGCATGCAAGGCCTGCTTACTCCCCCGCCGCGCCGACGATGACGATGCCTTCCTTCCACCGGGAGTCCGATTTTGGTCCAGCACCCTGACGCTGAACGAAGCAAACCAGCCGAACCTGATCTTGGGACGAAGAGCGGATAAACTCGACTCCAAATCTGGTGCCCTCGACCCACCGAACAACGGCCAGCTGTATGCTTAGCGGCGGCTTGTCATCGGGCAAAAAGAGACGTAACCGGACGTAGTCGCCCACTCGCGTTGTCTGCGGGCTTTCGAGGAGACAGCCTGGTATCGAGACATCCAAGGCCCGGCCTTCTCCGACTATGCCGTCGCCGGCGAACACCACGGAACATTCTACAGGCACCCGGGAACTGTAGCGGTTGACCATAGACCTCCTCCAAAGACGTCTCTTTTGTCGCATGCAAGAGCTCGCGTGCCAATCCCCCGAAAGGAGGAACGGGAACGTCCGAAGAGGGATCTTAACGACCCGCGTCGACGCCTGCCAGCTCCGCGGAGGGCATCGGTTTCTGCGCCTGGTACAGCGCCAACGCCTCGGGCATCCATTTTTGCAGTTGTTGAATCCTGGTCCCGTGGCTGGGATGCGTGGACAAAAACTCTGAGGAGCTTCCTCCGGATTGCTGCGCCATGCGCTCCCACAGGCGAACGGACTCCCGCGGGTCATAGCCGGCCTCCGCGGCCAACAGCAAGCCGATGTAGTCGGCCTCCGATTCATGCGCGCGGCTGAACGGCAGCAGTACCCCGACCTGCGCTCCGGCCCCCAATGCGGCCATGGCAGCCTGTGAAATCAGCGGACTGGCCCCGCTCGTTCCCAGTGCGGCCCCCGCAATTTGCAGCCCCGCCTGGGTCAACTGTCCTTGGCTCATCCGTTCTGCACCATGCCTCGCCAACGCATGCACAACTTCATGCCCCATAACCGCTGCCAGACCCGCTTCATTCTTGGCCGCCGGGAACAGCCCGGTGTAGACGGCGATTTTTCCGCCGGGCAGCGCGAACGCGTTCATCATCTTGTCGTCCTTGATCACCGCGACTTCCCACTCGAACTGCTTCGCCATTTCGGCGTATTTCGATTTCTTGGCTGCCCCAATGATCCGCGCGGCAACCCGCTTCACCGGCTCCACCTCGCGGGGGTCTTCCGACAGCTTGACCTTCGGATCGTGTTTCACTTGGGTGTATGCTTGGGCTCCCATCGCGATCTCATCCGAAACGCTCGTCATAAGCAGTTGCGATCGACCCGTATAGGGATTCGTCTGGCAAGCGGTCGCCCCCAACCACATCGCTGCGGCCACTGCCATTATTTGACCTGAATAGACCCACTGCCGTTTCTTCATGATTTCCTCCACGCAACAATTCGTCCACTCAAGCCGTTTGACCGCCCACCGAGGCTTTGTTAGATTAGCCGCCCGTATCGCTATTTTCCACCAGGAGACCGGAGGTGTCCCACGAGTCGCCAGCACGTGAGCGGATCGGCATCGATGAATCAGGCAAAGGAGACTATTTCGGGCCGCTCGTCGTCGCGGCCGTGTATGTGGACGCCGCGACCGAAGCGGAGCTCGCGCTCATGCAAGTGCGCGACAGCAAGAAAATTTCAGACGGCCGGATCCTGGAAATCGCCCCCGACATTCGTCTGGTATGCCCGCATAGTATCGTCGCAATCGGACCGCAACGCTACAACGAGCTGTACCTCAAAATCCGGAACCTAAATCGCCTCCTCGCATGGGGTCACGCCCGTGCCCTCGAAAATCTCCTCGAAACCGTTTCCTGCGCGCGGGCTATTTCGGACCAATTCGGCGACGAACGACTTATTCTCAATGCCCTTCAAGCCAAGGGGCGCACCATCATCCTGGAGCAGCGTCCCAAGGCAGAGAGCGATTTGGCGGTGGCCGCCGCCTCTATCGTGGCCCGCGCCGAATTCCTTGTGCGCTTGAAGCGATTATCGGACGAAGTCGGCACGACGCTGCCGAAAGGCGCGTCCCCGGCGGTCGAGCTAGCGGCGAGGATGGTTGTGAAAAAGCACGGCCGTGAACGGCTTGGCACCGTGGCCAAGCTTCACTTCAAAACGACGGAGGCGGTGTTCAAGGAGCAATCCATACGCTAAACCGACTCACCGACTTCGAGATCGGACAATTTTTCCTGCTCGGGCGGCTTGCCGTCGGCCGGGATCTCCCCGGTCCAATAAAGCATGCGGTGACAATAGGGACAGGTATGGAGGTCATCGGAGCGCTTCACCTGAGCGATCAATTGAGGCGGAACCTGCAGACGGCATCCGCAGCAGATACCGTCTTTCACGGCAGCCAATGCTTGGTCCTTGCGCGCAGCCTTCAGTTTCGTATAGCGCGCGAGCAATCCTTTTTCAACATGCCCTTCGCACTCACGCTGCTGCGTTTCCAATTCCGCCAATTCGGTCGCTAGCTTTCGATCGAAGTCATCTAGCTCCCGTTTTTGCTGGCAGAAAACCGCTTCGGCCGTCTTGACTTTCTCTTGCGCTTCCTTCGAGATCCTCTGGAGTTGCTCAATCTTTTCCATGCAGGCTAGGATCTTGTCCTCAATCTCACCCTTCTTCTTATTGGCCATCTCGATCTCAAAGAGATGCGCTTGATATTCTTTGTTGGTTTTGAGCTCGGACAGCCGGCCCCTCATCTTTTCCGTCTGCGCTTCGTGCG
>JBDZUK010000090.1:0-11258 GCA_040255165.1 Nitrospiraceae bacterium | reverse complement strand
GCCGGCAAAGACAACGGACCGACGTATGGTGCGACCTTGATGCTGAACCTGCTCAGTCTGATCCAGAAGACTTGAAAAGCCGGCCTGCGCTTGACCATCGCCGTGTTACCGACTAACATCGCGCCGGGCAATCTTTCTTATGGCGTTGTTCGAGGTGACTTTCTCGGCAGCCGAGATGTCGATGCGTCTGCATCCTATGCATGCGGGTATCGACAGAGTCCATAACTGTTCCGGGTCCCTGTCTTCCGATGATTATCGGCATCTTCGCTCCTGACCGGGTTTGCATAGGATGCGGCCAGATGGACCAATCATCATCACAACGGTGTAAGGTGCGGCAAACGGGTGGAACCAACTCACAAAATGCGAAAGGAGCCCCTATGACGACGAGACTCCCAGGATTCTTGTTCGGGTTGGTCGTAGTGATGCTGACCGGGTGTGTCAGCAAGGGCACGCATACGCAAACCTTAACGGAATTGGATGAGACACGTCGGAACGCAACGGCCACCCTTGAGCAAGTCAAGAAGGAATCGGCCGCGCGAATCCAGGGTCTGGAGGACGAGAAGGCGCAGCTGGCGCAAGCGCTGTCGGTCGAGCAAGCCGCAGGCAGCCGGACCCGCCAGGCGCTGGTCGCGGCGAATGAAAACCTGGACCGGGCGCTCGAAGCGCAGCGTCAACGCGAAGGGGAGGCCGCACAGCTTCGGGAGGAGAGTCGCCAAGCACAAACAACGGCGGGCGAATTGCGCCGGGAGCGCGATCTGCTCCGGGTCAAAGCCGACGATCTGGAGCGGCGCCTCGAGACGGCGCAACAGGAGCAAGCCACTGCGGCGAAGGCATTGGCTGGTGCCCACGAGCAACTCGCGGCGTTGGAGCAGGAGAAGGAACGGACGGCGGGGGCCTTGCGAGACGCCGAGGCCCGAGGGCGCGATGTGGAGACGCAGCTGCAAGCGGCCCGGAGCCAAATCGCCTCGCTGCAACAGGACAAACAGAATCTCATGGGCGGCACGACGACGGCGCAGGAAGAGATCGCCCGGCTTCAGAAGCGGGCCGGAGAGCTGGAAAGCGAGGCGGCCAGGTTGCAAGAGCTGGAAAAACGGCTCTCCGATCGCGATCAGCAAATCGGCACGTTGCGTCAGGAAGCCACCGATCGCAACGTCGTAGCGGCGAAGGCCGCGTTGCTCGCCGAGGACCTGGACAAGAGCAAGCAGCGCGTGACCGCGCTCACGAGCGAGTTGGCAGCGCTGAGTGAGGAAACAGCCCGCGTCAAGCAGGAGCGGGACCAATTCCGGACTCAGGTGCAGAGCATGCAGGCCAGGCTTCAAGCCGGCGAAGCCGAAAAGACGGCGCTGGAGCAGGAGCGCGCGGCCAAGGAGGCGGAAATCGCGCGCCTGACCCGTACGCATGAGGATCTCACTCAGTCGCTGCGGAAGGAGATTGAGCAGGGAGACATCAAGATCCGGCAAGTGCGGGATCGGCTGACCATCAACATGGTCGACCGCGTCCTGTTCGATTCCGGACAGTCCCAGGTGAAGCCGGCCGGGCTCAAGGTGCTGAAGCAGGTCAGCGACATCCTCAAGAAAGTGACGGACAAGCAAATCCGGATCGAAGGGCATACCGACAACGTGCCGATCGGTGTCAAGCTGAAGGAAAAGTTCCCGACCAATTGGGAGCTGTCCACGGCGCGCGCGACGAGCGTGGTGCGGTATTTGATCGAAGAGGGCGGCGTGGACCGCGCGATGATCGCGGCGGGCGGCTATGCCGACACGCGGCCGGTGGAGAGCAACGAAACCGAGGCCGGTAAGGCGTCGAACCGCCGCATTGAGATCGTCCTCTATCCCAAAGAGTTGGGATCCGCACAACCGGTTTCGAGTGTGGATGCCGCCGGTCGCTGAAGGCCGGGCGGAAGGGGGGAATGGAAGAAAGGGCCGGCCATCGCGTCTGTCACAGGTGGGAACGTTGCCGGCCCTCCCTCCGAGCATCGCGATCACCTTTGCCAGGGCCAGTCACGGTGAGAGCGTGGTCCGACGATACGGTGACGCATGATCGGACAATCGGTAAAGCTGACGACCATCCGCGGGATCGAGGTCGGGATCCATTACTCCTGGTTCATCATCTTTTTCCTGATCACGTTTTCCCTGACCGCGCGCTTTTCGGCGGAGCATCCCGAGTGGAGTCTGCTCGAGCATTACGGCGTCGGGATCGCGACGAGCCTCCTGTTCTTTGCCTCGATCCTCGCGCACGAATTGGCGCACAGCTTCGTCGCTCTGGCGAAGCATATACCCGTGCGCTCGATCACGCTCTTCGTGTTCGGCGGTGTCGCCCAAATCAACCGTGAACCGGACCGACCGCTCACGGAGTTCCAGGTCGCGATCGCAGGGCCTATCTCGAGCGCGCTGATCGCACTCGGCTTCGGAGCGGTCGCCTTCGCGGCGGAGGGACGATCCGAACATCTGGCGGCCCTCGGTGGGTGGCTCTCTTCGATCAACCTCCTCCTGGCCACGTTCAACCTGCTTCCCGGCTTTCCCCTCGACGGAGGCAGACTGTTCCGCGCCGTCTTATGGCATTTCACGGGCAATCTGGCGAAAGCCACGCGCATCGCGGCGCGCACCGGTCAGGGACTGGGGTATGCCTTCATCTTCTTGGGGATTTGGACCGGGTTCACGGTCAACTGGTTCAGCGGATTATGGCTCGCGTTCATCGGCTGGTTTCTCCTCAACGCGGCGCAGGAAAGCGTGATTCAGGTCGGTGTACGGTCCGCGCTCGCCGGAGTGCGGGCCGAGGACGTAATGGCCCGGGATTTTTCTACCGTATCCGGGCGGATGAGTCTGGCGGAGCTGGTGCATGAGCACGTGCTCCGCACGGGGCGGCGGTGCTTCCTGGTCGCCGACGGCGATCGTCTGGAAGGCCTGGTGACGCTCCATCAGGTGAAGGCGGTGCCGCAGGACCAGTGGACCCGGACATCCGTCGGTGAAGCGATGACCCCTGCGGCGAAGGTCCGTGCGGTCGCGCCCGAGACGCCGATCTTGGATGTGTTGCAGGTGATGGAACGGGAGGACGTCAATCAGGTTCCAGTGATCTCGGGTGAGAGACTGGTCGGGATGATGACGCGGGATCAATTATTGCGGGTGCTGTCCGCCAAGATGGAACTCGACGTTCCGGAAGAACAAGGCCTGACCCGTGGGTCGACGGTCGGCTCAGATTGAATGCCCGGCGAGACGGGAGACCCTACACCGGGATATCAATGAGAGAAGGTCCGCATCGCGAGATGGGAGATCGGTCAGTATGGGTCATTCGAATGGTCCTGGCGGCCGGGATTTTGGCCCTTGGCCTCGCGGTGTTCAGCCCGTTCATCTCTCCCCTCCTCTGGGCGGGAGTCCTTTGCTACGCCCTGTATCCGCTCTACACGAGACTCGTCCGCGTGACCGGCGGCCGGCGCACGTCGAGCGCGCTCGTGATGTGCCTTCTCCTGACCGTCGGCATCATCGTGCCGCTGGTGTACCTGTCGCTGCTCGTTGCGGAGGACATGACCGAGACCTATCGGACCATGGTGGCTTCCCTCAGGGAAGGGGAGCGCCCGTTGTTCGAAGGGTGGCGAAATTACCCGTTCCTTGCCGCACTGGCCGACGCGCTTGAGAATCTGGAGCGCCTGACTGGAACGGATCTGCGGACGAGCCTCGCCGAAAATCTCGCGGACTTGGGAAAGGTCCTGGTCGGACAGGTGACTCGCCTGGTGACCCATGCGCTGTACGCGCTCGTCCAGCTCGGCATGATCCTACTGTGCGCATTTTACTTTTTCCGGGACGGAGACGCCCTGGTCAACTGGCTTCGCGTGACCTCGCCGATCGCGCCCGAACGCCAGCGATTGTTGGGCCGGCGGTTCGATGAGGTGGTGAAGGGCGCGGTGTACGGGAATACCGTGATCGCCTTGCTGGAAGGGGTGATCGGCGGGCTTGCCTTTTGGGTGGTCGGTTTGCCTTCGGCCGTCCTGTGGGGCGCAGTCATGGCGGTTTTCGCATATCTGCCGTTGGTCGGAGCCGGACTCATCTGGGTACCCGCCGCCGTATATTTGTTCTGGCAGGGTGCGTACATCAAAGTGGCCGTTCTGATTGGGGCGGGAGCGGTGCTGGCGGTGATGGATTATTTGATTCGCACGATCGTGGTGGGAGGGCGGTCCCGGCTCCATACGCTTCTCGTGTTTTTCTCCGTGCTGGGCGGCCTCCAGGTCTTCGGATTGGTCGGAATCGTGGCGGGGCCGTTGGTCGTTGCGGTTGGCATCACATTGGTGGAAACGTATCGAACGGAGACGGCGTCGGCGGTCGTGCCTGCATCGGAAGCGTAGGGAGCGGCGGAATGCAGGCATACCGCCGACAGAGGGAAGGTGGAACGAATGCCCGCGCTCGTGAATCTGCGCCGGCGCGGAGCGCTCGCGTGGTTGGTGCTCCGCCTGATGGTTTCCAAATTCGGACGGGACAACGGGCTGTTTCTCGCGAGCGGGCTAGCGTTCAGCCTGCTTCTGTATTCCATTCCGCTGGCGCTGATCATGATTTCGGTGCTCGGCTATACGGTGTTGGAGTCGGAGCAGGCGATGGAGGAGGTCCAGTCCGTGATCCGGCAGTTTCTGCCTCGCTCGCAGGAGGCCTTCGTGGAGAACGTGGCCGCCGTGGTCGCCGACCGCGGATTGTTGGGCATGGTAGGCTTCGGGTCGTTTCTGGTGTTCAGTACGACGGTGTTTGGCTCCATCCGCCATGTGTTGAACATTGTGTTTCAAGCCGGTCCCGCCCGCAGCCTGCTCCGAGGGACCGCGCAGGATTTTCTGATGATGGTGTTTTGCATCGCGCTCCTCTTCCTGACGATCGGCGTCGCCTCATTGTTCACGGTGCTCGGCCATCTCGGTGATGTAGTTCCGTGGGGTGCGCCTCTGTGGAGCGGCGGTCTCCGCCTGGCAGGCAAACTGACAGGTCTCCTCTTGGCCGGCAGCCTGATCATGGGACTCTACCGATTCTCCCCGGCTCGAACCCTCTCGCTTCGCTCGCTCGCGGTCGGCGCCATCGTGATGGTTGTGCTGTTCGAACTCGCAAGACAGGCGTTCGCTTTGTACGTCGAATTCGCCCAGGCCACCATTGCGCTGTACGGCGTCCTTGGCGCATTTCTGTTCTTCTTCTTATGGCTTTACTACGCCTCCGTCGTCTTTGTGTTGGGTGCGGAAGTCGGGTGGGCGTATGAACAGGTCGTCGTGGCTCGGCGGCACGCGTCAGTCGAGGCGGGCGGCTTTCTGAACTCGGGCAACCAAGGGTGAGGAAATGACCGAGTCCAAGCTGATGCCGCTTCAGCGGATTCTCGAATACTTAGGGGCAAAAATGTGTGGCTGGCAGCGAACTCCGGCGTCGCGGATTGCTACTGTATACGTGCCGCTAGCACCCGGTGCGCAGCTGCAAGGGCCAGTAGGCCGACCAGCATCAATGACATGGTGCCAGGCACAGGCACGGATGAGGATACCTGAGTAAACGTGCCGGAAAGCGACCCCGCACCGGCGATACCACTAAATATGCCGGTATAATTATCTGTCGGCGAGAGAAGAAGGAAACTAAAGGCGTTCGAACCGAGCGTCTGAAACAGCGCAAAATTGGTATTTGATATTACCGTGCCCGTCAAATTCGTGAAGGTTGCTATAGGGGTAGTAAGACTCCAACTGTTAAACGAACCGCCCGCCAGCGATAAGTCGGCATTAAACGTTCCCGTTATCCCCCCAGTAACCGAATAATCATATGACATCGCTTGCGCAGGCGCGCTCCACAAAGCGTTAGTGGCTGTGAAGAGAGCCAACACGAGCCCGAAGCAAACTAGGCGATTCATCATCATTCCCACCTTTCATGTGCACGGTAACTTTTTAGCACGGGAGAAGCTATATAGTTAAAACGCCGCTGAAATTCTACCTCCTCTTTGGGGTTACGTAGTACATCTGCGCTCTGAGGCCCAATAAAGGCCAAAAAGGGTGCTGCATTGACCAGGCATCGCGGTTTGCGCGGGGGGTTACGTTGATGGGCTAAGCGGGTACGATGTTAGAGATATAGGTGTTGTGCAGGCCCGTTCCAAGTTGCGGTTGCTACTGCAACGACGGCAAGACTAAAGCACCCTGAAAAGCATAACGCGGGGAGGAACAAACGAAATTGCATTGGTGACATTCTCCTTTTTGCAGAACCGTGGTGCGCGCAGAAGTGTTCAGTTAATTATTACTTTGCTAGAAAGCTCGATCGAGCATTACCTTGGCCAGAGCGTCCGCGATTATTCGATGCGCTTTAGGATTGGGATGCGAGTCTACCATCTCAGGTGGGTCTCCGTACCAGAATGCGTACTGCTTCAGATACTCGTCCTTGTTTTTTGAGGGCAGATTATCGATCAGCTCCTGTTCGGCATCAACAAACAATAAAGATGATCCTTCGAATGAACGTTTAAGATTATCCCATTCCTCCTTGTCATCCCCGTAACGCGAGAGTCGAACAATTACCATCCTTGCGGCCTGATTGGAAGCATGACTAAAGATGCTCTTATAAGCGGCTGTGTTTAAGGATGTCACATCTGTCATCGGTTTGGGAATAAGGCCGAATTTCATTCCGAGTAGTCCCTTTGCCAACTGATAATCCGCATAAAGAAAATATGGAAATCCGACCTTAATGAAAAAATGCACAAAGCCGATCTTCGGAGCGTGCGGGTCATCTGAGAGGTAGCCTTCGTCCCTTAAAATCTTATACCAGTTGTACCAACGGAATAACGGTCTCTGAATCTGAACGTTTTTACTCTCATCGATAAAATAATACGGTGAAGGGAGAACGCCGGTCGAGGAGCCCAAAAACCGCATGGCTCTCTCTGCCAGCCACGGTGAAAACTGCACGACAACCCAGTCTGGTTTATGCTTCGCAATCAATCGTTGAGCGAGAATTTCCATGCGGGCAAGACCGGACGAGCTAAAACCGGCATTTAGCGTTGTTCCTCCTAGACGATCCGCCAAGCGCTCAGCAAAGGTATCTTCCTCTAAGCAATACGCTCCAAATGTAAATGAATCTCCCAAGGTCAGTATTAACGGTCGTTTGAAAGGTATGCTGCGCTGGATACTGTGCAAAGGTACTCGGAAGCCGAAGCTATCATACCGCACCGGTACATCAGGTCCATGCCTAGCACTCTCGGCACCAATGGCCCCCGGCTGGGGCGCAAATCCCAGTTCATCATCGGAGATGTGTAGGAGGCTGCGCCATCCATGGTGGCGATCATTGCCCTGTGCAATATACCGATAAAACGGTATGGTTCTAAACATCGCATACCCGCAATAAGCGACGACTATACTCAGACAACTCACAAGCAATAGCATTTTGATATTTGGTTTCATGCGACAAATAATCTCTTTTGAGCGTTCACTGGAGAGGCCAACCAGAGCAGGACAGCAAACGGAGCAAGGGAAAGAACGACAACCGCAATGATGCCATGAGAAGTTGCTCTAGGGGTTAAAACATCGTGTAAATGAATGGTGCGACAGCTGATCCCTGTGTCAGTACGATCAGGCTCCCGATAAGCAAGAACACCAGGATAATAGGAAGCAACCAGAATTTTTTTCGTTCCTTCATGAACGCCCACAGTTCCATTAAGAGTTCGCTCATCTTAAATGTCCTCCCAAGCGGCATCGGTTCAAAACTGGTATTTCATATGGGACGAGGGACGTCGACTCCGTGTGGCCCGGTAGGTCGGGCTTGACTGAGAAAGGGCTTCCTTCATCGTATCCCTGCCGATAAATCGAAAGATGATGGCGATTGGCACGAGGATTCCATAGAACACAAAGCCAAGCAAAATCCTGGTATTGATCCACCCAAGCACATGCCCGACCCACATCCATGCGGCATGCAGTGGAGCCAAAAGGTGTGGTACAACGGCTCCAAGCAGCATCAACCCCCCACCTACTCCAACGGCCCACCAGCGAATAGGTTCGCCACGCAATACGGGCGGCCACAACCCGATGACGGTAAAGATTCCCCCGATGAGGAGTCCGAACTGACGCAGTTCTTTGCGCACGATCATTTCATCTGCCATACAGGAACCTTGTGGCACTAATCGAGTTCAAATTCTTTTTGCCAGCTTGAATCTTCTTGCAGCGGAGCTTGATCCTCTTTCTTTAGGATGTAGTTTTCGAGCACGAGAAAATCCATGTTTGTCCGCATGAAACAGCGATAGGCATCATCTGGCGTACAGACGATCGGCTCTCCGCGTACATTGAAGGAAGTATTTACCAACGTGGCGCAACCAGTCTTTGCTTCAAATGCCTTGAGCAACCGATAATAGCGCGGATTTGTCTCCTCATGGACTGTCTGTATTCTAGCCGAATAATCGATGTGCGTAACGGCAGGGATATCTGACCGCGGCACATTAAGCAACTCGATGCCCCAAAGGTTGTTCTGTTGGTTCTGTGGGGAAAGTCTTCTTTTTTCAAGGACCGGAGCCACGAGCAGCATGTACGGACTATCACACTGCAATTCGAAGTAATCTGAGGCGCGCTCTCTCAACACAGAAGGAGCAAAGGGCCGAAAGGACTCCCGATACTTTATTTTAAGATTCATTACCGCCTGCATAGTGGTGTTGCGGGCATCACCTAGTATGCTGCGCCCCCCGAGCGAGCGCGGCCCAAACTCCATACGTCCTTGAAACCATCCGATTACTTTCCCGGCCGCGAGCTCTTCAGCTACGTGGCTGTACAGGGCCTCATCGTCGAAGTACCGATACGCAGCTCCCAAAGCCTGCAACCTCGATTCGACGTCCTGATTGGAGAAAGCAGGTCCTAAATAACTTCCTTTCATCTGATCGTGCAAATTGTCTACCGTCCGTGGCTTGTCCTCATACTGGTGCCACACACTCAGCGCCGCACCGAGCGCCCCTCCTGCATCGCCGGCGGCCGGTTGAATCCACAAGCCTTTGAACAATCCTTCACGAAGCACCCTCCCGTTGCCGACACAATTCAGTGCGACACCACCGGCCAGACATAAATACTCAGCCCCTGTTTCACGATGCATCGTCCGCGAGAGCCGCAACATCACTTCTTCCGTCACTTCCTGAATGGACCGGGCCAGGTCCATTTCCCGTTGAGTCAACTTCGACTCCGGCTTTCGGGGTGGACCGCCGAAGACTTCATCAAACTTAGTGCTCGTCATAGTGAGGCCCGTGCAATAGTTGAAATAGTCCATATTCATCCGAAACGTCCCGTCCGGCTTCAGGTCGAGCAGATGGTCGTAAATGGCTTTGACATATTTGGGCTCTCCATAGGGAGCCAAGCCCATTACCTTATACTCGCCTGAGTTAACCCTAAACCCAGTGTAGTACGTAAATGCAGAATACAGAAGCCCCAGCGAGTGCGGAAAAGGGATCTCCCATAGAGGAGTGAGTCGATTGCCCTCACCTAGCCAGCCGGAAGTCGTCGCCCATTCACCGACCCCATCCATACACAGCACGGCGGCCTTTTGGTAGGGCGACGCAAAGAAGGCCGAGGCCGCATGGGATTCGTGGTGCTCACCGAACAGAAACTCCGGAAGCTGGGAGGGATCCAGCCCGTCGGCACAGGCCAAGACTTCCTTGCGAAGCAGCGTGCGGAAGAACAGTTTTTCTTTAAGCCATACCGGCATCGCCGTGAGAAAGGACTGAATACCTCGAGGAGCGAAGGAGATATAGGTTTCTAGGAGCCGTTCAAATTTAAGCAGCGGCTTGTCATAAAAGGCGATGTAATGTAGATCCTGAATTCCGATGGCGGCCTGCCTGAGACAATACTGGACCGACCGATGGGGAAATCCAGGATCATGCTTTTTCCGCGTGAACCGTTCTTCCTGCGCAGCGGCAATAATCTCGCCGTCCCGCACCAAACACGCCGCGCTGTCATGATAGAAAGCAGATATTCCAAGAATGTTCACTGAACGGCTATCACCTTTTGGCCTGAAATCATTCTAACTCCATTTAATGCGCTGTCAGACAATATTGTAGTAATACATTCTGGAGCAATCCTACTAAGGTATAGGTAATCCATCGAGCGTGAGGTCAAGGAGGAGCTTGCCGAACGTGGCCCCCTCCACGGGCACGGATCGTGCGCGCTGCGGTTTGCGCTCCAAGCCGTTGCGAGTCGCACCCCGCACACGGATGCGGACGAGGCATCGAAGTTCCGCAACCAGCGGCTCGCGATCAAGCGGCAGTTGTCCCTCGTGGAGGTCTGCATCGGACACTTGGTGGAGGCTGTCGTTGATCGAGCGACGGCGTGTTCGGAAGGATGAGGGGCGATGAAAGCCTGCGCCCCACAACTCGGTCCGGCCGACTCGCCAGGCTCATGTCGCTGGACGCAAAGCGCATCGAGGGACCCTGCGTGCGAGGGTCGCCGACCTGAAAGAATTGGTCAGACGGCAGGTACGCGGCAGCTGTTGCGGAAGACTGATCGCCGGGCGTGTGGTCCGCCCGCCTTGCGCGGTCGCATGGGACAAGGACGGGGCCTACGCGGGGTCATTCCTCATTCCGATGAGAGCAACGACGATGGCGGAGAGGGAGGGATTTGAACCCTCGGTAGGGATTTTAGTCCCTACAACGGTTTAGCAAACCGCCGCCTTCGGCCACTCGGCCACCTCTCCACATCCGGTACGGCGTGGGAATCGTATCGCGCAGTGCGTCAAGACAGGTGAGTCGGATATTACCGTAGACGGCAGGAACGGTACAAGTGACTTCGGTTGACGATTCGCTTACAGATGTTCAGCGTTCCATTCCAGGCGGCTGTGGCGCCGGCGAAGGACAGTGAGCAGCTTGCCCACGCCGATCGTCGGTCGGCATGCAGTAGGAACTTCGCGGCGTGAGCCGGCAGCTGTCCTCTCGGAGAGAGTGCTCTTTACGGGGATTGCAGCTCGCTTGACGGTCGAAGAGAGAGCTTGAAGGGGAATGGCGTAGCGCACCTCGGCATGCCCGTGGCGAACCACGCCGCTCAAGACCATCATTCTGAGCGCCGTTTGCTTTTGCTTCGCCCGTTGCCGTCTCGCTTTCAGCCACATCATCATAGGAGCGTCCTCACCATCCTCATTGATTATTGGAGTGAGTCGGTTCGCGTTACATCCAGAGAATCTTGCCGAAATCCTTATCGAGTCCCCTTGGCCGCTGGCATTGGCTGCACCGGGCGAACAAGCCGCCCGCTTCCGGAGCGACGTCGGATCGGAGTACCAATTGATATTTATGCCCTCCGCAAAAGGGGCAGGCGTTTCCTT
>JBDZUK010000015.1:35339-53504 GCA_040255165.1 Nitrospiraceae bacterium | reverse complement strand
GCTTCGCTACCAGGGTATACGATAGTAGGATCGTTTCTCCGACGTCAATTCCGTGAAGACGAGACTCGACGACGAAAAGGCTAGCCATCTTGCGAATCTGCTGGTGCGAGATCAGAATTCCGTGAGGCTACCGTGACTGATGATGGGGATAAACATACGAAGGAGGCAACAGATTGGAGGTTTTTCCCCCGTCGCCCCAATCAGCAGGCTCCGGGTCGAGTAAGGAAGAAATAAGATGTTACCGAAGGTGTTTATCCGGCGGCGGCCATAACGATACGACTCAAAATAGCCGCGGTTCAGCCGAAGGTTGGTTTGGTGGAGGGCAGGGGATTTGAACCCCCGACCCCTACGTTGCGAACGTAGTGCTCTCCCAGCTGAGCTAGCCCCCCACCCAGAGGGACGAGCGGCGGTCGGCGCCGACTTCTTAACCGCAGGTTGACCTGAGCGGAATTGCCAGGTTGCGTCGCAGCTGCGGAGGAGACGGGGAGGAAGTGTGGCGCCTTGCCGCCGTCGTCGAGGCATTATACACAACCGGCGCAGGACACTCTACCGTTTTAGTCGCAGGTCAAGCCCCGCTCGGACTGATCAACATCTCGCCGCCGCTTCCCGAGTCCCCTTCTACAAAAACGCGGCGACCCTCCACGCGCAACCGGCCTTCTGCAAACAGACGGACGGCCTGCGGGTAGATGATATGTTCTTGCTGTAAAATTCTGGCCGCCAGAGTCTCCGGGCTATCGTGGTCCAGGACCGGCACGGCGGCCTGGATGATGATCGGCCCTTCATCCACTCCTTCCGTCACGAAGTGCACGGTACAACCGGCGATTTTGACACCCCACGCCAAGGCCTTCTGCTGCACCTCCAGCCCCGGAAAAGCCGGCAGCAGCGAGGGATGGATGTTCATCATCCGATTCTTGTAGGCATCGATCAGGACGGACGTGACGATTTTCATGTATCCGGCCAAGAGCACCAATTCCACGTCATGCTTGCGAAGGAGGTCTAGGATCGCACGATCATAGAGCTCTCGGCTCTCCGGCCGGCCTGCGAAGGGCTTGGGATCCAAGAAGATTCCGATGAGACCATGTGTTCGGGCGCGCTCAAGCGCATGCGCCTCCCGCTTGTTGCTGATCACCGCGACGATTTGAGCGTTGACTCGTCCGGCTTCGACGGCATCGATCACCGCTTGGAGGTTCGATCCGCGGCCGGAAGCCAACACAGCTACTCGCAGAGGAGCGCCCCGTTCAGTCGACATACGCTACTTGCGGCTGGCCCGCCGTACCGGCCACAATCTCACCGATGTGTTGCGCCTGATGTCCCAATTCCCCTGCACGAGCCACGACCCTATCGGCTGCCGTTCCGGCTACGACCACAATCAATCCGATTCCCATGTTGAAGACTCGGTACATCTCTTCACGTTCGATTCGGCCCAGCCGCGCCATGACGTCGAAAATCGGCGGGACGGGCCATGATCCGCGAACGATGTGGGCCCGCACGCCGGCCGGCAAAATACGCGGCAGATTTTCCGTGATGCCGCCGCCCGTAATATGGGCGATGCCTTTAATGGGCAGTTCCTGCGCTAGCGAGAGAATCAACTTGGCATATATGCGAGTCGGCGTAAGCAAGACCTCCCCGAGAGGCCGATCCAACTCGGGCAACCGGCTGGCGATCGTGAGCCCGGCCTTGTCGAACAACACCCGTCGGGCCAGGGAATAGCCGTTGCTGTGCAGCCCGGTGGAGGATAAGCCGACCAGTACGTCGCCCGGTGCAATCGTCTTCCCGTCGATGATTTTCTGACGGTCCACGACACCGACGGCAAAACCGGCCAAGTCGTACTCTCCGTCGGCGTAGAAAGACGGCATTTCCGCCGTCTCACCCCCGATCAGGGCGCACCCCGCCTGCCGGCAGCCTTCGGCAATGCCCTTCAGCACGGCTTCGGCCTTGGGAACGGCCAGTTTTCCCGTGGCAAAATAATCGAGAAAGAAGAGCGGCTCCGCTCCGCTGACGGCGATGTCGTTCACGGACATCGCCACGAGATCGATGCCCACCGTGTCGTGGCGATCCATCAGAAAGGCGATTTTCAACTTCGTTCCGACTCCGTCCGTGCCCGACACCAGCACGGGGTCCGAATAGCGATCGGCCTGAAAGCGGAACAGGCCGCCGAAGCCTCCGAGGTCCGTCAAGACTTCCGGCCGGAACGTGGAACGAACCAGCGGCCCGATCCGGTCTACGAATTGATCGCCCGCGTCGATATCCACGCCGGCTTCACGGTAGGTCGTCATAAGAGCGCGCATCTTAACGGAGCATTGCCGCAACGGTCAACGCGGCAATTCCTTTCTCGGAGTGACGGCCGGTCCGGACTCGTCCGCGGGTTTCTGAATATGTGTTGGGGGTCGACCGTCTTCTCCTTTATGCTGACAGGAGATTCACCGGAGAGAAAGGCCATGGCGATTCTCATCGTGGACGATTCGGCCGACGAACGGCTGCTCATACATCACATTCTTAAGGATGCGGGATACCGTCACATGCTGTCGGCCTCTTCCGCGCGCGACGCATTCAAGCATCTGAATCTCGATCAGGCCGGGAGGGAAACTAAAGTCGACCTGATCCTTATGGATGTCAGGATGACCGAGATCGACGGCATCGAGGCGTGCCGGCGCATCAAGTCGGTGGAGGCGCTCCAGGACATTCCGATCATAGTCGTCACGGCCCGCAGCCAGAAAGATTACCTCTCGGCCGCCTTCGAGGCCGGCGCGATCGACTTTATCAAGAAGCCGTTGGATCGGGTGGAGCTGCTGGCAAGAGTCAAATCAGCCTTGAAACTGAAGCAGGAGATCGACGCCCGGAAGAATTGGGAACACCAACTCACGAGCACAATCGGCGAATTGGACCGGGCCTTACAGGAGATGTCCGCGCTCCACGGACTGATCCCCGTCTGTCCGCTGTGCAGGCAACTTGGCGCAGCGGGCGATCGCTGGCACGAATTGGAAGCCTACATTCACTCTCACCCCGACGCCACGTTCGGCTCGCGCCCCTGCCCGGCCTGCACCAAAGCGGCGTAAGGCAACCAGCCTGCTCCCCGTACTCATTCATCCTTCGGGGCGCATCTCCACATCGAGCAGTTTGATCTTGCGGTGTAAATGGCTTCGTTCGATCTTGAGGTCCTCCGCGGTACGGGAAATATTCCAATGATGCTCGCGCAATTTCCGTGAGATGTATTCCTTTTCGAAGGCGTTGCGGGCATCACGGAGAGAATCGTATTGTTTGGCGAACAACGGACTGGGTGCCTGCCCCACAGGCTGCACGCCGGCCGCGGGAGGGCGCGCCTGCAACGAGATTGCCGCCTGGCTCGCCTCGATCACGGAGCCGGGCACCATGATCATGAGCCGCTCAATAAGATTCCGGAGCTCCCGGATATTGCCGGGCCATTCGTATTGCTTGAGGACTTCCATGGCGTCCGGCGAGACGTCCTTCATCTTCAGCCCCTGCTCCTCGGTATGAAGGCGCATGAAGTGACGCACCAGGAGCGGAATGTCCTCGCGTCGTTCCCGCAACGGAGGTACGACGATCGGGACGACGTTCAGACGGTAAAACAGATCTTCACGAAACGCGCCCTTGTCGATCTCCTTCAACAAATCTTTGTTGGATGCCGCCAATACGCGGACGTCGACCTTCATGAGTTTCGTGCCGCCGACCCGGGTGAACTGCTGTTCCTGCAACGCCCGGAGAACCTTCGCTTGGGTACTCAGGCTCATATCGCCGATTTCGTCGAGAAACAACGTCCCTCCGTCCGCCTGTTCGAACTGTCCCCGCTTCATCGACGTCGCTCCGCTGAAGGCGCCCTTCTCGTGTCCGAATAGTTCGCTTTCGATGAGGGTTTCTGGAATCGCCGCGCAATTGACGGCGACAAAAGGCCGCTCGGATCTCACGCTGTGCTGATGGATGGCCCGAGCGACCAGTTCCTTGCCGGTGCCGTTCTCCCCGCCGATCAGGACGCGGCTGTTCGTCGGGCCTGCGGTCTGGATCAACTGGCGCAGCTGCTGCATCACGGGAGATTGACCGACCAGTTCGAAGCGTCCCTGGACTTTGGTACGAAGATTCTGGTTTTCCTGCTCAAGCCGATGCTGATCCAGGGCGTGCTTCACCCGGAGCGTCACGTTCTCCAACGAAAGCGGCTTTTCGATGTAGTCATACGCCCCGAGCTTGATGGCCTTGACCGCGGTTTCAATGGACCCGTGACCGGACATCATCATGACCTGAGCCGACGGCACCAATTCCCGCACCCGTCGCAAAGTTTCCAGCCCGTCCATCTCGGGCATCCAGATATCCAACAGCATGAGGTCCGGAGGGTCGGTGGTGTAAATTTTCAAGGCTTCGATCCCGCTCTTGGCCACCGCGACCTGGTACCCCTCGTCCTCCAGGATGCTGCTCAAGGAATTCAGGATCGAGGATTCGTCGTCAACAATCAGTATGGAGGCCGACATGATTCCTAGCACCCCTCTACGCCTGGTCTTTCACCGTGTTACACCGGTAGCTCGAACGTGAACACCGCCCCCTTCGGCACGTTGTTGCCGGCTTGGATCTGACCTTCATGATCCGTAATGATCCGACGAACGATGGCCAGGCCCAGCCCGGTGCCCGTTTTCTTGCGGGAGAAGTACGGCACGAACAACCGTTCCTGGTCTTCGGGCGCGATCCCGCTGCCTTCGTCGGCCACGTTCACGACGGCCCGCTTGCGCTTGGTATCGTACTTCGTGCTGACCCAGAGTCGTCCTTTCTGATTCATGGCCTGAATCGCGTTGTCGAACAAATTGACGAACACGCGCTTGATCTGTTCCCGATCGAAATTCAACACAGGAAGGTCCTCGTCCAGCTCGACGAGCAACTCGATCTCCCGGTGCCCCCCCCGGTACAACGAGACGACCTCCAGCAGTATCTCGTGAAGCGACTGGCGCGCCATCTGCGGGGCCGGCAGCCTGGCGAACTTGGAAAATTCGTCCACCATGTGTTTGAGGCTCGCCACCTCGTTGACGATGACGTTGGTGGATTCGTCGAAGACCGCTTCGAAATCGGGGGCGTGCTCGAAGAACTTTTTCCGCAGCCGCTGCGCGGACAACTGGATCGGCGTCAGCGGATTCTTGATCTCATGGGCGACGCGCCGCGCCACTTCCTGCCACGCAGCCACCTTTTGCGCCTTGATCAACTCCGTAAGGTCTTCGAATACCAGGACGAATCCCAAATCCTTGTTTCCCTCGTCCCGCATGCGGGAACTATTGAGGCCGATGGTCAGGAACTTTCCCTGGATCTCCAACTGCCCCTCCAGCGACAGATTGTCCCGTTGATCCGCCAACATCCGGTCGTATGCGGTTTGGAACAGGTCCAGACCGAACTCTTTGAACACGTCGTTGGCCGGGCGCCCCCGGAGCCGGTCGGCCCACAACCCGAGAATGCGCTCCGCAGATGGATTAAAGGTCGTGATCAGACCGTTCCGGTCGATGGAAAGCAGACCGGCCGCGATCGTATCCACGACGGTTTCGATGTAGGCACGGCGGCGATCCAACTCCAGGTTAGTCTGCCGCAGCGAGACGTTGGCCTCCTCGATTTTGGTTTTGCTCCCTTGGAGGTCTTCGGTCATCCGATTGAACGACTCGATGAGCGTGCCGATCTCATCGGTTGCCTTCGCTTCGATCCGTACCGAGAGATCGCCCTGGGCGATGGCCTTCGTGGCTTCGGCCAGGCGCTGGATCGGCACGGTAATGCTGCGGGCGACGTAAAACCCGAACCACGTGGCCCCGAAGAGGATCAGTACGGTGATCACCGCGACGAACAGGTAGGCTCCGGCCTTGATCGGATTCTTCATCGCTTTGATTTGCTTGTATTCCGTGTACTGGCGGCCGATGCCTTCCATCTTGGCCAACAACGATTCCGGCACGTAGGCATCGACGACCACGACCCCGTCGATTTCCCCGCGGCGTGCGTTTGAGGCGATCGGCGCCCCCGCCCGCACCAGCCGTCCGGTTTGCGCCTCCTGGACGGACGTGAACTCCTGCTTGCCGTTGATGACTTGAAGCACCAATTGCCCGGTCGGGAGGTCGAGGACCGCCGACGGGATCTCGTGGTCCAAGGCCTTGGTCAACGTTTCCATTCTGGCCGAGAATACCTCGATCCCGGCCACCCCGTATTCGGACCGCTTGCGCGCCATGGCGGCGACGAGCAGGTCCCGCTGCTCGGGAGTGAGCAAATCCTCGCGGAAAATTTCGTGGCTGATCGCGCGGGCGCTGTTGACGGCCAGAGTGATATGGCCGGCATGCTGCATCCGTGCCACCTCATAGGAGTCCTTCATTACCCGCTCGATCTGATCGTTGAACCACACATCGACCGCTTTGTTGACCAGCCCGCTCGCCACCAGCGCCAACAACACCGTGGGAATGAGCGAAAACCCGATGAAGGCCGCCACGAGTTTGGCTCGGAAGCCGGACCCGACGAGGCGATGGCGCCGCTCAAAATAGGCTTTGATCAGGTTCCGCGAGAGAAGAAGCGTCAGAACGACGAACCCGATCAAGTCCAGATTGAGCAGCAACAGCACGAACGCGTAGCCGGTGCCGGGAAGGAAGGAATCGGATTTCTCTCCGCCGGGCACGACGACCTGCGAATAGTAGAAGGTGAGGGCAAGACAGGGAACCAGCAGGATCAGTACGATCCAGACGGGACGCAGATGAAGCTTCCGGCGTTCCGGCTCGGGACTGTTGGTGGACCCGGATTGCGGCATGGTCGGCGCAGATATGGCTCCACCCGCCCACGATGATTCGACGGTTGGCTTTTTCATTCCTGTGGTTTGGGCTTCGCGTTCCGGCATCCGATTTAGAGGCCGGCTATACGGCTCTCAGCCGGCTGCCTCACTATAGCGGAATCACGGGAGAGTCTCAAAAAGGCGGATAAATTGGTCAGACGGTGTCAGGTACCGGATCGGACGGTCATTTTCCTGGGGACGCGAGGCTCACGTACTTCATCCGCAGGGCGTAGAGCATGTCCCGCAGCACCGTCTGCTCTTCCGTCGTGAGGTTGCCCTTCGTCTTCTCTTCCAGCACCGACAGCAAATCGATGATCTCTTTGGCCTGCGGGAGGTTCACCGGGAGCGGCTGCTGCTGGGGGTCGATCTGCTCCCCCATCAGCATGAGAGAAGACGTCCCGAGCGAGATGACGAAGGACGAGAACGTGACGGGGATGCCCGGGCTTGGCGCCGGTTCGGCCGGCTTTCCCGGTGAAGGCGATGGTGCAGACGCCCGGTCTTCACCGCCGGAGCCCCGGCGGTCACGGACGACAAACCCTTGTTCCTGGTCCGGCGCCATCGTGAGTGCCTCCGTCGTTTACCTTACCGACCGAGCGGTACCCTAACACAGCGGCCGGGAAGGCGGCAAGCCGGGAATGGTCGTTGAAGCCCGGCTGGAACGGGGTATAATGAGCGCCCGTTGCCAACGTCCGCGAGACCCCGCGGACGCGAACCTGGAGCACGACCGTGTCGGAACGCTTTCGTACCCTCGTCGACCTCATGGCCCGCCTGCGCGCGCCGGACGGCTGCCCTTGGGATCGTAAACAGACCCACGAATCTCTCAAGCCGTATCTGTTGGAGGAAACGTATGAGGTCCTGGAAACGATCGACCAGGGCGATCGAACGAAACTGAAAGAGGAGCTGGGAGACGTTCTGCTCCAAGTGCTGTTTCACAGCCAGATCGCCGCGGAGGCACGGCAGTTTACGATCGAGGATGTCATCGGGCAATTGGCCGACAAACTGGTCCGCCGCCACCCCCATGTGTTCGGAAACGGCGGCGCCGCCGAGACACCGAGTCATCCTGACCAGGTCGTGCACCGCTGGGAAGAAATCAAGCGGGCGGAGCGGGAGGCCGCAGGGCGCGAGGAATCCGTGCTCGACGCCGTGCCGAAAACCTTGCCGGCGCTTCTCCGCGCGTACCAGCTTCAGGCCCGTGCATCGCGGGTCGGGTTCGATTGGACCCGCGACGCCGTAGGGTTCGCGCAAATGCTCGAGAAAATCGACGAAGAAATCCGTGAGCTCCGGCAGGCCCTTTCCATGCCGCCTGGGGAGTCCGCCGAGGAAGGCCACGGAACGGACATCGCTCGCCGCGATGCGATAGAAGCGGAGTTCGGCGATATATTGTTCTCGCTCGTCAATTTGGCCCGCTTCATAAAAATCAATCCGGAAGACGCGCTGCGCCGGGCGAATCAGCGATTCGTCGACCGGTTCCACCACATCGAAGCGCAGGCGGCGCGGGCCGGCCGGGCCTTGTCCGATGTCACGCTCGCGGAAATGGAGGAATGGTGGGAGGAAGCCAAGCGTCTGACCCGAGCAGAACCGGTGCCCGGCACGTCGGAGCCGAGTAGAGGACAGTCATGAGCGACGAAGAGAACCCTTACCAGGAAGGCAAGCGGGCCGGCGCCCATCCGCTACTGGTGGTCTTCGGCGTGATTTTTGGTCTGTGGCTGTTTATCGCGGTCATCGTACCGAGTTCCAAGAACAAGCAGGCGACCGGAACGGAAGGCACGCCGACGCCCGTGACCGAAGATCCCGAAGCGGCGCCGGTCATCTTCAAAGTCCACGCGACGCTGGCGGACGTCAACGCAGTGAGCCTGGTCGTTCCGCCGCAGGCCACCGACAGCCAAGTCATCGGGTTGTTGAAACGCTTTCGCCACGAGCGGTTGGCCGACAATCTGGCCTCCCTGATCCCGCCCACCACCCCGGGTCATAAGCTGGGCAACCATGCGGTCGCCGAAATCTACATTTTTTCGGATTCCATGTATGCCGAGCCCGACGTCGTCCGCACATTGAGCCGCGGCGCCCATGCACCGGGCGACCTCTACCCTCAGGCGATCCCTTTCGAAGTGGCGATGGAGCAAGTGCGGGGGCATTATCGCGTGGACCTGAACGACACAGGGCAACCCGACACCGGCTCGCTCGGGTTCGCGGACGAATCGGGCGTCCACTCCAAACATTACCGGAGAGTGTTTTAGATCCCGACCCGCTTGCTGATCTCGCTGCGGAGCGTGTGCTGCTCGGCGAGCGCCCACGTTTCGAGGCGCGGAAAGAGATGGATCAGCGGTCCGGTAAAAGGACCAACCAGCACGTCGCGTCGCTCGGCCAACATTCCCTCCTCGTCGGCAATGCGAAGTTTCTGATCCGCAATGCGACGAGTGAGCAGGTTGGCGATCAACAATTGTTGCCCCGGGCTTCCGGTCACGGATCCCAGGAGTTTGCTTTTCAGCACGTCCAACTCCTCGGGAATGGCCACCTTCACGCGCACGGCATGCGGCGTGGGCCATGTGGCGCGCTGAACGGAATAATCATAGGAGAAGACCGGCTCTCGCGGCTCGCGGTACGGGCCGCTCACATTTTGAATCATGAGATTGTCGTCCATCGGCACTCCGTTCGGTCTATCGGGTCGTGACGGTCCGTACTATAGAAGCGGCCTGGGAGCTTGACAAGGGGGCCCTGCCTTACATCTCCGTCACGGTCAAAAATCGAACGATGCGATCTGCGGTCAGGCCGGCGTCCCGGATGCAATCCGGAATACCGATGCCGCGATACCCGGCCCCCGTGATGAAGAGGCCTTGGAACCGATCCAGCGCCGTCTCGATTTGTGCAAGCCGCGCCGGATGTCCGAGCTGGTACTGAGGCATCGCTTTGGGCCATCGATTGACCTCAGCGTACTGCGGGACGGCCGTGAGCCCGCTCATCGCAGCCAATTCTTCCCGGACTGTCTTGAGCAATTCGTCGTCGCTTAAGGTGAGGATTCCCTCCCGACCGACTCCCCCGACGTAACAGCGAACGAGCAAGCGATCATTCGGGGCCCGATGCGGCCACTTGAGAGAGGTCCAGGTTGCAGCCAGCAAGTCTCGCCGCTCGGCCCGGGGCACGACGAACCCGAAACCTTCCACCGAGTTCCCTGCCACCCCGTCGTACGCGAGCGCGATCGTGGCGGTGGAGGCGTAGGGAATGCCCCCCAGTAAACCAGCCGCAATCGGGGTGAGTGGACGCACCAAGTCCGCAGCGACATAGGCGGGAGTCGCCAAGACGACCGATTCGGCGGACAGGGCGGCTCCGTCCTCGAGTACGAGATCGTACATCCACCGCCCGAGCCGATGCGATCGCACCCGTATCGAGCCCACCGCGGCGCCTGCGCGCAGCACCGTTCCATCGCGGCTCACGCGGTCGACCAACGCCCCGACGAGATCACCCAACCCGCCTTTCAACGTGACGAACATCGTCCGTTTGGGACCGGACCGCTCGGCGGCCGTCCGCCGCGCGGCCATCATCCCGCGAATGACGCTGCCGTGCTCCCGCTCCAACTCGAGAAAGCGCGGAAACGTCGCCTGAAGACTCATCTGCTCGGCATCGCCGGCATAGATGCCGGCCATGAGCGGCTCGATCAATCGCTCAAACGCCTCCCGTCCCAGCCGCCGGCGGAAAAAGGACGCCAGAGACTCGTCTTCAGGGGAGCGCCGGGCCGGAAGCACCAAATCCAGCCCCATCCGGGCCAGACCTACGGGGCTCAGCAGGCCGCTTTTGAGGAACGGTCCGACTTGGCTCGGGGAAAACGTCACGAGGCCTTCGGGCAGTTCGTGCATCCGGCCGCGGGAAAAGACGAAGGCCTTTTTCCCCGTCTCGTTGGTGTTGATCAATTGATCAGTCAGACCCAGTCGAGCGCAGAGCTCCAGCGCCCATGGTTTTTGGGACAGGAAGGAATCCGGACCGGCCTCGCTGATCAGGTTCCCGATACGGTGCGTGACGATCTTGCCGCCCCATGACGGAGCCGCTTCCAGCAGCGTGCAGCGGATAGCCAGGCCGGCCGACGCCGCCTTCTCGTGCAGGTAAAAAGCGGTGGCAAGGCCGGCGATGCCGCCGCCCACGATGACGACTGCGCGGGGTTCGGTCACGGTGTGGACTCAGTGGACGAGGGACGCTTCGTGCGCCTCGACGACGGAAGCCAAAATCTCGACCATTGCGGGCGATGCATTCAACATGGCGATGCGTTCGAGCTGTATGCCCTTGCCTGCCGCGAACTGCTTCAGCTCGATATCGATATCGTACAGCGTTTCGACATGATCGCTCACGAAGCCGATCGGCGCCACCAGCACGTGGCGATGTCCGGCGCGGGCCAATTCTTCGATGGCCGACTCGACGGTGGGCCCCAGCCAGGGTTCGTTCGACCGCCCCTGGCTTTGATAGGCAAACGCCGTCGTCACCGTTCCGAGCACGTTTCGCACGGCCTCCATGGTTCCTTTGACTTCGTCGGGGTACGGGTCTTTTGCCTGAAGGATCCGTTCGGGCAGGCTGTGCGCGGTGAACAAGACCGGCACACGGGCTCGCACTTCTGCGGGAAATTTGAGCAGGCCGTGATGGATCTGATCGACGATGGCGGCGATCAGCTTGGGATGCCGGTGCCAGCTCGTGACAAAGCCGACGGGACAATCGCTCTTGGTGGCCGCCCTTGCCTCTTCGACCTTTTTCATAAAGGCACCGAGGCTCATCGAGGAGTATTGCGGCGCCACGTAGACGCAGACGAGGCGCTCGGGGAAATCGTCGAGCAGTTCTTCATATGCTTCCTTGATGAACGGATGCCAATGCCGAAGCCCCACGTAGACCCGGTACCGCTCGCCTCCCGGCCCGTTCAGCTTCTGCTCTAGCCTCCGGCCTACCTCGCGCAACACACCGAGTACAGGCGATCTGCCGCCAGTCGCGCGATAGCGCGCTCGGATTTCCTCGACCAATTCAGGCGGCGTCGGCCGCCCCCCACGCACATCGAGCAGGTATGGCTCGACGTTGTCCAAACTGTCCGGCCCTCCCATCGCCATCAACAACACGGCGACCGGCCGCTGCGGTCCAGGCATTCAACCTCGTCTCTCGTCGTTCGTCACTCGCCAATCGCGGACGGGCGGTTGACGAATGAATGTTGCTTTCTTCACCGCTGACTCAGCTTATGCACCATGTCGACGGCGGCGGCGACATGTTCCACCGGGGTGGTGGGGAGAATACCGTGGCCCAGGTTGAAAATGTGACCGGGATGTCCGCCGGCCCTGCGCAGGATATCTTCGACGCGACGCTCGATTTCATGCAGCGGGCCAAACAGTACCACGGGGTCAAGATTGCCCTGCACGGCCACGTCGTCGCCCAGGATCATCCACGCCTCGTCCAAATGCATCCGCCAATCGACCCCGATGACGTCCCCTCCGGCTTGTTTCATCAGCCGCAGGATGGCGGACGTCCCGGTGCCGAAATGGATCATCGGTACCCCTTCGCGCTTCAACCCCTCAAAAATCATGTGGACGTGAGGCAAGACGTACTCGGCGTAATCCCCCGCGGACAAGCAGCCGACCCAACTGTCGAACAGTTGAACCGCCTGGGCCCCGGCCCTGATTTGGCGGCGCAGATACCCCGTGATGACCCGGGCAAATTTATCCATCAATTGGTGCCACACGTCCGGGTCGCGGTACATGAGCTGTTTGGTCAGCACGTAGTTGCGCGACCCGCCCCCTTCGACGGCATAGCTGGCGAGCGTAAACGGCGCGCCGGCGAACCCGATCAAGGGCACACGGTCGCCCAAGGCGCGGCGGGCCTGTCGAATCGCTTCCGCGACGTAGTTCAGCTCATCCCCGTCTACGACCTTCAACCGTGCCACGGCCCCCCGGTCGCGGATGGGATTATGGATGACCGGTCCTTCTCCTTCGGCAAATTCGAGTTGAATCCCCATCGGCTCAAGCGGGAGCAAAATGTCGGCAAAAATAATCGCCGCATCCAACGGAAACCGCTCGATCGGCTGCAACGTCACCTGAGCGGCCAGCTCAGGCGTTTTGCACATTTCCAGGATGGAATATTTGGCCCGCAAGGCCCTGTACTCAGCCATATACCGCCCGGCCTGGCGCATAAACCAGACAGGAGTGCAGTCGACCGGCTCTCGCCGACAGGCCTTGAGAAATCGCTCGTTCATGGGGTCGGCATTCTAGTGGCGCATGTGGAGGCTGTCAATCAAGCCGGCGGCGCGGCCTGCGCGTTTCCGGGCAAAATGGTGGACAAGCGGTCGCGTTCCCGTACAATGTCCCAATGCCGATGCTCTCGCCAAGCCTGAAAAACTTTTTCCCCTTCGCGGCGGATTTTGTGTATAATTCGCCACATTCTCGAACGGGTTGTCACCGTCTTCACCGCACAGCCCGAGTTTCTGCGGCCTGCCAACAGCGTCACCACTCCACAGTGCCGCGGCATCACATAGATTAGCCGGTGCTCCGGCGCGCAACAGTCCTATCCGATTACTATCTTGGAGGTACTCGATGACTGAAGTCGATCCCCTGCGCAAATCCAAAGGACGAGATCTGTGGTACTCATTCCTGCGCTGGTTTGATTCATGGGCAGGTCTGGAGTACATGAAGGTCGAAGGTCCTCCGCGGGTGGATTGGTTCCGCTGCGTGCCGATCATCGCGGTTCATGCGATGTGCTTGGGCGTCATCTGGGTGGGGTGGAGTTGGACGGCGGTCGCCGTCGCCGTCGCATTTTATCTCGTGAGAATGTTCGCGATCACCGGCTGGTACCATCGGTATTTTTCCCATCGGACGTTCAAGACTTCTCGTGCTTGCCAGTTTGTTTTCGCTCTCCTCGGGGCCTCATGCGCCCAGCGCGGTCCTCTCTGGTGGGCCGGCCATCACCGGCATCACCACATCGCCTCGGACACGCCGGACGACGTCCACAGCCCGCGTCACGGAGGCTTTCTCTGGTCGCACATCGGTTGGTTCACCTCGCGAACCCATTTCGCGCCGCGGCTCAAAGCCATTGCGGATTTTGCCAAGTATCCGGAGCTGCGGTTTCTCGACCGATTCGACATTTTGGTCCCGACCCTCTGCGGGTTCGGCATGTTCGGGCTCGGTCGGCTGCTGGAGGCCTACGCCCCGGGGCTGGGCACCAACGGGCCGCAGTTGCTTATTTGGGGCTTCTTCATTTCCACCGTGGCGTTAATACACGGTACGTGCACGATCAACTCCCTTTCTCACGTGTACGGATCACAGCGTTACAACACCGACGACGACAGCCGAAACAACTTTCTCCTCGCGCTGATCACGCTTGGAGAAGGCTGGCACAACAACCACCATTACTATCCGGCCTCCACTCGACAAGGGTTCTACTGGTGGGAGATCGACATCACCTACTACGGCCTGAAGTTCTTGTCCTGGCTTGGCCTCGTCTGGGATATCAGAGAAGTGCCCGTCTATGTCCGGGACGGAAAAAACAAGCAGGACATGCCGGCGACGGCCGACATGAAACCCGCCTTCGTTCAACGAAGCTTAGACCCAGTCTGATTCGCCCGCCGTGCGGGAGTTGGCCTGGGGTTTCAGCAAACCCGCCAGTGTCTGTCTGATGGCCTGACTCTGTGCATCCAGCTCCCGCAGATCTTCCGACTTTGCGATCCACGCATCCTCGGGAAGCAACTCGACGCGGTAGTGATTCTGTCGGGTGGAGAACCACTCGATATAGGGATGCGGCGTCAGATGGGGATGCGGATCGAACGAAATCAGGCTGACCTCCCCGAGCTGCGGAATCTCGAAGTCCGCCAGTACTTGAGCCGCGAGGTCTTCGTCGGCGAAGCGGCTGTTCTTGAAACGGATCAGCCGTCCGGCGATCTCGCCCTTGAAATTTCCAGAAAGATAGAACTCCACCGGACCGAGCGCAGCCAGCGTCATCCGGCCGACGACCGATCCTTCGACACGATTGTCGAGAAAGCCGTCGCACACCCACCGTCCATTGCCGAATTTCTGAGCCATCATGCTCCGTCTACGCGATGGAGAGAGATTCGACCGGCTGCGGATCGTCGGGTACATCGCCGCCCAGGGAGCCGATGACCACCGCCGCAAAGATCAGTCCGCTGCCGACCCAGCCTTCCGCATCCAGCGACTCGCCCAAAAAATACCAGGCCAGCCATGCGGCATAGGCGGGTTCGAGCGAGAACAGCAGGGCGACTTGCTGGGCGGGGATCAGTTGTTGCGCCCACATCTGGACGGCAAACGCCCCGGTCGCCAGCACCCCGGTGACGCATAATCCCAACAATAGGACCGGCGTGGGGGAAAACGACGACAGCGGCGCGCTTTCCCAGAGCATGGTCGGGATCATCAACACCGACATCGCGATCATTTGCCAGGTGAATAAGGACGCCGCATCCACTTCGCGTGTGAACCGCTCGAGGCAGGCAATATGGCCGGCAAACGTGATCGCGCACCCCAAGGTCAGTAGATCGCCCATGTTCATCGACACTGCCGGTTTGACGAGAAACCAGAGTCCGGTCGTCGCCACGGCCGCCGCGACCCAAATCCGGCTGCCGAAGCGCCGCATGATCAACGGCACGAACACGACGTAGAGGGCCGTAATAAAAGCGCTGTTCGACGCGGTCGTGTAGCGTAGTCCCACTGTCTGAAAAATATAGCCCAGAAACAGCCACCCTGTCGCAATGGCGCTGGCCTGAAGCAGCCGCGGGTCGCGCAACAGCCTCCGCTTGAGGATTACCAGTCCCAGACACACGAGCATCGCGCCGGCGGAAAAACGGAGAAATAGGAAAGACAGCGGTGGTATCTGTTCCAGAACCGCTTTCGTGGCGGGAAAGGTGGCCCCCCAGATCAGAGTCGTCAGAAGGAGGGCAAGACGTGGCATGGCCTGTCGAAGTCCTGAATGCTGGTTCTGATTCTCGACTACGATTCAGAATCCAACATTCACATGTCAGAACGCTGCGGGGCTCACGGCTTACACAGCGGGCATTTTCGCTGGTCGGTCGTGCCGGCTTGCTCCATCGCGGCGAGCGCGCGCTGCTTATCCGGATAGTCGAACCAGCCGCCCTCCCAGAAATCGCTGGACGACACGTTCGACGGCACTTCGGAACAGCGGTCACGATGCAGCGTCGTGCGATCGATCGACCGGGCGATGTGCAGCCAATAAATCATGCGGCCCTCCGAGAAGGGTTGTACCCTACCATGCCGGCGCTCGGACGAGCAACGCGCGAGACACCACTCCCGTGCCAAACGGAAATCGGCATCGCGGGTCCTATGCAGAGTAAAGGAGACGACCAGGGGGAACGGCTAGGGAAGGAGCTGCCATTCGTCCTTTTCAATAAAGACCTTAACTCCGGTCTCCAGCTTCTTGAGATCATCTTTCTCGAACAGGCGCATGTAACGCTCGATGCGATCGGGATCGTCAATCCGCTCCTCATGCATCATCCCGTTCGATCCCTTGTACTTCCGAATCAGCACGGACATGAAACTCCTCCTCTCATTCCTCTAGCAGTCGTAGCTGTAAGTTGTGCTACAATAGTGCAAACTTCGCGGGCCGGTCAAGGTGTCCCGGGCCCGCCGTAAACAAAGAGGAATTTGACCCATGCCCATCTATGAGTATCGTTGCGGACGGTGCGAAAAGCAGTTCGAGGCCACGCAATCCGTGCATGCTCGCCCGGAAGATACCGTGTGCCCGTTCTGCGAGGCGCAGGAAGCGACCCGGCTGTTGTCCGGCTTCGCGTCGAAAATAGTGGGAACCCACAAACCCGGCTACGCCGAAATGAAAGCCTACAGCATGTACAACGAGCGGATGCACAAGTTCGCCAAGCTGCCGCCGCTCACGGGGAAACGGGCGACCCCGCCGCCCAATGTGACGACCTCGGACCAGCCGGGAGGCGGGACCGGCTCCAGCGGTTCTTAGCAATGCGGCGCCCGGCATACCGTTGGTTCCCTACACCGTTCTCTTTCTCTCCCACCGGACAAACACCAGGAGGTTGCATGGCCGCGAGATGGCTGGTCGCGCTCGGCGCGAGTCTGTGCGCGCTGCTCTACACCGGCAGCGGTCTTCGAGCCGAGCTGGCCGGCAACATCGCGATCGTCGGCAACGGTCCCGAACAGACGGTCATCGAGCCGTTGGCGCGCGCATTCGAAAAAGCGAATCCCCGCGTCTATGTCGATGTCCTGTGGGACGATAATTCCAAGCCGATCGAAGCCGTCAAGTCCGGTCAAGCCCACATCGCAGTGACGGGCTGGGAAGATGCCGGCCTGGCAGCCACCCAGATCGCATGGGACGGGATCGGCATTCTCATCAACCGGTCCAATTTTACGAAGGAAGTGACAAAACAACAGGTTGCCGATATCTTTTCCGGTAAGGTTAAAACCTGGGCGGACTTGGGCGGCCCTGAAACGAAGATCCTCGTCATTGACCGCCCCCGCAATCAAAATATCCGGGAGGCCTTCGAAGCGCAATTAGGAATAGCCGGGCAAATTCCGGATTCCGCCAAAGTGATCGGCCGAGACGACAAAGTGATCAAGACCGTGGTCGGGACGCTGCCGCCGGTGTCGGCCGTCGCCTATCTGTCTTTGGGCCAGGCGCTCGATGCGGTAAACAACGGCGTTCCGGTGCGGTTGCTGCCGGTCGACAAAGTGGAACCGGAAATGCCGACGGTCAAGGACGGCCGCTATGCGCTCCGGCGCCCCGTCCTGCTGTTGTCGAAAAAGGAGCCGAATCCGGTCGTTGAAGCGTTCACGCAGTTTGCGCTGTCCAGCGCCGGCCAAAAACTCATCGGCGAAACCTACACGCCGTTCAGCCAGAAATGATGCTCATCAAGGAGGTCATCATGCATGCGTGGCCATCATCGGTTGTCATGATTGCATCCCTCGTAGGACTGATCCTGTTGCCTTTGTCCCCGACCGCGCTGGCCGAACAGGGCGCCAACGTCGAGGGATCGGGCTTCACGCTCTTCGATACGGAATCAATCAAAGGGTTCGATGCGCAGAAAGTTGAAAAAGACCCGGTGTGCGACCGCAACAAACGCCCTCGGATCGTTCAGGTGGAACCGGACGAGGCGAAACCCGGGGACAAGGTGGTCATCAAGGGCGAGAACTTCGGCACGAAGGAATGCTTTCACGGCGTCACGTTCAGCACGGCCTCCAAGGAGAAAGTCGATTATAAGTTCGTGAACGATTCGACCATTGAAGCCACGGTCCCGGACTCGAAGACGGGCATGTCGTTCGTGATCATCGTGGCCGGCGGGGGCAGCGCCCAATCGAAACCGCTCCTGATCAAATCCAAGTAGCACCTGTCTTCTGAAGAGGGAAGGCCCTGACCGGTCTTCCCTCCGTCTCAATCCGTTCTCC
>JBDZUK010000015.1:7823-35239 GCA_040255165.1 Nitrospiraceae bacterium | reverse complement strand
TGTACCGGTGATGCCGGTCAAAGAAACGCGACCCATCATCATACGAGGGTCGCTCGCGGCTGGACCGATGAGGTTCCGAGGTGGCTTACTGAAGGCTACAGAAAGGCGTTCGTCGCCCACACTGCGATACCGGCCAAGGCCAGCATAGTCCAAAACAACTCTCGGTCACCGAATTTTTCCCAGATACGCACGACAGCCTCCTTTTTATCTGGCTGGTCTGGGTCTCCCTCACCAAAGCTAGCAACGCGCATGCCTTCTCCGGCATGCTGGAAAAATCTGTATTTCCATGGTTGATTCAATGCAAAAACGAGCGGATTCGCACATGGCGCTCTGTGCGGATCATGCGGGATAGGTCGAATCGGACGGATGGTTAGGGGCTGTCATGACCGGCGCCTCATCGCGCGGATCGCTGGTTTGACATAGGCGCGACCAGGAATCTACGATGATTTCCTAATTCGGAGGGTTGATGCGCCAGCGGTTGGTTCGATTTTTTCACAACCTGCCGATCGCCCGGAAGCTGCTCTTGGCTTCGGTGATCCCGTTGGCGGCGCTCGGCATCCTGGTCATTTTGACATTTCGCAGCGTGCAGACTTTTGCCGAGGACGAAGACCATTTGAACCAGGTGTACCTCGCTCAGCGCACGGCCGCCGAATACATGCGCCACATCCTGGACTTGGAGACGGGTTTTCGAGGCTTCGTCCTGACGCAGCAGGAGCGGTACCTGGAGCCCTACCGGACGTCCCACGAACGCGTGCGCAGTGCCGGGGAAGCGCTCGCCTTGATGGCCGAGGACCGCGCGGCCCAGGCGGCGACGATCCGGCAGACGCAGCAACTCGTGCACCAGCTCATCGAAGAAAAGGACGCGCTGATCCAGTCGGTTAAAGCCGGGCGCACGGCGGAAGCCCGCCATTACATCGAGCAGGGGCGCGGCCGGGCACTGATGGTGCAAATCCGTGATTTTATGAATCGGTTCGACAGTCTCGAGCAAGAGCAGTTGAGCCAGGCGCTAAGGAACTTGGCAGACGATCGACGAACGATGATCACCCATATCCTGGGCGGATTTCTCCTGGCGCTCGCGTTAATGATCTTGGCGCTCCAGGTCATCGCCCGCTCCATCACGGGCCCCCTCGTCGCGCTCGCGTCTTCCGTCCACTCATCCAAGGGAGCGGCGCTGCCGCAAGTCACGGTCCTGGAACGGCGCGACGAGATCGGCGAGCTGACGCGAGTCATCGATTCGATGAGCACGGAAGTCCGCCGCCATGTCGCGCAGTTGGAACAGTCGGAAGCCGCGCTTTTGACCGTCAACGCCCATTTGACTGCGTCGGAATCGAAGTACCGGAGCATCGTGGACCATGCGCCCTTCGGTATTTTCACGACGCGGGGCATGGCCATGACCTTCGTCAACCGGTATAACCGGCTGCTGGCGGGGCTGGATCCTGAAGACGAGGGCGATCCGGAGGAGATCCGCGAGACCATCCATCCGGAGGATCGGGAGCGGGTGCTCAATCAGTTCGCCAAGGCGGTCGAGGAAGGCCGACCCTGTGAGACGGTCTTTCGGTTTCTTCATCGGGACGGGACAGTCCGCAAGGTCCTCAGCCGGCGGGTGCCGATCCGGGACGCCGAGGGTAAGGTGCTCATGTATCAAGGGTTCAATGTCGACATCACGGCGCTGGATCAGTTGCAGGCCCGCCTCAGCCGCGCCGAGCGACTGGCAACCCTGGGACAGGTGGCCGCCGGCATCGCCCACGAAATTCGGAATCCCCTGGTCGGCATCGGATCCACGACGTCGCTCCTGCTGGACGACACTCCGGAAGCCGATGCGCGGCGCGCCGACCTCGGCATCATTCTGCAGGAAACCAAACGGCTCGACCGCATCGTCAACCAGATCATCGACTATGCGCGGCCGCGCGAAATCGCGCCCGTGCTGTTCCCGCTGAGCGACATGGTTCAAGAGACGATCAAGTTGATGGAAGCTCCGCTCGCCGCCAAGCGGGTGACGGTAAACCAGAGCATTCCACCGAGCCTGGCACCGGTGCATGCCGATCGCGATCAATTGAAACAGGTGCTGCTCAACGTCGTCCAGAACGCGATCGATGCGCTCGACGCGGAACGCGCATCCATTCACATCGCGGCATCGGATTCCGGCACGGGGGTAGCTATGACCGTGTGCGATTCGGGCCGCGGCATCAGGCCGGAAGAGGTATCACACGTTTTCGAGCCTTTTTTCACCAGCGGAAAACGCCAGGGCACGGGTCTGGGACTTGCCATCTGCCGTAACATCATCGAAGCGCACGGCGGTGACATCGCGCTCACCAGCGAGATCGGCAAGGGCACGACCGTCCGCATTTGGCTTCCCTTACGCCAACAGCCCCGGCTCGTGGAGGCTTAACCACTATGCAGGCAACGGTGTTCGTCACCGACGACGAGCTGGCCATCCGGTCCGTCATCGTCAAACGGCTGTCCAGAAAGAAGCACCGCGCCGTCGGCTACGACAGCGGCGACGCGCTCCTCAAAGCCTTGGAGCATGAGGTACCCGACCTCATCCTTCTCGACCTCAAAATGCCCGGTCTCTCCGGCATTGACACACTGAAGAAGATTCGTCCCCTCGCGCCCCATGCGTTGGTCATCATGTTGACGGCCTACGGCACCGTACAGGACGCGGTGGAAGCGATGAAACTGGGCGCCTACGACTTTCTGATCAAGACGATCGAACTGGACGGCGTGGAACCGGTTATTGAACGGGCCCTCGACCTCCTCACGCTCCGCCGTCGCGTGGATATGGAGGCGGACCACGTGGAACAGCAGTATGCGCTGCACAACCTCGAAGCGCATAGCCCCGTCATGCAGCAGCTGTTGGCGCAGGTACGGGACGTGGCGGGCAATCCCAAGTCCAGCGTGCTGCTGTTGGGCGAAACCGGCACGGGAAAGGAATTTCTCGCACGGGTCATTCACCACAGCGGCGTCCGGTCTACCGGCCCGTTCGTTGGCGTAAACTGCACGGCCATCCCGAAAGAATTGTTCGAGAGCGAGCTGTTCGGCTACGAACGGGGCGCATTTACCGGGGCCGCCCATAGGAAGATCGGCCTCTTGGAGAAAGCGGAGCACGGCACGCTCTTTCTGGATGAGATCGGCGACTTGGATCTCGCGATGCAAGCCAAACTCCTCCGCGTATTACAGGAACGGTCATTTCGCCGGCTGGGCGGCACGGATGATATCGACGTCGATTTTCGTCTTATCGCCGCCACCAACCGGGACCTCAAAAAATTTGTCGCAGCCGGGACGTTCCGGGAGGACCTCTATTTTCGGCTCAACGTCGTATCCTTCGAGCTGCCTCCCCTGAGAAAGCGGGTCGAAGACATCATCCCCTTGTGCCGCCGAGCCTTGATTCATTTCGCCAGGGAATTCGGCAAGGACGCGGTGGATCTCGACCCGGAGGCCCAAACGATGTTGGAACGCTACGCGTATCCGGGCAATATCCGTGAGCTGCACAACATCATCGAGCGCGCGATGATCTTTTGCCAGGGCCGTACCCTGACCGGGCAGCATCTTCCCATAGAGTTGCGCGAGGCCGCACAGAACGTCGCCGTGACCGTCTGTCCCGGCTCCGAGCAGACCCTACGGGTCGAGATGACGCTCGGCCGGCAGTCGCTCGCCGACGTCGAGAACGCCATAATTCAGGAAGTGATCCGGCTGTCCGACTACAACAAAAGCACGGCCGCCAAGCACCTCGGCATCACCCGGTTTTCCTTGGACCGACGTCTCAAAAAGATCTTGGACGATTGACGCGACCGCGGGTGGGGTGCCCGGTTTGGCGGTGCTCACGCCTCGACAAGACTCCTGATCCTATGCTAGGTTACGCGCTCTTTATGCCCGGGATGTCCTCCCTCGGACCTCCTGAAGCGACTTGATCTATGTTCAGAAAAATTCTTGTTGCCAACCGCGGCGAAATCGCGATGCGCATCATCCGCGCCTGCCGCGAATTGAATATCGCGACCGCCGCCATCTATTCCGAGGCCGACTCGACGGGTATCTACGTCAAGAAGGCCGACGAGGCCTATCTAGTCGGGCCGGGACCGGTCAAAGGCTTCCTCGACATGCATCAGATTGTCGAATTGGCCAAGCGGATCGGGGCCGATGCGATTCATCCCGGCTATGGTTTTCTCGCTGAAAACGCGCAGTTCGCTCATCTCTGTCAGGCCTCGGACATCACCTTCATCGGACCGTCGCCGCAGGCGATCCATTTGATGGGCAGTAAAGTAAAAGCTCGCGAAATCGCCGTTCTGGCCGGAGTGCCCATCGTCCCCGGGACGGAAGGCGGTGTCACCGAGGTCGGCGAAGCCCTCTCCTTTGCCAACGAGGTCGGCTATCCCGTCATGATCAAAGCCAGCGCCGGGGGCGGAGGCCGTGGGTTGCGGGTCGTGCGATCGGACTCCGAGTTGCGGGAGAACATGGAAGTGGCGGGACGTGAGGCCCAGGCCGCCTTCGGCGACGGGAGCGTCTTCCTCGAAAAATACATCGAGCGGCCGCATCACATCGAGTTTCAGATCCTGGCCGACCGCCACGGGAACATCATTCATCTCGGCGAACGCGACTGTTCGATCCAGCGGCGCCACCAAAAGTTGATTGAGATCGCACCTTCGCTGATCCTGACGCCCCGGCTCCGGGAGCAAATGGGGGAAGATGCCAAAAAGATCGCCCGGGCGGTCGATTACGACAATGCGGGCACGGTCGAGTTCCTGCTGGACCAGGAGGGGCGCTATTTCTTCATCGAGATGAACCCGCGGATTCAAGTCGAGCACACGGTGACGGAGCAGATCACCGCGATCGACATCGTACGGAACCAGATCTCCATTGCGGCCGGCAAGCCGTTGGAGCTCACGCAGGACGAGGTGACGCTGCAAGGCCATTGCATTCAGTGCCGCATCAACGCGGAAGATCCACGCAACAATTTTCGTCCATGCACCGGGACCGTGACCGCGTATCTGTCCCCGGGCGGCATCGGAGTCCGCATCGACGGAGCGGTCTACAAGGATTACACGATTCCGCCCTATTACGACGCGCTCTTGGCCAAGCTCACCGTCCGGGGACGGACATGGGAAGAAACCGTCAGCCGCATGCGCCGCTCGCTGGAAGAATACGTCCTCCGCGGCGTGAAGACCACGATTCCCTTCATGAAGGCCATTATGCAGGAGCCGGACTTCCTTGCCGGGCGGTTCGATACCTCCTACCTGGAAACGCATCCCGAGCTCTTCAACTATGAAGAGTTCGAACAACCAGAAGACCTGGTCCTGGCGATCTCCGCCGCTATCGCCGCCTACGAAGGGCTCTGATTCCCTCTCCTCGTAGCCCCGATCCGATGCCATGAGCCAGAGACGGACGAACATGACACCTCGACGACGGAAGCGAAGCAGACAACACGAAGGCAGGAGGACTAGGCCGGTCCCGAGCACGAAACTGACGCGGCCCCGCAAGAGCGGCCCCCAGGAGCTCGAGGTTGTGCCGGCACCCGGCAAGAAGCTGTTGATCACCGACGTCGCGCTTCGCGACGGACATCAGTCGCTTCTGGCTACCCGCATGCGCACCGAGGACATGCTGCCGATCGCGCAAAAGCTGGATGCCGTCGGCTACTGGTCGCTCGAGATTTGGGGCGGCGCCACCTACGACACCTGTTTGCGGTTTCTCAAGGAAGATCCGTGGGAGCGGCTACGGGCCCTGCGGGCGGCGATGCCGAACACGAAGCTGCAGATGCTGCTGCGGGGACAGAATCTGGTCGGCTACCGTCACTATGCCGACGACGTGCTGGAGCGGTTCATCGAGCGATCGGCGGCGAACGGCATCGACATCTTCCGCATTTTCGACGCGCTGAACGACGTGCGCAACCTGGATCGCGCCGCTCGCGAGGTGAAGGCCTGCGGCAAGCATGTGGAAGCGGCGATCAGCTACACGGTCAGCCCGGTCCACAGCCTGGACCGCTTCGTCGATCTCGCCAAACAACTGGAAGACCTCGGCACCGATACACTGTGCATCAAGGACATGGCAGGCCTGCTGGCTCCGATCGAGGCGTACCGGCTCATCCGGCGTCTGAAACAGGCGGTGCAAGTGCCGATACACCTGCACACTCACTACACCTCGGGGATGGCGACCATGGCCTCCCTCATGGCGATTCTGGCGGGGCTCGACATGCTGGACACGGCCATCTCTCCCCTCGCCGGCGGCACCTCGCACCCGCCGACGGAAACCATGGTGGCGTCGTTGCGGGATACCCCGTACGACACGGGCCTGGATCTCAAGACGTTCCAGCCCATCACCGAGCACTTCCGTACGGTACGGCGGAAGTACCGACAGTTTGAGAGCGACTTCACCGGGGTGGACGCCGAGATTCTTACGTCGCAAATTCCCGGCGGCATGCTGTCCAACCTGGCCGCGCAGCTGACCGAGCAGAACGCCCTGGACCGCATGAAGGAGGTGCTCGATGAGGTGCCCCGCGTGCGGAAAGACATGGGGTACCCCCCCCTGGTGACTCCGACCAGTCAGATCGTCGGCACTCAAGCGACGCTGAACGTACTCACCGGAGAACGCTATAAAGTCATCACCACGGAAACGAAAAATTACTTCCTCGGCCTCTACGGCCGGGCTCCTGGCCCCGTGAATCACGACATCATGCAACGCGCCGTCGGGAACGAAGAGCCGATCCGGACGAGGCCCGCCGATCGGCTCGACCCGGAGCTGGAGGCGGTGAAAAAAGACTTGCCGCCGTCGGCCGATACGATCGAGGATCAGCTCTCATTCGTGCTGTTTCCCGCGATCGCGCGCGACTTTTTCGAGGCACGCGAGAAGGGTGAGCTCCAACCCGAACCGCTCGAAATCTCCGGACCCAAAGGCCCGGCGGTGGCCCACGAGCTGCACCTGGCACCCGTGGAATTCAACGTGACGGTCCACGGCGAGACCTACCACGTGAAAGTCAGCGGATCAGGACGCACAGTGGACGGCCGGAAACCGTACTACATCAGAGTCAATGACAAGCTCGAAGAAGTGGGGCTGGAACCGATCCAGGAGGTGTTGGCCGGCGTGCCGGAATCCCCGGACACCAAAGCCGGGCCGAAACCGAAACGCCCCAAACCCTCCAAGCCGGGGGATGTGGCGCCCCCGATGCCGGGCCGCGTCGTGAAAATCCTTGTGGCTCCGGACGCGCAGGTAAAGGTCGGCGATCCCCTCCTGATCATCGAAGCCATGAAGATGGAAAGCCGCGTGCCGGCGCCGATCGACGGGCGGGTGACGGCAATCTTGGTGGCGGAGGGCGACAACGTGAAGACGGATGAAACGCTGGTTCAGCTGGACTGATACTCATCCCGGTCGCCGTCCGACCTCTCGCGCCCTCCGGTCGTTGCCTATTCTCCTCGCCTTGTTTTGGGTGCCGTCCATGCTGGCAGCCTGCGTTTCGCCCCCGCCCATTCCTCCCTGGTTCGACGCGATCCGGCGGATCCCGCTACACACGGTGACGGTGCACGGACAAAGGATCGCCTATCTTGACGGGGGCCACGGCGCACCGGTGATCCTGATCCACGGATATGGCGGGTCGATGTGGCAATGGGAATACCAGCAGGCCGCCCTCTCGGCGCGGCTCCGTGTGATTACGCTGGATCTCCTCGGAGCCGGCCTGTCCGACAAGCCCGACATCGAGTACCGTCCGGAGCAGCTCCTCGACTACTTTGTCGGGTTTATGGATGCCTTGAACATTCCACAGGCAACGTTGGTGGGGCATTCGATGGGTGCCGGCATCGCCATCGGCATGGCATTGGCACACCCGGAACGAGTCGCGGATCTCGTGCTCATCAGTGGCCTGCCCGATCGTGTCATGGACCGGCTCACGAGCCCCACGATCCGGCGCGCCCTGACGACCAACATGCCGTCCTGGCTGGTCTCGCTCGGGAACCGGCTCTTCGGCGGAGCCATGATCGAACAAATTCTGCGTGAGATCATCTTCGACCACTCGCTCCTGACCCCGGCCGTACTGGACCGGTCCAACCGCAACCGCTATCGGCCCGGCCTGTTTCATCCGATCAAAGCGGCGGGCCGCAACGTGCCGCTCTGGGAAGAAGGGTACGCCAAACGAATCGGCGAAATCCGGCATCGCACGCTGATCATCTGGGGGGAGGAGGACCGGGTTTTCCCCGTTACGGTGAGCGAGCACTTGCATCGGATGATCAAGGGCTCCGAGTTGGCCCGCATTCCCAAGGCGGGACATATGCCGCAATGGGAGCAACCGGGACCGTCGAACGACCGGCTGGTGCAATTTCTCGCCCCGTGAAGCAATCAAAAACCCGCTCCTATATAATCGGGGTACTATCCTGCTCTGAATCAAACGGAGGTGTTCATGAGAGGTTTAGGATTGACCGTATGCGTCGGCATCGGGTTTGCCTTACTGGCGGCAGGCTGCGCCGGGATGGGATCGTCAACCGAATCCGGATTCCTGTATAAAAATTTGGCCGTGGCGACGGGAAGCGCGGCCGCGGGCGAAGGAAACAATATTCTGTTCAAAGGCAGTCCGTTGGTGCTCACGGGGCCCGGCATCAAGGTCGGCGATACCCTGCGGGACGTCAAGGTGACCCAGACCGACTTGTCGTTGGTCAACATCACGGACACGAAGGGCAAGGGTAAGGTTCGTATCATCAGCGTCGTGCCGTCGCTCGACACCAAGGTCTGCGAACAGCAGACGCATCATCTGAGCGAGAAGAACAAGGGCCTCGACAGAATGGTGGAGTTGATTACGGTGAGCATCGACACGCCCTTCGCGCAAAAACGATTCGCCGAAGAAGCAAAGATCGACAACGTCACGTTCCTGTCGGACTATCGCGGCGCGGAGTTCGGGAAAACGTACGGCTTGTTCCTCAAGGACCCGCACATTTTGACGCGTGCCGTCATGGTCGTCGACAAGCACAATACCGTTCGCTATCTCCAGGTCACGCCGGAACTGGCGCAGCTGCCTGATATGGATGCCGCCTTTCGTTTCGCGCGCACTCTGATCACGGCCAGCTGACCGGCGCGAAGCGTCGCTCGTGTCTCGTCTTTCGCCTGAAAGGAGACCAGAGAACCCTCGTAGTCGGTAAAGATGGACAGGAAGTTCAAAACGGCTCTCTGCAAGCCCGCCGCGGAGGACGAAGTCGAGGCGTACGCGCTGAACTACCGGGCTTCCCTCATCACGAGACAGCCGAGACTGAAGCCCGCCGTGGGGCGCTCGCAAGCGAGGCCGACGCAGGCGTATCCTCTGGGATACGTGGGGGAGGCTGAGCGAGCACGCCGGCGCCGGGCGAGAGGATCGGCTGTCGCAGTGGAGGGAAGATGCACTATGACATGCTGGTGATCGGCACCGGCCCCGCCGGTCAAAAAGCCGCCATCCAGGCCGCCAAGCTCGGCAAGAAGGTCGGAATCATCGAGCGAAAGGAAGTCGTCGGCGGGGTTTGCACCAACACGGGCACCATTCCGAGCAAATCGCTCCGCGAAGCCGTTCTGTATCTCTCGGGCTTCCACCAGCGTGGGCTGTACGGCGCGGGGTACCGGGTCAAGCAGGACATCACGATGGAGGACCTGGCCTTTCGCGCCAACCACGTCATCAAGCGAGAGATCGATATCATTCAGAACCAAATGGCGCGGAACCATGTGGATGTGCTGTTCGGAACGGCCAGTTTTGTGGATCCACACCGGCTTCGCATTGCGTCGCTGCGCGAAGAAATCGAACATACCGCCGACTTCATCGTCATCGCGGTAGGGACGATCCCCGCCCGGCCCGAACACATTCCGTTCGACGACCGGCACCTCATCGATACCGACGGTCTTCTTGCTCTGAAACGGTTGCCGGCTTCCCTCACGATTATCGGCGGGGGAGTCATCGGCGCCGAGTACGCGTCGATCCTGGCCACGATGGGGTTGCACGTCGTGCTGATCGAACGGCGCCCGCGATTGCTCGAATTCGTCGACCAGGAGATCATCGAAGCGCTTCAATACCAAATGCGCAATCTGGGGGTGACTCTCCGGTTCAACGAGGAAGTCGTGGCGATCGACGCACCCCCAGACGGACAGGTCATCGTGCAGCTGAAGAGCGGAAAGGAGATACCCGCCAACACGGTCATGTACTCAGTCGGACGGATGGGAGCCAGCGCAGGTCTCAATTTGGACAGGGTCGGCATCAAACCGGACGACCGCGGCCGCCTGTTCGTGAACGCCTATTTCCAAACCTCCGTGCCGCACATCTATGCCGCGGGAGACATCATCGGATTTCCCGCGCTGGCCTCGACGTCGATGCAGCAAGGCCGGCATGCGGCCTGCCACGCCTTCGGCGTCCCGTGCAAAACGGATCACACCTTGATGCCATACGGCATCTATTCCATTCCCGAAATTTCCATGGTCGGACGTAACGAAGACGAGCTGACGAAGGCCGGGATTCCCTACGCCGTCGGGGTCGCCCGCTACAGGGAAATCGCGCGGGGCCAGCTGATCGGCGACGAGATCGGGATGCTGAAGCTGCTCTTCCACCACCAAACCCGCGAACTCCTGGGCGTGCACGTGATCGGCGACGGCGCGACCGAGCTGATCCACATTGGTCAAACCGTCATGGCATTCGGAGGCACCATCGATTACTTCGTCGATACGGTCTTCAATTACCCCACACTCGCCGAATGTTATAAAGTCGCGGCCTTGGACGGCATCAACCGCCTGCCGCGCCCCTGGGCGCCGCACAACTGAATACTCATATGCGTCGATCCGAAAGCGTTGTTCGCGAGGCCGATCGCGCGATACGCTTCACGAGCGACCGTTTTCATCAAAGGAGCATGGGCATGTCGTTTTCCGATCATCTTCGCGATCTCGCGCAGCCAATCTGGGACGCACAACTTGGCCATCCCTTCGTCCGGGCGCTGGGAAAAGGCAGCTTACCGGAACGCAAGTTCCGCTACTACATCCTGCAGGATGCGCGATTCCTCGGAGATCTATCCCGTGTCTTCGCCGCCGGCGTCTTTCGCGCCCCTGATTCCGACACCGCGCTTCGGTTCGCCAAACTGGCGGAAGAAACCATCACGGTGGAACGCAGCCTGCACGAAGGCTACGGCAAACGATGGAAGATGACCGCGGAGGAAATGTCGTCCGTCTCGATGGCTCCCACAAACTACGCCTATACGAGGCACATGCTTGCAACGGCCCAATCCGGATCCGCGGCGGAGATCGCCGTCGTCACTCTTCCCTGCGCCTGGATCTACTGCGTCGTCGGGCAACATTTGTTGAAGCAGGGACCGCCCAAGGCCGGCCATCCTTATCGGGACTGGCTCATGCTCTATGCCTCTCCGGAATTCGCCGAAGTGCAGCGATGGCTCCGCAAAAAGGTAGACCAGTGGGCCAAGACGGCAGGCAAGGAGGAGAAGCGGCGGATGAAAGAATCATTCGTCATCAGCTCCAGATACGAGTGGATGTTTTGGGAGATGGCCTGGAAGGAGGAGAAGTGGCCGGTGTGAGAGGAAAGGGCATCGACTCAGCAAGAGCGATTTCCTGACGCCGCTCTGATGACGCTCCGGGGAGCCTTTGGGTCCCCCCTATTCCTCCCTACTGCCCCCTTCTGCTACAGTCTGCCCCCGTGACTCAAAGGCAAATCTGGCTCAACCTCGGCGGATTGAGCGTGCTGGTCGTCCTGCTGGGGCTCAACTACTGGCTCCACACCGGTCCTCGCGCAGTTCCGAGATTAGTCGAGCACCTCAAGGAAGAAGACTTAAGCACGCGCATCCTGGCGGCGCAGTGGTTGGCGAGGCTTGGGCCGCAGGCGCGCACGGCGGTGCCCGCGCTGAAAGACCTTGCACTGCACGACCCCAATGAGGACACGAGCGCCGCAGCGGCCACGGCGATCCGCATGCTGGATCTCCAGACTGCCCGCACTGTGGTCGCGCAGCACCTTCCTGCGCTTTGGGATGAGAACGCGGAGGTGCGGCGTCGCGCCTGCGTCGTCTTGGGAAGCCTCGGTCCGGTCGCGAAGCCTGCCGTCGCGCCTCTCATCACGATGTTGGATGACGAGGACGAGGTGGTCCGAGAAAAAGCGATCGGCGCGCTGGGAAGCATCGGCATTCCTCAATCCGAAGTCATCGGCGGGTTGACGAAGGGGCTGCGCGACCCCGCCTCGACGGTCCGCTATCGGGCCGCCGCCCAATTCGCCTTCAACCTCCCCGTCGCCTCGGCCACCGTGCCCGCCCTCATGGAGCTGCGCAACGACCCGGACAAATCCGTGGCCACGCTGGCTCAGTTGGCGTTGGAAAGGGCCGGCGGCGTGGATCAGGAGCGCGTGCGGGGCCTAGTGGCTCTGCTGGAGCGGCCCGGTGAAAAGGATTACGCGCTTCAGCAGTTGGCTCAAATGGGTCCCGAAGCGGCCGCCGCCGCACCCGTCCTCATCTCTGTGCTGCGGGACAAGCTCGCGTTGAACCGTTATTTGGCGGCCGAGGCCCTGCGGGCGATCGGACCGCAAGCCGAGGAAGCCGTGCCCGGCTTGATCGCCGCCCTGCATGATCCGGACGAAGTCGTGGCCGAGAGCGCGGCCGAGGCATTGGAAGCCATCGGGACACCGGAGGCGCTCCAAGCTCTCGCCCACTTAGAGAAGCAGCGTGATGCCCATGACTGAAGCCCCATACGGCAGGCAGGTTCGGACGACGGTCGGGCTGTACTGGGGGACCATCCTTCTGAGCCTGATCTTCCCCTGGCTGCTGTTGGTGTTTTTCGAGGTGTCGGCCCATCGCCGCACCTTTGCCGAGGGCCTGCGCTACGTCCGCCTTCATTTCTTCGCCCCGGGGTACAATTTCTTCCTGATCGGCATTCTGAACGCACTGCCCTTCGTTCTTCTCGCGGTGTTTCTCCTCTTCCACCTCGGACCCGTCGCCGGTCGCGACTCCCTGTTCAGACGCCGCCGGGCAGGCGTCCTGGGCAGCCTGATCCTCCTGTTCGGCGTCAGCTTCTGGACACATGTGACGACGCTGGCCCATCCCGATGCGCAGGGCGCATTGGCGTACTTCTTTCTTCCCTTTATCCTGCTTGTCCTCATGCCGCTCGGATACGCCGCCGGCCGATTGATGCCATGGCTCTGGAGTCGCTTTCGCAGTGAGAACACCTAGACAGGTGCGGCGGGCCGAGTATATATAATGGCGCCGCGTCGAAGAACGACGTCAGGCGGCACTCAGCATGATTAAACAGGTTCTCACCATCGCAGGCTCGGACTCGGGCGGCGGAGCCGGCATCCAAGCGGACATCAAATCGATGTCGGCCAACGGCGTGTTCGCTCTGTCCGTACTCACTGCCATCACGGCGCAGAACACCGAAGAAGTTACCGAGATATTCGAACTGCCGACGTCCATCATCGCGGCGCAACTGGACGCCGTGTTCGACGACTTCGACGTCGCGGCCGTGAAGACCGGGATGCTGTCATCGGCCGCCGTGGTCGACACGGTCGCGAGGCTCCTCAAGTTGCAGAATCTCGGCATGCTGGTCGTCGATCCTGTCATGATTTCGAAGAGCGGCCGCCCGCTTCTGCAGCCGGAGGCCATCGAGGCGGTCAAGAAGCAGCTGCTTCCTCTGGCGCTCTTGGTCACGCCGAACGTGCACGAGGCGCAGCAGTTGTCGGGAATCGAGATCACCTGCCTCGCCGACGCAAGACGGGCCGCCAAGGTCATTCACCAATTCGGCTGCCGGCACGTGCTGATCAAGGGCGGACACCTGCTGGCCGAGCGCGCAACCGACCTGCTGTACGACGGCCGGTTTTTCAACGTCTTCAAAGGCGAATATCTCGATACGCCCCACACGCATGGGACCGGATGCACCTTCGCCTCGGCCATCGCCGCACACTTGGCGCGGGGCAAGTCGGTGCCCGATGCGGTGCAGACCGCCAAAACGTACCTCACCGAAGCTATCCGCCACGGGCTTGCGATCGGCCATGGGCGGGGTCCTACCAATCATTTTTACTTTCTGCAGCAGTGAGCGTCGGCATGTCTACCTTGTCCTGTCGCCCCATGACGTTTCTGCTGACCGGTTTCGCCTGGCTGACCGTGTCCTTCCTGCTCGGTCTCGCCATTCTGATCGGACTGGTGCGCGGCACGCCGCTGCCACCTTGGGTCCGACTCATCCACGTCCACGGCGCGTTGGTCGGCGGCGTCGCACAAATGATCATGGGCGCGCTGTTGGCCTTTATTCCGCCCTTGCTCATGACCGGGCATAAACGGGCCGATTCCCACCCGATCTTGTTCTTGGCGATCAACGGCGGCGCGTTGGGCATGATGGCCGGCTTCGGCCTGATGAATTTTCAATTCGTCGGCATCGCGGGCCTCCTCGTCTTGGGGGCATTTCTTTCCGTAGCGACGGACGCCTTCCGGCAGTCGCGAAGGAGCCTCAACGCCCCGCCGCTGAATCTCTGGTTCTATGGCCTGGCGCTCCTGTCGCTGTTCGCCGGCATCCTCATGGGCGAGACCATGGCATTCGGGTACTGGCGGGAGCACTATGGCCAAATCCGGCTCGCGCACATCCACTTGAACCTGCTCGGCTTCGTGACGCTGACGATCGTAGGAACCATGCACAACCTGCTTCCCACCGTGCTTCAGACCGGCCTGTACAGTCCCCAACTCGCCAGGCTGGTGTTTTTTCTCCTGCCGGCCGGCATTGCGGCCTTGATCGGTGGGTTTGCTCTGTCATCTGTCAAGATCGAATTGGCAGGAGGGGGTATTCTTCTGATCGGCGTGCTGCTCTACGGCTACAATTGCGTTCGCACGTGGTTGACCGCGGGGCAGCCGGGACATGCATCGTCCGATCATTTGCTCACCGGCACGTTTTTTCTCGTCCTCGCCATCGTCCTGGGGATGCTGGTCGGCGTGAATTACCTGTGGGACCCGCCGGCCCTCCCCTTCGGCTCGCTGCACCTCATGGCGTATACACACATGGCGCTCGTCGGGTTTGTGTTTCAAACGATCTGGGGCGCCATGTCTCATCTGGTGCCGGTGACGCTGGCCGTCAGCCGCATCCCCAGCAACAAAAAACGAGCCCCTTACCTCGACCGGCTCACCGCAATCGTCGACCGATGGCGCGTGCTACAGATCGGAGGATTGAGCTTGGGAACGATGGGACTCGCCCTCCTTGCCTCTCTGACGTGGAATTTTCCGCTTAATTCTCCGTGGATTCAGCTCACCGCCTGGATCGCGTTCGCTTTGCTGCTGAGCAGCTTGGTGCTGTTCGTCACGAAACTAGCCTGGGCGTTGAGCAGCAGAGTACAAGAATAGCCCTTTCTGTACCCGATTGAGCATGGCCTGCAGGGATCTCCCTGCACCTTTCTCGGGTCCCGCCCCCAAATCGCGGCGAGACGCCCCGTTTTCTTGCCGTCACATTTTTTGCACCGGCACGGGCCACTGAAATTTTTTACAGGAGCTTGCTATGCCCGATCGCATCAACACGCTCATTCCGCCCCCGTGGCAGAGTCTGATCGATCTCCTGACCTTGCCGCTGGCATGGATTCCGGAGATGCAGAAATCATTGATGGGATTTCTCCTGTCCTCCGCCACCGGCTGGCTGGCCGGCATCTATTACGTTCTGCTGCTCTTTCCGGTGCTGTTGTGGATCGGCGCCATCTGGTGCACACATTTGACGCTGTACACCCTGCCGTTCCGCTCCGGACGCATCGAGCTCCTGCGGATGTTGCTGCTCGCCTGGTGGGACACCGCGTTTGCCATCTGGATGTATTGGGTAGGACTCGCGCGCTTTGTCATGGTAGTGGCAGGTTGGTTCTTCGCTCTGGCACGGCTGGCGCTCAAGCTCTTCGTCGAAACCGTCAAGCAACTGGTTCTCCTGCCGTTCAAAATGACGGGGCAGATGACACAGAGCTACTTCCAGCCCGGCGTGCCCTGGATCGCGTTCATGTTGTTGATTTTCTGGTGTCTCCTCGAAGCCACCATCTTCACCTACACCCTCATGCCGACCGTCACGGAAGTCCTGGCGGGCATCACGGGGGCGGAAGCATCCGTGTTCACCGGGACCATTCTCTACTTCTTCCTGTTCCTACTCATCATGGGAAGCTTCGCCTGCATCCAAGTGTTGGCGGACGCGGTGAAGAACCGGGAGTACAAATTTCTGGCCCAGATGCTGCTGGTCGAGCTGTTCGTCATGGTTTTTGAAGTCATGTTCCTCTACCGGGAGCTCGTCGACGCCGTCACGCCGTGGATCGCGCAACAGACGGGAGAGCAATTCCGGCTGGGCATCGGATTCACGCTTTCGCTGGCCGTCTTCGGATGGGTCGGCGTGCGCGGCATGACGTGGTTTCTGTTCGGACAATACGGCACCCCGCCGCTGCTTGCATTCATTTCGCGCCGGCCGATGGTGGAGCAGAATCTCGGCGGCGAGATCGCCCCCGTGGTTGCCGAGGTTCCCGTCTGGTGGCGGGCTCCGCTGGACGACTTCAAGCGGGAAGTGGGATGGCTGCATGAGAAGGCACAGGAGTTGATGGAGTACTTGATGCTGCCGATCCTGCACGTCGCGGCGGCGCTGCTGAACTTCGCCATGATTCTCGTGACCGCCAAGCCGGTGTTCTCCATTCCGTTTAAGAGCCTGAAGGACATCGTGGAAACCAGGGAATTGCTGCCGGCCGGACGTTGGCAGCCGAAAAAGGTGATGTCATGACCCGCGGAGCGGCAATGCTCATCGGCTCGGCGCTCCTCGCCGCCGTGTTCATCGGCGCCATGACGGGCTGCACCGGCGAGCCGGCGGAGCCGCGCAAGCCGAAAACGACGTTGTTCGTCGGCGTCGACGCCAGCGGGTCGTTCAAGAATTCCGGGTACTACGAGAATGCGCTGTCGTTCCTCGCGCATTACATATACGGCCACCTGCATGAATTGGGCGGACTCGACCGGCCCCAGGCGCTGTTTGTCGCCAGCGTCGGTGGGCGGGATTTGCGGGAACCGAAAACGTTCCACCCCATCCATGACTTCGAAGATAAAGACATCCCGCAGATCGAGGCTGAGTTGAAAAAATGGTTTCCGCCGACCGATCGCGTGACGGACTTCAATCCGTTCTTCCACGAAGTGGCCCGCATCGCGAAGGAGCGGAATCTCATTCTGTCGCCGATCAACGTCATGATCATTACGGACGGCGTGCCGGACTCCACGGCGACCAGCGCCAAGGCGGGCACCATCGAGCTCTACCAGCGCATCGATCTGAAGCCGCTGGAATACCTGTCCCGCAACGTCACGCTCAGACTGGCCTACCTCAGCCCCAAGGTCGGTCAGCACTGGCGAGCCCACGTGCCCCGGCAGAGAGTCCGGCTGTGGACCGTGGATGCCGAGGTGATGAAGACTTGGAAGGAGAAGCTTCAGCCCGACGTCGAGCTGCCCGAGCAGGAACGGTTTTGGAAATGGCTGCGCGAGAACGTCGATTTCCGCATTCGGTCTTCTAAATTCTGAAACGTCCGTTCGAACCGAGTATCCTCCAGGGTCCGGCGGACGAATCCTTCCCGCCCTCTTCGTTCTCTCCTCGAGTCTGTTACAATGCGCCGCCATGGAAGCGGCCCTGCCGTTTACGGACCCGCATGGTCACCAGGTCTCCGCCATTCTCGCGACCCCCGACGCCGGGAGCGATCGTGTGGCGATTTTGTGCCATGGCTTCCTGTCCAGTAAGAACAGCACCACGAACAAGACGCTGACCCGCATATTGCTGGAGCGGGGCCTGGCCACCTTCCGATTCGATTTTTTCGGCCAGGGAGAAAGCGAGGGACCGTTCGAGCAGGTCACCACCGGCCTGGCCGTCGATCAAGCGACGGCCGCGGTCCGTCTGATGGCTTCCAAGGGGTTCCGCAAGATCGGTCTTATGGGATCGAGCTTCGGGGGTCTCGTCGCCACCCTCACTGCCTCAGACAATCCGTCTCTTGTCTGCCTGGCCCTGAAATGCCCGGTCGTCGATTTTGCAGAAGAGTTGCGGCTGGAGTTCGGTGAGGAGGGAATGGCGCGATGGAAGGCGACCGATACGATCCCGAATATCCTGGGCGAACCCGGCCGAATGCATCTCCGGTATGCCTTCTATGAGGACTGCCTGGAGCGGATCGCCTATGAGCATGCGCGGAGGATCACGATTCCCACGCTGATCGTACAAGGCGAAGCGGACGAATTGATCCCTTTGCACCAGAGCCGGCGGCTGTTCGAAGCCTTGCAGGGCGTCAAACGACTCGACATGATCCCCGGCGCGGACCATCAGTTCACCAAGGCGGAAGATTTTCGCCGGATGACCGAATTAATCGCCGATTGGCTGATCGTTCATCTCGCGCCCGCCCCGTAAAAGCAGGACGTCCATGGAGCTCGAGCGACAACGCGATCTTTTGACCGTCCTCTATCCTTTGTTCAAGGAAGAAGTCTATCGACGTCGCGAAAACATGATGCGCCTTGCAGCGGGCGGAGCTGTGACGGTGTTGGCGCTGTTGGGGTTCCTCCTGTTGAGGCCGGGCGATGCTCACCTCACCCCGTTTGAGAGTCTCCTGCTTGGGACGGCGACCTTCCTCGTCGCCGGCCTCTTCTCCTTTCTCATCCTGCAGCAGAGGGACCGGCATCGCATGGCCAAGCAGACGCTGATCGATATCGAGCGTTCGCTTGGTTTCTACGAAGCAGGCTTCTTCCCCGATCACCGGACCCTGTATCCCGAACATTGGCAGACTGCCTGGCTCAGCGATCGGAGCTACTGGGTCTACATCCTTTCATTGGTGATGTTAGCGATACTCGTTTCTCTGGCCCTTCTATCCCGTTCTGCATTCTTTTGACTCTCATAGATCTCTTGGACTGTTCCCATTGGTGCCGACACTGCATGAGCATGCCTTCACCGTTCGATCAGCAGCCGACGATCCGAGATTCAACTGAGACAGAGAAGCCGCTGAAAAGGAACGCTTGTTTGCTGATGAAAGTCAGCTGACCCACGATGTCGACACGGCACACAGATTGCGTTATATGCCGCCATCCTCCGGACGGACCCCAAGAAAGAAGAGATCGACATGACGGACGCCGAATACAAAAACCTTAACCGCTTCACAAGCACTGCGACTGTGGCAGTCATGCTTGGAGCAGCCTTGAGTGTTCCTGTCCCTTCGTGGGCCGACTCGTCGGGACCTGACAGCAGGCAACGTCATAGTCTCATCCAACGACCTCCCGCCCCCTCGACGGCCCCGGCGCCGCAGAGTATGACACCTCGCTCCCAGGGTCCGGCCAGCCTCGGGCATCGTTCCGGAGATCGCACTCCCCAGCCGGACCAGCTCATCGTCCCTCGCCTGCTTCACAAGAGGCTCACAAAACGGCCGCCACAGGTTTCCCTATCTGCGACGACTGAAACCGCAGGACCGATGTCCACCCTTTCGGGTAATCAAAACAAAGGCCTGTTCTAGCGACTCAATAGTCCCGAGCCTGGTTGCCGACTCGGTGGTCGCTGTATTGGGCAGCCGCTGCACGGCGGCAGGATGCTTTTCAGCACCTTCTAGGATTTGGCGCAGCGGAAGCCCGTATAGCTATTCTTGGTGGTGGAAGGTAGTTTGAATCGCCCATACGTGAGCAGATACTTCGGCAAATCGGACCAAGAGCCGCCGCGAACGACTTTGAATTGGCCTTGCTCAGGGCCCTGCGGGTTGCGAGCCCGCGCGCGCTCGTAATAATTCGCACCGTACCAATCAGACACCCATTCCCAGACATTGCCGGCCATTTGGACAACGCCGTACGGACTCTTGCCCTTTTCATATTTGCTGACCGGCATCAGGACCTGGTTGTAGCTGAAGCGGGCGCCTAACGCGAAGTTCGCGAGATCCTTCGTGGGAGTCTGATTGCCCCAAGGATAGAGCCGCTCATCCGTCCCTCTGGCAGCCTTCTCCCACTCGGCTTCGGTCGGCAGACGCTTCCCCGCCCATCGGCAATAGGCGCTTGCGTCTTCCCAATCGACCCCGATCACCGGACGATCGGCATGCTCTCCCAAGTTGACGGTCTCCCAGAGCCAGGGAGAAGGCCTGGACTCAGCCGCCAAGAACTGCGCGTACTGAGCGGTCGTCACTTCATATTGGTCGATCGAATAGGCGTCCAACGACACACGATGCCGCGGCCGTTCATCCTCCAACGCCTGCGTCCCGTCCAATCCCATCCAAAACTCCCCGGCCGGTATCTCAATCATCGGCGCCTCCACCGCCGCCACCGTTTCCGCAGCCTGTCGGGACTTCCGCAGCCGATCCAATTGAGCGTCACTCACAGAAATGTTGGCCAAAGAACTCGCGACAAGGATGCTCAAACAGACCGCCCAGCGAGGCCGCAGGGGGTTCCGGCCGGAGCAACTTGTTCCCGGGCGGGACGTTGAGGCGTCAGAACGACGTAGAACGAAGCTGGCGGACTGTTTCAGCATCCGATCAGTAGAGGAATCCTCCGACCACCCAATGCCGATCATCGACGACGTCGATCAGCAGCCTGGTGAGATTCATCTGGGCAAGTTGCGCGGCGACTTCGTCTTCCGTGAATGCCGCCAGCAGGGAATTGTAAAAATCGCGCCGTAAGACACCCGGCTCGTTCGCGGCATACTGATCCACGATCGCCTGAGCCGCCTCCGAGGAATCGGGCCGCAAGAGATCCATGACGAGCACCGGCGAGCCAGGCTTGACCAACTGGCGCAGGCGATTCCAAAACTGAAGCGGGTTCGGCAGGTGATGCAAGAGACTGTTGGAGACCGCAGCGTCGCCCTGATCGGAGAAGTCGGTATCCTGAAATCGCCCGCAACGGAAGGACACGCGGGACGAAAGCCCCGCCTCAGCCGCCGCCTCTTCCGCCAAGCGAATCATGGGAGCGGATGCATCGATCCCCGTAACCCGACAGCCTGGAAGCGCGCGGGCGATCCGAATTGGAATATCCCCTGGTCCGCAGCCCAGATCCAAAATGTGCCCTTGTGCAAAGTCCGGAAAGTACTCCCGAAACCGGTCTACTAAACCCTGATTCTCTTCCTCGAAATCCGCCCGTGCATAGGCCTGGACCTGCTCGGGATCGTCCATCACTTCCGGTTCAAGCACGCGAGGCATCATTTCGGAAACCTGTTAGGAGCTTATGACATCTGGCTTGTAGCACAAACAGGAACGGGGGGAAAATCGTCTTGTTTATGTTCCTGCTAGTCGCTCAGCGCTATCGGCTTTTTTTCAGAATATCAACCACGTCTCCCGGACGCACGACTCCCTCAGCCAGCACCCGCGCATACAGTCGGCTCCAGCCGGGGTTCTTCTTCTGCGAAATCCGTGTGTAGTCTCCCTCGCGGAACCATCGGGCGTTGTGATCGCACGGCGAGGTGTAGCTCGTCAGCTCTACCTTGACACTTGGACCGATCATCAGCACGTCCCCGATCTGAAGCGTCTCCCAATCCAAGCCCGAGATGGTAAGATTCTCGCCGGCTGATCCAGCCTCGATGGCATGGCCCTCGTCCTGCAGCCGCTCGATTAATTCCAGCGAAAATAGACAGACCGCCCGATTCAGACCGCCGTGGACTTTGCGGTTCCGTTGCCGGTCCTCCTCCAAGCCGGTTTTGTTGACCATGGCCTCGGAGACCGGATGCTTAGGCACCCCGCCGTCGGACACGTTGACTTGATGGACGTGGGGATAGGGTGGGCGGCCCGGCGGGATCACGAGGAATCCTCGCACGATTCCGCGGCAAGGAACTCCATCGCCAGCCAGCCGTGTCGCTCGCGGCATCCAGCGGAAAAGGCATCCTCCTTGGCGAACGAGTCGACGATTTCGGCCTCCTGATCTACCAACAGCCCGGACACCAGCAGACGCGCCCCGGTCCGCACCAAATGGCCCAATTCCCCGCTCAGTTGCAGTAACGTTTGGCAATCCAGATTAGCAAGCAAGAGATCGAAGCGAGCCGATTCGATCGCCTCGGTTATCGTCCCGCACCGCAGATCGAACATCTCGGCCAGTTCATTGATCTGGGCATAGTCCCGCGCACAGGCGATCGCTACCGGGTCGGTGTCCAGGCCGACGGCATGTCGCGCGCCCAGACGTAGAGCCGCCATCGCCAGGATGCCGCTTCCGGTCCCGACGTCGAGCACGCGCTCTCCGCCGCTGATCACATCCTCGATCCATTCCATCAACAGCTGCGTCGTGGCATGGTGCCCGGTCCCGAACGCCTGCTTGGGATCCAGCACGATTTCGATGTCCCCGGGTGTCAGTACAACCGGTTCCCAGCTCGGTCGCACAATTATCCGCCGGCCGATCCGCAACGGCCTCACCGATTGTGCCCAGAGTCGGTTCCAATCCTGGTGCGGCAGGCGTTCGACCGTCACGGCCGGATCGGCCTCCGGGCAGAGCAACCGGAGCGCGGCCTGGAGCCGCTCGACACTCCTTTCGGACCACTGGTCGGCCGACCAGTACAGATGCACCGCGCCATTCTCTTCCCAGGCGCCCTGTGCGGCCGGATCGTCCACAATCGCAAGAAGTTCCCCGGCATCGATTCCGGCCCGGATCCGTACGTCGATCCACTCCTGCGGCACCATCATTCACCCAAGTTGACGCGCCGGGCGCTTCCCAGTAAGGTCAGTCGCACGATGTCGACGGCACACATCCCTCTCCGCGAACAATACCTAACCAGACTCATCGCGCGCACGGAACGGTTGCTGCAACGTGGGCGGCAGTCCAGCTCGCTCTTCACCCGGTGGAGGCTCGGCATCTTCGTGGTCGGACTACTCTGCACGGTCTCGTTGTACCGACTAGGCCGGTATGACGCCGGAAACCTGGCGCTCGCGCTCTTCGTCGCCCTGTTCGCCGTCGTGGCGGCGTATCATAACAGGCTCGAAAAGAGGATTCACCGTCTCACCCTTTGGCAGGGGATCAAACAGGTACATCTGGCCCGCGTGCGCCTCGACTGGCCGTCGATCCCCTACCGGACGTCCTTTGCTCCCGAGCAGCATCCTTATGCCAAGGACCTGGATATCATCGGACGCCACTCGCTCCTGCACTTGTTGGATACGACTCTCTCTTCCAACGGCCGGCAGCGGCTGGCGGATTGGTTCCTTGTCCAGCCGCCGCCGCCGGAGAAGTGGCGGGAACGGCAGGCGCTCGCCGCAGAGTTGTCGAAACGCCCGTTGTTTCGCGATCGTCTCGCGCTCGAAGCACGATTGATCGGAGAAGAGGAGATCAACGGCCAACGGCTCGCTGCGGTATTGGGCCACCAGATCGGCGTTCCGCGGCTGGCGCTGCTTCTTGGCGTGCAGGCGCTGCTGGTCGCCGTCACGGCGATCCTGGTGGTCGCGGCGCTCCTTGATTGGCTCCCGAATTACTGGATGTTCTCTTTCGGACTCTATGCGCTCATCTACTTCATGACAGATCAAGGCGAACACTTGCTCGAACATGCCGTCGGCTTGCACTTCGAATTGGAAAAGCTGGGGGCCGTGCTGGCCTACCTCGAGCGGCACGCACGCAGGCGAGAATCACGCTTGGCCAAGACCTGCGCTCCTCTGCTCAGTTCAACGACCAGACCCTCCCGCCTGGTCAGGCAGACCGCCCGCGTGTTTCACGCCATCAGCGTGAAGGCGCATCCGCTCATTCATCTCATGGTCAACGCGCTCTTCCCCTGGGACCTTTGGTTCACGCGCCGGCTGCTGCAGATTCAGCAGCGGATCGGCGAGCTGCTGCCGCTCTGGCTGGATCGGCTGGCGGAAGTCGAGGCGGCCGCGGCGATCGGGACCTTCGCGCACTTACAGTCCGCATTTGCCTGGCCGCAGCCCGTCCAGGAAACGGCGCCCACGAACGGCGTATCCGCGCGCGTTTCGGCTCGGGCCCTGGGTCATCCGCTTATCCCCGCGGCCAGGCGCGTCACCAACGACCTCACCATCGCCGGCCTCGGTCAAATTCAGCTCGTCACCGGCTCGAACATGTCGGGGAAAAGCACGTTCCTGCGGACCGTCGGCGTCAACGTCTGCCTCGCGCAGGCCGGCGCGCCCGTCTGCGCGAGGCATTTTGAATGGAGTCGAGTCAGGCTGATGTGTTGCATCCGCGTGGACGATTCGCTGGAAGCCGGCCTGTCATTTTTCTACGCGGAAGTGAAACGACTCAAGACGATCCTCGACGCGACGACACACCGATCCGCTCCGCCGGTGCTGTTTTTGATCGATGAAATCTTCAAGGGCACGAATAACCGCGAGCGCTTGATCGGCAGTCGCGCCTACATCACCGCTCTCGCGGACGGGCATGGCTTCGGCTTGGTGACGACCCACGACCTTGAGCTGACGGATCTCGACAAAACGGTTTCCGGCCTCACCAACACCCATTTTCAGGAAACCGTGACCGCCGGCGCGCTGGAGTTCGACTACAAGCTGCGCCAAGGCCCCTGCCCGACCACCAATGCGCTGCGGATCATGGAACTGGAGGGGCTGCCGATTCCCAAGGAAGAAAACAGCGGATAGAGCTCATCTCAGGAAATATTTGAATCCAAGCACATTCACTGGCAGACTCCGTCACTGACTCGGCACCGAATCCATTCGATCCGGCATCTATGACGCCACCCAAAGGTCCGGCCCGCCATCCGCTCCGCGGCCTGCTTATCGCTCAGTTCTGCGGCGCTTTCAACGACAACGCCTGGAAACTCATCGTCGCCCTCCTTAGCATCAAGCAGGTCGCGGCAACCATCGAGCCAGGACCTGCCCTGGAAGCCGCGTCCCAAAGCCGCACGACTCTGGCCTTCGCCGTCTTCACGCTGCCGCTCGTCCTGATCTCGCTGGTCGCAGGCGTGCTGGCCGACAGAGCCAGCAAGCGGTCGATCATCATCGTCATGAAGGCCGTGGAAATCGGCTTGATGGGCGCCGGCGCAGCGGCGTTGTTCGGCAATCCCTCCGGCGGCATTGTTCCGCTGATCGTCCTGGGCTGCATGGGAGCCCACAGTGCCCTGTTCAGTCCGGCGAAGTATGGCATTCTTCCCGAGATTCTCCCGCACGAGCGATTGTCTTCCGGGAACGGCATCCTCGAGATGACCACGTTCCTGGCGATTCTCAGCGGCACCGCCGCCGGCGGCGTGCTGTTGGACGTCGCGGGCGATGCTCCTTGGGTGGCCCCTCTGGTCTTGACTGCACTCGCGCTCATCGGCTTCGCGGCCTCATGGTCGGTTCCACCGGTTCCCGCAGCCCGGTCCCAAGGCGGCATCGCCGACACCGTCCACGGAGCGGTGTCGGCCATGGCGGCCGATCGGGTCCTTCGTCTTGCCGTCATCGGGTCGGCCTTTTTCTGGACGGTCGCCAGTCTCGTAGGTCAGGACGTACTGGTCTATGCCAAAACGGGGCTCGGGCTGTCCGATTCTCTGTCGGGGCTGCCGCTCGCACTGCTCTCCATCGGCATCGGGGCCGGAGCACTTTGGGCCGGGAAGCTCTCCGGCGCCCGAGTCGAATACGGCCTCATTCCGCTCGGTTCCATCGGCATCTCGCTCTTCCTATTCCTCCTGGGAACGTTGGCTCCTGGATTGACGGGAACGTTGGGGCTCATGCTCGGACTCGGACTCGCCTGCGGGCTCTTCGTCGTGCCGGTCAACTCGCTGATTCAGTGGCGCTCGCCGGGCGACCGCCGAGGCAGCGTGATCGCGCTCGCGAATACCTGCATCTACACCGGAGTCTTGGCCGGCTCGCTCAGCGGAGGGATCCTCGCCTCCAACGGACTCTCCACAACCGGCATTTTGATCGCCGCCGCCTTGACGACCATGGCAGGAACGGTGTGGGCGTTATGGTTGGTGCCCGATGCCTTCGTGCGCCTGGTTCTGGTGCTGCTCACCCACACGGTCTACCGCGTGCGGACCGTCGGACTCCAGCACGTGCCGAAGACCGGCGGCGCGCTCCTCGTTCCCAACCATATGTCCCTCGTGGACGGCTTTCTCCTCATCGCGAGCCTCGACAGACCGATTCGCTTCGTCGTGGAGGCCGCCTATGCGAGCCATCCGCTGTTCAGACGACTGATGACGCTAATGCGCGTCATCCCCATTTCATCTTCCGGCGGCCCGCGCATGATCCTCAAGGCGCTGAGGAGCGCAGGACAGGCGCTCGACGAGGGCGAGATCGTCTGCATCTTCCCCGAAGGACAAATCACCCGCACCGGGACGCTCTTGCCGTTCCGGCGAGGCTTCGAGCGGATCGTCAAAGGTCGGCCGGTGCCCATCATCCCCGTTCATCTGGACCGCGTCTGGGGCAGTATCTTCAGCTTCGTCGGCGGGCGCTTCTTGACGAAAGTGCCCGACCGCATCCCCTACCCGGTCACCGTGTCGTTCGGAACGCCGCGCCCGTCCGATACCCCGGCCCATGAGCTGCGCCGTGCCGTCCGTGAACTCGGGGAGGAAGCCTGGTACCTTCGGAAGGCAGACCGCACTCCGCTTCATCGGTCGCTGATCCGATCGTGGCGGCGACATCCCTTCCGCTTGGCCATGGCGGACGCTTCAAAGCCGCGCGTGGCGTGCTGGCAAGCCCTGACCGGCGCGATCGCGCTCGCCCGCGTGCTCAAGCCTCATTGGAACGGGCAAGCGCACGTCGGCCTCCTTCTCCCGCCGAGCGTCGCGGGCGCCCTGGTGAACGTCGCAGCGACACTGAGCGGCCGGACGAGCGTGAACCTGAACTACACCGTCGGACGGGTCGGGCTCGAATCGGCCGTCAAACAGGCAAGCCTTCGGACGGTCGTGACCAGCCGTCTGTTCGTGGAAAAGGCCAAGCTGGAGGTACCGGACGGTGTGCGTCTGCTCTGGCTGGAAGACATTGCGAAAGGCATCACCGGCGGGAAGAAACTCTTCGCCATGCTGCTCGCCCTGTTCGCACCCGTTCGGATCATCGAACTGGCCTGTGGACAAGCCAAACGCGCGACCATGGATGATCTGGCCACCATCATCTTCAGCAGCGGCAGCACCGGCGAACCGAAAGGCGTGATGCTCTCGCATTTCAGCATCGATTCGAACGTCGAAGCCGCCAGCCAAGTGCTGCATGTAGACCGCCGAGACCGCGTGCTCGGCATCCTCCCTTTCTTCCACTCGTTCGGTTATTTGATTTTCTGGTTCTGCGCCAGAAACGGCGTGGGACTCGTCTTTCACCCCTCTCCGCTCGACGTCACGGCCATCGGCGACCTTGTGGCCCGGTATCACGTCACGCTCCTGGTCGCGACCCCGACGTTTTTGCAGCTCTATCTGCGCCGATGCACCCCGGAGCAGTTCAGCAGTCTGCGGGTCGTCGTCGCCGGGGCGGAAAAGCTGCAACCGCGGCTGGCCCAAGCCTTCCAAGACAAATTCGGGGTCACTCCGGCGGAAGGCTACGGGGTGACGGAGTGCGCGCCGGTGATCGCCGTCAACTGCCCGGATTTCCGCGCTTCGGGTTTTTTCCAGCCTGCGTCGCGTCGCGGAACCGTGGGGCAGCCGTTGCC
>JBDZUK010000015.1:1760-7723 GCA_040255165.1 Nitrospiraceae bacterium | reverse complement strand
GCCGTCACCTCCGTGCCCGACGAGAAAAAAGGCGAGCGCCTCGCGGTGCTTCACACGCTCCTGGAGGAGCGGATTCCGGAGATTCTGGACAAAGTCGCCGCAACTGGTCTCCCCAACCTGTTCATCCCTCACCGCAACTCTTTTATCAAGGTAGACGCATTGCCCGTGCTCGGCACCGGCAAACTGGACCTCAGGGGGTTGAAGCGCATCGCGCTGGAGCGGCTACAGGAACGTGATACGTGAATCGTCTCTCGTGAAGCGTATTTCGCGAGACACGAACGACGAGCGACGAGATACGAAGACGCATGACGATGCCACCGAAAGGCAAAACCCTTGTCGATTGCCACGTCCACCTGGCGGCGCTGCCGGACGGCGACAACGGGTGTTACATTTCGCCGAAGATGCTCAAGAGCCCGCTCTTTCGGTTTCTCCTCTGGAAACACCGGTTGTCGCCGGACAAGCCGCGGGACGCGAACCGGAAATACCTCGACGATCTGCTGATCGAGCTGCGGGCATCTCGCCACGTGCAGAAAGCCGTCCTGCTCGGCATGGACGGCCTCTATGACGAGACTGGACGGCTGGACCAACGGCACACGGATTTCCTGATCGGCAACGACTACGTGCTCGAGACAGCCAAGACGTATCCCAACGAGTTTCTCGCGGGCGTGTCGATCAACCCGCAGCGGCGCGATGCGGTGGAGGAGGTGCATCGCTGCGCGGAGGCCGGCGCGGTGCTGGTAAAGGTCTTGCCGAACGCGCAACAGTTCAACCCCGCCGACCAAAAGTACAAGCCGTTTTACCGGGCGCTGGCCGAACGCCAGTTGCCGTTTCTGAGCCACGTCGGCTATGAGTTCAGCCTCATCGGCAAGGACCAATCCGTCGGCGATCCGGACCGCCTCAAGCTCGCGTTGGAGGAAGGCGCCACCGTCATTGCCGCGCACGCCTGCAGCTACGGTTTGATGCTGTACGAAAAGTTCCTGCCGACGTTCCAAGAACTGACTGCGCGCTATCCGCGGTTCTACGCCGACATCTCCGCTCTGACGCTGCCGAACCGGTTCAAGATGCTGTTACATCTGCGCCGGCATCCCGAGTTGCACGAGCGGCTGCTGTTCGGAACCGATTATCCCCTCTCGGTCTTTCATCTTCCGGCCTGGGGGCGCGTCGGACTGAACACGTTGCGTGCCGTCATTTCCACGAAGAATCGTTTCGACCGGCAATATGCGGTCTGCCATGCCCTTGGGCTGGAATTCGGCTCGCTGGGCGACATCTTGACCGACGTCCGCTGAATCTGTGCCGGTCTCCGGCAACACGCGCATGTGACTCCATGAACCGCGACCAGATCTTCACCTCGCTTCGTGAAAGGATCGTGGCCTTCGCCACATCACGATTATCGAGGGATCGCGCAGAGGACCTCGCGCAGGAAGTGTTGGTCGTGCTGCACGACAAGTATTCGGACGTGAACGAGCTGACGGAGCTCGTGCCGCTGGCCTTCCAGGTGCTTCGCTACAAGATGGCCGACGCGCATCGAAAGGCGCTGCGGCGCGGCGAGTATAATCAGGAGTCGGTGGATGACCTGCCGCTGGCCGACCCGGCCGACGATCCGATGACGATGCTCCAACGCAAGCAAACCATCGATCGACTCCTGCAGGCGCTGAACCAGCTGGGCGAACGTTGCCGCGACTTGTTCAAATGGAAGCTGGAAGGCAAGACCTTTTCCGAGATTCAGAAGTTGATGGGACAGTCGTCGATCAATACGATCTACACCTGGGACCTGCGATGCCGGAGACAGCTCCTCAATCTGTTGGGCGGTCGTTGGGAGGGAGGGTAGCTGTTCAATCGATCTTTCATGATGAATTCATGACGAGCTACACGCTTCACGAGATACGCTTCACGAACGACGAGCTACGAAGAAAATGTCTGAGCACGATTTGGAAAAACTGTTAGGCGCGTTTGCGGCGGACACGCTGACCCCGGATGAGAGGCGGGCGCTGTTTACCGCCGCGCTACAAGACCAGCAGCTGTTCAATTCCCTGGCCGATGAGCAGGCCCTGAAGGAGTTGTTGGCCGATCCGGATGTGCGCCGCAGACTCCTGCAATCATTGGAACAGCGGGAATCGCGCTCCGGCGGAGGCCTATCATGGCTCGACTGGCTGCGCAAGCCGTCCGGCATGGCCTTGGCGGGCGGGTTGGCGGCGGCCGCCGTTGCCGTGGTCCTCGGCACCAAAATTTATCAAGATAGCTTCGACGAAGCGGTTCGATCCGTCGCCACCGAAGAGGCGAAACCGGCGTCGCCCGCTGTTGATGCACCGACACCACCGCTCCTCAGTCGCCCGGAAACCGAGGCGAAGAGCGGCGAGCAGGCAAGACGAGCAGGGGACGCAAAAGATACGTCGCGGGACAAGCCGGCGAAACGAAAGACTCCAACGTCGGAGCAACGCCGGCGCAACTTACGCAATCAGGAGGAACCAGGGCCCGTACGCAAGGAAGACGAAACACGCCATGCCCCGGCCCCATTGGCCGGAGCCGCCCCGCCCAGTACGGGCGCCCGCGCCCTGTTTTACTCCGGCGCGCCGACCTCTTCCGACGTGCGCGCTCTCTCAAAAGACACTTTGACGGCGCAGACGGAGCAGGAACCCCGGATTACTGAGCCGATCAGCAAGTCGGAACGTTTTTCACAGATGCCCGAGGTGGGAAAAGCCGCGGCCCCGGCGACAGCGAAACCCTTGGGCATCAGGTACAGTTTCGTCGTGCGGGGAGGCGAGGGACAAGACCGTGAAGTCGATGCCGCCACGGCGTTGAGAAGCGGCGGGCAAGCCCGTCTCACCGTGGAAACCAATCAAGACGCCTATCTCCAAATCGCGACGGTAACCGGAACTTCAGCCCCTCAACTGCTCTTTCCTCACGACGCAGCCGGTCATCCTTCCATCAAGGCCGTCGCAGGCACCAGCTATGACCTCCCGCTTCCCATTCCAACCGAGGGAGAACCGGCATCGGTCATTGTGCGGGTGTCCCGTGAGCCTGCAGGATCAATACCGACGGGAGAACCGGCAAGGAAGGACCGGCCGGCGACCGTGGTTCTTGAGGAATCTGCTTCGCCTGGTGGACCAGCCGGTTTGTCAGAGCGAGCGGTCTATGTGGTGGACACGAAGCCGTCGGCGGACGAGCTGATAGTCAGAATCCCCATCACTCATCGATAGGGTCCGGGACCTCCATCCAAAACTGACCCCTTCCCGTTTCGCGGATCGGTAGACAGTGGCCGCTGCACATGCGTCGTAGTCTGCGTCGCATGATGCCCGGCCTTCTTCCCGTGGGCGCCACAACCGATGACTCAGCATCGAAAAATTACTCGTCGTTCTAAACCCATTCCAAATAATCTGCACAAAGACGCCTGAAGTACCCGCCATCGGTCCAGTCATGCCGACGGTCCGTGATCGAGATCACGACGCACCAGGCTTTGCGACATGCTCATGTGTGGAGGCTGCTGAAGCTGTGATACACAACGCAGGCACCGCTCCGTTCTCGTACACATCTTCATGCCTCCACGACGACAAATAAATTTGAAATATGACGAATGTCATATTTTAGAGCGAACCCCCTGCTCTATGATGCCGCACCCCCAAGAAGGGGTTTACTAACAAGGAGGCAGGGAATGGTGAAAGGTAGACAGGGGCTCGTGTTGATGTGGACGGCAATCCTAGCACTGGCGCCCATGGCGGAAGCCAAGGTCGCCAAGGTCGATATGAGGGCCGTTGAAACCGAAGTGATCATCGATGGAGAAGGCACAACCTATAACGCCTGGACGTTCAATAATCAGTTTCCCGGTCCGGTGATCCGCGTCCAGCAAGGCGATAAGGTCGAATTCAGCTTCACCAATCCGGAAACAAACAGCCGGCCGCACTCGATGGACTTCCACGCCGCGCAGACGGACTTTCTGACGCATTATCGGGAGCTCCGCCCGGGCGAATCGCTGAAGTATACCTGGGAGGCCAAAGAGCCGGGCATCTTCGTGTATCACTGCGGCGCCTCGCCGATGATCCAGCACGTGGCCCGCGGCATGGTGGGAGCCATCATCGTGGACCCCAAGGATAAGAAAGCCATGCCGAAAGCGGACCGCGAGTACGTGCTGGTGCAGAGCGAGCTGTTCAAGGATTCCGACGACGTACAGGGCATGTTCGACCGGAAGTACGACCACGTGTTGTTCAACGGCGGGGTCTTCCGGTACGATCCGGTCCATAGCAAGGCAGGAGGAGAATTCCTGGAAGCCAAGCCGGGAGAGCGGGTACGCATCTATTTCGTGAATGCGGGCCCCAATAATTTTTCCGCCGTCCATCCGATTGCCGAGCTGTGGGAGGACGTGTGGGAGAGCGGCAATCCCGCCAATCGTCTCCGCGGCGTGCAGACCTATATGGTCCCTCCCGCCGGCGCGGCCATCATGGACATGGTGCTGGATAAGGGCGAGGGCGTCATTCCCATCGTGACACACTCCCTCACCGACGCCTTGCGCGGAGCGATCGCGATTCTCAAGGTGCACAAAGAGGCGCGGGATCTTCCGCTCATGCCGTTCATGGTGCCCGGAAAGCCGGACGGCTCGTCGCCGGATACAAAGTAATCATCGCGAGGCCGGTCCTTGCGCCGTCATGACCATCACTCGGGGGTTATCCCCGGGTGGTGGTCATCGATGTACTCGTCACAAAGGACGTGGGGCGAACATGATGATGGCCATGCCTAAGAGACAGACTGCCACACCAAGCCAGTCGTATAACGATGGGCGCACGGCATCGACGGCCCACAACCAAAGTATCGCGACGGACACGTAGACGCCCCCGTACGCCGCATAGACCCGTCCGGCGGCCGTGGGGTGCAGCGTCAGGAGCCAGACAAACACGGCGAGGCTCACCGCAGCAGGGCCGAGCAACCAAACCGAGCCTCCTTTCTTCATCCACAGGTACGGAAGATAACATCCGAGAATCTCAGCAAGTGCGGTAGCAACGAAGAGGGTTACCGTCTTCAGTTCAAACATGACCAGAAAGTAAAGGGTTATTGCCTTCCCCGTCCATGCGTGGCCAACAGCCGGACGATATCCATAAGCCCTGCTCGCTTGGCCATCTCGCGCGGCGTTTCGCAGTGGTCGATGCGCGTGCGGACCAGCGGGTCCGCGCCGGATGCCAACAATAGCTCGACCGCCGGCACATTTCCCTCGGCCACCGCCATGTGGAGCGGCGTGTAATCGTTGATTCCACGCTGGTTGGGATCGGCCTTGAATTCCAGCAGGAGATTCACAATGTCGAGCACGTCCGAGCGGCCGGACGATCCAGGCCGGGACCTGCTGCAAGCCAGCGCGGCGATCAAAGGCGGAAACCCGGCATGATCGGTAGGGTTGGGATCGGCGCCGATCTCCAGCAGCGTGCGAATGAAAGAAAGGGGGCTGTGATAGATCGCGTATTCGAGGCAGGACCCGACCTCAAGCGGCATCGACCCGTTCGGGACCTGAGAAGGATCATCCAACGAGGCACGCAACGCCGCGAGATCGCCCGCGCGAAACGCGGCATCGATTTTCTTGAACTGCTCATACTCGGCGCAACGGTCGGCGTCGGATCTCATACGCCGCCTTCGCGGGAGCGATGCTTCAACTCACCCGCCAGCTCCAACATGCCTCGCTCCACGGCTAGATCATAGGCTGTTTTACCTGCAAACCCTGGTGCGCCGGTCCCGCGCAACGTAAGATCCGCTCCCGCCTTCGCCAGCAATCGGGCAATGTCCGCATGCCCGGCGACGACGGCGAGCATCAAGGCACTGAGCCCGTATTTCGCGGTGACGTTCAGATCCGCCCGGTGGGCAATCAACGCCTCGACGATCGCCCGATGTCCCGCATGGGCCGCGAGCACAAGGGCAGTCTGTCCGTAACGGTCGCGGGAATCGGCATCGACGCCGCGTTCCAGGAGATTGCGGACAATCCCGGCATC
>JBDZUK010000015.1:0-1660 GCA_040255165.1 Nitrospiraceae bacterium | reverse complement strand
CTGGCTGGTCTTCCAGCGTACGCCGCGAGTTCAGAGCCGTTGTATTGCGTTTCGCATAGAGGAATTCAAGGATGCCAGCAGCGGGCTCTCTGGAATAGCGCGGACTAAAGCTAGCGGCGATCTCGTCGGCTACAGCCGCCGCATCGCCTACCCAGTCCCATGTGATTAGCCAAGCTCTCACACCAATACCTTCGCCCAGTAAATCGTGTGAAAGCTAACCACAGGTTTCCAACCAATCAAATGGCTCCATGACCATTCCCTGCATGCTGGACCTTCTTGGCCACAATATACACATGATTCTCAGGGGATTGATCATACTCCAAATGCTGGACGGCGCACCCACAAGTCCGTAGCAGCCGGACAAACTCGGGAACTCCCAGCGTGGTGTATTCGAATCGTTTGCCGCCGAATTCGCCCTCAACCGTTCCTGGTTGCTGGCCGCCCCCGCAGGTAAATAAGAGCACCCCGTGGTTCACCAGCCCGCCGCATAACTTCCGCAACACCGGTTCTTGGCTCTCCAGTGGAAGGTGGAATGTGCTGTCCCAAGCCGTGATCAGGTCGTACTTCCGCGGGAGTTGCCATGTGCGAATGTCGCCCACTATAAATTCCGCGTTCGGATATCGCCGAGCCGCCAAGGCGACCATCTCCGTTGAGATGTCCAGCCCGAGGCAGTGAAACCCTCGTTCCAGGAGAATGCGTATGAATCGCCCTTCGCACCCGCAGCCGACGTCCAGTGCGTGCCGGTTGTACTCAACGAATTGAAGGGTGCGTTCCAGCGCAGCGACCCCGTACGTCGACGCCTTCATGTGGTCGAGCCACCACGATGTTATGGCATCGTAGTTTTTGCCGGTTTCTCTTGGATCCATTCAAAAAACAGAGGTGTGGCCGCTCGAGTCGAATAGAAGTCGTGAAGGCGAAACTGATACTACAGGCCTAGCTCGGAGAGCCCGGGATGGTCGTCCGGACGGCACCCCAGCGGCCATCGGTATTTCCGCTCGCTCTCTTTGATCGGCAGATCGTTGATGCTGGCGAGACGCCGCCGCATGAAGCCATGCTCATCGAATTCCCAGTTTTCGTTGCCGTAGGATCGGAACCAACTACCGGAATCGTCGTGCCATTCGTAGGCAAATCGGACGGCAATGCGGTTACCGTGGAAGGCCCACAGTTCCTTGATGAGCCGGTAGTCCAGCTCCTTCTTCCATTTTCGCGTCAGGAATTGCACGATCGCTTCGCGTCCGGCAAAGAACTCCGCGCGGTTCCGCCAGACGCTGTCCGGCGTATAGGCCAACGCGACCCGCTGAGGATCGCGCGTGTTCCAGGCGTCTTCGGCCATGCGGATCTTTTGGGCGCCGGTCTGCGCGTCGAACGGTGGGAACGGTGGTCGTGGAGTTTCCATGTTGCACCTCCGTTTGCATGTAACGGCAAGTCCGCTGGTGGCCCCGCCAGTCTACTTCAACACCGATTCCGTATCCAAGCTCGATTTAGGGTTCAATCCTAGAGACGTTTGCACGCCCGTCCGCAAGACGATGCCTTTGGCCGAGCATCTATCGCATCCGTCGTTTTCAATACAGGACTCTCGCGCTGCTACTTGTATCGGCGAGCAGAGTTGGTTGGATTTCAGCAGGCGCGGATCAGTTCTCCGGCTATTGTGTGATCGGTG
>JBDZUK010000089.1:0-11454 GCA_040255165.1 Nitrospiraceae bacterium | reverse complement strand
GAGCCGATCTACATCCGGCCGGCCGAGCGCGTGACCTATCTGTAGGATCGCGGCAGTCGATCGTTGGGAGAGGTATCACCTCTCCCAACCTCTTCTGCAGTCGCGCGTATCACTAGGTGCTCCGGGCCGAGCAGGCTCGGTAGCACCGGCTGCGTGCTGTACTTGTAGCGGACTAAGCGAGCTGGGGACTGAAGGGGGCGGGGTTCCCTTGGGGGCTCCGCCTCTTCTTTTGTCACTTCCCGGCAAGGCTTGACGATACAGTGGGTGTTCAGTAGAGTGAGGCCTGATTGTGTCGTTTTCGGAGGCTGTCCGCGTGACGCGCCCACCGCAAGGTTTTCTGCCCTTTGCCGCTCAGGCTGTCCCTTTCGACGAATTTCTCTCTTCGGGCAAAATACCGGAGGGGTATCTTGCCAGCGAGTACGTCAGCCAGCAGTTCGTTGAGCGGCTCGTGCACTACGTTCTGAGCGTGCCGTCCGGGAGCTACACCATGGCCCAACTCAGCCACCTTCTCGAGCAGTTGGATCCCCGGGCACAAGTGTTTTTCTTTAAGCGCCTGAAAGAGACGAGTCCGGACAGCTTAAAGGACTTCGCTCCCCTATACTATGGGTTCATGAACGAGTTTCATTCCCTCCTCTTCACGTAATCGCCGCGTAAAAAAAGACCTTGTTGCTCCACCGATCTCATGTATAATTGATTGAACAATCACTGAGAAAACGAGGGAGCATATGAATCCTACTTTGCAGAGAGCCGTGACCAGCTTTTACAACCTCGTGTATGAGGCGCAGACTTTCGCCACGACCATGGCCCGCATCGATACCGCGGAACAGGAGCATTATGCCGGGAGGATCGAAGGCCTGAACTGGGTGTTGGACCGTTGCCAGGAACTCGAAGACATGGACGCGAACCTGACTCCCTCGTCTTTACAACGAGTTCTGACGGACGTGAAAAGCGACTTGGATCATGAGCTTTCCGTCCAGCGGCGCGAGAAGGGTCGTCGGGCTGATGGCCGGGAGGAAGCGTTGAACTTTGTCGCGGATTATCTCAGCAGCTTAATCACGGCTACCGAAATCGAATCCGCAAAAACATCGGTGTGACGCGCGGGCCCATCCTCTGGCTCTCCTTATCGTCCACGGTTTTGATCCCGCACAGCGCCGGTATTCGTGCTGCTCATGATACGCGAATGGATCATCTTCGCCATTTGTCTCGGAATCGGCGGGCACGTTGCATTGGGGGTCGTCCTTCATACCCCGGATCTCTGGCCATGGAGCCAGGCCGGGCTTTACGGGCTTCTAACCGGACTCGCGATCTATCTGTGCGTTCAAATCGCACGCGTGACATGGACGATGCTCCGATTACGGAACCGTTCCGACAAGGACAGCTCACCGACGTCATGGTAAACCGCGGCACATTGACTCGCTCGAGATGCCATGCGTAACATGGGCGCCTATGAACCGACGTAATGTTTCAGTGTCAGGCCTTCCCAGCCCTCTTCGGCAGCGCCGGGCCCGAAAGGAGCAGGAGGATCAATTCCGCTCTCTCAATGCCTCTTTGCTGTACTGTCCGCGTTGCCGTGTCGCAACCCCGACCCGGGAGCGGTTGTTGTTGGTGCTTCCCACCGGAAACCTCTACGAGTATCTGTGTCTGCACTGCGGAACCTCAACTGGCTCCAAGACGGACAACGACCAAGGCGAGGTGTCTCTCTTCAGGCCGTGAACGGGCCGTCATGGCGCGTCGTCGCTATCGAAGGGGACGTATTCAGCGCGGATATCGGCAGGGAGGGCGATGGTAACCTCGAGGCATGCTATGCCAAGTCATCCAGCGGGATCCCCTCTTCAATAAGCATCACCGGAATGTCCTCACGGATCGGATAGAGAATCTTTTTGTCGATGCGGATCAGTCCGCCGTCGATAGCTTCCGTGACCGGCTTCTTCCCACGATTCCTCAGCGTGCCAAGCTTTGCCGCATCGTTGACGCGCTGAATGATGCCGTCGTCCGCCAGTTCGACTCGTTGCTTGGTTTCCGGGCAACACAGGATGGCGAGAAGATCCTTGTCGATATTCACCGTGCGCCCCGCTTCTGCACTCTCCGCCATGGGGTATCCTCCTCTGTAGCTATTTGTACCACACCATAGTCCAAGAAGGCCGGATCGATCAAGTGAATCCAACACCAGACTGTTCCATTTTCACATCCGGTTTCTGCTAGACTGGCGGGGGTAAGGAAAACGATCCTCATGTGGCGGCATCTCTGGCAATATTTCTTCGCAGGCCTTCTGTTGGTCGTTCCGGCGTGGGCGACTTTTCTCATTCTCGCCACGCTCTTCCGCACATTGGATCAGATGTTGATTGACCTGTTTGGATCGAGGGTCGACATGAAAATCCCGGGGTTGGGGCTGGTGCTTCTGCTGCTCCTGATTCTATTGGTGGGGGCGATCGCCACCCATGTCTTCGGCCAGCGATTGGTCGAAAAAACGGAGCAATGGCTCGAACGTATCCCGATCGTGCGGAGCGTCTATTTGACCTTGAAGGGGATGACCGACCTTTTTAAATTTCGTTCGCGGTTTGGACGCAGCCCGGTCGTCGCCTTTCCTTTCCCCCGCAACGGGCTGTGGGCGTTGGGCTTCGTAATGGGGACGGCCCCCTTGGCTCTCCAGGTGGCGCCGATGACCAAGCTGCTCATGGTATTCGTCCCCACCGCCATTCATCCGTTCACGGGATATTTGGCGTTCGTGCCGCAAGAGGAAGTGCGACCCATTGATGTGTCACCAGAGGATGCCATGAAGCTCGAATTCTCCGCCGGCTTTTTTAAGCCCGGTAAGGAATGGCTCAGGCCGCCTGCCGGGGTCCAGTGACCAATATGGGGCCACTCGACAATCTGACCGTCAGACCCGCGCGTCACCCGGACATCGAGACGATCGTATCATTCAGCGCTGCCATGGCATTGGAAACAGAAGGCCGTCATCTGGATCGGGCCGTTCTTAAGGAAGGAACGGAAGCGTTGGTCGGGGCCCCGGATCGCGGCATGTTTTTCGTCGCCGAGATAGGGCATCGCGCGACAGTCGAGTTGGTCGGGCAATTGATGATCACGTATGAATGGAGTGATTGGCGCAATGCAGCGTTTTGGTGGATCCAAAGCGTCTATGTCACGCCGTCCTGGCGCCGTCGTGGAGTCTACCGCAGGATGCATGAAACCGTGCTGGCCCGAGCTCGAGGGGCGGGACGCGTGTGCGGCGTCCGATTGTACGTCGATCGGGACAACACCGTCGCGCAGAGGGTGTATGAGAGGGTGGGACTCTCGCCTTCTTCATACCGTGTCTACGAAGAGGATTTTGTGCTGCCACGGGCCGGCGTGCATACAGCCGGTTAACACTTCCCACACACAGCGGCAAGGAGGAATGGCGAATGAGAGTGCGGGTGGTTTTGTGCCTGGTGGTCGGGCTGTTGTCGGCGGGGTGCGCGTTCAGCCGGGGTACATTGGGAGATGAGTTAAAGGCCGAAGAGATCGCATCGATTGTCAAAGGCACGACCACGAGAGCGGAGGTCATCGCGCGCCTCGGCGCACCGGATCGAATTGTGCCGGCCAACGACTACGACATTTTTCATTATTACCGCTACGATGCCAAAGCGGGCAGCCTCTTGCTGATCGTCCTGAACTTTTCCCGGCTGACCGTTAAGAGCGACGATCTATTTGTCCTGCTCAATCGCGACGGGGTCGTGGAAGACGTCATCTTCAGCGGACGCACACAGGGTATGCCGTTTCGATTTTGGCCGTTCAGCGACTGAGGCGATGCGACGGTTCTTTTCTATCCCGATCATGTGCTTTGCGGCATGGCTGCTTGCCGGCTGCAACGTGGCCAGAATCACGCTCAATGAGCCTTTGACCTCACGGGATGTGGGCTTTATCGTGCGCGGCGAAACGACCTTGAGCCAAGTCGTCGATCAGCTCGGTGCTCCGGATCAATTGCACGGCACCGGCACGGGCCTTGTGGCGATGTATCACTTTCTCGACCTCAAGTATTCCCGGGTCAACTTCGGCTATCTTCTAAAGCCCTGGTCGCCGGTCACCCCTGATCTGGTCATGTCGGGCTCGGGCGTGGGAACCGACGCGTTGGAGATCGTCTTTGACTCTCGATGGACGGTCCGCGATTACGCGTTCACTCATCACGTTACCGGCTCCCGTTTCAATCCCTGGCCGTTCTGACGCCGAATTGCTCGGCTCCGTCCATCCCGCTATAATCCCGCTCCCATGGGTTCGAACGAGCCTAGCCAGTCGTTCCCTACGGATCCCGTGGCCGGCTCTCCTGCCTATACGCCGGCCGATCGCGATCTCGCGTTTCTGCAGCGGGATGAGTTACGCGCGCTCCGTCTCCAGCTTGAGCTCTTGAAGCCGGAACTGATTCAGCGGGAACAAGGCATCCGATCTACCATCGTCGTGTTCGGCAGTGCGCGGGTCTCCGATCCGGAGCAGGCCAAGGCCGATCTCGCAGTGGCTCAGAAGGAGTTGTCCGACCATCCGGAGGATGCCCGGTATCAGCGGGCGGTTCAGGAGGCGCGTAAGCGTCTCCGGTTGTCCGCATACTATGAAGAAGCGCGGGCCTTCGGTCGTCTAGTCTCATCGGCGTGTCAAATGGACGGACAGTGCGACTACGTTCTGGTGACCGGCGGAGGGCCCGGCATCATGGAAGCCGCGAACCGCGGCGCGGCAGACGCAGGCGGCAAATCGATCGGGCTGAACATTACGCTCCCTCACGAACAACGGCCGAATCCTTACGTCACGCCGGCCCTCTGCTTTCAGTTCCGCTATTTCGCCCTCCGCAAAATGCATTTTCTTCTGCGGGCCAAAGCGCTGGTTGCATTCCCAGGGGGATTCGGCACTCTGGACGAGGTTTTTGAAACACTGACGCTGCTTCAGACCGGCAAGGCAGCTGCGCTGACTGTGGTGCTGGTCGGACGAGACTTCTGGGAGAAGCTGATCAATTGGCCGCTGCTGTTGGAGGAGGGTTTGATCAGCTCCCAGGATCTGACGCTGTTTCATTATGCGGAGACGGCTCAAGAAGCCTGGGACTTGATTGTTCGCGAGCACGGTTTGCCGGGGGCAGTCCTGTGAGACTGTCATTCCACGGAGCCGCACGTTCGGTCACGGGCAGCCGCCACGTGCTCCACTTTCCGGGCTACAACGTCTTGTTGGATTGCGGTCTATTTCAAGGGCGACGGCATGAATCCGAATATCAAAACCGTCGCCTGGGATTCGACCCGAGATCCATCAGTGCGGTGCTCTTGTCCCATGCACACGTCGATCACTCGGGGGCGCTGCCGGTGTTAACTCAGCACGGCTATGGAGGCAAGGTCTATCTGACACAGGCGACGGCAGATCTCACGACCGTCATGTTGGCGGACGCGGCGCGCATCCAGGCCAGCGACTGCGCCTACGTCAACAAGACAGAGATGCGGCGGGGCCGAAAGAGCGTCAAGCCGTTCTACGATACCGAGGACGTGCGGGCCGCCGTGAAGCGATTCGTCGGAGGTCGGTATGGCGATGCGGTGAAGATCGCGCCGCGCGTGACCGCCTCCTTTCACGATGCCGGGCACATATTGGGCTCGGCGGCGGTGCGGGTGAAGTATACGGCACGGGGCAACACGACCACCGTCCTGTTTTCGGGTGATCTGGGGCGGGCGCACATGCCGATCTTGCGGGATCCGGCGCCCCCGCCGCCCTGCGACGTGTTGATCATCGAATCAACGTACGGCGACCGCCGGCACAGCGAGGTCGGCGAAAAGTTGAAACAGAAGGTCCAGGACGTGGTCGCTCAAGCCAAAGCACGCGGCGGGAAGATCATTGTGCCGGCATTCGCGGTCGGACGGACGCAGGAAGTCGTGATGCGGATCAAAGACTTGGTTGCAGAAGGCCGAATCGATCCGCTGCCGATTTTCATCGATTCTCCGCTGGCCAATCGCGCGACCGACATCTTTCGTCGCCATCCGGAATGTTACGATGACGAGACCTATCGAGCTTTGTTGTCGGAGGGAGACCCGTTCGCCGCCCGGTACATTCACTACGTGTCGTCCGTGGAGGAAAGCAAGAAGCTCAACCACCTCAAGGGATCGTGCATCATCATCGCAGCCTCCGGGATGTGCGAGGGGGGGCGCGTCCTCCACCATCTCAAACATGCGATCCAGGACGAAGCCAATATCATCGCGATCGTCGGATTCCAGGCGGAGCATACCTTAGGGCGAAAGCTGGTCGAAGGTTGGGATGTCGTGCCGATCTTCGGCGTACCCACGCAGCGGCGAGCGCAGGTCGTGGTATTTAACGGCTTATCCGCCCATGCCGACCGTGACGATCTGTTGGACTACGTCCGGGCCATCACTCCGCCGCCGGCCACGGTGTTCGTGGTGCACGGCGAGGAAAAGCAGGCCCTCTCATTCGCTACAGCCCTTCGGGTGGAACACGCGGGAATGGACGTGATTGTGGCCGAGCGCGATGCCGAGTACGAGGTGTAAAAGTGGACGGAATATGGGCCACCTAAGAGCTTGGGGCAGTGTGGTTTTGGCCACAGTGTTCTTGTGGGCCTGGATGGGACCATCCCATGCGGCTGCGCTCGAACAAAGCCAGACGCGTGCGCGCGACCTTGGGATCATCGTGGGGCACTATGCAACCGGCCCGTTGAACGCCATCACCGACGTGGCGGGAGTCAAAGTCGGACATGTGACCCTGATCCGGGGCGAGGGGCCGTTAAAACCGGGGGAAGGTCCGGTTCGGACCGGCGTCACAGTCGTTATTCCGCGGGACGATGTCTGGCAGAGGAAGGTGCCGGCCGGTGCGTTTGTTCTCAATGGTACGGGCGAAATGACGGGTTTGGCATGGGTCGCAGAGTCCGGATTCCTTGAATATCCCGTCGCCTTGACCAATACCCTCAACGTGCCGCGCGTCGCCAACGGCGTCGTCAGCTGGATGGTAAAGCGGTACCCGGAGATCGGCATCGGCGATGACACGGTTACGCCGGTGGTCGCGGAATGCGACGATAGCCGTCTCAACGACGCCCAGGGCCGGCATGTGACGGAAGCCGACGTCATCCGGGCGCTTGATGAAGCCACCACCGGGCCGGTGAGGGAAGGCACTGTCGGCGCCGGGACGGGGATGGTCTCGTATGGATTCAAGGGAGGCATCGGTACGGCTTCCCGCCGCCTTCCGGAAACGGAAGGCGGGTATACCCTCGGCGTGTTAGTCAATGCCAACCATGGACGGCGCCACGAACTTGCCATTGCCGGGGTGCCGGTCGGCCGGCTGTACGATGATCAGCGGACCTCGTCGGCGAACGCCGGGGCCGGTTCAGCCGAAGGTTCTATTATTATCCTGATCGCGACCGATGCGCCGTTGGATGGGCGCCAGTTGACGCGTCTCGCGAAGCGGGCCGCCTTGGGATTGGCCAGGACGGGATCCACGGTGCGCCACGGCAGCGGCGATTTCATCCTGGCGTTCTCCACCGCGAACGAGATCCCGCACTATCCGCAGGAACGGACGTATTCGATGGTCCATCTGGCCGACACTCATATGAACCCGCTCTTCAGTGCAGCGGTGGAGGGCACGGAGGAGGCCATCATCAACGCCCTGTTGACCGCAACGAGCGTGACCGGACGCGACGGACACCGGGTGGAGGCGATTTCACTGGAACGTATCCAGCGGTTGCTGGGCCTCGCCGCGCACTAGGCCGCTCGGGCATTCGCGGCTTGCTTTTCGATTCGGGGCCTCGCTATCCTGCTACCGATGGAGGCCGAGTGATCCTGTATGAATGAGTATCAAATCGGCGGCGGGCTGCGCCTACTGACGGCGGTCGAAAAAACCGAGTCCTTTGCCGACTTTCTTAAAATGCGCATGGTGCGGGCGCTGGAAACCGAAGATCCTACCGAACTCCATTATTTGCTCGCTCAACTGGACGACTATTATTCCTACATGTGGCGCTACTACAAAAAACTGGCCAGCGACCGGGCGGAACGGATGAATCCCGGGGTATAGGCGGACGCCGCTCCATTTCAACCATTAGCTCCATCTACAATGATTGCCGCCGGTCCTACCACTCTCCGCTTTGCCTCCGCTCTGTCCGACAACGCGGATACCGAGGCGGCCGTGCGGGATGCGGCGGACGCGATTCAGGCTCAAATGGGTCAGGGGCCTATCGATCTTCTGTGCGCGTTCTTCTCAGCTCACCATGCGTCAAAGGCGGAGCTGATTGCGGCGTTGCTGGCAGACGAGCTTCCTGCGACGGCCAGCATCGGATGCACGGGAGAAGGCATCATTGCAGGAGACCTGGAGTTGGAAACCTCGGCGGCGCTGACGTTGTGGGCTGCGCGGCTGCCGGCAGTACAGTTAACGCCGCTTCGCCTCTCTTTCTCGCCCGTTCAAGACCGATTCAGCATGGCCGGATGGCCCGAGTGCGGGCCGGATCCCGGCACGTTCCTCTTGTTCGCCGACCCCTTCACCACGCCGATGCAAAACCTTTTGTCTGTGCTCGAGGACCGGTATGGCCGGCCGGCCGCGATCGGCGGAATGGCCGGGGGAGGGCACGATGCAGGAGAAGACCGCCTTATCTGCAACGGCGAAGTCTATGACGACGGCTTGGTGGGAGTGCGGATACAGGGTCCCCTGTCGATACGGACGGTCATTTCGCAGGGGTGCCGGCCGATCGGCGAACGCTATGTCGTGACGAAAGCCGAGCACAATCTCATTCACGAACTGGGCGGTGCTCCCGCGCTGCAGCGCTTGCAGGCAGTGTTCGAGTCCTTACCCGCGGAGGCGCGGAGGCATGCTCATAGGGCACTTCATCTGGGGATCGTCATCGATGAGCACCGCGAACGCTTCGGCCGGGGCGATTTTCTCGTTCGCAATTTGATCGGCGCTGATCAAACCACAGGATCGGTGGCCGTCGGCGATCTCCTTCAAGAGGGACAGACGGTGCAGTTCCATCTCCGCGATGCGCGATCGGCCAGTGAAGACCTCGGCATGCTCTTGGCCGAAGACGCTGCCAAGCACCGGACGCCGCCGCGAGCGGCGCTGCTGTTTAGCTGCTGCGGGCGCGGGCAGGGTTTGTTCCGCAAGCCGAACCACGACGTCTGCGCAGTGCGCGAGCGATTGGGTGACATACCGGTTGCCGGATTCTTTGCCCAGGGGGAGATCGGCCCCGTCGGCGGACGTAACTTTCTTCACGGCTATACCGCGAGCATCGCGCTCTTCTGCGACGTTGACCCACCCTCCCGGGCTCGAGCGTGAACCGTCGCACAACTCCGTTTCATGAACCGAGAGAAAGGAGGGAGCGGTATGCCGATTGTTGAACTGGTCCTCACAATGGGCCTGAGTCTTTTGCCCACCATGGCCTTGGCTGCCGACACACATGCCGGAGACGTTCCTTCGGACGGCAAGAAGGAAGTCACGACGCCTTCCGGCCTGACCTATATCGATCTGGTCGTCGGTACGGGACGCGAAGCCTCCACCGGCGATGAAGCCACCGTGCATTACACCGGATGGCTCGAAAGCGGGAAGAAATTCGACAGCTCGGTCGACCGCGGCCAGCCCTTCGCCTTTCGCGTCGGCGCGGGACGGGTCATCAAAGGATGGGACGAAGGGGTTCAGGGGATGAGAGTCGGCGGGAAACGCAAGCTTATCATCCCATCGAGCTTGGCCTATGGGCCGCGCGGCGCGGGAGGCGTCATCCCGCCGAACGCCACGCTGACTTTCGATGTGGAGTTGTTAGGGCTCAAGTAGTAGTTTGGGCAGACCTCAGGCGAACGGGCTGCCTGCCTCAGCTTGGTTCCTGTGCCGCGTGTCAGGATGAATGCCATGAATCGCACTCCGTTGTTCGATCAACATCACGCCGCCGGCGCAAAACTCATCGACTTTGCCGGTTGGGAAATGCCGATTCAGTACACCGGCGTCGTGGATGAATATCAGACGGTTCGGAGCAAAGCGGGATTGTTTGATGTCAGCCACATGGGGCGGATTTTCCTATCCGGTCCGGGAGCCTCGGCATTCCTCCAGACCGTGACGACCAACGACGTGGCGGCGCTCGCCGTGTCGCAGGCGCAGTATTCCATGGTCTGCAACGAGGATGGCGGCATCAAGGACGATATCTTTGTGTATCGCCTCGCGCCTGAGAAGTTCCTTCTGTGCGTGAACGCGTCCAATCGGGCCAAGATCACGGACTGGCTTCAGAAGCAGCCGCGCGACCAGGCGACGTGCCGGATTGAGGATCGATCCGCTGCCACGGCTCAAATCGCGCTGCAAGGGCCGACATCCCGAGCCATCATGGCCGGCATAACGACCGGTGCGGTGGCTGAGCTGAAGCTTCACCATGTTTGTGAGACGAAGACGGGGGGGGTTCCGTGTGTCGTCGCAAGGACGGGCTACACAGGGGAATACGGGTATGAGCTATATCTCGACGCGGAGCAGGCGGGGCAACTTTGGAACGCGTTGATGCAGCAAGGCCGTGGATTGGGACTGAAGCCGGCCGGGTTGGGAGCAAGGGATCTGCTTCGATTGGAAATGGGATATCTGCTGTATGGAAACGACATCGGAGAAGACACGACGCCGCTCGAGGCCGGCGCCGGCTGGGTCGTGAAGCTCCAGAAGGGCGACTTCATTGGGCGGAAGGCCTTAGTCAACCAAGCTGCGGCAGGGCCCTCCCGGAAGCTTATCGCGTTCGAATTGAGAGACAAAGGTGTGCCTCGCCATGGCTGCAAGATCGTAAGCGGGCGGGGGAATGAGGTGCTGGGAGAAGTCACCAGCGGCAACCTGTCGCCGCTGCTCCAAAAAGGCATCGGCCTCGGTTATGTGCCGCGGAGTCATGCCGCGCCGAGCACGGCCATCCGGGTGGACATCAGAGGCAAACTTTTCGACGCGGCGGTGGTGACACCGCCGTTCTACCAGAAGCCGAAGACCCTATAGCATCTGGTAGTATCTGGCATATGGTAGGAACATGATCAGTTCTTCGTGCCTTGTGCCATAAGCCATTAGGCATCACCGCTTCATGACCAAGACTATCTACAAAGGCAAAGTGGTTACCCTCGATGTCGATACGGTGACGCTACCCAACGGCGTGACAGTGGAGCTTGAAGTTATCCGTCATCCGGGCGCGGCGGCGATAGTGCCCTTAAAAGACGACGGAACCGTGGTCTTGATCCGGCAGTTCCGCCATGCGGCCGGAGGATTCATCTTTGAAATTCCGGCGGGGAAACTTCATCCCGGCGAGGATCCACTGCACTGTGCCGCTCGTGAGTTGGAAGAGGAAATCGGCTATCGCGCCGGCTCGTTTGAGCTGCTGTCCCGCATCTGGACCGCTCCGGGCTTTGCCGACGAAGTGATCCATGTCTACAAGGCGCAAGGGTTGACCAAGGGCCGGCAGCAGCTGGACCGGGACGAGGTGCTCGACGTGGTGGAAATGCCGCTGGAGGAAGCGATCGCCAGAAT
>JBDZUK010000088.1:0-11461 GCA_040255165.1 Nitrospiraceae bacterium | reverse complement strand
CGGCGGACAATGCCGCCACTGTATGGCTTACGTTCGGAAGGTATGGCTCGTGGAGGCTGCCGTGCGCAGAACTCCCGCATAGGACAATCCTGCTGGAAGGTATCAGCGCGCTAGATTTGTCCTCCTCCCTAGACTTTGCCCACTGGGAGATCGTCCAGTTTTAACGGAATCGCCACCGAAGATCTGAGCCGACGGCCGCCATCGTGTAAACCTACCCGCTCGGCAAAAAAGGTCAATGGTGACTCCCTCTCATTCCGGTCGATCGCTTCGTGTAACGATGCGGTTCCCAATAAGGGTCAAGAACTGCCCGCCTCGATTGAATCGGACCCCACAAACACCTCTTGATCGGTGGATAAGCGGGAATGGAGCAAGGCCGGTGCCACCGGACCGTGTAGATAAGAACGCGAGCTCAAGACAGGTTGAGCGGCCACAATGCGGGGCGAACCAGATCCCCGGGGATAATTAGCTACAACGTTGAGACAGCCTCCGTAGTGAAACGCTACAGGGTGCGTGGCGCACTTGTCGCTCTTCACAGTGGTGAGGCCGAATATCGTGGCATTGCCATTGCTTGCCTATGCGGAACACCCTCAGTGGACCGACCGCTCATGAACCCACCGAGTCCTTCTACAACCTTGTCGTTGTTCGGCATCATTCTTATTCAAATGCTGATCGCCCTATTTCCCGGGTGCGAAGAGGGTCGTGGGAGTGTCCCTGCCGATGATCCGACCCGCCAGGCCGAGCGCAACCGGATGGTGGACGAGCACATCATTCCCCGAGGCATTACAGACCCAGAGGTGCTGAAGGCCATGCGACATGTCCCGCGCCATCGATTCGTGCCACCCCCGTATGCCTCCTCCGCGTATGTGGACGGTCCCTTGCCGATCGGGCACGGCCAGAGCATCTCGCAGCCCTCGTTGGTCGCTATGATGACGGAACTGCTCGGGCTGAAAAAGACAGACAAGGTGTTGGAGGTGGGCACCGGGTCCGGATACCAAGCCGCGATCCTTGCGGAACTTGCGGGCAAGGTGCTGACCGTGGAGATCGTGGAGCCGTTGGCTCGCCAGGCGGAACACACACTGGCGGAGCTGGGCTACGCGAACGTGACGGTTCGCGTGGGAGACGGCTATCAAGGTTGGCCTGAGGAAGCCCCCTTCGACGCCATGATTGTCACAGCCGCAGCCGATCACGTCCCCCAGCCGTTGCTTGATCAATTGGCAGTCGGCGGCCGCCTGATCCTGCCGGTCGGTCGAATTTTTCAAACCCTGGACCTCTATCGCCGGACTCCAGAGGGCTATGAGCACAAGACCCTCACACTTGTGCGCTTTGTGCCGTTGGTTCGACCGGGGGAAGAGGAGTAGGCCGTGCAGACGGAGACAAGCGATCGAGATCCGAGCGCACTTCCCCGTCACATCGGCTGGTTTACGGCCAGCTGCGTGCTCGTCAGCAATGTAATCGGCAGCGGTATCTTCACCACGACGGGATTCATGGCCCGTGACCTGGGCCATCCGGGCTTGATCCTCTCCATTTGGCTTCTCGGAGCGCTGATCGCACTCGCGGGAGCACTCTCTTACAGTGAGTTAGGCGCGGCCTTTCCGGTCGCCGGCGGAGAATATGCGTACCTTCGTCGGGCTTATGGGCCGTTCGTCGGATTCCTCAGCGGATGGACATCATTCACCATCGGCTTCAGCGCTGCCATTGCGGCGGGAGCTGTGAGCTTCGCGTCCTATTTCCTCCGGCTGCTTCCTCATGGCGAGGAAGAAAGCATCCTGGCGACAGCCTTGGCATTAGCCCTTCTCTGGTCGATCACGGGATTCCATCTCGTTGGCGTCGGACCTGGCGAGCTTCTCCAACGAACATTGACGGTGCTGAAGGTCGGCGCCATTGTTCTGCTGATTACCGCCGGCCTCGCGATCGGGAAAGGTGATTGGAGCTATCTCGTTCTCAGAGACGCCGACACCGTTCCCGGCATCGGGCAATGCATCGTCTCGTTGATCTTTGCACTCTATGCCTACTCGGGCTGGAATGCGGCGGCCTATCTCGCGGGAGAGATCATAGATCCTGCCCGTACCATCCCGCGGACGATGATCGGCGGGACCCTCTTCGTTGCATTGCTCTATCTCATGCTGAACGGATTATACTTCTATGCGTTGCCGGTCACTGAACTGGCCAAGCCTCCGATCCTTCCTGTTGCCGACAAGGTCGCGGTGGCGCTGTTGGGTTCTGGCGCCGCCCGGTTGGTGACGGTCATTCTGTGCCTCTCGATTGCAGCCGCTGTGAGCGCCATGGTATGGGCCGGTCCGCGTGTCTACTATGCCATGGCACGAGACGGCCTGCTCCCCTCTCTTTTTGCGAAAACCCCCGGCCCGACACGCACACCGGCCAACGCCATCCTTCTTCAAAGCCTGTGGGCCTCAACCCTGATCTTGTCCGGGAGTTTCGAGCGACTGGTGGTCTACAGCGGCACGGTCGTCGTGATCTTCAGCGCCCTCGCCGTTGCAGCAGTCCTGATCCTCCGCCGGCAAGAGCCGGATCTGCCCCGTCCTTATCGAACCCCGCTGTATCCATTTATTCCTGCATTCTATCTATTCGTATCGATCATCATCGTCGGACATCTGTTCTACGAGCGTCCGGTGGAGGGAGGTCTTGGCCTCGCGACCGTATTAGCCGGAATGCCGGTGTACTGGCTTTGGGGCAGGCTACGCGCCGTCCGCACATTCTGAAACGGATGTTCGTTACGTTGACCATGGATTCCCCTCACATCTTTCCGACGGGCACGAGATAGAGAGGCTGCTCGTTGGCAGCCAGTCCCAAGATCCGGCGTACCTCTTCATCGTCAAAGGCTCCAATGACCACTGTACCCAATTTGAGCGGCACAGACTCGAGATAAATATTCTGGGCTGCGTGACCGGCTTCCATCTCGACATACCGACGGCTTCGTGCCCCGTAGCGAACGGACGTCCGTTCATAGACAGCGCCGAGAATCAAGACAGCAGGTGCTTCTACGATGATCAATTGGTCGAGCGCCGCCCGGGCAAGCGCCCGACGCAGATCCCCGTCCAGCACTCTGATCAACACGTGGCGAGGCGGTGCGTAATGGTAGAGCCCGGCCGGCAGTCCGTCCACGCGGCCGGCTGCAACATAGAGCTCCAGGGGATAGAGCGCTCCAGCGGATGGCGCCGTTCGGAAGCCGAGCGCGGGGTCGGTGATTCCCTGAGCCGCCCAGACGAGCTGGGACACCTCGTCCATTTTGAGCGGGATGGAAAGGAATCTACGGGTCGACCGCCGTCTTAGCAACGCCTGTTCCACTGACGTGGGGCCATCCAGACGCGGTGCCGGCAATGTGATGGACTGTGCACGGACAGCGGCTGACGGTGGACGGAATTTCATGTGACCTGCCTTGGATTTGCTGCCTGGCCGGAGATCATCTGGAAGCTTGCGCTCAAACGCCGCCTGCTCGAGTGCTCCTGATGGAAGGTCATGGAAGGTGACAAGGAGCCGTCCTTCTTGTCACCGTACGACGAGTCGATTTTCCACCTTGTCCACGCCGAATACGTACCACGCGTCGAACTCGGCCGTCTCCCGCTGCGGCTCTGACGGGACATCGCCCTCCAATTGCACGATGCCGGAGCGTGCCGTGACCGTGATGCGGTCGGCCTTGACGAAGGGATCCTTTTTCAAGGCGAGCCGGACGGCCTTCACGAGCTCTTCATCGGAATCCTCGGGAGATGCGGTGATTTCCATGCCGTTGACGACGTCCCGGCTCCCGGGAACCCACCACGCCAACACGCCCGCAATCCGCTTCTGCGTCTGCGTCAACACGTGGTCGTCAAGAAGCACGACGCCGTCCGTCACGGACACCTCGATGACACCATGCGGCTCTACGGTCGCGTCCCGAACAGTTTCGAGTTTTCCTTTGCGCCTGGTCTTGATCGCGCAGTTCATCAAGGCCGGCTCCTGGAGCAATACATCCCGTACGGAATCGAGGATCGCTCCGTCCCCCATGCTCGTCGCCGGCTTGACGTGCAGCCGATCAACGATGCCCGACACTCCGGCCACTCCCGCGGCCAGCGTCATCCCGAGCTTCTTGGCGGCAATGTGTTCCACCTCCCCCTCCAGGGTCAGTACTCCGTCGGCGTAGTCCATCTGCACCGGATATTGATGCAGGTTGATCCGGGTCTCTCGTTCAAACGCCGCGCGGACCGCCTTGAGCACCTCTTCCTTTTTATTCATGGCTCCCTCGATCTTCATGGCGATGACGATATGGCCGCGGCGGGGCTGCGCGGTCGGAGCGCCTCAAGCTTCGTGCGGACGATTTCAGGATCGGTGATCCCGCGGAGCGACAAGACACGATCTTTCCCATCGAATCGAATCACGAGTGTCCCGATTCCCAGCCATCGCGCGATGGGTCCCCGGCTGACGGTGATCTCATCGATGGCAGCCACCTCCCCGACGCTGATGGCCCGGCCGGTGTATCCGTTCGTGACAATCACGCGCCGAGAAGTAATCAGATACTTGGCCCAATGCCGGACCACTGCCGCGCAGAGCAGAAGCAAACCCGCTCCGAGCAGCCATAGCGGCCCTCCCTCCACGCCGAACCGAATAAACAATGCGCCCCGGAACCCGGCCATCAGGCTGAAAAAGTAGAGCCAAACGAAATGTCGCCATGATGGATACGACTGCCAAATCACCCGTTCGTCGATTGCGGTCATAGTCCCGCGCTTATTTCTTGGTCTTATCCCGATATCAGCCAGACGAGACCGTACCGAGAGCAACAGAGGTGCCACGGCCTGAGAGTTCGCGTTGACCCAGACGTACGGCATAACCCGCTGATGTCGGGCGACCGCATGGGCGACAGCCATACCGTTGTATTCCGAACCAGAAAACTGAACGGGAGTGGTTGCGACCTTTCGCTACAGGCATGTCAGACCTGCTGTCCCTCTATTCCTCATCATGAATGGGTCGAGAAATGACCCGCCACGTAACAGACTGATTTTTCACCCCGCACATAACTCCGCCGGCATCGACGGCTTGGCGTCGTTCTTGCTGCCCTCCGGAGTGCACGCATCGAGTGCAATCGTAGCTTCTGCTCCTTCGATTCCATCAGAGGTGTCCCCGGCTGCACCTCATCTCATACTACGGTATCCGGCACATGTTGTCCCCGTCGTCTGTGAGCAAGGGGAAAAAATAATCGGTCCAGGGCTCTGGCACGCTTACGCCCCTCTGCAATGTGCGGTAAACAACGCCTCTGAAACAGGGAGGGAAAATGTATGGCGACCTTTGCGATGCTGACCCGGCTGTCTCCTGAAAGCATGGTCAGACCTGACTCCGTCAGCGAGCTAAATCAGAAGGTCGGGCGCCGGATCAAAGAGGACTGTCCGCAAGTCAAATGGCTGGCCAACTACGCCGTGCTCGGCGGCTGCGACTATCTCGACATCTTTGAAGCGCCAGACAACGAGACGGCGACCAAAGTCGCGTTGCTGGTCCGCTCGTTCGGCCATGCCACGACTGAAACATGGGTCGTGACACCGTGGGAACGATATGAAGACATGGCGAAATCGCTCAAACGGTAGCGATCCGCCCTGCCATGGCAACAACCCAAACGGCCCTCCGGGCTGTATGCGCGAAGGAGAATGCTATGAAAGTCCAAGACATCATGACGCCCGATGTCCAATCCTGCGGACCGGACACCAATCTCTCGACTGCCGCGAAGATGATGTGGGACAGCGACTGCGGGGCCTTGCCCGTGCTGAGCCCGGAGGGAAAAGTGCTGGGAATGGTCACGGACCGGGACATTTGCATGTCCGTCGCGACGAAGAACAAAGCGCCATTCGAGGTGACCGTGGGCGAAACCATCTCCGGCAAGGCGTTTTCATGCCGTCCGTGGGACGACGTGCACGCGGCGTTGGAGCTGATGAAGCGCGAACGCATCCGCCGGCTGCCGGTCGTCGACGACGACGGAATCCTCCAAGGCATCCTCGCGCTGAACGACCTGGTATTGAACGCGCAGGGCGGCAAAGCAAAGGCACAGCTCAGCAACGACGATGTCATGGACGCGCTCAAGGCTATCAGCACCCATCGAGTCCTGACCGCGGCCTAAGCATATTCGGAATGACGGGGCGAGTGTCATGTACCGCAGAGTGATGGCTTTCGACTATGACGGCACACTCGCGCGTGAGGGGCTGGTGCCTCAGGAATTGATCGCCGCGCTGGAGCAATGCCGCCTCGGCGGTCATGCCCTTTTCCTCGTGACCGGTCGGCGATTCGAAAGCGTCAACTTGGGGCCGCTCAGCGAGGTGTTTGCCGGGGTGGTGTGGGAGAACGGCGCCGTACTGGCGCATACGGCCAGCGGCGAAATTTACCTGCCGTTCGGACAATTGGATTCCCAACTCGTCAAGGCCATTGAAGAAGCGGGGATTCCGCATGAGCGCGGGCTCGGCATCGTGGCTACATGGACGCCGCATGACCACACGTTATGGCAGGTGTTGAGGAACCAGGGGAGCACCACGTCGTTGGAATACAACAAGGGCAGCGTGATGGTGCTGCCGCCTGGCGCCACCAAAGGGGCCGGGCTTCAATATCTGCTGACGCTCTGCGGATTCTCGGCCAGAAACTTGGCCGCCTTCGGCGATGCCGAGAACGACCTCTCCATGTTGACACTGGCCGAAGTCGGCGTCGCGGTCGGCGATGCGGTGCCGTCGGTGCAGGAGGCCGCCGACCTGGTGGCCGAGGCCTCGGGACCGCAGGGAGTCTTGCAGGTCCTGGAAGAGTATCCGTTGGCGGGACAATTCCTCGACATTCCTCTCAAACGAGAACGGACGATCCTGCTGGGGCAAACCGACGATGGACGTGCAGTCACTCTTCCTGCGGCCAGGCTGGCCGGACGGAATCTCGGCGTTTTTGGAGATTCCGGCACGGGGAAATCCGGTTTGGTGGGATTGATCGCAGAAGGCCTGCATCACGAAAACTATCAGGTGTTGTTGATCGACCCGGAGGGAGACTTCCGCGGACTGCGGGTGCTGCCGCGTTTCATTTCCTTGAGCGGCGACGAAGCTACGATGCCTCCGCCCTCCTCCGCCGTCACACTGCTGGACGAAGGAGGGCTGTCCCTGGTCGTCGATTTGAGCCAATACCCTCTGCATCGACGGAACACGTACCTGCGGGACCTGTTTCGTGCGCTCCAGCCGGTTCGTGAGCGCCGCTATCGCCCCCACTGGATCGTTCTTGACGAGGCTCAGCAGTTTCTGTTTGAGGGAGCGGAGACGTCGCTCGTCGCTCCGCTGCTGCCGGCCGGAGGATGGGCGTTCGTCTCCTATCGTCCGGACCGGATACATCGGGAGGTCTTGACCTCCCTCCACCATTGCCTCATGACGCGGTTGACTGAACCGGCGGGGGCGAACGCGCTCCGTCAGCATTGCCGGACGTGCATGCCGGAGGACGCCCGATTCGATACCATCCCGCTCGGCGGCGCGATGTTGTGCAGCGGCCAGCTCGTTCGGATGCGGCCGGCCATCAGGCGTGTGCCGCATATTCGGCACCTTTATAAGTACCTCGACGTGCCGCTTCCTCCGGAGAAACGGTTTTGGTTTCGGGACCACCGGGGACCGGTGGGGAGGGAAGCCGCGAGTCTCTACGAATTCCTGCATCTGCTTCCGAGCCTGCCGATCGCCAGTCTGGAATACCATGATCGACGGGACGATTTCGTCCGTTGGGCGGAATCGTCATTGGGCGACCCGCCGCTCGCGAGCGGCCTCCGGAAGATCGCCAATCGCCGTCACCAGGGAGAAGAGCTGCGCCGCGCGCTTCTTCGGCTCGTCGAGAGCCATTACCAGGATTTGTGGGCGCAGCGTTAGCCAAGAGAACTTCATGCATTTCTTTATGAATATGTCGGGAAAAACAACAACAGAAGCGCTCGCTTCGATTCTGCTCTGCAACGTTGTGCTGGCCGGATGCCCTCCCCGCCATCCGCCTCATACGCCTCAACCCCTGAACACCGGCTCAATAAATGGTTCCTTTAACAGCTCAAATGCCTTCGACCCTCAGTGTGTGGCTTCCGGCAACAGCGAAGGATATCGGATATGCGACTTTTTCCCCCAGCCCGCCTTGTCCCCGCGTATCGGATGGATCACAGGGCGCTCGATGATCGGTAATTTGAAGAAGGCGATCGCGGGATGTGCTCTTTTCTCCGCGCGGTACGTCCTTTGCTGAAGATGAGTCTCAGTCCGCCACCATTACCAACAAGGAGGATGCGCCATGACTCAAGCGACAAAAGAGAAAGAAGGCAAAGCGGTGACGACGAAACGACCCTCGGAACTAGCGCCACGTACACAAGAGTTTGAGCGATGGGTGGATCGGATCATGGATGAGTTTTGGCGGAGGCCCTTTCCCAGTCTGCTTCGCCGAGATCGTTGGTGGCCTTCCGAGGCCGGCCTCATGACGCGGATCCCGCCGGTGGACGTGTATGAAGAGAAGGACGAAATCATCGCAAAGGTGGAGCTTCCCGGCTTTTCGAAAGAGGACGTCACCGTGCAGGTGATGGATTCGACCGTGACGATCAAAGGGGAGAAGAAGCGGGAAGAAGAAGTAAAAGAGGAAGACTACTATTCGTGCGAGCGATCGTTCGGTTCGTTCACCCGGTCCCTCGATCTGCCGACCGAGGTGAAGACGGAGCAGGTGAAAGCGTCTTTCAAGAACGGTGTCCTTGAAATCCGGATGCCTAAAACCGAGGAGGCGAAGCAAAAAGCCACCACCATCAAAATCGAGTAGACCTCGTCGACGGACGACATGGTGCCTTGGAGAAATGCGGGCGGATGGGCCGCCGCGTGCGCGGCGGCCGTCCTCCTCTTCGTATACGGCGGACCGGTTCGCGCAGAAACCGAGTCCCCGGCGGAGGTGGTCCGAGCCACGATCGATGAGGTGATCCGAATCCTCGACGATCCGGCGCTGAAGGACCCGGCCAAGCTCCCGTCGCGGCGGCGCATGCTGGAATCGACCATCGCCGCGCGATTCGACTATTACGAGATGTCGAAGCGGGCCTTGGCAGCGTATTGGACTCCTCGCACCCCTGGCGAACGCGAAGAGTTCGTCGACCTGTTCAAGAGCTTCCTTTCGGACCGTTATGCGGAGAAAATCGAAGGGTATGCCGGCGAACAGGTCTCATATCTGTCGGAACGCTTGGAAGGCAACTACGCGGAGGTACGCACCAGGCTGACATCGAGCAAGGTCGACATCCCGATGGACTATCGCCTCATCCTGAAGGAGGGCCGGTGGTACGCCTACGACATCATCGTGGACGGGGTCAGCCTGGTGAAGAACTACCGCAGCCAGTTCGCGAGCATCATTCGATCGACGTCCTACCAAGAACTAGTGAAGCGCCTCCGCAACCGGACCGTGACCGAGGAGCCCAAGAAGGAGAAAACGTCTTTTCCTGGCACGCCACGGCACGGGCGCTTCCCGTATCAGGCGAATCTCATCATCCCTGTTTGGATTCCGACGCTGGAAAGTGCCGAAGGCCGATCCGCGCCGCCAACTCGTGCAGTTTTTCATGAGCCGACTCGTTGTTGTAGCTTTGGATATCTGTGAGCGCAACACAATAATCCGTGAGCGCGTCTAGCCAGAGCTTTTGATTCTCGCACGTCACCGGCCCGCGACGCGCCTCGTCGATGCGGAAGGCCGCCTCTTTCAGTCTCGTCGCCGCATCTTCCAAGTGTTTCGGTACGGCCATAGGTTCCTCCCTCCTCGCTGATCCGACGTTCTCGCACCCGCTACGATGCCCCGCCTTCTTTTTCAATCTTCCGCTTTCTCACCAGCGCCTCTGCCTGGACCACATTCTTGCAGCGGTCGCACACCCAGCGACGGCTCCACCTGGCCGCAAAGCAAGCACTGGCTGGGCTCTTCACGCGAGGCGGCAGCAGACTTTTCAGGCTCCATTTCAACGCCTTTCAAAAGAATGGATGTGGCGCCACGCCGAATTGAATCCCCTTGGGAGCCGATCCGGCGTGCCCCACGACCCGCCACACGCCCTGCTCGTGCACCAGATGATGAGTTTCTCCATACCAGCTGTCGAGGTTCACCCGCTCTCCAGTGTCCTTTGAGTGGGCCCAGAGGCTTCCGGTGCAGGTCAACTCGGCAGTCTGCTTCGTATTGGACGTCACCGAGATTCTGGAGAAAATATGGTTGCTGGAAAAACCTTGATACTGCGTCATCAATTCCTTCCAGACATTCCGCAAATCCTGTTTTGAAAGCCCATGATACTCGTAGCCGTCCGAGTAAAGATCCATGAGGCGATCAAGGTTCCCGGCGCGGAGGGCCATCTCAGCTCGGTTGAATGCGGACAGGATCTCGGACACAGTCTTGTCATCGGCTTTGATGTCCGCCCAGTTATCCACCATGATCCCGCCCCGGTGCATGAGCGGAGCCCCGGCGCACCCTACGAATTCAGCGGCGACAACCACGAGGCCCATCGACGTCAGAATCAACGTTCTCCACATTTTCTGCCCCTCCGCAGTATGAAAAACGCAGCCCAAATTGAGACTTGAATCACACGGACTCACACAATTAGCACAGAAAGTGCCCATATCGTTCGTGCCCGCATCGCATGTAAGCCATTGGTATGGCAGAGAGTCGGAAGCTATCGACTCTTACAAGATGAACCTGTCACGTGTGCGCGTGGGGTATTTCAGACCAGCACAAGGGTAGACATGTCGCTAATTTCCCCAGGGGCTGAGCCGTAGAACCTCGGGGAGCCCCCTAGTTCTAGGGCGTTCCATTCTTCACCTACCATCCCGTCTATGGCGAGGAAAGTACGAGTGGCGATCGCCGACGATCACCGGCCCATACGGGCGATGCTGTGGGATCTGCTCCGTCCCAATCCTGGCATGGCACTTGTGGGCGAGGCTGCGGACGGCGAAGAGGTCATTGCGCTGGTGGACGAGGTCTACCCCGACGTGGTGTTGATGGATATCACCATGCCGCGGATCGACGGCATTGAAGCGACTGCCAGAATCCGCCAGAATTTTCCCGGTGTGATCGTCATCGGGTTGTCGGTTCACAAGGACCCGATGGTCATCAGCCTCATGCGAGCCGCCGGAGCGGCCGGGTACGTTCTCAAAGAATCAGCGGCAAAGACTCTCACTTCGACCATCTGGACAACTATCTATATGCAGCACTTCACGCCGCCGACCTTCCGTCTTCATTAGCGAGATACAGACCCCTACCCCTGCGTAGACCCGCAACATACCCAACCGTCACGTCGCAATTAACCGACTGTTTACTTCTCCGTGACCTCATCGCAATAACCGGGACCTATCCTTTTGAATGTCCGGTACTGCTGGTGTTTGCTTCACCGAGAAGACAAGGAGGCGAGGCCATGTTGTTGTTGTCGATCGGCTTTGTGATCGTCACCCTCGCGTACGCGATCCAGACGTTGTTGGGCACTAAACCGAAGGCACTGTATCCGTTGCTG
>JBDZUK010000087.1:1297-11545 GCA_040255165.1 Nitrospiraceae bacterium | reverse complement strand
GACTCGGGCTCGGAGCCCTCCACCACGTAAGGTCGGTATCCGTATCCGGTGAACAAAGTCTCCAGTTCTTCGCGGCTGATCCGGGCGAGCACCGTGGGGTTCGCGATCTTGTACCCATTCAGATGCAGCACCGGCAGGACGGCGCCGTCGGTCATGGGATTGAGGAACTTGTTAGAATGCCAGGCCGTAGCCAACGGTCCGGTTTCCGCTTCCCCATCTCCGATGACACAAGCCACAATCAGGTCTGGATGGTCGAACGCCGCGCCATAGGCATGCGCCAGCGAGTACCCGAGTTCGCCGCCCTCATTAATTGATCCCGGGGTCTCCGGTGCCGTATGACTCGGCACTCCCCCTGGAAAGGAGAACTGTCTGAAGAAGCGCTTTAGGCCTTCTGCGTCCCGAGTTATCCGGGGATAGACCTCGCTGTACGTGCCTTCCAGGTAGACGTTGGCGAGGATGCCGGGAGCCCCATGGCCGGGACCGGTTACGAAGATCATGTTGAGGTCATATTTTTTGATGACGCGGTTTAGATGGACGTAGATAAGATTCAGGCCAGGCGCGGTCCCCCAATGGCCCAGCAACCGCCGCTTCACGTGGTCTGAGCTTAATGGCTCTCTCAGGAGCGGGTTATCGCGGAGGTAGATTTGCCCGACAGAAAGATAATTCGCCGCCCGCCAATAGGCATCCATCGTCCTCAATTCTTTTTCAGATAACGTCGCGGCCATACAGTCCTCCATAACTCTCACCTTCTCTGTAACGGTGGCAATTCATTACGGCATCAAGGATCGACCCGATGCTCTACCTCCGCGATCGTTGCTCCATCCACCAGCGCCACATGACATAGATGGTGGGAATCACGACGAGCGTGAGCATCATGGCGGATAACACTCCCCCAACCATGGGGGCAGCCAAACGCTTCATCACGTCAGCCCCCGCGCCTGTGGCCCACATCACCGGAAGGAGACCCAGAATGTTGGCCAGGCCCGCCATGCTCATCGGACGAATACGTTCGACCGCACCTCGATGCACAGTCTCGATGAGATCCTCCACCGTCCGTAGCGCTCCGCCCTCCCGACGCCGTTTGCAGGCTTCGTCCAGATAGGCAAGCATTACGGCACTGGTTTCGGCCGCCACACCGGCCAATGCGATGATCCCAACCCAGACGGCGATGCTCATGTTGTACCCGAGCAAAACCATGTACCACAGACCACCAACAAGCGAGAGCGGCACGCCCAACATCACCATGAGCGTTTCGGCCACAGAGCGAAACGTGAAGTAATAGAGCACAAAGATGATCCCGACGGTCAGCGGAACAAAGATGGTGAGCCGTTCCCTTACTCGCTGCATGAACTCATACTGGCCGGACCACGCGATCGTGTAACCGGACGGCAATTCGACATGGTCTTGTACGGCCCGTTTGAGGTCTTCCACGTATCCTCCGACGTCCCTCCCACCCATGTCCACGAACACATACCCCGCCAGCATGCCGTCCTCGTCGCGGATCATCGGCGGCCCCTGCACGAAGCGGAGTGTGGCCAGCTGTGCGATGGGAACCTGCACGCCGGTCGGGGTCGCGACAAGCACGCGCCGCAACTTCTCCGGATCATCGCGCAGCTCACGGAGATACCGCACGTTGATGGGATAGCGCTCTCTTCCTTCGATGGTCGTATCGATGTTCTCACCGCCGATCGCGGTTTCAATGATCCGCCCGACATCCCGCACCGTAAGTCCATACCGGGCGATCTCGTCACGGTCGATTTCGAAGTCCAGGAAATACCCGCCCGACACGCGCTCCGCATAGACGCTCCGAGTGCCGTGGACGTCTTGCACCGCCATTTCCAACTGCGTACCGATCTTCTCAATCACCTTGAGATCAGGCCCGTAGATCTTGATACCCACCGGAGTACGAATCCCGGTCGTCAACATATCGGTCCTGGCTTTGATGGGCATGGTCCAGGCGTTCGTCACACCGGGTATCTGCACCTCGCGGTCCATCTCATCCAAGAGCCCTTCATAGCTGAGCCCCGGCCTCCACTGCTCCTTCGGTTTCAGTTGGATGACGGTTTCGATCATGCTGAACGGGGCGGGATCCGTGGAGGTATCCGCCCGACCTGCCTTGCCGAAGACCCGCTCGACTTCCGGGACAGCCCTCAGCTTGCGATCCAACTGTTGCAGCAACATCGATGCCTCCGTCACAGAGATGCCGGGAAGCGTCGTCGGCATGTAGAGGATCGTGCCCTCGTACAGCGGCGGCATGAATTCCGTACCCATGCGCTGGAACGCGGGGATGATACTGAGTGCCATTCCCAGGCTCAGCACCACGACGGTTACACGATGCCGCAGCGCCGCGGCCAGCACCGGCGCATACAGGCGTTGCAACAAGCGGCTGACGGGGTGACGCTCCTCGGAAATGATGCGCCCACGGATGAGGATCGTCGACAAGGCCGGTATCAAGGTAATCGCCAACACTGCACTCATGGCGATGGCGAGATTTTTGGTCCACGCGAGCGGCTTGAACAGGCGCCCCTCTTGCTCTTCGAGCGTGAACACCGGCATGAACGCGATGGCGATGACCAGCAGGGAAGCAAAAAGAGCCGGGCCAACCTCCTTCGCCGAGTCGATGAGGATCTGTGTCCGGTCCTCGATTCGTCCCTTCCGCTCCCATTCCTCCAATCGTTTGTGCGCGTTATCGACCATGACGATGGCAGCATCCACCATGTCGCCGATAGCCACGATGATCCCGCCGATCGACATAATGTTCATGCCGATGCCCATGAGATACATCGGGATGAATGCGATCAACACGGCCAAGGGAAGCGTGACAATCGGGAGTAAGGCGGAACGGAGATGCAGCAAGAACCCGATGATCAACACGCTGACGACGATCAATTCCTCCAGGAGATTTTCGGTTGCCGTGCCGATCGACTCCCGGATCAGATCGCTCCGGTCGTAGGTCGTCACGATCTTTACGCCTTTCGGCATGGACGGCTCCAACTCCTTCAGCTTGGCCTTGATCCGCTCGATGACCGCCAGCGCATTCTCGCCGAAGCGCATGATTACGATCCCGCCGACCACTTCTCCTCTGCCGTCCAGTTCCACCACTCCACGCCGCATGTCGGGGCCGAGACGGACCGTGGCGACGTCGCGTAGCAGGATGGGCGTGCCGTTCGGATTGACGCCCACCGCAATCCTCTCGATGTCGGCGACCGATGTGATGTAGCCCCGGCCGCGAATCATGTATTCAATGCCCGAGAATTCCACGACTCGTCCTCCGACGTCTTCGTTGCTCTGCCGGATGGTGTCGATGATGTGCGGGATCGAAAGTTTATAGGCCAGGACTTTGGTCGGATCGAGGTTGACCTGATATTGGCGGACGAATCCCCCGACCCCGGCCACTTCGGCCACGCCGTCGACGCTCAACAGCCAATACCGCAGGTACCAATCCTGGAACGATCTCAGTTCGGACAAATCATGCTGTCCGCTGTCGTCGATCAAGGCATACTGAAAGATCCAACCCACCGCAGTGGCATCCGGCCCCAACTGCGGCGTGACGCCGTCTGGAAGGCGACCGGCCAATTGATTCATGTATTCGAGGACGCGACTCCTCGCCCAATAAATGTCCGTGCCGTCCTTGAAGAGGACATAGATGTAGGAAAATCCGAAGTCGGAGAGCCCACGAACCACCGTCACGTTCGGGGCAGAGAGCAGCGCCGTGACGATGGGATACGTAATCTGATCCTCGACAAGATCCGGGCTTCGACCAGGCCATTTGGTATAAACGATGACCTGCGTATCGGAGAGATCTGGCAGCGCATCGATCGGCGTGTTCCGCATCGCCCACAGGCCCGCGGCGGCGAGCCCGAAGACCAGCAGGAATACGACAAAGCGGTTCCTTGCGCTGAACTCGATGATGCGTTCAACCATGACGTCTCTGTGTTGACGTGCGGGACTTATGGGACGCGGCGCGAGGCACGTCGCGCATTGCAGGCCAGTCGCGCTTCTCGCGTTATTTCATTCCCGGCATCCCGCCCATGCCTCTGACAGCCGACCGTAATTGGCTCTCCGAATCGATCAAGAAGTTTGCCGATGTGACCACGTGCTCCCCTTCCTTGATCCCCTTGAGCACCTCCACCAAACCTTCGGCCCGCACCCCCAATTGCACCATGCGCCACTCCAGGGTACCGCCTCCATGATGCACAAAAACGATCTGCCGCTCCCCAGTATCCAGCACGGCGTCGCGCGGAACAGCAAGCCGGACGCCCAATGGAATGGTCAGGTGGACGTTCGCATACATCTCCGGTTTCAATTTTTCCCCCGGATTTTCCAGTTCAAATCGGACCTTCGCGGTCCGCGTCTTGGGATCGAGCGTCGGATAAATGAACCCGACATGCGCCTGTTGCTTGAAGCTGGGATCGTAGGAGAGGGTGACAGTGGCTTCCTGCCCGACCCTGATGTAGGGCAGCTCGTATTCATAGATGTCGGCGAAAATCCACACCTGGGACAGGTCTGCGATAAGGTAGAGCTCCATGCCGGGTGTCACGTAGGTCCCAGCCCGCGCCTGCATGCGGATGACAGTTCCGGTGATGGGTGAATGAACGGGAAGGGTGCGCAGCACCTTGCCAGTCTCTTCCAACTCGCGGATATGGTAGGAAGGCACGTCCCACAAGGCAAAGCGGCGCCTGGTCGCCTCCAGCAAGTCCGCAGCCCCTCGCGCAACCTCCGGGAACTCGCTTTCTCCGAGCTCTTTCACGCTCTGCAGCGCCAGCAGGTACTCTTCCTGCGTCGCCACCAGCTCGGGACTGTAAATCGTGAAGAGGATCTCGTCCTTTTTGACGTGGTCCCCGAGCGCGCTCACTCTCAGGTTTTCGATCCACCCGTCAAATTTGAGATTCACGCGGGCGAGCCGACGTTCATCCACTTCCACCCGGCCAACAGTACGGATGACCCGTTCCAGGGGCCGCTTTTTCGCCTCTTCGAAGGTGACCCCGATTGATTGCAGCCGTTCAGGGGCAATGGTGATCTTGCTCTGCTGGCGGGCCGAACTAGGGGCTGATTCAAACCCTTGCCCGGAAAGGGGGGCTTCCCGCGCGCCGGGCTCCATGTCTTCGATGGAAGGCTCCATCTCCATCGCCTGGCCGCCCGGGGTCGGAACAGGAGCGCGACCGGCGAGCCAGATGACAGTGATGAATCCGGCGATCGCGAGGAGCAGAACACCAACAGCTACCGTTCGTCGTCGAGTCATGGACCGACCGTCTTCCCATGCGGTACGCTCTTGCCTGTTCGATTGTCGGCGAGAGGCGACTGCGGCACCGCCAATCCGCCGGTCAGCTCTTCGAGGAGTGCGAGCGCTTTCTCGTGGGCAACCATTTCTCCATGCAGCTCGAGTTCACTGTCCTGCAAGGTCAGCAGACTGTTCAACAAGGTCAAAAAATCCACCTTGCCCACCCCGTACCCTGCCTGGGCCGACCGGAGAGCCAGCGTGGCTTGAGGGATGATGGCATCGCGGAGGATCATCACGAGGCGTTCCGCTCGCTGAGCCTGCACAAAGCTATCTTTTACTCGGAACAGCACGTCTTGACGGGTGGCCGTCAAATCCTCTCGGGCGCCCGATAACCCGGCCAGAGCTTCCCTCACCCCTTGGCGTTGCTTGGTCTGATAAAACAGCGGCACGCTGATCCCCAACATGACTTGATAGCCGTTATCGTTGATCCGGTCGTTCCTCAGCCCCAAGGCCGTCACGTCAAAATCCGGATAGTACTGGCGACGGGCGAGGGAGACGGACTGCTCGCCGCGCTCAACGCCTTTCAGCGAGGCTAGAAGAATGGGAGAGAATTCCTCGGCCTTCCGGCTCAACTCCTCCAATGTCAGCGGCAGCAGCCTCACCTGAATCTCTTCCGGCGTCCCGAGGGGACCGGCGGGCGGGCGATTCAAGAGGCGATTGATGGCGGCGTGCAGGCTTTCCTTTTGCTGCTCGAGCACGGCCAGTCGATCGAGCACTCGCGAAATTTCGACCTGCGCGCGGAACACGTCCTGCTGAGCCGCCTGGCCGACGCTGTACCTGGCTTTGGCCGTCTTCTCGAACTGCACGAGAAGGATCTTATTTTTCTCAACGATCTCGATCCCCTTATGGATGAAATGCAGATCAAAATAGGCCTGCTTGAGCCCGGCGATCAAACGAAGCCGCACTGCTCGGTATTCCTGCTCCAGCCGTTCCGCCTCTCTGGATGCGACTTCACCTCGAAGCCTCAATTTACCGGGAAACGGTATCCCCTGGCCGATCCCATACATGGCCCCTTGAAGGGGCTCAACCATCGGCATTTGCTGATACCCGAACTGAATTCTAGGGTCTGGCAGCGCCTGTACTTGAGGAACAACGGCTTTTGCCGCCTCCCACCGTTCACGCGCGGCCTTAATTTCCGGATTCACCGCTTCCAGCTCGGCAATGAGACCGGAGAGACCGATTTGAATCTCCGCATGCCTGCCATGGACCGCCTCATTGGCGGAAAGGGAACTGCGCTCTTCGGCCGCCCATAACGATCCCGGCAACGCCGTCATCACGCATAGCAGCACTCGGCCCACGAAACCATTACGACGATGGCTAGCGGTTCGGTAGCACACGACAGCACCTCCGGATTTCAATGAGGAGATAAACGTATCAACGCCGGCCAGGCACACGGGAGAGGGCGGGCGATGAAGAGACTCGACCGGTGGTATCAGATTCGAAGAACCGAGGAAGATGCAATGGAGATCGGAACAATGGATAACGCGCTGCTCCGAGAACAAAACGCGTGAATCGAGTGGGTTCTGCCTGTCGGGGCCGCACTTACCGCGAGTGTTGCATGGCACTGGATGACGGTCGCCTGGTTCTTTGCCTCACGTTCAGGAGAGGCCACCAGCGAAGGGGGACACATGATCGTCCCGTCCATTGGGCAGGCCATGTTGTCTTCCAGCATTGCCACCGTCTCTGCTCCTGTCATGAGATCGGGCGAGGCACACATCGTCCCGAGCACCTGACAGGAAATAAAAAGCAGAAGAAGCGTGGAAAGCTTGATGGTGCTTAGTGACAGCATGGCGCCGGATTGAGTAGGCCCATAGTCTTGAGCGGTCGCACAAGCGGTGTCAAGGGGTATTCCTGGGCTTCGCCGGTCACGATTCGCTTGCGGCCTTCGCATGCTTCTCGCAGGAGCCTGACGTGCCGGCAGATGCGGGAGCCTCCTGATCCCATTGCCCGGCCCTGGCGCCGAGCTGCTTCAGCAGGCATTCTGCCGTCGCCAGGAGCTCCACCAACTTGGGCCCGGACGGCGCGCCGAAATGCTCCCGGTCGAAGATCGGCACCTGGAGACAGACCTCGGCCCTGAAGCGGCGCTCAGGCGAGTAGACGATGCGATGCGCCGGCGGCTCGGGATACTCGCACGGTTTCAGCACGTCGAGCGATTGAAAGAACACCCGGCAGATCCGGTTCAGATCCCCGACGATCTCTGCGTACTCCTTGTCCTCGCCGACCGGGAGGTGTCGAGGATCGGTGAAGCCGCCGTACAGGTTGAGCTGGAACCCGATCTGCACGACGTGTCCGTCCCGATCCCGGACGTAGAAGGGGTCGTGATCGAAGCAGATCCGCCGGGCCAACACAGCTTGCCGGAGCGCGTCTTCCGAGGGAAATGCCCCGTCGAGATGCAATGTGATGGTCATCGCCCGAAGCTCCGTCCGATTACCGTCCCAGGTCGGTTCGGCCATAATCTACGATTGAGCTTCCTCATCCGTTCCGCAGCAGACTCGGTAGCGGTCTTCAGGCAGCGCTTCCATCGATCGGTACATTTCCCCGCGCTCTTCCTCGGTCGTCACTTGATCGATGGCAGGATAGAGTATCCGCTCCTCCTTCACGTTGTGCGCGCCCAATAGATTGAGCAGCGTCTGTTCCTCGGGATCGCTCTCGGGATTCTGCGCTTGCACCTTTGCGTGAATCGCTTCCAGCGCGTCGCCGATCTGCCGATGCTCTCTCCGCATCACCATCGTCGGCCCCCCTTCGGATATGCCAGTCTTTTCCTCCCACGCAGGAAAGAGAATCTCCTCTTCCCACACGATGTGCCGCTGCAGCCCGAACTTAAATTCTTTGAACGCCTCCTTCGCGGCCTCAAGGTCGGACCGTTTCTTTTCCCGAAAGGTGTGGAACAATCGGTCCAGGCGATCATGATCCTGTTCGAACATCACGCTGATCGTCGGATGAGCCATGGGCAAGTCCTTTCCGTCACGAGGGTTGCAACCGATATTCGAGATGACAGGCCACGCAGGCCTTCAGCACGCCGTTGAATCGCGGCAGGATTTGCTTGAGGTCTTTCGTCGGGATGATCCGTGCCAGTTCCTCCGCGGCCTCATGATGGGCCATCGCCAAATCATGGTAAGCCGGCGGAAACTGCTCCGGTTGCTGCCGGGCCATCGCCTGCCGGTGCATGAAGAACCCGAGGTGCGTTTCAGTCAGTCCGCGCGCCAGCTCATAGTCCTCCTCCGCCAATGCCTCCACGATCGCCTGGATGGTTTCCAAGTGCTGAAGCATGACGGCCTTATGCTCTTGGCTCGCCTCCTCGGAAAGCGGAATGGGTCGTCTCGTGTCGGAGGCGAGAATCGGACCGCTATCACCGGCATGATGCGTACTGTGCCGGTCGGCGCAGCCTGCTCCGAAAAGAGTCCCGCCCGCCACCAGAACCCACGGTAGTGCGCCGGCGACGACGCGGTTGCGCAACATGGAGGCTCCTAGGAGAGATGCGAGCGGACCCAGCGCACGATGTCCGGCGAGCTCAGGGAGCCGGCATGCCGCGCGATTTCACGCCCTCTCTCCAAAAGAATCATCGTCGGAATGCTGAAGATCCCGAATCGTGTCGCCAAGTCCTGTTGTGCTTCCGTATTCACCTTGACCAGCCGGACCCGCGGCTCCAACGCCTTGGCTGCCTGCTCGAACGCGGGGGCCATCGCCCGGCACGGGCCGCACCAGGACGCCCAGAAATCCACGACCAGTGGAATCTCCGCCTTGGAGGCATGAAGCTCAAAATCTTCCGCCGTCAACGCGATCGGCTGCCCGGTAAAGAGCGGCGCGTGGCACTGACCGCACTTCGGTCCATCCGTCAACCGTGCCGCCGGGACACGGTTAAAGCGCCGGCAATGGGGACAGACGATGTTGAGATTCTGGTTCATAACCCGTCAAGCTGTTACTCATGCACCGTTTGCCAGTATGCGTCGACCTGCTGTTGGATATGGCGAATGGCGTCGTCCTGTTTGACCGGGTCGAACAAATGCCGAAAGCGCCCTTGCAGCTTGAGGTAGTCTTCGACCGGCTTGCGCTTGGGAATATACGTGTGGGTGACCTCGCCGTGGATCGCCTCCTTCAACGGCCATAACCCGGTCTCGACCGCCAACTTGGCGACCTCCGGCGTTTCTCCCGGATCGTAGAGCCAGCCCGTGGGGCAGGCGGCCAGAGCCAGAAACAACTTTGGCCCGGGATACTTGGCCGCGCGCGCAAATTTTTCCTCCAAATCCAGCGGGTACCGCGGAGCGACGGTCGCGATGTACGGCGGCTTGTGCGCCCGCCAGATCTCGAACATGTCTTTCTTCTCCTGAATCGTGCCCGCCGGATGCTGCACGCTGCAAGGCGAGGTCGTCGTCCGCGCTCCGTACGGCGTCGCAGAGGATAGCTGCACTCCGGTGTTCCCGTAGGCTTCGTTGTCGTAACAGAAATAATAAAAGTCCAGGCCGCGATGGATCGCTCCCGACGTGGACGACAGCGCCATGTCGTACGTCGAGCCATCTCCGCCCAGCACCACGACCTTGAGATCTTCCTGTTTCGGCAGCCGCCCCTTGGCGATCAAGACGTCCAATGCGTCGCGCACCCCCTGTGCTCCGGCCGGCGCCGATCCCATGGTCGTATAGAGCCAGGACCCCTTGAAAGGCGTGTAGGGATAGGTGGCCAACATCGTGAAGCAGCCGGCGGCGTTCACGTAGACGACGTCGTCACCGAGCACCTTCGCCGCGAGCCTCAGCGCCTCCAGGCCGCCGCAGCCGGCGCACAGTGAAGTGCCCGGGAACACGTGCTCCTCGCGGGGAATCTGCTTTATTTTCTTGAACGTCTCCCGTTGCCACATCGCGATCATCCCTCGTCACCCGTGAAGCGTCTCTCGCAAGACGCAACACCGGCGAAGCGACAGGCCCCTCGCGTCACGTGCGGAGCGCCGTCGCCAAGTCCTGCAACTGCTTCATTTC
>JBDZUK010000087.1:0-1197 GCA_040255165.1 Nitrospiraceae bacterium | reverse complement strand
CCGAAACTCCCCATCCGAGAGATCCTTCCCGCCGAGCCCTCCGATGAACGAGCACAGCGCCCGCGGCCTGAGCGCGTCATGGTAGAGACAGGCCGCCACTTCTTGAAAGAGAATGCCGCCCTGTCCCGGCGCGAGGTTCTGGTCCAGGACGGCAACGGCCCGACGACCCTGCAGCGCCTCGCGGATAGCGTCGGCCGGCCAGGGTCGGATCACGCGCAGCCTCAACAATCCGACCCGCCGCCCCGCCGCTCTCGCCTTGTCGACCGCCGCTTTGCCTTTGCTGGCGAATGCGTTGGTCATGACCAAGACATCTTCCGCGTGGTCCAGTCGGTACCCTTCGACGAGTCCGTAGCGCCGTCCGAACACCTGCTCGAACTCAACCGCTGCCTCTTGATGCACGGCCAAGGCGTTGAGGGAGGCCAGATGCATCTGGTGGCGGAAATAGCTGTAGGGCGCGCCGCCCAGCACCGCCACGCCCAGCGCATGGGGGGCGGAAGCCTTGAACCCGAGATGCGCCGGACGGAACGGGGGCAGAACATTCGCCACCTGCTCGGGTGACGGCACGGCAACCGGCTCCCGCGTGAAGGAGAGAGAGAAGCCGTCCAGGTTCACAATGACCGGTAACATGACACGCTCGTCTTCGGCGATCCGATACGCCATGAGCACCGAGTCGAGCACTTCCTGGCAGGTCTCGGCGTGGATCTGCAACAACCCCGCATCCCGCGCGGCCAGCACGTCGTTGTGGTCCGGTTCGAGCGTAATCGGCGCGGCCAGCGCACGTGACACGTTGACGAGCACGAGCGGCACGCGCCAGCCGGACACCGAGTAGAGCACTTCAAACGCGTAGAGCAACCCTTGGCTGGAAGTCGCTGTAAAGACCCGCGCTCCCGTGGCGGCGGCGGCTCCGGCCGCCGTCATCATGGAATGCTCGGAATCCATCATCACGAACCGCGCCGGCATGGCGCCGTTGTCGCACCACCTGGCCAGCGCCTCGACGATTTCGGTCTGCGGTGTGATGGGAAACGCCGGGATGTAATCCACGCCGGCGAGCCGCGCCCCCCAGGCTGCCGCCATGTTCCCGGTCATCATTTGGCCGTCCATGTCGCTCCCCCCTCCTGCTCCCGTTCGGCGACCAACGCGTGGGTCGGGCATTCGTGGACGCAGATCTGGCATCCCTTGCAATGGTCATAATCGATC
>JBDZUK010000086.1:10508-11577 GCA_040255165.1 Nitrospiraceae bacterium | reverse complement strand
CTAGGTTCATCTCGCGAGGCTTCACATGTGGCCTCTGGTCTTGGTTCTCCTGCTTTCCGCCGCTCCCGCATCGGCGGAATTCGGATTTGATGAGAAATACGAGCGCGACTACAACATCTTCAACCCGCTCAACCAGTATCGGCCCGACAATCCGCTGAATCCCATCAACTCCTTCGATCCTGAGAATCCGTTCAATCCGATCAACCGATTCGATCCCGGGAATCCCGCGAATCCATTGAATCAGTACAACCCGAACAATCCGTTCAATCCCATCAATCAACTCGACCCCACGAATCCGCTGAACCCGATCAACGAATACGATCCCTCGACGCCGTTTCGACCGCTGAACCGAGTGCGTTAGGAAGTATGGAGCACTCGGGGTGCTGTACCGCGAAGCGCCAGATGAGTATTCACGTCTGGTAGAATCTGGCAATCGAATTCCTTCTTGTCCATGTTCGCTTCTGCCTGGTTGATGTCGTGAAACAGTTGTTGACTTTCTCCCTTTTTCTACTGCTGCTCGGTGTGGTCGGCTGCGCTTCGAAACCTTCTCTACCTCGGCCCGTCATTGAACCCTCGGCGGAAACCAAGGCAGCAGGAACCTATGACGCCGCTCGGGACCGGCGAGCCTGTCACCAGGCGGTCTGGGACGCGGCGCCGCGGAGCATTCAGCCGCATCGGTTGATTCCTCCGGTCCTCGCTCCGAGCGGGGTCGTGATCGGCACGATGGATGTCCCGCACGCGGTCTTGTCGCGTGATGCCTATCAACGGGATATGGAACGTTGCTTGGTTGCTCGCGGGTACGAAATCCGCGGCTGGGAGTAGCATGCAACTCAATCCTGCCTGAACTGCCGTCTCTGGTGCATTCCGCTGTTTGAGCACTTCCTGCTGTTTCTTTCTGTCCCGCTGCGTTGACCGAGTGAGCGTCAATCGGATAGGCTGCGCCGTCCGGTGCATCCCTCATTCGTTTGCGAGGTTCTACGATGCTGACTCATCGTTACGTTGCCGCGCTTGGCTTGGCGGGATGCCTTACCTTTGTCGGGGCGTCCGTCACCATGGCGAACCTGTCGTT
>JBDZUK010000086.1:4879-10408 GCA_040255165.1 Nitrospiraceae bacterium | reverse complement strand
AGCTCACCCAGGTCGAAGCGGCCGTTTATCTTGGCGGGGAACTGAACGATGGTCTCGACTCCTCTAGCATAGGCTTCTTTGACCACCGGCCTCATGGATGGCCCGGATAAGACGACGATGGACCCTTGGTAGCCATGCTCGCGCAAACGCTTCAAGTCCTCGGCCCCGCTGGGATTGTCCAGATACATGTCAAGGATGATCAGATCAGGGTGAGAATCCTCAAGCGTGGAGACCATGTCCTTCCGATGCGGGGGCATGGCCACCCTGTGCCCGCTTTCCCGTAGGGCCTCGTTCAACTGCTCTCTCAGCTCACCGTGATTCGTGAGAACCATGATCATCGCCGGAGTCCTTTCGCGAGTTTCGCTTCGATCATAGCGGAGCCGAGCAGGGCGCACACCTGAGTAGATGCCTAGACGGCGACGGTACGGACGCGATCGGGCGTGTCGTAATTTCACGAATCATTGACGAGGGAAACGGCTTGCTAGAGACTTCATCGAGAAGTCGGTCCTCTGGGTATCGGATAGCTGACTGCCTTGTGACGGCAATCTGTCAGCCAACGTCCGCCGAGTTCCGGGAGGGAGTCGTTATGAAGCGTCTAATCCTTTGTTGCGACGGAACGTGGAACACCGCCGACCAGGAGCGTGACGGAAATCCTTGTCCCACGAACGTGGTGAGGATTGCGCTTCGTGTCGCGAAGCGCGATGGCGCCACCCTTCAAGTCATCTTTTACGATCAGGGCGTCGGGACCGGGAATCTGGTTGATCGTCTCTCCGGCGGCGCGTTCGGAGAGGGCCTGGAAGACAACATCCACGACGCCTATCGCTTCCTCGTGGCGAACTACGAGCCGGGCGACGAATTGTATTTTTTTGGGTTCAGCCGGGGCGCGTTCACGGCGCGGAGCATCGTGGGGATGGTCCGCAAGTGCGGCATCCTCCGCCGAGACCATGCGGATCAGTACCGGGAAGCGTTGGCGTTATACCGACACTCCGACGTCCATCCCGATCATGACGCGGCGGTGAGATTCAGGAAGGATTACTGTGTCTGTAAGGGCGACGACATCCCGATCAAGCTCATCGGCGTCTGGGACACGGTGGGCTCGCTGGGCATTCCTTTGCGCGGGCTGCGCTACCTGACTCGGCAGAAGTATCAGTTCCACGACACGGAGCTGAGCGGGACCGTGGAACACGCGTACCACGCGTTGGCGATCGATGAGCACCGGGCGCCGTTCGAACCCAGTCTGTGGCTCTACAAACCCAAGCCCCGGCAGATCGTGGAGCAAGTGTGGTTCTGCGGAGCCCACAGCGACGTGGGGGGTGGGTATCCTGAAACCGAGCTGTCCGACATTTCCCTGGAGTGGATGATCTCGAAGGCCAAAGGCGCCGGGCTCGTGTTGGACCCGGAGGTGATCGGAAACTATCGACTCAAGCCGAATCCTTTGGGCAAGCTCCACAATTCGAAAACCGGGTTGTACCGTGTCACCATCGGCATCGATCGAACGATTGGGACGGACCCGACCCAGTCGGTGCATCCCTCGGTCCTCGACCGTTGGGATCACATGGACTATCGTCCCGACTCGTTGCGGACCTACCTGGAAAAGATCAAAGATCCCCGCGCAGCCAAGCCTTAGTTCCACGACGAAGTGGCCGGCTAGGCGCTCGCCGCAACGGCCTGCTGGATCACCTCGTGGAGCTGCTCCACCGCCGCCTCTTTGGTGAGCAAACGGCAGGCGCCCGCCCCCTGCATGGCAACGGCATTATGGTCTTCCGCATTCACGGATAAGCCGATCACAACGGTGTGCGGATGCTCCGCTTTGATACGGGCCGTGGCCTCGATCCCGTTCATCCTGGGCATGTTGATATCCATGACGACGACGGATGGGCGTAATTCTTCGGTCAAGCGCACCGCATCTTCTCCGTCCGGGGCCTCGCCGACCACTTCCACATCCGCGTAGCCGTCGAGCACCGAGCGCAGGCCCTGCCGCATCATGGCATGGTCGTCGACGAGCAGGATCCGGATGACGACGCCGGGGGCGAGGTGCACGGGGGTGGTGGAGGAAGCACAGGCACTCCTCTCATGCACGGCCGCTGTACCGGCCGGCGTTGCTCCTTCCATCTCTCTATCCCTGGTTTCCCCGCCGAGCGGCAGCATGAGGTATCCGGTGGTGCCTTTCCCCGGAGCCGACACAAGGGCAAACGACCCGCCGAGTGCTTTCATCCGTTCGCGAATGCTGTACAAGCCGTATCGTGAAGATGATCCGCCGGAACCTTCTCCGCCCACGCCGCCGGCGTGCGGATCAAAGCCGGTTCCCTGGTCGCGAACGACGATGCGTAATTCGCGTGGGTTCCGGTCCATCGTGATGCTGGCCTGCCGGCAGCCGGCATGTTTCGAGGCGTTGATGAGCAGTTCGCGAGCTGATTGGAACAGGAGCGTCGCCTGATCTTCGGACAGCGCTACGGGGTCGCCGTCCGGGATGAGAACCTCGACGTCCAGCTCATGCCGCTTCATGTATTCCCCGAGCCATTTGAGGGCCGCCTCCAATCCGTACTCGCGCAATGCGGGCGGGCTCAACTCGGCGACCAGCGTACGCGTGTAGCCGAGGGCGTCGCTCAGGATCTCGTCCGTTTGCCGGAGGAGATCTATGCACGCCGGCACGGCGTGCGCCAGCCGCTTGCCTTGTCCCAATTTCAGCTTGCTCAGCACCAAGAGTTGCTGAAGATGATCGTGCAGCTCCGCGGCGAGTCGCTTGCGTTCCCGCTGTTCGGTCAAGTTCAGCTCCGTCGCCAAGGCGCGCAGCGAGTTCTGGGACTCCACGAGTTTTTGCGTGCGTTCCTCCACCAACTCTTCCAAATGTCCGGTCAGAGCGCGAAGCTGTTCTTCACTGTGGCGCACCTCTTCGTAGAGTTTGGCGTTGGCAAGAGAGACCGAGGCGATCTGCACCAGCTGGATCAGAATGGCCTCGTCATCAGCGGTGAAGTCCCCCTCGTTCCGGTCGGACATCTGAATCAGACCCATGTTCGATCCATCGATGGCGACTAACGGCACCGCCAGCCACCCCCTCATGGGCGGATGCTGCTTGGCTTCCGACCCGAAATGCAGCCAGGCCGGATGCCGTTCCAATTCCGTTTGGGTCATCCGCATCGGCTGATTCCGCTGACAGACCAACGAATAGATGCCGGTCCCGTCCGGCGGTGCGCTGTAATCGCGCCAAGCCGCGTACCGGTCGGAGAATGAAACGGCTTTGATCGATTGGGACCAACCGTGGTTGACCGTCAGACTGGAGACGCATTGATGCGCAGGGATCAGCTCCCGCGCCGCGTCCGTCAGCATCTGCAGGATGTCTTTCACCGAGAGCTGGGCCGACAGCGTTCGGGACACCTGGGCGAGTTTCTGCAATTGGCTGACGCGATGCCGCTGCCGTTCTTCGCTCGCCCGCAGGGCCGCTTCGGCCCGTTTGCGCTCCGTGACGTCCTGCACCAGCGTGAGGAAATACTCCACCGATCCGTCGGGACGGCGCACGGATCTTCCTGAAATCGTCGTGTCGATGACGCGGCCGTCCTTCCGAAGGAACCGTTTATCAAATGAATATTCGTTGAGTTGGCCGGACAATACCTGATTAAACACGGCAACGTTGGCATCCAGGTCGTCGGGATGCGTGATCTCTGCCCATGTCATGCGGCAGAGCTCCGCCCGCTCATACCCTAAGATCCGGCACAGCTCATCATTGACGTCCATCCACCCCTTGGTCGGCGAGGTGATCGCCGAGCCGATCAATCCAAGCTCGAAATACGAACGAAACCGTTCTTCGCTGCGTTGAAGGGCCTGCTGGGCCACCATGAGATCATGGACGTCGGAGCCTGTCCCGACGTGTCCCACGTACTGTCCTTCGTCGGAAAAGCGAGGTTCGCCGTGACACAGAATCCATCGCCACTGGCCGTCCGCTCGCCGGATGCGAGTCTTGGCGTAAAACGCGTTCCGATCCCGCATCGCTGTATCTCGAGCTTCCAGGTACCGTGGAAGATCCTCAGGATGAATGACGGAATGCCACTGGATCCCCTGGACCTCGCCCTCGCCGACGCCGCAGTACACGCGATACCTGGCGTTCACAAATTCGACTTCCCCGGCCGCATTGGTGACCCAAATGATCACAGGCGCACTATCGGCCATCGTGCGAAACCGCGCTTCGCTTTCCCGTAAGGCTTCTTCCGCCCGCTTGTGCTCGATGAGGTCGCATGCCTGCCTGGCCAGAATATCAAGGAGGCGAAGATCTCGCTCCGAAGGGTGATGAGGCTCGTTCCAATGGGTCGAGAGCATTCCCACGATCTCGCCGTTGCGGGAAACCAGAGGCGTGCTTTGCATGGAACGGATCCCTGATTCGCGGTATGCCGTCAAACCCGCTCCCGTCAGCCATTCACAGGCCTCGATATCCGCCACGATGGTCCGTTGTCCCATCGTGAGGGCGCGTGCGCAGCTGCTGGCGCCGTCCCTGTCGATCCATCGCCAGGTCTCCGCCGCATCCGGTGGGAATCCTCGATAGGCAAGCAGCTGAAGTTGGCCGCAACGTCCTTTCTCCGGGTGAAACACCTGGACGCTGGCATAGGGGGACTGCATGATGGCTGCGGCGCTATCAAGGATCTTTTCATACAGACCGGCGATGTTGCTTTCCTGTATGCAGGCGGCGCTCAACGCCTGGAGGCGTTTGACGTCCTCCAACTCCGCCGCCAGCAGAGTTTGGTGTCGCCGTAAGGCGTCTTCGCTCTGCGCCAGCGATTCCTGTGCATGTTTGAAGGGGGTCGTCTCGCGCAGGGAAAACACAAGGCCGATCACCTCATGTTCGGAATCTTTGACCGGTACGAGGCTCCAGTCCCAGTAGGTGACGCCGCGCTCCGGCTGGTCCGGAAACGTGAAAGGCTTGTCCTTGTAAAAGACCGACTCTCCCCGGTCTCGAACCTGACGGAAGATCGCTTCATTCTCGGCGTCGGGGTAGAGGGCGAAGTGGTTCTTCCCGACCAAGTCCTCGGGCCGCATGCGGCAGGTTTCGGCATACGAGTGGTTCACCCAAACAAAATTGAAGTCCCGATCGAGGTAGACCAGCATGACGTCGGTCGTGTCCATGATGGCGGTCAGGACCTGTTCTTCGTTATGGAAGGGTTGTGCGCGTTCTCGCAATGGTGTCATCGAAATGGTCTTCTCCATAGTTGTCGTACAGGCCATAGCTGCCAGTGCAGCGAGGCAACTGTTTTGACGAATACATCAGAATTGGGGACGGGTGGGGGTTGCGTATATCGATAGATGCCGTTATTGACGTGTTACAGATGGGTGAAGTTACCGCGTGAAGGAGAAGCGCAGTTTATCTATAATAGAAAAGCCAGTACTACTGGGGAAACCCCTAGACCCGGGTGAGGCCCCGACCTTCCCTTCTACTCCCCGACTCAGCCGTTGCCGAGGGACTGTTGCAGAAGCTGCCTCCAGCACGTCCATGACCCGAATGACACCGGCCCATCTGGTTTGGATTGCGGTGGCCGCCGGGGT
>JBDZUK010000086.1:0-4779 GCA_040255165.1 Nitrospiraceae bacterium | reverse complement strand
TCTCAGCGTGACCGGGCTGGCACTTTTTTGCCTTTGCGTCTGGCTTCCGACAGTCCGATGGCGATGGCCTGTTTGCGGCTTTTCACTTTCTTGCCGCTTTTGCCGCTCTTAAGCGTGCCTTTTTTCCGTTTATGCATCGCCTCCTTGACCGATTTCTTGGCACCTTTCCCGTATCGGGCCATACACATGTTCCTTTCTGACGCCGGCGAGCGCCGGCGTCATGGAAAGTGACCTATTCTGCTCGCTGGAGGGTGGTGGTATGCCCCTGCTCGGTGATGTAGGCCTTGACCATGTCTCCCACGACCACCTTGTCCATCTTGGTGCTCTTGTCCACATGCACCTTCCGCTCTTTGCCTTCGTCGTCTTTAATCCAATAGTATTCGCCTTCCGTCTTCATCAACGTGCCTTTGATCGTGTCCTTGGTGATGCGCTCCTTCAGGGACGGCGAGGCTTCCTTCTCCGACATCGGATTGTCCGCGAACACCGCCGTGCCGAAACCCATGACGGCGATAGCGACCAGCGACAGCATCAGACGTTTCATAACACCCTCCTTCATTCCTGGTTGGTAATTGTTGAGGACCTATAGTTCTTCCTATCACGCACGCGGCGCTTCAAGGACTGGACAAACCCCTGGCTCTCTTCGGGAAAAATGGCGGCGAATCGGGAAGTCGACGCTATTGAGAGCTTGATACAGAAAATTTCCGCCTAGGCCGGCGTGGAGTTGCAAAATGATGTCGTCACGCCGCGTAGCTTTTCTCGGGCGCCAATGCACTCTTCGACTCGTGCTCGCCCGGGAGGAAGGGAACCCACCAGAATGCGGCCGCTGTGACGGCCGCTGCGAGGTAGACCAACGGCGCGATCTGGTGGTCGAAAATCCGTTCGTAGAGATGTCCTCCTATCATCGCGGAGAGGTGCGCGGTCACGCTATGCACTGCCATCAGAGCGGCGAAGGTGAACCCCGCCGCCTGCGGCGGACAGACGGAGGCCGCCAGGCTGAACAGCGTCAAGAGCGCGATCATGCTCACAATGCCCGACGCGAAGTACAAGACGGCGGCGGACTGTCTATCGACCAGAGACAGATACGCCAGCGCCATCGCAACGCTGAGCGCGATGCTGAGATTGAGCAGTTGCTGCGTGGAGAATTGCTCTGCGAGATATCGCCGATAGACAAAGGCCCCGATGGCCGCGCCGACCGAGCCGATCGAGATCAATTGCCCGATGAAGTATTGATCGAACTGTAACTGGTCCGTCAGATGGTAATACAACGGGGTGCCGAAATTCGGGATCAGGTTCCAGAAGGCGAGGAAGCCCGCGACTGTCCAGAGGGCTTTCGACCGCAGCGCGGCGGTCAGATCACGCGCGGTTCGCCGCATCCGTTCCCGCTCCATCGGCGCTTTGCGCTCGCGCACCAAGAGCCATCCGGCGATCATCACCGCGGCCGGCGCGCCGACCGCGATCAGCGTCGCCGTCTTCACGGCGTCCGCGGGCGCCAGCGTATGGCTGAGCCAGCCGCCGACGAGCGCCGTCGTGATGGCCGCCACGTTCAGCCAGAGCCACTGCTGGCCCTGGAACTGTTTGATCAGTCCGAGCTGGAGCCCGTGCTCCACCATCAACGCGTCCACGACGACGTCGACGGCCGCGATGCCGAGCGTGCTGACGACCAACGCCCAGACGAGCAGTTCGGGCGACAAGAGCCGGGTGAGGCTCAGAAACCCGAGCGCGGCAAGACCCGCCATCATGACCAGATAGCTTTTGCGGCGATATCCGAAGAGCGGAACGAAATCCGTCACCAATCCGTACAGGGGCTTGATCATCCACGGCACGGCGGCCGCCGCGAAGAAGGCGGTGACGCCGTCGGCCGTCATGCCCAACGATTTCAGATAGTGAGTGAACGGCTGCGCGATGAGCCCCCCCGCGACCCCTTGTGCAAAGTAGACGAGCCCGAAGAAGACCATCAATCGGCGTTCAGTGGAGAGGGCGACGTGAGAAAGATTCCATGACGATCGGCGGATGAGCATGGTCTTGGACAATGCCTCGGCTTTGGGGATGCAGAACACTCGGCCGAGCCCTTGTTGAGGTGGGCGAAGACGGAAGGTGATCGTGGCGCACGGGGATGCTCACCGACCGAGTTTGCTCCTCCGTTCCTTACGGATGTAGCGGGGATTCGCGATCTGGATCCAATCGATCCGGCCGGGAATGATCTCATAGGGGCCGTGCGCCCGTTTGGCGACGATACCTTCCAAGCCCATGTGAGAGGCCATGTGGAACAATCTCTCACCGGCGCCTCGGGCATGGTCCACGTACTGCACATGAGCCGAACGGGCGGGGAGAATCCGCTTCAACCTGTCCTTGCGGCTCAGCAAGGGCAGGGCGCGGAGATCCTCTCCGTTCAGCCAGACCAGATCAAAAGCGAAGTACCGGGCCTGCTTTCGTGCCTTGACCGTGGAGGCCGACAGGATTCGGCCGGCGGAGTCCGTGACCTCCAACTCGCCGTCCATCACCGCATTCTCGGCGGTCACTTCCCGGACCAGTGCGGTCGCAAGGTCCTGGTAGCCGTACAGTTTGTGCTTGGCGCGCGAGAAGAAACGGCAGCCGCCTCGCTCGATCACGGCCATGGCGCGCACTCCCTCGTGCTGGAACTCGAAGATCCAGTCCGGATCATCGAAGGGTTCGCACCGCCGACTCAGGGGCATGGGAAACGGGATGATCATATCTCCAGCCTAACGCACGGTCCTTCCGCGTAGAAGTAGAAGAAATGGAGTAATGCATTCCAGGACACTTTTTGATGGCTTCCTGGGGGACATCCTAGGCGACGACGCGCCGCCGGATTTCTATCGTATGCATTCAAAAGGGTATCGGTCTGTGCACAAATGGCCGATGCCCTTTTTCATTAGGCTGCGAGACCCTTCTCGCCCGGTGTGCTCCGTGACCGACCTGGTGTGATGTCGCAAGAAAGGAGGTGCCATGTATCAGGTGCTTCACTACTGTGACGGATGCCAAGGAATCCATCCCGCGGTCTCATGGTATTACTCGAAACAGCCATTCGCGGCAGAGCCGTCACGATGGACCTGTGGGCTTCACTACGATAGTCACCCGCGGACCAAGCGACTGGGTTGGCAACCGCTGAATGGCGAAGAGTTGGTGCGGATGCTGAACGAGGAATGGAGCAGCGGCTTACCGTGACGCCGCCTGCCCAATGTGTCCGTGCGGGGACATTTCACTCCCGAGCGGTGCCTGACGGTCAGGCACCGCTTCACGAGCCTTATGACCGGCTGGCGCTCTCGGTGATCTGCTGCGCCCTCTGCAAATGGTCTTTCAGGATGGGCAGCGTGTCCTTCGCCCACCGTTGGACCTGCGGATCTTGAATCTGTCGCGCGCTTTGCTCGAACTCCATGACGTCGTTGCGGTGGTCCTTCGTCATGTACTCCATATAAGCCTTATCGAACTGGGGGCCCGAGAGGCCTGAAAACTTGTCGGCCCTTTCCTTCTGCTTGGAAGACAGACCCTTGGGCAGCTCCACTCCTTCCTGTCTCGCCAACTGCGTCACCTGCCGGTTCGCTTTGGAGTGATCCAAGATCATCTGTTCGCCGAATTGCTTCACCATTTCGCTGCCTGCCTGTTCGATCGCCATTTCGCCCAGCTTGATTTCCGCCAACTGAGCCTGGGCCGCCTTCTTGAGGAACTCCTTTTCCTTCTCGGCTCCTTGCGCCGAGAACGCCGGTAAAGCGGCGAGCCACACCACACCGAATGCAAGCAGAACCGCGGCTTGCTTCATTGTCGGCACCTCCGTGAATGGGGTTTCTTTTCTCTCGTGCAAGCCTTGCGCCGCATCTTCACTCCGTCTCCTCGCCGCCTTCCAAGCATTTGGAGCACTGTTCCATATCGGAGTCTCCGTGCTCGCTGCAGAAATGCCGCCCGCATAGACTACAGAGCATGAACGTCATACGAATGCGATCGAGCGATTCACACACATAACAATTCTTCGCGCTCCTGGCCTTTGGCATGACATCTCCTCTATGGCGGTAAAGAGAAGTTATTTTGTATGAGAATCCGAACAGTGCGCCACTGGGAAGATGAAATGCAAACGCTCATGCCATGGCGCGGCCACCTTGTGTTTCCTTTCGTGGTGCAATTTAAGCAGTTGTTTTTCAAGTAGCTGGACGGCATCGGTTGCATTGCCGAACATGGCGATGCGTTCTGTTTTCGAAAAACAAGTGAATAGCACGAAATTTGCTCTAGCCGGCGCGAGGGGCAGTGACGGCATGATGCTCACTGCAAGTCGAACAGGAGGGGCACTGCTTTATGTGGAAGGTACTTCTCGCCGGTGTGACCGCTTGGTGTATGGCATGGTCGGCTGGTGCAGCGACACTTCAATGGGACCCTAATATGGAAAGCGATCTGGCAGGCTATCGCGTCTACCGCATGTTGCAGCCATGTGAGAATGATGGTCCACCCGAATTTTTAGAAGATGTGAAAGACGCGACTCAGTATCGTGACGATACCGTCCCGGTTGGCTCGTCGGCCTGCTGGGAAATCACGGCGTATGATACAGCCAACAATGAATCGCCGCGCAGCCGGCGCGCAGGGATCACGGTGCCTCCGCCGCCGACCAACGTGTGTCTCAAAGAGAACCCGAGAGGGAAGTGCGTGAAATACGCGAACTAAACCAGGTCGCGTTCCCTCTGAACCGTCGGCCACTTCACGGCATGGAGGTACTCGCTTCATGGAGAAGTAGCCGGCCCCATTCGCGCTCAGATCGGCTGTTGCATGACAGCGCGA
>JBDZUK010000085.1:0-11616 GCA_040255165.1 Nitrospiraceae bacterium | reverse complement strand
GGAGCGCGTCCTGTGGGTTGCCGCCCGCGACGGCTACCGGCGGGCGGAGATGGCCGCCCTGCGCGCACACCGACAACGAAAGACCGCGCCGCAGTGCGCGGAATCCTACCGCGTACGCCGGTCTAACCCGGTGCCTCCCTGACTACCGGGCGGAGGGTCGCGTACGGAGAAACTCCATCCACAACCCCCTCCACACCGACCAGCGGTGGCCGCCCGGCGCGGTGAAGACCCGGCCCGGGGGCAACGCGGCGGAGAGCAGGCGATGGCCCTCTGCAAATCGGTCGCTGTGTCCGTAGCCTAAATACACGGGAGGAAACGTCTCAGGCTGTTGCAAGGATGTCTTCAGCCAACGCCAGAGGTTTCGGGGCTCTTCCCGTCCGGAAAGCGGGGACCCCGCCCATTCACTCAGTCCTCCGGATGTCTTGATCTCCGCGATAAGGTTCCGGTGGCCCAGAAAGGGAGCCAACGCCAACACGCCGCTGAGGTCCTCCGCATAGCGGCTGGTATACAACAGCGCCCCGAAGCCGCCGAGGGACACCCCGACCAACCAGATTTCTCGATAGCCTGCCGCTTTGGCCGGCAACACCACGTCTTGCCTCAATTGTTCAAGGATGGTCCGGTCGGCATAGTAGCCGTAGTGGGCGTCCACCGTGACGACGTCGGTGGGCCATGCCGTCTGATTCAGAGACCCGACGAACCCGCGTGCCGCAAAATCGTCGGCAGTGTCTCCGATCCCGGGCAGGCAAATGATGACATCGGTCCTCTCCGGCCCTTTGCTTGGTCGATGGCGATGCGTCAGCAACGGGCGCGGCGTCGACAGAAACCGCTCCATAGGCGGACAGTGCAACGCCAGACGAGACAGAATGGAGCGTCGCAGCCTGGCGATCATGTGTTTCGTTGTCCGAAAATCCCGCGTCATGCCGTTGAACAGGCCGGGCGGCCGTGAGCACATTGTACCGAAGAAGACAGCCTGTCCGGGTTCCACGAGTCTTCGACCAGTGGTCCGACTTTCCGGGACCAAACATCCAAGCCTTTTCGCCGTCCTATGGTGATCACGATTCCGATGTCCACCGCCGGTGTATCGCTTGCAAGCGGTATGTGCATGCGAAGTGATCCTACCGTGTGAGGAGGTGAGGTTCCGATGGATGCGAAATTCGACCAACGAGCACAGAAAGATCAAGACCGGGACGTCAAGGTCGGCAAGATGATTTTCTACGGAACGGTGGCATTGAGCCTGTGGTTTTTCTATTGGTTTAACGGCATTCAATGCCCTTGTTAAGGTCGATCCAAAAGGATGCAAACCGCATGCGATTGATAGGACGGATGATCTCCGACGGAACGTACCAGGCGTTTCACCAGGGCGAGATTCGATCGATTGATTTCGGCATCTATCGAGGGGGATGGCTCGTGCTGGTGTTTTATCCCGGCGACTTTACCTTTGTGTGCCCGACGGAGTTGGCGGAACTGGCGGACTTGTACCCTTCGTTTCAAGCTCTTGGAGCGGAAGTGATCAGCGTCAGCACCGATTCCGTCTATGTGCACAAGGCGTGGCATGAGTCCTCTCCCACGATCAAACGCATCACCTATCCGATGTTGGCTGATCCGACGGGACGGCTCTGTCAGGAATTAGGGATCTGTATCGAAGAAGAGGGTATCGCACTGCGCGGAAGTTTCGTGATTGATCCGGACGGATTGATCCGGGCTTATGAGGTGCACGACAATAACATCGGGCGGAACATGCAAGAGTTGCTGCGGAAGCTACAGGCAGCCATCCATGTCCGTGAACACGGGGGTCAGGAAGTCTGCCCCGCCGGATGGAAGCCGGGCGACAAGGCGCTGAAGCCGAGCCTGGACCTGGTCGGCAAACTCTGACCCGTGGAATCCGGAGCGGGGTCAGGGAGCCACGGACTTCGCGCAGCGGAACCCGATGGTAGCGGAACGTTGATCCGGCGCGGACCCGCCGCGGGTCGCAGCACGCAGCATATTAGGCTTGCTTTTCCAAGACCCGCCGCGCACGCTCTTGTACCTTCCGGTGGTCGGTCCCGGTGGATTTTTCTCCGGCATGTACGCGTAATAATCGAAGCCAAACCAGTCATGCACCCATTCGGCGATGTTGCCCGCCATGTGATGCAACCCATACGGACTCTTTCCCGCTTCCCCGTCGTCCACCGCCCCCAGGATCGGAATTTCATGAACGTGATGCTGGCCGAACATGGCCAGCTTGCCGTCCGGCGCGGCCTGGCCCCAGGGGAACAGGTTGCCCTCGTCTCCCCGCGCCGCCTTTTCCCATTCCGCCTCCGTCGGCAACCGTTTGCCCTTGCTTGTACAGAAGTCGGCGGCCTCCCCCCAGGTCACATACAGCGCCGGCCAGCGAGTGAGCGTCTGGTCGGTAATCGCATGGACCGTAATCACGTGCCAAATCAGCTTTTGCAGCGCTTCGGCCGGATGCAGCCGGCGTGGCTGGAGATAGGCCAGGTACTCCCCGAGGCTGACCTCATACCGATCGATTTCATAGGCGTCGAGCCACACGCGATGCTGCGGGATTTCGGTGTCGTCGTATTGGGTGCCGAACCCGTACGGATCGTCGTCGATCCTGATGCTCCCCATGAGGAACCGGCCTTCGGGAATCCGAACGGTGGGCGACGCTTCGGCGAGCGCGGCGATCGAGGCCAGATGCTTGGACAGTTGGGAGGAAGGCTTCGGACCGGCGAAAGACGGTGCGGCCGTCAGGACCGCCGTCAGGGGGAGGATGACCATGAACGCGTCGATGCGGCGGACGAAGCAACGCAACGCGATCCCTCAGGTCTTGCTCGGGGCGGCGAGCGCCTTTCCAATCTCGCCGATCAGCCGCCGTTCGATCTCGGCGGTTTCTTCGGCGCTTACGCTCAGGATGCGTCCGCCTTGCGCAAGCTTCTCAAACTCCGCCTTCACGTTCAATCTGGTGACCGATGGAGCGATCGATTGAAGCGACACCAGGTACTGATTCCGGAATCCCGTCACTTCGAGCGACGCGGGGTTCGACACTTTGCGCTCCGTCACGTACACGGCCTTCTGATCCGTCTTCACGCTCACCTTCACCTGATAGCCGTTCCGACTCAACGCTTCTTCAACCGCTTTGGCCACCGTTCCAAGCGCGCGCGGCAACTCTTCCCCCTGCGCGCCTTTATCGTCGATTCGCAAGCTTTGCGCGGTTTGGCTCTGGAGCGCGGACGTTTTCTGTACCTCCGCGCTGAGACGCTTGGTCTGTGCAAGTTGAGTTTCCAGCTGCGCCGCCGTTTGCTGCAAGTCGCCCTGCGCCTTTTCCGCCTCTTTCTTGGCGTCGCGCAGTTCGCGGTTCAACAGATCGATTTGCTGCTGCATCACCTTGTTTCCCTCTTGCAGCGAGGTGAACAACGATTCCTGTTTGGCGAGCTGCTTGCGAAGCCCTTCATTCTCGGCCTTCAGGGGGGATTCGTCCTGTTTGCAGCCCGGTACTGCGGCGAAAAGCAGGATGCCGATGGCCAGCCAGACAGGTCCGCGTCCACGATGTCGGTAATTCACGCCGGTGCCTCCCTCGAAAGTCAGGCGATTATCCATGCTTCGGCTGCGGATGTCCACGAAGAATCGGGGTCCAAACCCGTTTGACCGGTCCGTGGGCGGCGGGCTATCCTCGGCACATGCATGTCTTCGTGCTGGTGTTGATGGCGTCTTTGAGCTTTGGAACCGTACACGCGGCGTCCGCCGCCGAATCCTTTGCGTCCCCCGACCCCGTGCCAGCCGAGGACTATGTCATCTACGACCGCGTAGTGCACGACAAGTTCCTCACGTCGGAAACGAAGCTCGTGCTCGTCCAGCGGCTCACCGCCGGGAAGCTCTATCCCGACCAAGATGGGCCGATGACCCCGGCGCTCTTGCACGAGCACGACGTATTCGACGGCCGGCTCACGACGGAGCTCGTTCGCGAATTCGTGTTCAACAACCGGAAACCCGCGAAACTCGAGGCCCGATTCAATTTCGGCGTGCGGGTTCGCTTCGTGTCCGGCGATGCGCTCGAAGAGGAGGAGGTTTCCTTGGCGCCGATTCCCGCGGCGTATTGGGAGGCTCGCCCGGCGCAGGCTCCCGCCGTGCTGGACCGATTGGCCTTTTCACGCGTGGGGTATACGCTGCGCAACGACCAGGCCCTGGTATACGTGGAAAATCTCCGGCCCGACGGCACGGGGGCCGGGTTTCTCATGTGGTTGTCCGGACGCGGCACCGAGTGGACAATTGAAGACACCGAAGTGCTGTGGACGGTTCGCCCGCAGGAGCCGCCCGAAAGCCCCTGACTTGCGCCGGGCGATTCCACGGCGTAGCATCGAGTAGTGAACGCAACGTGCGATGGGAGATGATGACGGCACATATCATTCGCAAAACATTCTCCGTTCCGCCGTTGGGCTGCAACTGTTCGATCATCGGCGATTCCGTGACCAAACGAGCGCTCGTGGTAGACCCCGGAGGCGCGCCTGATCGAATTCTTCGGGATGTGGCCCAATTGGGCCTGACGGTCGTCAGCGTGCTCCATACGCACGCCCATTTCGATCATTTTCTGGCGTCCGGCGACATACAAAAAGCCACGGGGGCTGCGTTGTGCCTCCATCCGGCGGACCGGCCGCTCTGGGAGATGCTGGAGGTGCAATGCCGCATGTTCGGTGTGCCCTACGTGCCGGCGCCTCTGCCGGAGTATTGGTTGACGGACGAGGAGAAGCTCCCGCTCGGCGGCGTGGAAGGCGTCGCTCTCCACACACCGGGCCATACTCCCGGTTCCATGAGCTTCTATTTTCCCGAGGCGCGGCTTCTTCTCGCGGGGGACACGCTGTTCCGCGGCGGCATCGGCCGAACGGATCTGTGGGGCGGTGACTTCGACGCGATCGAGCGAAGCATCCGGGACCGGCTGTACAGGCTTGACGACGCCACGGTCGTGGTCACGGGCCATGGGCCGGAAACGGAGATCGGTTGGGAAAAGGAGACGAATCAGTTCATTCGTGCATGAGCAGCGAACCTAATCACGTATCACTGTGATCAGCCGAAGGAGGAATCAGCGTCATGAAACGGCTCAGTCGGTTGATAGCCCTATGTAGCGGTTGTGCAATCTTCCTTCTCTGTCCCCAGGATATGCCTTCGCTGGCCCATGTGTCGGCTGCGGAATCCAGCGACCAGATCACCATTTCCGAAGTGAAGGTTCGGATGTCAGATCACGGGCCGGTTGTGCTCCTGATGGCAGAAGGAAAGGCCATCCCGATCTTCGTCGATATGACGGTGGCCGTGTCGATTCAGGGGGCGTTGAACAGCGAGCATTTGCCCCGACCGATGTCCCACGATCTCATGCGCAGCATTCTGGAGTCCTTTGGCGGCAAGGTTACTCAAACGGTCATCACGCTGAAGGGCGGAACCTATTACGGAGCCCTGAGCGTGGCGGTCAACAACCAAGTGAAAGTCTTCGACAGCCGCTCGTCCGATTCGATCGCGTTGGCCGTGCACTTCAAAGCTCCGATTCTCGTGGGACGGGATTTGCTCGACTCGGCGGGGAAGGTTCCGGAACGGTCCAAGCCTGAGACGCTGTAGTCTTATTCCCGGGCCATGCGATCTTTGAGCCGAGCGAGGCGTTTCTCGGTGGATTGCTTGATGAACGCCATGTTCTCTGCCAGATGCTGCTGCGCGGACAGCTTCCCCTCATCGCGGCGCTTCTGCTGGGCCAGGCCGAACTCCGCGATGGCCGGGGCGTCCTCGTTATTCAGCTCTTTCCAGATCGCCGCGCAGCGACCCCGTTTGGCCTCGGGGTAAGCATCGCAAGGGGGATCGCCGGCCCGCGCGGGTTCGGGAATCGCGACCCAGAATACCACGACGGCGGCCATGGCCACCCCGACCGCCGCTGTTGCCGCGCGCGTCGTCATTGCAGTCCGCTCGTGCTCAGTGCACCGATACCGGCTCACGGTCCTGGATCCCGTTGCGGAGCAGGGTGACGTGCACCTGGTCATCAAACGTATAGTACCCGCCGTCGTCGATGTCCGCCATGATACACAGGGGAGCGAAAATGATCAGACAACCGAAGACGTCTCCCAAGACCCACCAAGACTACGTGCGCTCAATCGCAATCGTTGTCGGCACATAACTCACTTTGTCGATCTTGGCGAGGTGGTTCGCCTTCCGGCTGAGCGTGACGGCGCCCGGGGCCTGGAGATGGATCACGTCATCAATGAGTACGTTCGAGTCAGGAGGGTTGGTGAAGATCGCCACGGACTGGCGATCCGAGTGCATGTTCGTGGCGCAGGCGGACAGTGTCCACGATGCGACGATCGCACAGAACCATGCCCACCGAGAGTCCCTCATGCGCGCCTCCTCTGAGAGGATCAGAGGCCGATGGCCTCGTTGACTTCGTGGAGCGTCCGGTTCGCGACCGCCGCGGCTCGGCTGCTGCCGTCCCGAACGATATCGTCCAACCGACTCGGGTCGTTGGCCATCACCTGGCGCGCTTCCCACATCGGGGCCATCCGCGCGACGATGCGGTCCGCGACGAGTTTTTTACAATCGATGCAGCCGATTGCGGCCGTCCGGCAGTCCCGGTTCACCTGTTCCACGACGGCGGGCTCGGAAAAAATCTTATGCAGGTCGTACACGGGGCAGACCTCGGGGTTGCCGGGATCGTACCTCCGCACCCTGGCCGGATCCGTGACCATCGTTTTGAGCTTTTGCCGGACCACCGGCTCCGGATCAGAGAGATTGATCGTGTTGCCGTAGCTTTTGCTCATCTTACGTCCGTCGGTGCCGAGCACCTTGGGGAACTTCGTCAGGTGCTCCATCGGATCGGAGAACACCGGTTTATACAAGCTGTTAAACCGACGGCCTAATTCACGCGTAAGCTCCAAATGCGGAAGCTGATCTTTACCGACCGGCACAAAGTCCGGTTTGTAGAGCAGGATGTCCGCCGCTTGCAGCACCGGATACCCGAGGAATCCATAGGTGGTGAGGTCCCGCTCCTTGATCTCTTCCTGTTTTTCCTTGTAGGTCGGGTTCCGTTCGAGCCAGCTGATCGGGATGATCATTGAAAATAGGAGATGCATCACGGCATGCGCCGGGACGCGCGACTGGATGAAGACGGTGGCGCGGGCCGGATCGATGCCTGCGGCGAGCCAATCGATCAGCATCTCCCGGACGAATTCGCGGATACGGCTCGTGTCGGCGTAGTTCGTCGAGAGCGCGTGCCAGTCGGCGACGAAAAAATAACAGTCGTAGTGCTCCTGCAGCGTTTTCCAATTGTCGAGCGCGCCCAGCCAGTTGCCGAGATGCAGCAAGCCGCTCGGCTGCATTCCGCTCAACACGCGCTTCCGAGGAGGGCTCGTCATTGGGGTGCTCCCGCGCCGAGTCCGACCGCGGCCGAGAGTATCGTGCCGGACAATCCGTCGGCGAGCGTCCTGGTGATGGTGTGAATCACGCGCAGGTCTCGATCAAATACGATCAATCCTACCAGAATCATCATGCCGTACGGTTCGAGGCGGGTCAGCAGCATCGCCGGCTGCTTGGGAAGCAAGCTGCTGAGTATCCGGCCTCCGTCCAGCGGCGGAATCGGAATCAAATTAAACAACATCAATAACACGTTGATCATGACCGAGTAGACCGCCATGACAGCAAGGGGCACGAGGATCATCGCCTGGAGCCCGTCCGGCTGCGTCGCTTCCTCTGAGGACCAGTAGGTCGCCACGGTCGGATCCAGCGTCAGCAAGAGGGCGAAGAGCAACGCGCTGCAGACCGCCAGGACCAAATTCATCCCGGGGCCGGCGGCAGCCACCAACGCCATGTCCCGGCGCGGCTGGCGCAGATTGCGCGGGTCGACCGGGACAGGCTTGGCCCAGCCCAGGAAAAATCCCCCGGGCATCAAAAGGCAGATGAGCGGAAAAATAATCGTGCCGAAGGGATCGATGTGCGCCAGCGGATTCATCGTCAGGCGGCCCTGAAGTCTGGCGGTCGGATCGCCGCATCGGTGCGCCACCCACCCGTGGGCATATTCATGGAGTACCATGGCGAACAGCAGCGGCAGCGCCATGTACGAGAGGGTGTGGAGAATTTGCGGCAAGGATGCCATGGCGGATCAGTCCACCTGCACGAATTTGCCTTGTTTGACTTGAATCAGGAACAAGGGGCGGTTCAAGGTTCCTTCCGGGCTGAAGCCCGCCGGGCCTCCGACGGTCGGGAGATCATGTTGGAGCAGCAAGTAGTCCCGCACCTCCTCACCCGTGGTCGCCCCCTTCGCGATCGCCTCGAGGGCGAGCCGGGCGGCATCGTATCCCTGCACCGCGAACAACGACGGCAGGGTTTGATACCGTCGCTGATAGCGGGCGACGAAATCCTGCACGTTCGGGCTTGGGCTGTCAACAAAGAAGCCGTCGACGAAGACCGCGCCGTCCACGTGGCGATCCGCGGTGCGCGCGAAGTCCGGCGCATTCCATCCGTTGGCGCCCAGCAGAGGCGCCGTCAAGTCGTGAAAGGCGAGCTGCGCCGCGATGAGCCCGATTTCAGCGGAGCGGCCGGGGATGAAGATGGCGTCGAATCCCGGTGTGTAAAGGATTCGTTTGTCCCCCTTCACAGGCCGGCCGTTTGGTACTTTTCCATTCTGCTTTACCGTATCGACCGGAACGGCGAGCCCGTATTTCTTGAGATCCTCGGTTTTGAGCCGCTTGAGCTGCGGCCCGAAATCGGTCTCCCCCTCCTTATAGGATTCCACCGCGATGATTTCTCCGTCGCGCCGGTGGACTTCCTGTGTGAACAGCCGGGCCAGTTCGCGTCCGTATGTGGTGTCGGGATGGAGGATGCAAAAGCGGCGATAGCCCTGCTCCCCGGTGGCATAGGCGGCGATGTGCTTTGCTTGGAGGTGATAGGTCAGTGCCGTGCTGAATAGATAGGTCCCTAAACGTCGGACGTTCGGTAGCGTCGCGGAGGGAGTGATGACCGGGACCCGGGCTCGTTCGGCCATCTCCGCCATGGCAGGGAGATTCTTCGAAAGCAGCGGGCCGACGACCGCGAGAGGACGATCTTCGGTCAGCAGATCGGTGAGATCGGTCAGGAATGAGGAGCGATCCGCCTCCGTGTCTTTCACGATGAGTCCGACGGACGGAGTGCCGGAGGTGTCGCGAGTCCGTTCGATGGCCAACTGAATGCCGTCCAATACCTCGTTGGCGAACGGCGCCAGCTTTCCCGACAACGGCAACACGGCGGCAATGATGAATTGATGAGCGCGCAGTTTCATACGGAGCGAGCTCAAGAGATCCGTTGCTTTGGAGACGTAGGGATGCGCGGGAAAATTCGCGATGAATTGGTGGATTTGGCGTTCGGCGAGATGATCGTCCCCTTTTGAGAGGTGCAGATCGATCAGGCGGATTGCGGCCAAGTCGCCGGGAAACGAGCGCGGGTAGATCGTGCGCAGACGGATGAGGGCTTTTTTGTCGAGTTTCTCGTTGATCAATTCATTGATGCGCTCATGCACCTCCGTCACCTGCTCGTCGGTCCCTCCCTGCATTTCCTCCATCCAGGCCTGAATCGCGCGAACGTAATCTTTCTTCCGGAGTTGCAGCTCGCCGGTGAGTTTCAGCGCTTCGCGCTGTGTCTTCTCATCGGAAGAGAGACTGCGCACTTCGGCAAGAATCGGCAGGGCGAGGTCAAGGTTGCCCATGGCCGCGTGGTTGCGGGCGGCAAGCAGTTTAGCGCGGTCGAGGATTTCCGAAGCGGGGAAGTCCTGCTGGAGTTGGCCCAGTTGCTTGAGCGCCTCCCCATACTCCTTCATTCCGTAGAAAGCGGCCCCCAACAGGAGGTACGCGTCGTCGAGATACTGTGGTTTCGGCCCCGTGGAGAGAAACCGGCGCAGGAGCGTGGCCGCGGCTTCGGGTTCTCCGGCCTCGATGAGGCGTTTCGCTTGGTCCAACGCGCTTGGGACCGGCGACGCTGATCTGGCCGACTCGGCCCTCACGTCGGCGGACATGAACGGCAGAAATGCCCCCTGGTACGCCACGGCCACCAGTCCCGCAAGGCCGACGGCCATAAGCGTCCGGTGACTCACACGGATGTCGAAGACGAATGGAGAGCGGCTGTGCATGGCATGGATTGAGTGCGCGCATGCGGATCGGCACGTACTGCACTACTATAGCAAGCATCGCAGTGTGTCAAGGACAAGCAGGTTGACGCATTTGTGTTCGTGTCGATGATTGGCTATAGTCGCCCTGAATTGCCAGGGATCGTCTCATGCGCACGCTTCCTCCAACGGTGCCGCGTGGTGAAAACGGGTCGAAGACCGGGCCCGAAGCGCTGTTGGACCCGCTCATCGAGCGGTACCTCACCCGCCTCCGCGTGGAAGGAGGATTGTCTCGCCATACGCTCGAGGCCTATCGTCGCGATCTGAGTAAGCTGCAGCGGTATCTTGAAGAGGCCGGCGAACCGGTGACGGCGCTCACGATCGACCGCGCAGCCGGATTCCTGGGGTTGCTCAAACGGTCGAAACTTTCACCGGCCTCGACTGCCCGATGCCTGTCCGCCGTCAGAGGCTGGTGCCGATTTCTGGTCGAAGAACAATTCCTCGAGGCCAATCCGGTGTTGGATCTCGCTCCCGCGCGTCGCGGGCAGGCGTTGCCGAAAACGCTAAGCCGTCAGGAAGTGACCGCGCTCCTTGAGCATCGATCCGGGAACCGGCTGGAAGATGGCCGGGATCGTGCAATGCTCGAACTGCTGTATGCCACCGGCTTGCGCGTCTCGGAGTTGGTGAAGATCAATTTGGCGGACGCCAATCTGGATGTGGGCTATATGCTGGTGACGGGCAAGGGGGCAAAGCAGCGGATCGTCCCGATGGGTGAGATCGGCCGGCGGACCATTCAATGGTATCTCGGCGATGTCCGGCCGAAACTGTTGCGGGGACGGGCATCGCGCTATCTCTTCGTGACTCGGCGAGGGACTCCGCTAACCAGACAAGGGTTTTGGAAACTGCTGCGGGTTCGGGCGCGTCGCGCAGGGATCGCCTCCCGCATCTCGCCTCACATGCTGCGCCATTCGTTTGCCACGCACCTGCTCGAGGGTGGGGCTGATTTGCGTTCGGTTCAAGCAATGCTCGGCCATTCGGCCATCGCGACCACGCAAATCTATACCCACGTGGAGGGGGAGCGGTTGAAGCGGGTGCATACAAGATACTTCCCGCGCAGGCACGCGTCGCGCGGCCCGGCATGAAGAGAAGGATATCGCGGAAGTATTGAAAAGAGTACGAGAATCGGTTGACAAGGTAGGATGGAGTTGATAGCATCCGCTGGCATTAATAAAAACAACGGGCGGATAGCTCAGTTGGAAGAGCGCTGCCCTTACAAGGCAGAGGTCACAGGTTCAATCCCTGTTCCGCCTACCAGAGCGATGCTTCAGGCCGGTGGTCGGGCAAGAGTCGGTAGGCAGGGAAGAGCCTACGGCATAACGCATAGACCAAGACCAGCCGCCATCCATACATCTCTGAAACAATATTATCATCTTCCGCGATACTACTAGCTACGAGACTACACGCTACGAGGGGCCGTCGTTCAGCCTGGTTTAGGACGCCAGATTGTCAATCTGGAGGTCGCGGGTTCAAATCCCGTCGGC
>JBDZUK010000084.1:0-11687 GCA_040255165.1 Nitrospiraceae bacterium | reverse complement strand
AACTCTTCGGCTTTCTCCTTCATCCCGACCTGGATCGCCTGCTGTTCGTCGAGCTGTTTTTGCGCGGCGTAGTCACGGACGTCCTGGGTGATCTTCATCGAGCAGAAATGCGGCCCGCACATGGAGCAGAAGTGCGAGACCTTGGCCGCGTTGTCCGGCAGCGTCGCGTCGTGGAATTGCTTGGCCGTATCGGGATCGAGCGAGAGATGGAATTGGTCCTCCCAGCGAAATTCGAACCGTGCCTTGGACAGGGCGTTGTCGCGCAACTGGGCGCCGGGATGCCCTTTGGCCAGGTCGGCAGCATGGGCCGCGATCTTGTAGGCGATCACGCCGGCCTTCACATCTTCCCTGTCGGGAAGGCCGAGGTGCTCTTTCGGCGTCACGTAGCAGAGCATCGCGCAGCCGTACCACCCGATCATGGCCGCGCCGATCCCCGACGTGATGTGATCGTACCCCGGCGCGATGTCCGTCGTCAGCGGTCCCAGCGTGTAGAACGGCGCTTCGTGACAGGCCTTCAACTGCTTTTCCATGTTGACTTGGATCATGTGCATCGGCACGTGGCCGGGCCCCTCGATCATGACCTGCACGTCGTGGCGCCAGGCCGTCTTCGTCAGTTCTCCGAGCGTTTCCAGCTCGGCAAACTGCGCCTCGTCATTGGCATCGGCGATCGACCCGGGGCGCAGACCGTCTCCGAGACTGAAGGACACGTCGTACGCCTTCATGATCTCGCAAATTTCCTCGAAGTGGGTATAGGCGAAGTTCTCTTCATGATGCGCCAAGCACCACTTGGCGTGGATGGAGCCGCCGCGGGACACGATGCCGGTCATCCTCCTGGCGGTCAGCGGCACGTAGGCGAGCCGCACACCGGCGTGGATGGTGAAGTAATCGACGCCCTGCTCGGCCTGCTCGACGAGGGTGTCGCGGTAAATCTCCCACGTCAAGTCTTCGGCCTTACCGCCCACCTTTTCAAGGGCCTGATAGATGGGCACGGTGCCGATCGGCACCGGCGAGTTTCGGATGATCCACTCGCGGGTCTCGTGAATGTTCTTGCCGGTCGACAAGTCCATGACTGTGTCGGCACCCCAGCGGATGGCCCAAATCATCTTGTCGACCTCTTCTTCGATGGACGAGGCGACGGCCGAGTTTCCGATGTTGGCGTTGATCTTCACCAGGAAATTCCGGCCGATGATCATGGGCTCGCTTTCCGGGTGATTGATGTTGGCGGGGATGATCGCGCGGCCGCGGGCCACCTCATCGCGGACGAACTCCGGTGTAATGACGGATGGAATGTTGGCTCCCCAGGAATGGCCGGGATGCTGGGCGACGCCTCCGCCGTGGCCGTTCCGGGAAGCGGCCAATTCACGGGCCGCTTCGCGGGACTGGTTCTCCCGAATGGCGATGAATTCCATCTCCGGCGTGATAATGCCCTTCCGGGCATAGTGGAGCTGGGTGACGTTCACGCCGGGTTTGGCGCGCAGCGGCTTGCGAATGTGCTGAAATCGAAGCTCTGCCAGCTTGGGGTCGGCGGCGCGCTGGCGCCCATACTCGGAAGAAACCTCAGGTAGCTCGACGACGTCGTTCCGGCCGACGATCCACTCGCGGCGATAGGCCGCGAGGCCGGCCCGGATGTCGATGGTCACTCCCGGATCGGTGTAGGGTCCGGAGGTATCGTACACCGTCACCGGGTCATTCGGGACCGGCGCGCTCCCGTTCATGGACCGCGTCGGCGTCAAGCTGATCTCCCGCATCGGGACTCTCACGCCGGCTTGCGTGCCCTCGATGTACGTTTTCCTGGATGCCGGAAACGGAGCGGTCGTGATCATCTCGGTCGGTGGGTGAGCATCGCCGTGGGATGCGCCGTTGCGTGCTGTATGGTCGCTCATGATGGGGTCCTTTCGTGTGGGAATCCGGCCGCCCTGCGAAATAAAAAAGCCGCACCAAGCTAGGGGGTGCGGCTCAGTGGCCGACGAAGACCAGCTCTCTTCCGGCTTCCCTACGCTGGTATTACCCAGGTCAGGTTGTGAGGGTCGTCCGAACGGGCGGACTCTCAGCCGTGTGGCTCCCCTAGCTGTGGGCTGGAATCGTATCCCTGCGTTCGAGGCTTGTCAATCGGCTAATAGGCCTAGCCGGTCGAGCCACTCGGGCACGCCGCCTAGGACTTTTTCGCGGTGCCGGTTCGTTGATTGTGGGAGATGCGTATCGTACAATGCCCGCTTACCGGTGTTTTTTGCATAGATTCGCTATCCTGATCGGAGATGCTGGACGAACGATGCCTAGCCTATCCACATTGCCCCGGCCCATCACGGACTACCAGCAGTTGTCCGCGGAAGAGCTGTTCCGCCGCACCGTCGAAGCCAAACGGGCGCTCGGCAGCCGCGTGATGATTCTCGGCCACAATTACCAGCGGGACGAGGTGATCGAGCATGCCGATTTTCGCGGCGATTCTCTCCTGCTGGCGAAATTGGCCGCCGAGCGGTCGGAGCGGCCGTATGTCGTGTTTTGCGGCGTGCATTTCATGGCGGAAACGGCCGACATCCTGAGCCGATCGAACCAGACCGTCGTCCTGCCCGATCTCGCGGCCGGCTGCTCGATGGCGGACATGGCGGCGATCGAGCAGGTCGACCAATGCTGGGAAACGCTGGCGCGCATCGTGCCCGTCGAGGAGACCGTGATGCCGGTCGTGTACGTCAATTCCGCGGCGGTTTTGAAGGCGTTTTGCGGCGAGCACGGCGGGATCACCTGCACCTCGTCCAACGCCAAGGCCGTCATCGAATGGTCGTGGGCGCGGCGTGAAAAGATTCTGTTTTTTCCGGACGAGCATCTGGGACGGAACACGGCCAACAAGATGGGTATTCCCCGTGATCACATGATCGTGTGGGACCCCTACCAGCCCAACGGAGGCCACACCCGTGAAGCGATCCGGCGCGCGAAGCTCATTCTCTGGAAGGGGCATTGCAGCGTCCACCAGATGTTCCAGCCGGCCCACGTCGACTATTTTCGCAAGCAGTATCCGGACGGAAAGGTCATCGTGCATCCCGAGTGCCATGAGGACGTGGTCAACAAAGCCGATCTGGTAGGGTCTACCGAGTACATCATCCGCACGGTCACCGCGGCGCCGGCCGGGACGACGTGGGCCGTCGGGACGGAGCTGAATCTCGTGAACCGTCTCAAGCGGGAGTTGACCGACAAACGGGTCTTTTTTCTATCCTCCACGATTTGCCAGTGCGCGACGATGTTCCGCATCGATGCTCCTCATCTGTGCTGGGCCCTCGAAAACCTGGCCGACGGCCATGTCGTCAATCACATCGTCGTTCCCGACGACGAAAAGCTGTGGGCCAAAGTCGCCTTGGACCGGATGATGTCGGTCAGCTGATCGCCGTCGGCTTTCAGCTCGCCGACGGCTCGCCTCGTGAAAGGGCTGGTGCCTTCACCCTCCCTTCCGGTATATTCCTTCGAAAGCTACGCCGAAAGCCTCCACACCTTCACCATCCTCACGATGTGCTGATCGCTGAAGGCTGACAGCTTCAAGCTGGACAGACATGGACTATAAATCGACCCTCAATCTCCCGAAGACCGACTTCCCGATGAAGGCAAATCTGCCGCAGCGGGAGCCGGAGTTGCTCGCCTGGTGGGAGCGGGAGCGGCTGTACGACAAGATTCAGGAAGCGGGGAAGGAACGGCCGCTCTACATCCTCCATGACGGTCCCCCCTATGCCAACGGCCGGATCCACATCGGCCACGCGCTTAACAAGATCCTGAAGGACATCATCGTCAAGTCGAAGACGATGGCCGGCTACCACGCCCCGTACGTGCCCGGCTGGGACTGCCATGGCCTGCCGATCGAGCATCAAGTCCTCAAGGAGCTGGGGGACAAGAAGAAAACCCTGGATGCCACCGCAATTCGGCGCCTTTGCCGGGACTATGCCGAGAAGTTCTACAATGTTCAGCGGGAAGAGTTTCAACGGTTGGGCGTTCTCGGCGACTGGCAGCAGCCGTATCTCACGATGAACCCGGCGTATGAGGCGACGATCATCCGCGAGTTCGGCCGGTTCGTGGAGCGAGGCGGCGTCTACAAAGGACTCAAGCCCGTGCTGTGGTGCACCTCCGATCAGACTGCACTGGCCGAAGCCGAAGTCGAGTACGAGGATCACACTTCTCCGTCGATCTACGTGAAATTCCCCCTCGTCAGCCCGCCCAAGATCCTCGGCGCTTCAAGTATCTTCAACATGGCGTTCCCGGCCGAGGTGAAACGGCTCTCGGTCGTCATCTGGACGACGACTCCCTGGACCTTGCCGGCCAACCAAGCGGTCTGTCTACATCCCGACATCGACTACGCGATCGTGCAGGTAGACGACGAAGTCCTTGTCGTCGCGGAAAAGCTGCTGCCGTCGGTGGCGAAGGCCTGCCAGCTGCCGGACCACCGTGTATTGGCCACCAAAAAAGGGCGTGAGGGATTTGAGGGGCTGGAGACCCAACGGCCGTTGACCGAGGGATTGTCGCCGCTGCTGCTGGGCGATTTTGTCACTCTGGAGCAGGGCACCGGCTGTGTGCACATCGCGCCCGGACACGGGATGGAGGACTACATTCTCGTCCTGGAGCATAACGCCAAGGCCTCACCCGGCGAGCGGCTGGAAATTTTCGCGCCGGTCGATGATGCCGGCCGCTTCACCGAGGCGGTCAAAGACTTTGCCGGACAGCATGTGTTCAAAGCGAATCCGGCCATCGTGGAGAAACTCAAGGAAAAGGGGCGGCTGCTGGGACACGGTTCTCTGAGCCACTCCTATCCTCACTGCTGGCGGTGCAAAAACCCGGTCATCTTCCGGGCGACCGAGCAATGGTTCGTGTCGATGGACGTCAATGATCTCCGACAGGAGGCGCTGGCGGAAATCGAAAGGGTTCGATGGATTCCGCCGTGGGGGCGCGACCGGATCAACGGCATGATCGCCAACCGGCCCGATTGGTGTCTTTCGCGGCAGCGTGTGTGGGGTGTCCCGATCCCCGGCTTCACCTGTCAGGACTGCCGGTCGGTGCTCGCGGATCCGGTCGTCATCGATCACGTGGCAGGGCTCGTCGAAACCAAGGGTGCGGACGTCTGGTTTGAAAAGGAAGCCGAGGATCTCCTGCCGCCCGGTACGGCTTGCCCGAAATGCGGGAGCGGCCGCTTCGAAAAGGAGCGGGACATCCTCGACGTGTGGTTCGAATCGGGCGTCAGCTACGCGGCAGTGTTGAAGCCTCGGAAATGGTGGCCGGCCGAATTATACTTGGAAGGCTCGGATCAGCATCGCGGATGGTTTCACAGCGCCCTGTTGGCGGGAGTCGTCACGGATCGGCGGGCGCCTTACAAGGCGGTGCTCACGCACGGCTTCGTCGTGGACGGAGCCGGAAAGAAGATGTCCAAGTCGGCCGGGAACGTCGTGGCGCCCCAGGACGTCATCAAGCAATCGGGCGCGGAGATTCTGCGTCTGTGGGTCTCGGCGCAGGACTATCGCGAAGACCTGCGGATCTCCCAGGAAATTTTGAATCATCTGATCGAGGCGTACCGCAAGATCCGCAACACCTGCCGATTTCTGCTGAGCAACTTGTACGACTTCGACCCGAACTCTATGCGGGTTCGGTATGAGGACTTGGCCGAACTCGACCGGTGGGCGTTATTAAAACTTAACGACCTTATACCGCGTGTCCGGCAGAGCTATGAAAAATTCGAATTTCACACGATTTTCCACGCGATCAATAACTTCTGCTCGGTGGACATGAGTGCAGTGTACCTAGACATCTTGAAAGATAGGCTCTACACATTCAGAAACGATTCTCCTGCTCGACGTGCATCGCAGACGGTCATGTGTGATGTGCTTGCTTCCCTGACAAAACTGATGGCCCCCATCTTGAGTTTTACCGCCGAAGAACTGTGGAGAATGTTGCCTGGCACAGAAAGAGATAAAATCACCAGTGTTCATCTCGCCTCTTTTCCTGATTTGGACCCGCGCTGGAAGGATGAGGGGCTCAATGACCGGTGGTCTCGGCTTCTGGAAGTGCGTGAGGCGGCTCAGGCTGCTCTGGAGATTCAACGGCGTGACAAAATTATTGGGTCATCGTTGGAGGCAAAAATTGTCGTTGAGGCGAATCCTGATCGATACGCCTTTTTAAAGCATTATGAAGCCGATCTTCCAAGCATATTCATTGTCTCTCAAGTGGCTGTCAAGGAAGTACATAACCTCCCTCATAAGCCGGACTTTTTAGTGAGAGTTACAAAAGCCTCCGGCGACAAATGCGAGCGCTGCTGGAATTACCGTGAATCGGTGGGCAAGGACGAGAGGCATCCGACGATCTGTGACCGCTGCGTGGAGGCGATCCGGTGACCGGATCCCGATCCCGCTACGTATTGTTGCTCCTGATCAGCGGCGGCGTCGTGGCTGTGGACCAGTTCACCAAACTGCAGATCATGCAGACGATGCGGCTGCATGAATCCATCCCGATCATTCCGAATCTGTTCAGCTTGACCTACATCCGGAACCCGGGCGCGGCGTTCGGTCTATTGGCCGGGAGCAGCAACGCCTTCCGGTTGGTGTTTTTCGGGCTGACCTCGGTGTTCGCCCTGACGCTGCTCGGGACGATTTTCTTCCGCCTTCCGGATGGCGATTGGCTCGGGCAATTGAGCATTGCCGGCATTCTCGGAGGCGCAATCGGGAATTTGGTGGATCGGCTTCGCTTCGGGGAAGTCATCGACTTCCTCGATTTTTACATCGAGCAGTACCACTGGCCGGCCTTCAACGTGGCGGACGCGGCCATCAGCGTCGGGGTCGCGTTTCTCATCGTCCATTTCGCGTTCGAAAAAAAAGAACCGGCGCCGATCCCGCAGGATCAAGGCCCCCAGGGGGCCGGCGGGTAAGAGCCTACCATCCGAAGACATACAAGACGACAAACCCCATCAGGACCCTGTAGTAGGCGAACGATCGGAGGGTATGGCGCTTCACGAACGTGAGAAACGCCGCGATGACGGCCCAAGCCACCAGAAACGACACCAGTAATCCCAGCGCCAGCGCCGCATAGTCTTCCTGCCGGAACATCTCCCGGGCTTTCCACATCTGATAACAGGTCGCGACGATCAACGTCGGGAGCGCGAGAAAAAACGAGTATTCCGTGGCGACCTTGCGATCAAGCCCGGCCAAGAGGCCGCCGATGATGGTCGAACCCGATCGCGACATGCCGGGTATCAAAGATGCGCATTGAGCCAGACCGATCCATAAAGCGTTGCGCAGTCCGACTTGCTCGAGTTGTTGGACTCTGGGCTGCGTGCCCCGCGCCTCGACCGCCAAGATGATGAGCCCGCCCAGAATCGAGGAGACGGCCACGGTCTGCGGAGTGAATAAATGCGTCTTGATCCAACCATGGGTTACGAATCCGACCGCCGCGGCGGGCAGAAAGGCAAGCCCCAATCCCACGATGAACCAGAGGCTGGCGTGGGTCGCCATGGATTTGTGCAGCACCGCGCGCCAATTCTCTCGGTGCTGGCTCAGCAAGGCACGCAGGTCGCGCTGCTCCTGCGAGGCTCGGGAATAGAGGGAGAAAATCTTGCGGCGCTCATACGCGATCACAGAGAGGATGGCGCCCAATTGAATGGAAATTTCCGCGCTGGCGGCCAGCTCTCCGTCGAACCCGAGGGCATGCCCGACGAGAATCAGATGGCCTGTAGAAGAGACCGGAAGGAATTCCGTGAGGCCCTCAACAATCCCCAGAATAACGGCTAATGCCGGACCCCACTCATTCATGTGTCCTTCTCCCGTACCGCGCTGCCCCGCTTCGGCATAATCACAAAGTGCTCCTGCACAGTCAAGCAATGGAATCGATCGGCCCAATCGCCGTCGGGATGCTCGCAACGAGGCAAGCGAGCAAATCTATTGACAAAGGCGGGGGGTTGGCATACACACAAGAAACCCATTGTCACATCGGGGATGGGAGCGAAGACTGAAAGGGGAGGGGTTTTCATGAGGCGGGAGTGGATCGTATCGGGACTCGTGATCGCGACATTGATGGCCGCCGGCTGCGTAAGCGATAAGAAGTACAAGGAAGCTCTCGCAGAAGCGGACACGGCTAAGACAGAACTGGAGCGTACCAGAGCGCAGAAAAACGCGCTGGAGCAGCAAGTCAAAACGCTTAAGGATCTCAACGTCAAGTTCGGAAGCGAAGCCCAGGCCGCGCGCGATGAATTGCAGCGGATCGAGCATGGCCGGGATAAAGAGCGGGCCTCGCTCGAAACCAGGACGAAAGAGCTGGAGGACAAGATCAAGCAGTTGTCGGCGCAGAACCGGAGCGTCCGGTCCGAAGTCGAGGACGTGAAGCGCCATAATGCGACGCTCAAATCCCTGGTGGCCCGGTACCAAAAGGAATTAAAAGAGCGCTCGCGTTCAGTCCCCGATACCTTCCCTCCCTCTTCTGCGATAGCTCCATCCCCCAGTCCAGCGCCGGCGCCGCCGGTTCCGTCTCCCTCGGCTCCCTCCACCATGCCGGCGCCTTCGCAGCCGTCTTCCTCCGCGATGAACGTGAACAAGGCCTCGGCCAACGACATGGTGCTGTTCTTGGGATTGACCAAAGACATGGCGGACCGCATCGTCAGCAACCGTCCGTACCGCGTGAAGGGGGAATTGGTGGCCAAGAGCGTGCTCCCCAAGGAAACCTTCGATATGATCAAGGACCGCATCACGGTCAGTCCCTAGTGATATCGGGAGCCTGTACGATTGCAAGGCCGTCCGCCGGAAGGCGGGCGGCCTTTTGCTTTTTCTACGGAACGGCATAACGGGTGATTCCGATCCAGGCTCTTGATACAATGTGCCGGATCTTGACGTCTTTTTTGGAGCATCAACGATGCGGCGCGTGGGTTTAATCCTGAGCGTGCTCGTGGTCGCGCTCGCGATCGCCGGGTACGTCTTTTTCAACGGGGAACGAAAACCTCCCGTACGCTACCGCACCGCCCCGGTGGAACGAGGCTCCATCGTGTCCGTCGTCACCGCGACCGGGACGATCAATCCGGTGGTATCCGTACAGGTCGGTACGCAGGTGTCCGGGCTGATCAAAAGCCTGCATGCGGATTTTAATTCGACCGTCAAAGCCGGAGACGTGGTGGCCGTGATCGATCCGGGTCCCTTCAAAGCGCGCCGGGACCAAGCCGCCAGCAATCTGGAAATGGCGAAGGCCACGGTCGTGCGGGCCAGGACCGACCTGGCGCAGCGGAAGCGCGAGTGGGAGCGGACCAAATCGCTGCTGGCGCAGCAATTCGTGTCCCAAAACGACGTCGATGTCGCGCTGACGAACTATGAAAGCGCCCAAGCACAGGTCAGCGTGGCCGAAGCGCAAGTCAAACAGGCGGAGGCGACCTTGAACGCCGCGGAGCTTGACTTGAAATACACCACCATCCGCTCTCCTGTGGAGGGCATCGTCGTAGCCCGGAACGTCGAGGTCGGCCAGACGGTGGCCGCCAGCTTCGCCACGCCCAACCTGTTTCTCATCGCGCTGGATCTTACGCAGATGCAGGTCGACACATACGTCAGCGAATCGGACATCGGGGGAATCAGCGAAGGCAAGGAGGCGTCGTTCACGGTCGATGCGTATCCCGGGCAGCGATTCGAGGGGACGATTCGCCAGGTCCGTCTGGCTCCGATCAACGTGCAGAACGTCGTCACGTACAACGTTGTGGTCGGGGTGGAGAACAAAGATTTGCGGCTTAAGCCGGGCATGACAGCGAACGTGTCGATGGTCGTGGCGCGACGGGATCAGGTGCTCAAGGTGCCGAACGCGGCGTTGCGATTCACTCCGCCGAGATCCGAACAGACCGAGCATCGGGTACCGGAGGCCGGGCCCGTGAAAAGCGCCGGCGAGGCGGGTGCCCCCACCAAGACCCTGTGGAAGCAAACGGCATCGGGTGACCCGGAGCCGGTGTCCGTCCGGACCGGCATCTCGGACGGGGCGACGACCGAAATCCTTTCCGCCGATTTGAGCGAAGGCGACGAGATCATCGTGGGCATCGAGATGCCTCGCGGAAGCCGAAGGGGTTCCGAACTGCCGCCGGGGTTCGGCGGCGGCCAGCGCCGTTCGCGCGACCGCGGGCTGTAATTTACTTCCTTTCGCCTGCCGACTGCTTTCGGGGGCGAGCAAATCTTATTTTGGGAGCCGTGATGGGCGGGCTGATCGTCTGCGAAGACCTGTGGAAAATCTATCGGGTCGGCGACGTGGACGTACAGGCGTTGAGAGGGGTCAATCTCACCATCGATCAAGGCGAGTTCGTCGCCGTCATGGGGGCGTCGGGGTCCGGGAAGTCCACGTTAATGAACATCCTGGGCTGCTTGGACCAACCCACGAAGGGACACTATTGGTTGAATGGGATCGACGTTGGGAAGGTCAAGCAGGACCAGTTGGCCGATATCCGCAATCATCAGATCGGCTTCGTCTTTCAGAGCTTCAACCTCATTCCGCGTACAAGCGCGCTGGAAAACGCGCAGTTGCCCCTGTTCTATCGCGGTCTGGCGCTGCGGGAGCAACGAGCCCTGGCCGCGGCGGCTTTGGCGCGCGTCGGTCTGCAAGGCCGTGAGCACCACTATCCGACTCAACTGTCGGGAGGTCAGCAACAGCGGGTCGCGATCGCGCGAGCGCTGGTGACCGCGCCTTCTCTGCTCTTGGCGGACGAGCCGACCGGGAATCTCGACACCGACTCCAGCCGGGAGATCATGGCGATCCTGAACCAGCTGAACCGGCACGACGGCATTACGATCATCTTGGTGACGCACGAGCACGACATCGCGTCGTACGCGGGGCGAGAAATCGTCATCAAGGATGGTCAAATTCTGTCGGACCGCCGAACCAACGCCGGCGCGGTCGAGAAGGAGGTCGAAGCCTGATGCCGGCCTTTATTTGGCTGACCGTAGTGACCGCCGTTCGCATTCTGAGACGAAACCGGCTGAGAGCCGGCTTAACGATGCTGGGGATCGTGATCGGCGTCGGGGCCGTTATCGCCATGGTCGGCATCGGCCAGGGTGCGAAGGCCGCCGTTCAGGCGCAGGTCGCCAGCATGGGGACGAACGTCATCATCATCTTACCGGGGGCCACGACGGTCGGCGGCGTGCGCGGCGGCCAAGGGGGGGCCGTGACACTCACGGTGACGGACGCCCTGGAGCTCAAGAAGCGCATCCCGCTCCTCAGCGACGTCGGGTGGGCCAAGCGGGACGTGATGCAGATTGTCTACGGCAATCGCAACTGGAACGGACCGATCAACGGCATCTCGCCCAGTTATCTCACGATCCGGGATTGGTCTTTTTCAAGTGGAGGGCCGTTGACACCTGGCGACGTGGACAGCGCGGCCCGGGTGGCCCTGCTGGGACAAACTGTCGTGGAAAATTTGTTCGATCCGGGCGAGGAACCGGTCGGCGCCGTCATTCGAATCAGGGGCGTGCCGTTTCGCGTGATCGGGGTGCTGGCGCCCAAGGGACAGTCGGCTTCGGGATCCGATCAGGATGACGTCATTTTCATCCCGTTCAGCACGGCCGAGCGTAAAGTTTTCGGCACCCAGTTCCTCGGCTCCGTGGGAGCGCTGTTCGCTTCAACCGAGCGGCAGGAGGATTTGCCCGCTGCCGTGGAGCACATCCGGGAGGCGCTGCGGCAGCGGCACCGGCTTCAGCCTGACCAGGGAGACGACTTCACGA
>JBDZUK010000083.1:0-11690 GCA_040255165.1 Nitrospiraceae bacterium | reverse complement strand
TTTTGATCGGTCACCGCTTCACCGCTGAAAAAGCTGACCTGCCAGGCAACGATGTCGTCGGTGGGGTGTGGTGTGGCAGTCCAATAAATTTCCGACTTGATGTTGGAAAACGGATGGTCGGCGGGAAGCGCAGGGTCACGTCGCTCCGGATCGATCAACGTCTTCAGTTCGTCGATCGTCGGCGCGCGCCAGCCGGTTTTGCCGCCCACGGTCTTGGTCCCGCACCGGGCGACGGAGGCGCTCCAGACGTCGTGAATCCGGTCAGGCTCTTGCTCCCACACCAATCTGGTGCGGTTGTCCCGGACCGCTGCTCCATCGAGCATCACGGTGAACCTCGGCTGGCTGCTGTCCTGCACCGCCCCGGCCGCCGCAAGAGCCGGGCCGCCACAGACGAGGACGACCCTGGCGATCCCGAAAAGGAGCGAGAGCCCCGACAGTCTCATAGGTCTCCTGAGCAGGGGCCCTATCGTAGAGACTTTCCGGAAGCCGAGCAAGGGAGAGAACGATCACCGCGACAGCACATGATATTGCCGCCACAACAGCGCTCCGCCCCAAAGGAGCGACAGCACCATGAGTCCGATTCCCACATTCTGAAAAAGCTGCGCGAGATGATGATCGTACCGCAGCCACCCCAGCATGCCGAGGATGTTCTCCCAGTCATGCCCGTCGGTTTCTTTGCCCGTCACCCCTCCAAGCAGCGGCAGGTCGAGTGTCCGAGCGTCGTTGACGTAGGGCGCGATATCCATGAAATTTTCGGCCATCCACCACAACGCCACCGAGGCGCCGAATGGATCGCGTGTCTTGGCGACGAAAGCGATGACGCACACGAGCGGCATCAGCAGTTGGCCGAGGCTGCCGCCCAAGAACATCATGAACCGGCCGAAGGGCATGAATAAGAGATGGCCTGCCTCGTGGAATGGAAGGTTCACGAGATGCAGGACGGATTCTCCGACGTAGTTCGATTCCAGCGGCATGCTCGCAAATTTCCACCCATACCAGAGGAGAATCCCGAACAGCAGAACTCGGCCGCCGAAGGCCAGCGGCGCGACCGCTCCGTCCGGCTGGGCGAGCCATACGGTCACCCAGCCCCTCCTCGGAGACTCCGGCGATGTTTCCAACATCGGCGTTCTTGGTGGAACAGGCAGCGGGCGGTATTTGGCGAAGACGATGCCGCAGCGAAGGCACTCGGGGTTGCCATCCTCTTGCGACCATCCGCACTTCGGACACGTCATCGCATCAATGGAATGAGAAGGGGACCGGTGCGAACGTCAACGCAAAGACGAGCAGCGCGAACCACCCGACGGCGATGCGGACGAGGCCCAGGGACGCGTGGGGATCGATGACGGGAGGATGAGCCACTCCCCACAGGCCGGCCATCCCGGCCCAAAGAAACCAACCGGGCCACCCGACGAACCCCAGCACGATCAGCACCGGGATCACGGCGAACGCCATCGTGCGCTGGCGCTTGCCCCATAGCGCGTAGGCGACATGGCCGCCGTCCAGTTGGCCGATGGGGATGAGATTGAGCGAGGTGACGAACAATCCGAACCAGGCGGCGAACCCGATAGGATGCAAGACTACGTCCATGTCCGGCGGCAAGGAGCCGATGACGAGCCAGGACATGAATTGCAGAAGCAGGGGTTCGCCGAGGTGAAGCCCATAAGTCGATTCTCGCTCCACGACCGTGGAGAGGTTCAATCCGACGACGAGGGCGACGACCGCGACGGCGAACCCGGCCAGCGGACCGGCCACGCCGATGTCGAACAGCGCGCGGCGGTTCATGATCGGCCCCCGCATCCGGATGATCGCGCCGAAGGTCCCGATGAAATGAGGCGGACCCGGAATGAACAAAGGCAGCGACGCGGGCACACGGTGGATGAGCGAAAGCAGATAGTGACCGAACTCGTGGGTGACCAGAATGACGAGCAGCGTCGCCGCAAAGGGCACGCCTCGCCACAAGACCGAAAGATCGTCCAGGAGAAACTGGAGAGGACCACGGCTCGGTCCGAGGTTCGTCTGGTACGCACCGGCCCACAGCGTGGTGAAGATGGTAATCAGAAACAAGCCGATCGGCAGGATGAGGCGTGAGAAAGACGTTTCTTCCTCGGTTTCCTCCTCTGCGACGGGCCCCGCGGCCATGACCGCTTTCGCTCCCTCGGGCGTGCTCCGAAGGCTCGGGAGCCTCGGTTCGTCCTTGTCCGTTCTTTCTTCCATCACACCCTTGTTGCGGCACAGCTACGCCGCGAAGGGATTATGGTCCAGTTCCTCACGCACGGTCGTTGCGGGCCCGTGACCCGGATACAGCGTGGTGTCTTGGGGCAATTTCAACACGCGCAGCCGGACGGAATCCAGATGCTGCCCGTACAGTGTGCTGGGATTCGATCGCCCGATGGAACCGGCAAACAAGGTATCGCCGACGAAGCAGAACGGCTGGGCGCCGCCCTCAAGCCGATAGCAAATGCCGCCCGGCGTATGTCCCGGCGTCACGACGCAACGCACCGTCAGGCCGCCGGCGCGGACGGTGTTGCCCTCTTCCGGCACGACGAGCGTGTCCGTCGGGGGCCGCCACGAGAGCAGCGGCAGGTCCTCAGGACCCAGATACACGGGCACCCGGCATTTCGCCAGAATTCGATCGAGGCCGCCCGCATGATCCGTGTGTCCGTGGGTCAGACAGACGGCCGTGAGCCGAAGGTGTTTCCGTGTCAGGACCTCCATCATGGCGTCGGGGTTGTATCCCGTGTCGATGAGCAGCGCTTCCCCCGCGTCGTGGACGACGTATCCCTTCACTTGGTAGCCGCCGATGTCGCCGAGCACCGTCTCCACACCGGCCATGGAGGGGACAGGTCGGGGCTCCCACTCCTGGAATGCGATCTGCTCCAGCGGCGCGGGCCTCAACCCCAGCGCTTTGGCGACAGCGCGGATTTCCGCGCGATCTTGCGGCTTGTCCCCCCGCTCCAACGCGGCGATGTCCGCTCCGGGCAACCCCGTTGCCCGTGCGACGTCGCCGACCGACAATCGCTGTCCGGTCCGAGCTTTCTTCAGAATGTCGGAGAGGTCATCTTCCAACGGCATGGCACGGCTCCCGGAAACGTCGCTCGTGAAGCGTGAAGCGTATTTCGCAAGAAAGAAACGAGCCGATAACGGATAGCCGACGGCTGACAGCACCGGCTAGAGCCAACATCGAACTGCCGACTACGGACGGCCTTGCAGGATCTTCCGCCATGCGTCGACCATCGACGGGTCGATGTCGACGAGGACGATTCGACGCAGCGATTTGGGGCTGAAGGCTCGAATCTCGTTCATCATCGCGCGGGCCGCGTCACCGGGCGCAACGCCCCCGACGCCGGTTCCCATGCCCGGAATCGCGATGGATTCGAATTCCTGTGCGTCTGCCGCTTGCAGAGCGGCCTTCGTGGCCAACGCGACGTTCTCTGATGGAATGCTCATGCCAGGTTCCGGCATGGTCGGCGCGTGAATGATCGCTTGAAACTTGGTCTTGCCCGCCGACGTCACGACGGCTTTGCCGAGCGGAATCGGAGCCTGCGCCCGCGCTTCCCGATCGACCTCATCACCGGCCGCCCGCCTGATGGCGCCCGCCACTCCACCACCCATGATTCCCCGACTGTTCGCCGCGTTCACGATCGCCCGCGCGTCGACCTCCAGAATGCTGCCCTGAATGACTTCGATTTCCATATTAGTTGCTCTCTCACCATCCCTTCCTCCTCTATCCCTCCGGCGACAGCGTTATCTCCTTCACCTCTCCGAATCCCGACAGCACCGCCGGGAGGGTCGCGCCGGAACCGACCGCCACGATTCTGAGCCGGTCCGGATGCAGATGCTTCTTGGCGGCCGACAGCAAGTCTTCCTTGGTCAGCGCCACGACTCTATCGCGCAGCTGCTGAAGGAAATCTTTCGGGAGGCCGTCGTACTCGAGCTCGATCATCCGGTTGACGATCGTGGACGGGCTCGCGAAGGAGAACACGAAAGAATTCACGTAGGCTTCCTTGGCCTCCTCCAGCTCTTCGTCCCTAACCAACTCGGTCCGCATCCGTTCGATGTTGGCGACGAACCGTTTGATCACTTCCTGCGTCGAGGCCAGCTTGGTCTCCGCCCGCATCAACCACGCGCCTTGGTCATGGACTCCGGTGCGCAACGCGCTCCCGACCGAGTAGGCGAGCCCGCGATTCGTGCGGACATCGTTGAACAGGCGGCTGCGGAACGAGCTGCCGCCCAGGATGTCGTTGACGATCGCCAAGGCGGCGAAGTCGGGATCGTTCTCCTTGATCGAGAGATGCCCGACCCGCAGATGCGTCTGCGACGTGTCCTTGTTCACGAACCGCACGACCGGCTTGGCACCTTCGCTCTCCGGCACCTCGGCGATTTTCAGTTCCGGCACCTGGCCCGGCTTCCAATCCCCGAACGCCTCGCGCAGCGCGGCCAGCATCTGCTCTTTTTCAAAATCGCCGGTGACGCCCAAAATGATGCCGTTTGGGTGAATCGTCCGTCGGTGAAAGGCCACGATGTCGTCCCGCGTGATCCGCTTCACCGTTTCAATCGTGCTTTCCCGCGCGGTCGGATGGCCGTCTCCGTAGAGCACTTTGAGGAACTCGCGTCCCACGACGGAGCCTGGGCTGTCCTGCCGCCGGCGGATGCCTTCGATAGCTTGCAGCTTCGCCAATTCGACACGCGCCGGCTCGAACGCGGGAGTGCGGAGCAGGCCGGCGAAGATCTGCAGGCCCTTTTTCACGTCCTTCGACAGGACGTCCAGGGACGCGGACCCGGATTTACGGCCGATCGATATGTTGATCGTCGCGGCCACTTGCTCCAACTCTTCGTCGACTTGCTCGGCCGACATGGCCGCCGTCCCACCGGTCCGCAACACCGAGCCTGTGAGACTCGCCAAGCCGATCTTGTCGTTTGGATCGAGCCAGCCGCCGGTCCGGATCGTCGCCGTCATCGTGGTGAGCGGCAGCTCGTGATCTTCCAGGAGATATACCACCATGCCGTTGTCCAGCACGACGCGATCCGGCTGGGGCGGATTGAACCGCACCGGCGAGAACTTCATCTGCCGCGGATCGACCGATGCGACGTCGCCCGCAAGGGAGAGCGCCACTTGTCCTGCAAGCATCCCGAGAAACATCACCAAGACGGTCGCGATCTGCATCCGTGTTCTTTCTCGGCGGCTCACCGCCGTCGTTCCCAGACTTATATCCTTTACCTCGATACCTCTGACCCAGTTCACGATCCCCGTCATGGCCGCACCTCGCTCGCCACCTTCATCGAGCCGGCCTTGCCGGTGGACTTTTTCACCAACGTGGCCACCGTTCGGTTGGTCTTCGTGAGGTATTGCGTCGCCACTCGCTGGATGTCCGCCGGTGTGACGGCCGCGATCTTGTCGCGGGCCTTCAGCGCGTAGCGCCAGTCGCCGGCCAGCGTCTGATACAGCGCGAGTTGCGAGGCCAGTCCCCCGTTGGTGCGCAGGCCTCGCACAAGATCGGCATCGAGGTTGTTCAACACCTTGTCCAGCTCCTTCGCCGACACCGGCTCGGTCTTCAGCCGTTCCAGCTCTTCGTAGATGGCGGCCTCCACTTCGGCGGTGGTGTGGGGCGCGATGGGCGTGGCGCCGATGACGAACAGATTCGGCGCCCGGACGCCGGGGTAATTCGTGTCCGAGTTGATCGACGCCGCGATACGTTTGTCCTGCACCAGTGTTTTGTACAAGCGGGACGTCACGCCGTCCGACAGCACCGCGTCGATCACGTCGAACACATAGTCGTCCGGATGCCCGATACCCGGCTTGTGGTAGCCGATGGCCACCGACGGCTGGGCGTCGAACTCGATCTCCACGCGGCGTTCCCCGCGCTGAGGCGGTTCCACGGTCACGACGGCGGGAGCCGGCGGCGAGGCGGGAATCCGGCCGAACGTGCTTTCTATCAACTGGATGACTTCCTGGGGGTTGATGTCCCCGACGATGGCGATGGTGGCGTTTCCGGGACCGTAATAGGTCTTGAAGAAGGCCTCCGTTTCGTCTGGCGTCAGGGATTGAATGTCCGATGACCAGCCGACCGTCGGCACCCCATAGGGATGCGCCTGAAACGCCGCCGCCGTAAAGTTCTCGAACAGGGATCCCATGGGGCTGTCCTCGGTCCGCAGACGGCGCTCCTCCATGACGACGCCGCGCTCCTTATAGAATTCGCGCAGGACGGGGTGCGCCATGCGGTCCGACTCGATCGCCGCCCACAAGGGCATCCGATTGGCGGGAAGGCTGATCATGTACCGGGTCAGATCCTTGCCGGTGGACGCATTGAGCCCGACGCCGCCATGCCGCTGATACAGGAGGGCCACCTCGTTGCCGGCCACGTACTGTCCCGCCCGCTCTTGGAGCTCCTTGAACCGCTGCTGGAGCGACGCGACCTCCTCCACCGCCCGCGGGTCCGGCTGCCCGTCCATGCTTTGCCCGGCCAGCGCACGCTGCCGCTCCTCCAACTCAGTCCCGACGCGATTGAGTTCATCGAGGATCGGCTTTTCTTTTTCGTAGTCCTTGGTGCCGACCGTTCTCGTGCCCTTGAACGCCATGTGCTCGTACAGGTGGGCAATCCCCGATTGGCCGACCTGCTCGTTCACGCCGCCGACGCCGAACGTCATGTTGATCGAGACCACCGGAGTTTGATGCCGTTCGACCATCAATACTCGCAGCCCGTTCGCAAGCTTGTGCTCGATGACGCGATCAGCCAGGTTCGGGGAAGCGGCATAGAGAACGGTAAGGTTGAGACTGAGGCTGAGAAAGATGAGCAGAGACGCCGCTTTCCTTAACCGTAGCCCGAGCCTCACCCTGTCTTCGGAGTGTGTCATGTAAAAATCTCCATCAGTTGTTCCGGTCGTTCGATAAACCAGTCCGGCTTGCATGCGATCATCTTCTCCCGATTGCCCATGCCGTACCCGACGGCGCAGACCCGGATCCCGGCGTTGTGGCCGCCGTTGATGTCGTTCGTGCTGTCACCGATCAGCACGGCCCTGTCGCTCGGCACGTCGAGCTGTTCCAGCACGTGCAGCAACATCCCCGGCTCCGGTTTCAGGCCGAATCCGTTGTCGCCGCCGACGACATAATCGAAGTGATGGGCCCCCAGGCCTTTCAGAATTACCTGTGTATACTCAATGGATTTGTTCGTCGCGACCGCTTTTTGCTTGCCGCTGAAATGGGCGAGCGCGGGTTCGATGCCGGGATAAAATTGCGTTCGATCCAGACAATGCGACAGATAATGGCTGCGGAACACTCTCAGCGCCTCCTCATACCGCGACAGGTTGTCTTCTCCGACCGACAGCCGGAGCAGCCGCTTCACCCCATCGCCGACGAATGAGAAAATCTCCTCCATCGGCCGCTGGGGTAATCCCAGGTCGCGCAACGTGAGGTTGACCGACTCCGCGATGTCCCATTTGGATTCGATCAGCGTTCCGTCCAGGTCGAATATGAGCAGATCGACCGTCTCCTTCCTCATCATTTCGCCTTTCGCAGATCCTCGACCAACGCCGCGAGGCTGCTCCGCTTCGAAGGTTCCGTCTCCTGAATCAACGCCTGCCGCACGAAACTCACCATTCGCCTCTGACCCACGTGTGGGGGCAACATCGGTTCGACGATGCGCCAGCGGTTTTTGATCGCCTTCACGCGGAATCGAATCTCCACCGATTCGTCTCCCGGCACGAAGCCGGCCGTCTCCAGGTACACCGAGCCGAGCACGCGCACGCGGACCGGAATGACGACTTCCAATTGATTGACGATGTCCCATTGCCGATAGTCTTCCGGCACGACAAACTCCTGAATCACCACCACGCGCCCCCAGGCCGGCTCGTCGCGCCAGGCGATGTAAGGCGCGATGGTATCGAACGACAGCGAATCCAGCCGCGCACCCTTCTGATCCAGGGACAGATACCGCTTCACCACCTCGGTGGGCGAATGGCTCAAGGCGCCGGTTGCCGCCGGAGCGGAAGCCGGGCCCATCGCGAGACTGCAGAGGAGCGCCGCGAGCGCACCGGCCGCGCCGATGGCTTGCCTGACCGTCATGTGATTTCCTGGAGCTTCATGGCATTGGTGCCTCCGGGCCGGCCCGTCACCGTGCCGGACAGCAACACGACGCGCTGACCGCTTTCGACGAGCTTCTCTTCTTTCAGACGCCGTTCGATCGCCTGAACCCGCTCGTCGGGATCCTCTACGCGCGCCATCATCCTGGGCTGGACGCCCCAATACAGCGCCATCCGACGTCGTACCGGCTCATGCGGCGTGAACGCGACGATAGGTTTGGCCGGCCGTTGCTTCGACAGGAGCCGCGCGGTCGCGCCGGATTCGGTGACCACGGCAAGGGCCGCGGCCCCGGTCGCCGCGGCGGTAGCCGAGGCAGCAGCGCACATGGCCTCGGGAATCGATTCCGCCGGCCCGTATGGATCGCGCTTCAACCACCCCGTGGCCGCTTCGCCCTCCGCCGCGCGCACCACACGGTCCATCACCTGCACCGACTCGACCGGGTAGCGGCCCTTGGCGGTTTCCGCCGACAGCATGACCGCGTCGGTGCCGTCGAAGACCGCGTTGGCCACGTCCGATGCCTCCGCCCTCGTCGGCCGCAGGCTTCGGGTCATCGACTCCAGCATCTGCGTCGCGGTGATCACGAGCCGTCGCCGAAGATTGGCTTCCGCGATGATGCGCTTCTGCAGAATGGGGACTGCTTCCGGTCCCAATTCCACACCAAGATCCCCCCGCGCGATCATCACCCCGTCGGCCTCGGCCAGAATGGCCGACAGCGCCGTGACGGCTTCGGCGCGCTCGATCTTCGCGATGATCGGTTGGTCGCCCCCGTAGTCGGCGACGAGCCGCCTGGCTGCGACGACATCCTCCGGCCCGCGCACGAACGACAGCGCCAGGTAATCGACGCCCTGCTCGATGCCGAAACGAATGTCGTCGCGGTCTTTGTCGGTCAACGTCGGCGCGCTGATTGCCGTGCCCGGCACGTTGATCCCCTTGTGAGACAGGACCACCCCGCCGGTCTTGACGACGCAGTCCACCGCGCCGCCGGACACCCCGGTGACCGACAACTCGATCAAGCCGTCGTCGATCAGGATGCGGGAGCCGGGCCGCACGTCCCGCACCAACTGCGGATACGTCACGGGAACGGCGATCAAGGGCGACGCGGCCGTCGCCTGCGCGCCCAGTTGGCCTCCGGAGCGAACCATCCCTCCCGTCAGCCGAATGTGCTGTCCCTCCGCCAGTCGAATGCCTTCCTCCGGGAGCGCGCCGACGCGGATGCGCGGACCCTGAAGATCCTGCAGGATGGCGACGGGCGCGCCTCTGTTGCCGGCGGCGGCCCGAATGGCGGCGATCGCGCCGCGGTGCGATTCCTGCGTGCCGTGGGAAAAGTTCAACCGCGCCACGTCCATGCCGCTTTCGATCAATCTTCCCAGCGTCGCGGGACTGTCGCTCGCCGGCCCGATCGTGCAGACGATTTTGGCTTTCCGCATGGTCGACACGTGACGCATTCTACCAAAGGGGCCGCCGGGAATCATGGCGCGAGACGCGGCCGACGGTTAGAGTTGTCTCATTATAGGAGCCGCGCGCGAGGCCACCAAGCGATTCTTCCGATTGTCGGGCGCCGCGGCGGCGGACGCCGCGTTGACCTCGTCCGACGGTGCATGCTACGGTCGAATCGCGTGGCGCGTCGGCTTGTCACATCGTACGGGAGAGCGGGAAGCCATGCGTCTGCGGCGTCAGACGTGGAGCGTGTTTCTGGCCGCGTGTCTCTCCTGTCTGACGGGAGCGGTGTCCACGGAGCCGCAGCCGGCCCCTCCTCTCACCGAGCCGACCGCGCCCGCCGAGTCCCGCCGGGACGCGCTCGTCCCTCAGAAAGCCCGGGATCTGCTCGAAGCGCTTCAGCAGCGGCGGGGCGATCCCTTGCCCGGGTACATCGGCGGACGGGCCTTTCACAATCGTGAACGACGCCTGCCCCGAGGCCGGTATCGCGAGTACGACGTCAATCCCAAACGGCGAGGGCATCCCCGGGATGCCGAGCGGCTCGTCATCGAACAAACGACCGGCAAAGCGTACTACACGGACGATCACTACCGGACTTTTATCCCGTTGAACTGACACCGCGCCATGACATCCCCTTCGTTGAAGACGTACCTGCAAGCGGCCAAAGCGCCCTGGTCGGCGCTGCTGCCGCTCAAGTCCCACCATACGTTGACCTCACTGATCCACCCTCCCGATGGATTCGCGTGCAAAGTGCTCCAGGGGAAAAAGTGCGGGACCCCGGCCGGTCTCTTCGACGAGTTCGCGCGGGTTCTGTCCTTCCCCGATTACTTCGGTCACAACTGGGATGCCCTCGAGGAATGTCTGATGGATCTCGAATGGCTTCCCGCGAAAGGCTATGTGCTTGTGCTCACGGACGCCGAGCACGTGCTGCCCGACGAGGAGGAGGAGTACGAGACGTTGCTCGAAATCCTGAGCGATACGGGCGAGCATTGGGCCGACCCGACCGATGGACGCCGGGCCGTACCGTTCCATGCGTTGTTTGCCGTGTCCGAACGGAACAAGCACAAGCGCAAGCACTGGGACCTGCCGGAAGTGGATGAGGCTGTTCCCGGCACGCGCGGAACATCGGGCGGCCGGCGTTCGAAGCGGAAAAAGTAGCGGAGCGAGCTAAGAGTGACGGTCGCGTTTGCGGTTTGGCTTCCACCAGCCCTGCCAGAAGTCGAAGCCCGAGATCCACGAGGCGGGTTTGCGATGCGGCAATTCATCCGTGGTTGAGGCGATGCTTAACGAAGATTCTCCCTTCCACCGCATTTGTACCGCGAGGCGGTGCGAGCCGCAGATACCGTGGGTTTCGCGCTGATCGTCCATAGGAGCCTTTTCTCCGATCACGGCAAACTTCCCCTCTCGCCGGCACCAGGAACATACGATTCTCATGGCCCCGCTCGTCTGTTCGTGCTCATAGATTCTCCACTTGGAGCAAAACTTGAGCCGGATGGCGGCCGCGCGGGACATACATAAGAATTCCCGGAGGATGGCCGGTCCGCGCCGCTCGGGCGCGATTACAATGGTATCCGAACAGATAAAAAACCTGTATCGGATGAGACACTTTTGGGCCCCCTTGGAGCGGGGCCTTTCTTGACCCTTTCCGGGGCTGCGTGGTACGGTGCGCCCCCGTTATGAAAACCGCCAAATCGTCGGCGCTCTTCGCGGAAGCTCAACACTACATCCCCGGCGGCGTGAACAGCCCGGTCCGCGCATTCCGGTCGGTCGGCGGGCAGCCCCGTTTCATCAAGCGAGCCAAGGGCTCGCGGCTCTACGACGTCGACGGCAACGTCTACATCGACTATGTCCTCTCATGGGGACCCATGATCCTCGGTCATGCGGCGCCGCGCGTGATCAAAGCGATCCAGCACGCGGCGACGCGGGGCACCAGCTATGGAGCCCCGACGGAATTGGAAGTCCGGCTCGCCAAAATGATCCGTGAGGCGTTCCCCTCGATGGAGAAAGTGCGACTGGTGAGTTCCGGCACCGAAGCGGTCATGAGCGCGATTCGGGCGGCTCGGGGGTTCACGAAGCGCGACGCCGTCTTGAAATTCGAAGGCTGCTACCACGGCCACGGAGATTACCTGCTGGCCAAAGCCGGTTCAGGCCTCGCGACGCTCGGGATTCCCGATTC
>JBDZUK010000082.1:0-11707 GCA_040255165.1 Nitrospiraceae bacterium | reverse complement strand
GGCAGGACTCCCTTCCGATCTGCTGCGGCGCCGGCCCGACATCCTCGCGGCCGAACAAGACGTGATCGCGGCAACGGCCAACATCGGCGTGGCGCAAGCGATGCGATTTCCGCAGGTATCATTGACAGGTGCGCTCGGTGTCGCCAACCCGCAGATCAACTCGTTCTCACCGGGCACCGGGTTCACGCAATACGCAAGCGCCTCCGTCGCGGGTCCGCTGCTGAACGCCACATCGCTCGGATATCAGGTGAAGGTCGCGGAGGCTCGCACCAAACAGGCAACGTTTCAGTACGAGAAGGCGATTGTGACGGCTTTTAAAGAAGTGGAGGACGCCCTGATTGCCACACAAAAGTCGCGCGAGCAGCGCACCGCGCAGGAAGCTCAGGTCATCGCGCTGCGGTCCGCTCTGGAGATGGCCGATCTTCGTTATAAGGGAGGACGCGCCAGTTATCTCGACGTCTTGACGGCTCAACGAAGTCTCTATGATGCGGAACTTGCGCTGGCAAGAACACGCCGCACCCAATTGACGGCCGTTGTGCAACTCTACACGGCGTTGGGCGGAGGCTGGTCGACGGACGGCGACACGCTTCGGACTTCAGCAGAGGCTGGGCAAGGGCAATGATCTGATCTCAACGTTCGGTTCCACCGGCTTCGGGCCGATTCGCAGCTCGTGTGTGACGGATTCTCACACGTGGCTATGGCGCTTGCCGGCATGTTCAGTGTAGCGCTGGTGACATGTGAACCTTATACACTCACTATGGTCGTGCGCTGCCACCTCCTTGATCGTCACGTTTCTCGCAGCAATGACGCTTTTGGCCGGCTGCGCACAACACGGCCTACAACCCATAAAGGGAAAGGACCACTTTGAATTCGTCGATACACCGGGTCTCAATACGTTGAGATTCAAGTTTGCGATGAGCAATGGGACATCGCGACGGGTTGGGCGTCTTCTCGACCATCAAGTACAGTTGTGGACGGTGAGAAACCGACAAGGTTCTGGCGGCCGGCATTCATATCGAGATGCGGTTTCAACTGTGCAAGCTGAACTCGCTGCCGGACTGCCGGCAGCACCAGGCGTGGAAATACCATGAGTTGTAATGAACGCGCAACGCGCTGCTATCAGAAATGGACGTACGGCGCCCGGTGTGAAACAACTGGTCCACAACCACAGCCCGAATGGAAACCGGTTACCATGGTCGATCCTTCACAGGTTGCGGGAAAATGGGAGGGCATCCTACGGCGCGTCCCGCCGTCAAGGGCAACGGATCTGGCCCACATTGAGATCACCCCTGATGGAAGCTATCGCTTTGCCAGCGCCAGAACCATCGGTCTTCTCAGCGGTGAAGGGAAACTCACCGTGGTAGACGGGCATTTAACGGCCACCACTGACCGGGGGTCTCTCATATTACCCTCTACGAAACCGGCGGCCGGCGTATGCTTAAGACCAAGGGACAATCGGCCGATGGGATCAAATTCGTGGCCGACCTGACCCCGGTCAAAGCGCAATAGCGATGTCCGAGTCATTACCCCCCAACTCTCTCGGAGAACATGAGCCGGCGGGTCAACCGACGGGCGGCCCGTGGAGAACCCTGGTTCCACTGGTATTGGCCGCAGTGCTGTCATCCGTGCTGTCGGGATGCGAATACTTTCGCCCAACCCTGAATCAACCTTTGGCTCAATGGGATCCACAGTACGGCTATCGTTTCAGCAACATTGCTCCCCCAGAGAGAGGCAATTCCGACAGCCTTTTCGTCGTCGCCTCCTTTTCGGGGGGCGGTACCAGAGCGTCAGCTCTTGCGTTCGGCGCGTTGCGCGAACTGGCGCGGCACACGATCACATGGGAGGGCCGGGAGAAACGGTTGCTTGACGAATTGGACGTCATCTATGCCCTCTCGGGCGGGACTTTTACGGGAGCTTACTACTCGCTGTTCGGAGACCGGATTTTCCACGATTTCGAATACCGATTCCTTAGAAAGGACTGGGAGAGCGAGCTCAAAGCGCGAATTCTTCGGTCCCCTAGCAACTGGCTTCGCCTTTGGTCTCCCTATTTTGGCCGTACCCATATTATGTCAGAGCTTCTGGATGAGGCCCTCTATGACGGCAAGACTTACGGCGATCTCTTGAGGAGGAACACTAGGCCGGGTCTTCTGATTCACGCGTCCGACATGGCCACACTCTCACGCTTTGAATTTGGTCAAACCCAGTTCGATATGATTTGCTCCGACCTCAGTCAATTCTCTATCGCCTACGCGGCGGCGGCCTCCGCCGCCCTTCCTCTGGTGCTCAGTCCCATCACGATGAAGAATTATGCGGGATCATGCGGGTACCATCCGCCGGAATGGCTCGAGCAGGCGGCCGGTTCACCCAAACCCGCACCGCGCCAGCGCGCGAAGGAACTGCTGTCCTACCTGGATGTCGAGAAGCGGCCGTTCATCCACCTCCTCGACGGAGGGCTCTCGGACAACATGGCACTCAGGGGGATCCTGGAAGGAGCCTCGGTCTTGGGAGGACTCGATCAGATTATTAAGAACGCCGGCATCAACAAAATTAACAAATTGGTCTTTGTTACGGTGAACGCGGAAACCAGTCCGGACGTGAGGGAGTACCGCAGAGATCATATTCCGGTCCTGTCCAGCGTGTTCAGCGCTCTCGTGGACATCCCGATCAACCGGTATTCTTCGGATACGTTGTTGCTCATGCGGCTGGGATTGGAGAAGTGGCAAGAAAAGCTTCGGAACCGGCCGGAAGATCCGGAGAGCGTGTTCGCCCCGGATGCAGATCTATACTTCATCGACGTCAGCCTCGGAGCTGTGGACGACGCGGAGGAGCAGCAGTATCTCATGAACATTCCGACGACCCTGTACTTGAAGGACGAACAGATCGATCGCCTGTTGCTCGCCGCTTCGCGACTGATCCGCCGTGATCCGGAGTTTCAGCGCCTCATGCGCGACCTCGATTAAGGCATTCAAAGAGCCGGCGGGCCTGATGCCTCGATTCCCGCTTGTACGTGCCGTCCTGCGTCCTGCGACCAATTCGCCGGAAACGGAAGTTTCAGCGGCCCGTTTGATTTGTCCCGGCCTTCATAGGGCTCCGCGACGGCGACCTTGATGACCTGCCCCTCGCGCAGCGGTTCATGAGCGGTCAGATTATTCGCGACGGCGATCTGCTCCGGCGTCCACACAGTACCGGATCGAGCGGCCAGCGCCCTCAGGCTCTCGGCTTGGCGGGCTTTCACGAGCCGAATTCGATGTTCACGAATGGCGGCACGTTCTTCCGATGATAAAGGCCGGAAACTGCCCGTCACCGTCTGAAAGACGGGTTCCACCGATCCAAATCGTCTGGTCGGTGCAAGCCCGGAAATTTGATAGACGGTTCCTCCGTGCGCGATCCAGGTGACAAGGATGGTGATCTTCGAATCGGCCATCCGCGTCTGTGCGGCCGGCAGCCGCCCGATCGTCATCGGCTGCGTTCTGGCCACGATCTGAGACTTGCTCGTCTTTTCCAGAGTTCGCGCGCCCTCCAGAGGGTCATTTCCCTCCGCCACGGCTTGGAGAACGACCGCCATGTCTCCGTCCTTCGGCGCCGCGACCACCTGCACGGGCGTGTTCTCGATGTTCCATTGGGGCGGAAACTGAATGAAGAGGTTCAAGTCGGGATGGCGGTAAGCCGTCTCTTGGACGATTCCATTGGCCGCTCGTTGCCCCACTACAAGACCGTCGAACGTGGCCAGAAAGGATTCTCGTGAAGCCATGATTGACTCGGGGGCCGCCGGCTTAAGCTGTTTTGCACGCTTGCTGGTCTTCTGAACGCGATCGGGGGTCGCCGGATGAGAATCAAAGAAACTGGGCCGGCGCGGCCCGTCACGAAGCAGCCCCTCCTCACGTTCCAACGTGCGCAGGAACTCGGCCAATCCTTTGGGATCCCAGCCCGCTTTTGCCGCCAGCTCCTGCCCGATCTCATCCGCCTGATTCTCCTGAGACCGGCTGTACGGTGAAAACACGAGGCTTTGCGCGAAATTCCCGATGCCTCCCACGATGCTTCCAACCAGCGGAGATACCAAGCCGGTCAGCCCGGCGGTGAGATTCGTAATAAGCGCAAACGGCCCCTGCCGGGAAATTCTCTGCACGGTGTGTCTCGCGGCCACATGACCGATCTCGTGACCCACGACGCCGGCCAATTCGGACTCTGAATTCACCAATGCCAGCAGGCCACGGGTGACATAGACAAAGCCGCCGGGCAAGGCAAACGCATTCGGTTCGACCATGTCCGCGACATAAAATTGATACGTCACATCCTGCCGGGGGGATTCCTTCGCCAAGCGCTGGCCAAGCCCGCTGAAATAGCCGGTCAGCACCGGATCTTTCACCAACCCCATTTCCTGCTCGACCTTCTTGGCTTCGTCCGCTCCGATCTTCTTTTCCTGCTCAACTGTGAGCAGTGTGACTTCCGGCAACTTGCTCACGGGGTTTACAGAGCATGCAGCCGTCGCGAGTAACACCCACCAGATCGGCGCATCCAGCAGGGCCGCTCGCGCGCGTGGCATCCAACAGGCCTTCACCATTGCATGCATCCTCGCGTCGACTTTCCTCTTATCGAATCACATGCGCATCAGTTTGATTACTTCACTCGGTCGCGCCTACTTCTGTTACGGCGGATAGTCGGTGAACGCCTTGGCGATCGCCTCGTTTGCGGTCCGAAGGTTCTCTTCTCTTGAATCTGTTAACGTGCTGACCATAATGGCCCGCCAGACCAGTTCTCTGTTGGCCGGAGTCACCAGGTCGACGATCAATGTCCCCTCGGTATATTCGTATGTGGTGACCCCGCTGTACCCCACACCGCCTGGTCCGTAGCCTGGTCTTCGTCCATACGTTCCGAAGGCCGGTCCCGTGCTTTCGACACGCTGCTTTTCTTTGAGCGTGACCCAGTAATGCACCAAGAGGTCCGGATTGTCCCCCAGGCCGACTTGTCGGAGCCCTTTGTTCGACAGCTGTTGTCCGACCATCCGTTCGGATGCGTCGACGGACCAGCGAATTGTCCAGTACACCGCCCTGATTCACGTCGGTCATGCCGGCGAACGCATAAGTCCGGAACGTCGTGAAGGTTGCCGTCGGATCGAAGTCCGTACGCGCCGTTGGACCTGCGCATCCCCAGGCCCCGATGAGGACGAGCAGCGAGAGCACCATCAGCATCGAGGCCTCATACGGACGCACTCCAATGGCACTGATTATCGCACGATGCAGGTAGAGGATCACTTTGCGGATGGCGAAAAAACGGAGGGAGATACCGGGTTGAGAGGCGGCGAAATGCATGTAGCCACGGCCCGAAACCATGTGTCGCAAGGGTACAACCTAGTTCACAGAGGCGACCGCTTCGTAAAGCGTTCGGGTCAAGTCGATCTTTGCAGCATATCGAGAGAAAGGCATAGAAAGGAGCAGGCGTCCCATGATCACCTCTATTGCATTCACGCTCTATCCGGTTTCCGACATGACTCGGGCCAGAGCCTTTTATGAGCATGTGCTCGGTCTGCATAAGGCATCCCACTATGGAGATCAGTGGGTGGAATATGACGTCGGCGGCTCTACGTTCGCCGTGACGACCGCACACATGGGCCATGCTCCGGGAGCCAAAGGAGCGACCGTGGCGTTTGAGGTGACGGACTTCGATTCGTTCGTGCACAAGATGAAGGAGCGCGCCGTGACCTTTATCGCGGAACCGTTCGATACGCCGGTCTGCCGCATGGCAGTCATCGAGGATCCGGACGGCAATCACATCACGATCCATAAACGCACTTCGTAGGAAGCCCGATGCAGGGTCGTCACACCGGCTCGCTCGCCGCTGATCGTAAGCCTCACCTGCTTCTCACTGGTCAGCCGGGAGTCGGCAAGACGACGTTGATCCGCGAGTTGACGCGGCGTTTGGCCGCCCATCACCCTGCGGGGTTCTATACGGAAGAGATCCGAAGTGCACAAGGAATTAGGGAAGGGTTTCGGCTCGAAACGCTCTGCGGGCGTGCGCTCGTCCTGTCTCATATCCGCCATTTCGGGCCTCACCGTGTGGGCCGCTATGGGGTCGATGTGGCGGGGTTCGAACGCCTGTTGGAAGAACTGGATCTCCACCGATCGCCGTCGCCACTCGTCATGATCGATGAGATCGGCAAGATGGAATGTTACTCGCCGCGATTCATCTCCGATGTGACCCGGCTGTTGGACGGACCTAAACCGGTGGTGGCGACCATCGCTCTGAAGGGCCGGGGGTTCATTCGCGAAGTGAAACAGCGGCGCGACTGCCGTCTGGTGACGGTCACCAGGGACAATCGCGATCGTCTCGCGAATGAGCTCGAACGCGAGTTGGAACTCAGACTGGCGCAGAGAGCACGCCCAGGCTGCTCCACTGCGAATGACTGAAGGAGGAGCGTGATGGAGGTGTCGCTGAAACCGCGGGAGCAGGAAATCCTCATCTGGGCGCTGCAAAGCGCCGTCTCCGATCTCGGCGCAGAGATCGCCGACACGGAGAACCAGGAATTCCGGGAAGACCTAAAGGAGCGGAAAGCCGTGTTGCAGACTATCCTGCAGCGGCTGAGGTGACCTGCACAGCTCTGCAACGGCCGTCCGACTGTGATGAACGACTCAGAAGGAGTGCAATTCCTTCAACAATGCCTACCCAGGCTGCGCCTGATCTGGCCCGGGTATCGCAAGGTGCGGCGACAGGTCTACAAGCGGCTGCACCGCCGCATGGAATCGCTCGGAGCCGCGTCCCTCGCCGACTATCGCGCCTATTTGGAGGCGCATCCAGAAGAATGGGAGGTTCTCGATGCCGCCTGCTGGATCTCCATTTCGCGCTTCTACAGAGACAAGGGGGTGTTTCAATCCTTGGAGCAGGAGATCTTTCCGGAATTGGCCAGCAACGTGCTGGCGGCGCAGAGAGACCGGACGCTCCGGTGCTGGAGCATCGGCTGCGCCTCGGGAGAAGAACCCTATACCCTGGTCCTCCAGTGGAAGTTCGCCCTTGAAGCACGATTCCCAGAAATCCGGTTTGCGGTCCTCGCGACCGACGTCGACCCGGATGCGATCGCCAGGGCGCAGCGGGGTTGTTATTCGTGGAGCAGTCTCAAGGACCTGCCTGAAGGGTGGCGCGCCGCTTTCACCGAGACGGCCGGCGGATTCTGCCTCAAACCGGAATTTCGCGAACCGGTGACCTTTCTGATCCAGGACATCCGAAAGACGAGGCCCGACGAACGATTTCATCTGGTGCTCTGCCGGTACCTGGCCTTCACCTATTTCGATGAAGATCTACAGCGGCAGACGGTCGCGCGGATTGCTGAACGGATGGTGGAAGGAGGCGCTTTGGTCTTGGGAAACATGGAAACTCTTCCGACCGGCGACACACCCTTGGTGCCATGGCCGGAGACACGGAGCATTTACCGATACCGACCGAGGACCGAGTGACGACAGCGGCCGTGCCGGATTCATTGAACCTGCCGCTCGCCGACTGGCATGCGACTACCGCACGACGATGGTTCCCATGTCGTCCTGGAACGTCAGGCACGTGCCGAAGGCTGTGCACTTGGCTGTCATCGTCCTGTTCAGAAATGCGGCCTCCTGCGGGTTTGCCAGCCGGACCCGGAAATTCTCAACGCACGTCGGATAGAGCCGGATTCGCGTCAGGCGGCGGTGTTCCAGGGTCAGGACGAAGAGAAAGGAGAGATCGTTCCGTTCGTCGACGTCTACCGCATAGTCGTCCACGAAATCGCCGGCCGAGTACAGAATCGCTTTTCCCCGGTACAGCTCAATCCCCTGCGGCGTGTGATTGGAATGGCCCCAGTAGACGTCGGCCCCCAGATCGATCAACTCGTGCGCCAGGGCTTGCATGCCAGTTGACGGAGCGCCCCAATTCGGTCCGACGTGCGCGCTCACGATGACGAAATCGGCTCTCGGGCGAAGGCGGCTCATCAGCTCCGTCGTCCGCGTCCGATAGGGTTCTCGAAGACCCCGATCATCATAGGCGATGAAGTACGTGCCGGGAACCCGTTCGGTGGCCTCCCAGTCAGCCTCATTGTCGGTCAGCGCGAGCACCGCCGCGCGCGCGTCGGAAGACTCAATCCAAGCCGGTTCCATGGCCTCCGCGAGCGTTGAGCCGGCTCCCGTCCGCTTGATGCATGCATGATCGAGCAGAACGAAGCAGTCCAGCAGGGCCTCGCGCCCATAGTCCAACACATGGTTGTTCGCCAAGGTCGCGCAATCAACCTTCGCTGCTCGGAGAAACTCGATCGCGCGTGGATGAGCCCGGAAATGAAACGCCTTGGTCATAGGGCGCCATTCCGCTCCCTTGTCGCTGACGACGCATTCCAGGTTCACGAGCCTCGCGTCCGCGCTCAGCATCATGGGCAGCACGTCGCTCCAGAGGAGCTGAGGGTCCACGGATTCATTGCCGATCATGTACTGATCCACCAATCGACCGAGCATGACATCACCGGTCAAGGCGAGATTCATCGTGGTCGGTCCGAGTCCGTTCCGATGACGCGTGTCAGTTCGTCGACGGTGAAACGGGGAAAAGGACGAACCTTACCGTCGTCGTCGACGAGGGTTACACCGTTCTTTGCCGGTACGGCGATTCCGATCCGGGCGGTCGGCACTCCCGCCTTCCGCAGCCGCGCCACGACTTTTGACTGATACGTGGGGTCCACGAAGAGAAGGAGCGCGCCCGACGCAATGACCCCCAACGGGTTCAGTCCAAAATCGTCGCAGAGCCGCGCCGTCTCCGGCAAAATGCGGATAGTTTGCCTCTCAATCCGGAATCCCACGCCGGCCGCTTCCGCCACCTCATGCAACGCCGCGCTAAGCCCGCCTTCGGTCGGGTCGTGCATTGCATGGACCCCGCCCGCGGCCATGGCCAGCCTGGCTTCCTTCAGCACGCTGAGACCGGGTTCTGTGAGATACCGGCGGCAACGGGATAGAAAGCGGGCGCCGTGGCGACGGCGGATCGCGGCCGCACGCTCCCTCGCGAGAATCGAGACCGCTTCGATGGCCACGCCCTTCGTCAATAGTACGGCGTCGTCCTCCCGCGCGCCGGCGGCCGTCACGATCCCGTTCGGGGCGGCCTCGCCCAACAGGCAGCCCACCACCACGGGACGCGTCACCGCATCGGTGATTTCGGTGTGGCCGCCGCACAGCGTGACCCCGGCGCGACGGCAGACTCCGTACAGTTGTCCGAACAGGCGTTCGACCGAGGCGGCGGTCGTGGTATGAGGCGGCAACAGGATCGTGGTCAAGAACCATTTCGGTTGAGCTCCCGTTGCAGCCAAGTCGTTTGCGTTGATCATCAACGCGTAGGCCCCGATGTCGTCGGCCACGAAGGTGATGGGATCGGTTTTCGCCACGAGCACCTGCTCGCCCATGCGAATGACGGCGGCGTCCAGCCCGATCCCTGCCCCGACGAGGACGCGCGGGTCTCGGTTCGCGGCATAACGGCTGAGCAGGCTGCGCAGCAGAGCGACGGGAACTTTTCCCATCGGCAACGTCAAACCGGCTGCCCCATTCCGGCTCGGAGGCAAGGTGTCGCGCATCACTGTTCAACACATCCGATAAGCGCCCCGTGCCAGCGCCAGGCAGAACGGCTTGATGTCCGCGAAGGCCCGGCTCACTCTGCGGCGAATGAGCGGACCCGCTCGTTCCAAGGCGAATCCAGGCTCTGGAATCACTTCCACCATGACGAAGTGCGGATCGGCGATCGGCTGTCCGATCTGGCTGGTCAACCAGACCGTGACATTGCGCAGGCCGGGCACCGAGCGATGGATGTCTTCCGCTAGCACATGCGCCAGCACGTTGTAAATCTTGCCCACGTGAGCCAACGGATGCTTTCCCGCAGCGGCTTCGGCGCTCGCCGGCCGTCGTACGGAGATCACGCCGCACACCCGGTTGCCCCGCCCGACTTCTCCCGAATCGCCCCCTTCGGCGGAGGTGCCGAGCACCGAGAGATAACTTCCCGCGGCCCCCGATCCGCGCCGGTCGAGCGCATTGAGGAACACCCGGACCTGCAGCAAGCCGCACTTTCGCGAAATGAACCGGCTGACTGCATCGATCACGAGCTTCTTGCGCTGAAAGTACCGGGTTTCCGTGCGGATGTGGGTTGCCAGAAACGGCATGGCCACCGTAAGGGCCACCTCCGTTCCGTGGCGAACCGCGAGCACCTTCACGTCTTCGCCAGTGTCTGGAAACTCCTTCTTGAACCGAGGGCTGTTCAGGAATTGCTCGACTTGAAACACCAGACGTTCGGTCGGCGTGAACGGCGCATAGCCCACCACCGCAGAAGTATCGTTGGCGACAGGCGCCGTCGGCCGCTCGGCGACGGAGCGCAATTCTTCAGAGGTAGGTCTCAATTCCACCTGGCATTCCAAGTGCTTGACCGGCTCGATTCTGGGCAAATGCCGCTTGAACCATTTATAGGCCGCGCGTTCGGCGATCTCTTTTACCGGGATCGAGAGGGCCTTCCACTGGAAGGTCGCCCGGTCTCCGATGATCAGCCGCATCGGAACAAGGATCGCCCCAGCTCCGAAACGGCACGTCGCCTGACCGGCCACGAGCATGCCCTTGTCGGCATTGAAGTGGAGGATACGTCCGCATCGGCTCAGGTAGGACTGTGCCAATTCCACCGCGACCGACTCCATGACCGCGTCGCAGATGGTATCGGGATGACCGAGTCCCTTCCGTTCGACGATCTCCATCGGCTCGTCAGCCGGAGCTGCGCATGACGAGACGAGAATTTCCGGCTCCACCGGTCGAGATTCTTTCATCGAAGAAAGGACACTCCGTTACTCGGACTCTGTAGAGGCGTACCGCCCTTGCAGCGGGATGTACAACACATCGCAGATCACCTGACGGTGTACACCGCTGCGCTGCTTCACGAGCAGGGTCAACTGCTGCACTCCTTCGCGCGCGAGCGGGACGATTAACCGACCATTGAGCTTGAGTTGTTCGACCAGCGGAGGGGGAATTTCCCGGCAGGATGCCGTCAGACAGATACGATCATAGGGAGCCTGTTCCGGGTGCCCCATGCCGCCGTCTCCCAAGATCACCAGTACGTCGCGGTAACCCGCCCGCTCCAGGTTCGTCTTGCCGAATGCATATGTGACTGGATCGAGTTCCATCGACACGACCAACCCGTCGGGACCGACGACTTCCCGCGCGACCGCGGCCCCGTAGCCGGACCCCAAGCCCACCTCGAGGAACCGCTGGCCCTCATCGAGACCGAGCGGCTCATAGAACAGCGGATAGCTGTGCGGACAGGAAATCGTTGCACGCGTGCCGGGAAGCGGAAGCGGTACTTCCTGGTACGCATAGTCCCGGTACAGAGGCGGAATGAAATCCTCGCGGGGGACCGTGAGTAGAGCAGACCGGATTCTCTCCGACCGAATCAGCCCATCCGCGATCAGCTGCAGGACCTTGCTGGCTCGCTCTTGTTGCAATTCTGCACGACTCTTGCTTGGTTCCATCGGCGGCGGAATGATCCACCCAGTCGTGATATGGGCCGCCATGCACGCTCCTTGGCTACAGCTCCGCGATCCGGGCGACCGCGGAGCCTGGTCGTTCTCGGTGGAGACGATGCAGCCCTGCTACGGTGGCCGCCGCGAGCGCTCCCTCGAACGCTTCCGTCGTGATCGGGCGATTCAACGGCAGATAGTTGAAGGCCAGCCTTCCAGCAGGGCCGATAC
>JBDZUK010000081.1:10344-11892 GCA_040255165.1 Nitrospiraceae bacterium | reverse complement strand
CATCGCCGCCATGCCGATCCAGGGTCGGATCATGATGCGGCTGCTGCTGCTTCAATACATGGACGTCACTCAGGAAGAAATCGAGTATATGACGGCGGACCGGCCGGATCCTCGTTGCGTATCCGGAACAAAGCCGACGAGCGCGGTGCTGACGCGCGAGGCCGTCAAAGCTGTGTCCGATCGCCGGGACCAGTATCGTCGCCAAGTGCGCCTGCGACGGGAACGGACCTGGCTGCAATGCGAGTGTCTCAGGAAGCTCAGCGCCGTCTGCGAATCGCTGGCCGCACGCGCAGCCCATCTGCTGACCGCCAAGTTTGCGTCTAATCCGGACAGTGTCGCCGAATTGAAAGCCACGGCCCGAGCGGCCGTGCCGAAACCGGCGATCCGCCTGCTCGACGAGCGCTGGGCGGAGGACGCGGTCGCGGCGGACGAGTATCAACAGCAACGGCTTGGCATTGAGATGCAGACGCAGCTGCGTTTGGCCGAGAAGCATCGCAAACGGCTGGACATCTCCGAGCGGGAGCGCCAGGTCTCGAACGCCGCGCCGTTGCAGGACCATGAAATCGGACATATTTGGGGAATCCCCGCCGGCAGTCTGGTCGCGAGAAAAGTGAAATATATCGCGCAATACTTGCAGGCGCTCCAGACCAAGCTACAATCGGAACAGGGCGGCTCCTCCGCGGGGGCGCCCACCTTGGACCTGTGGAAGGAGACGTTCGCGGTGTTGGCAGCGGGTCCGCTCGAACGATCGGTGTCGCACTATGATGGCTTGGAGCGGACGGAGACCGCGCTCATCGACAAACTGACGGCTTTCGCCTGGGGAGGTCTCCCTGAGGAGATTGAAGCAAAGTTCTGGCTGTCCATCATGCACGGAGCAACCTCAAACGCCATGCATTCCGAGGAAACCCGTTCCCTCTTCGGCCTTCATCGACTGACGGCCATTCTTAACGACATGGACACCAGTCCAGAGGCACTCGACGAAGAGCTGCTTAAACGTACCGCACCCCGAGCCAAGGAGGACCCTCTGGCTCTTGCCACGCCGGAGCCGATCTCACCGTCTCTCCGCGAGGGGCAGGAACAGATTCTTCGAAACTTTTTCGGCGAAGACGTCCGCTGATACGACGACCGGCGTATTACCATTCATCAACAGCGAGGTACGACAATGATGATGGATCTCCTGGCGGTCCCCTGCTCCGTGTCTCCCGTGCTCCGCTCCAGAAGTAGACGTGCAGTCACCTCGCTCCTGCTCACCATCCTGATGGCCTTGGCTCCCTTACTCGTGTCGGCACAGCCCGTGGTTGAAATCGCCGAGCTGCTCGCCCACCCCGAACAGTACGATCATCAAGCGATCGTGGTGACGGGAAAGGTAACGAACATCCAGCTGGCGACGAATCGTCAGGGGCAGCCGGCTTACGGGTTTCTGCTTCAGGATCACGCAGGGACGTTGAAAGTCATCAGTCTGGGGAAGGCGGAAGTTCGCGAAGGGGATCACGTCATTGTCGAAGGCGTATTCAGCCGCCTTCGCCAAGCCGGCCGGATGATCGTCTA
>JBDZUK010000081.1:7718-10244 GCA_040255165.1 Nitrospiraceae bacterium | reverse complement strand
ACGGAGTCCAACAGGTGCGTGGTTTGCTGGGGGGTTGGCCTCGCAACTTCGATGGGATACCATCCGGCCTTGGCGGACCCTCTTCGCCCGCGGAGCCTCTTGACGAGATGCTCGATGCTTTCCTCGCTGACGCCGTCGTGGAAGGAGACCCAAAAAGTGAACGGTTCGGACGAAGCGTTTTGGGCCAGCTCTCCGGCAGGCGGGTGAACCGATCCGGCAGACGCGGGAGCAACCTGAGACACGTCGATGCCCGCGGCCTTCAACCGATTTTTTAATTCCTGGTTCCGGTGTTTAAGGCCCTCGACTTCCTGAGTCAACGTATCGTTGACCGTTGAGAGGCTCTCCAGTTCAGCCTCCAACTGCTGGCGTTCGTCGGCGGCTTGGCTCATGAGCAAACGGGTGACGCTTTGCACTTCCTTCCGGACGGCTTTTCTCTGGCCGCCGAGGTCGCGCTGAACCGTCAGGACGTGCGAATTCAGCCGCTCCTGGCTTTTGGCTACGTCGGCGACGGCGTTCCGCAATCCTCCAATGTCGCGCTGCTGCGCTTCCATGAGATCCGCGGCGACCGCATACTTCTTGGTCGTGTCGTCCAGTTGTCGCTGCAGGCGTGTAAACTCCTCCGCCCAATCCGGCCGGGTCACCGTCATGGTTTGGGAAGCCGAACGCGTACCGGCATCCTGCCTCGCGTTCACCCACGTCAGCGCGCGGTCCGCGACGAGGATGAGAACCACAAGAACGAGCAGGGCCTGTCCGAACGCAGGCCGTCGGAGCACCGGGGTCGGCAGAACGCCCGCATGCGGGAAGACCGCCGCACGGGACGCCGCGGATCGAACAACACGACGCCAGAGAGAAGGAGCCTCCTGACAGCTGACACGGAGCGATCCGCCGCCGAGGCCGTTATGCACCGTCAAGTCGACCAGATATTCGCTGGTGGACACTCGCGCGCGCCGCATGCCGACCGGTTCCCCGAGGACTCCCCCGACGAGACGCCCGCTTTCCGTGCGGATCTCCACGGAATCAATGTGCTGTTCGCGATCCGCGAACACCAACGTCGGACGCTCCTGCGAGCAGTCCAGTCTGCCCACGCACGTATGGTTCACGAAGACGCCTAATACGCGGTCGGCGGCGGCGTCGCGCGCACGCACGTTTTCGCGCAATCCTCGGAGCAGACGCTGCCGATACTCCTCCAGCGCTGCGATGGAATCCATGAGGGTTACCTCCCTTTTCCTCCGACCAAAAAACTCAAAACTTTCGCTTTCGGCAAGGGCCGCACGTGCAAATTTAGAGTGGGCTTGCCGTCCCCGTTCAAATCGCCTTGTTGGAATTGACACACGTCCGCCAGACATCCGCGGCACAGCGGCAAATGCCATCCTCGGTAATCATGCCCATAATCCTGATCGAACAGTTCCCGCCATTGAGCGGCAGGCAGACAGGGATAATGGGCCGGCTCGCTTTTTCGATAGTGAGATTGGAGGATTTGCATGAGACGCTCCACCTCCATATGGAGCTTCGCCGCGTGGCCTCGCTTCTGATCTTCGATGTGATTGAGTTCCTCCTCGCTGATCCCGGCCTCCTCCACCATACGTTGCCATCCGCCCTGGCGCCAACGCGCGTAATTCTTATACACCCGCTGGCTCTCGGCCGTGCCTAAGCCGAGCACTCTCACGACCTGGCTCTGACCGAATCCGTAGAGATGGTAAAAAACCGCCGTCATCGCGTCACGGCTGACGACGGCGCGTGACACGAGCGCATCCAGGTATCGGCCGAGCGGCGACAACAAGTCCTTGTGGTAGCACAGCGGCTCCGGCTGGCTGTAATACTTCGAGACGAAGCTTTCGAGCAGCAGCAATGGTCGGCAGGGAACTTCCGATCGACCGCAGACCATAAATCGCTCGACCAATTCGTAGCCCCACCGCAAAGCAAGCTTTTCATGGACCGTGTCGTTCTCCCATTGTTCGGTATCCCGGAGGAAGCGCTTGGTCTGCGCCGTCGCGCGTTCCAACAGCTCCGGCAGCAGCATGAGGACGAACTCGTCAAATTCCTGCTCCGTCGATACGACACGATTCGCGGTCAGATCGCGCACCATCCCTCCGTCGTACACTATAGTATGGCCGGAGTGCCGCCTATAGTGTGGCACCTATGCGGCCTGCTTCAAGGAGACATTTTATGACGCAAGACATGCCTTTTGTCCAATGGCGACCACATTAGCGCTTTTGATAGCTGTCGACTGGCGTGGTGCACCGCCATTTTGCCGTTCGCCCAGCGAGTCATACAGGTTCTTCGAGTTCTTCAAGGGTCGCCTCAGTTCACTGATCAGGCCGTCTCAACAGCGGACCCAGTCGATCCGGGCGCAGGATCGAGCTTAACGGCCCTGCCGCACGCCGTTGAGCCGCCCCGCCGAACTGGGCTGCGACTCGGCTGTTTCCCGGAATCGGCCGGCCATCTATGTGCCAACCTTCATCTCTGCGCAAGAACCGGGCAATGAACTCGTGACTACGGCTTGGCCGATGCCTATGATAAGAACCG
>JBDZUK010000081.1:0-7618 GCA_040255165.1 Nitrospiraceae bacterium | reverse complement strand
GCTTCGTATGCCATTCCCCACGAGCTTGCCGACAAGTACGGCGTCCGTCGGTACGGGTTTCACGGCATCGCGCACGCGTCTCTGGCCGTCGCCTATGCGGAAGCGGCTCACAAGCCGCTTCAGGGAACGCGCCTCATCACCCTCCATCTGGGACAGGGGTGCTCGGCCGCGGCGATCTGCAATGGCCGTTCGGTAGACACGTCGATGGGGTTCACCCCGCTGGAGGGCTTGGTGATGGGAACGAGGTCGGGTGACTTGGACCCGGCCATCGTAGCCTACCTGGCCCGTCGGATGTCCATGCCAGCTGACCACATCGAGCGGATGCTGAACGAGGAATCCGGGCTTCTTGGACTGTCGGGGAAGTCCGGAGACATGCGCGAATTGCTCGCGACAACCGGCCGGGACCGGCGCGTGGATTTGGCGATCGACGTGTTTTGCTACCGGGCGCGAAAGTACGTCGGATCTTATCTGGCCGCGCTTGGCGGGGCCGACGCCCTGGTTTTCGGCGGTGGAATCGGCGAAAACGCGCCCGAGATCCGAGCCCGCATTTGCCACGGGATGGAATGGTGCGGCATAGGGCTCGATCGCGAGCGCAACGAGGCCGCGGTCGGGTTGGCGGCCGGAACGGCGGTCCGTGTCAGCGCGGACGGCCGGCCGCTGCCGGTGTACGCAGCCGCCGTCGACGAAGAAACCTGGATTGCCCGGGACACATGGAAGTGTTTGAACATGAACCAAGGAGCGCCATCGTGAACGAGAAGGATGAAACAGCCGGCACAGCCGAACGCGCGGCCCAGTACCGACAGGAGAATCAGCACTTTGCCCGCTGGGCGGAAGGCCGAGGCGTCATCACGCACTGTGACGAGACCCAAGTGCGCATTTATGGACTGATGCGGTTTCTGGAGCACCAGGGCGTCAGCGGAGACGCGGTTCCTTTTTACGACCTCCTCATGGCGCTGGATCGACTTGCCAGCGCCGCTCTCTGGCTGGTGGTCCATCAAACCTACGCGCGGAACGTCTACCTCGACGGGCGGGCGTTGGATACCGAGGATTTTAAACTCCGGCCCGAAGGGCACACGGGCGGCGCGCTCAACATGGTCCCGGCTTATGCCGCATACTTGGCCGCCAACGTCGTGACGGGCCGCACGCGAGGCTGGTTGATGGGACAAGGTCACTGCGTCGCGGCCGTGGATTCACTCAACCTGCTGGTCGCCAACATGACGCACGCCCATGCCGAGCGCTACGCCGTCACCGACGACGGGCTGACCCGTTATGTACGGGACTTCTATTCCTACCGTTTGCGGGAAGACGGTCGGCAGGATTCCCCGCTGGGAAGTCACGTGAACGCCCACACCGCCGGCGGCCTGGCGGAAGGCGGCTATCTCGGCTTTGCGGAGTTGCAGTACGTGCATATGCCGCTGCCCGGCGAACGCTTGGTCGTCTTTCTCTCCGACGGGGCTTTCGAAGAGCAGCGAGGAAGCGACTGGGCGCCCCGCTGGTGGCGCGACGAGGATTCCGGGCTGGTTACGCCCATCATGATCAAAAACGGCCGCCGCATCGATCAACGCACCACGATGTCGCAGCAAGGCGGCACCGCCTGGTTCAGCGAACACCTGAAGCTGAACGGCTTCGATCCCATCATCTTCGACGGCCGGGACCCCGCCGCCTTCCTGTGGGCGATTCTCGAAATGGAACGCCGGCTCGAAGCCGCGGCGGAAGACGTCAGGTCCGGACGAAGCCGCTATCCCGTTACGCTCCCCTACGGAGTCGCAGTGGCGCCCAAAGGGGCGGGCTTTCCGGGAGAGGGCACCAACCTTGCCCATAATCTTCCGTTGATGGCGAACCCGCGCATCGACAGCCGCGCCGCCGATCTCTTCAACGAGGGAGCGAGGCGGCTCTGGGTCCCTCCGACGGAGCTCGCCGGCGCCGCCGCCTCGTTTCAGCAGCACCGGACGTCCGGCCGAGCTCGGGAGCGTGATCACGCGCTGGCGCACCGTCAGGTGCAGGTGGCCGGCATCCCAGACCCTCCATTCCGGCCGGTGACGGAGGACGTAAGGCGGAACCAGGCTGCATGGACGACGGCGTCGCCGATGACCGCCGTGGACCGGATGTTCCTGGCCATCGTGGAAGCCAACCCCCGCCTGCGCCCCCGCGTCGGCAATCCCGACGAGATGCTCTCCAACCGCCTGGTAGCCACGCTGGGACGCCTGAAGTTCCGCGTCACCGACCCGGAACCGGCCGTGCCGGAATCCGTAGACGGAGCCGTGATTACGGCCCTCAACGAGGAAGCCGTGGTGTCGGCCGCCTTGGCCAACAAAGGGGGCATCAATCTCGTCCACACGTACGAGGCGTTCGGCAGCAAAATGCACGGCGCGGTGCGCCAGGAGATTATTTTCGCAAACCACTGCATGGAGGCAGGCCGCCTGCAAGGATGGCTGTCGCTGCCGCTCATCCTCACTTCCCACACATGGGAAAACGGCAAGAACGAGCAATCCCACCAGGACCCCAGCATGGCGGAAGCCATGCTCGGGGAACCCTCCCACGTCTCGCGCGTACTGTTCCCGGCCGACTTCAATCAGGCTGCGGCCGTGATGGAACAACTCTATCGCACACACGGGCAGATCTGGACGCTCGTCGTGCCGAAAGCAGACGTCATCCCCGACTTGTTCAGCGCCGAAGAAGCTCGCGCCATGATGGCGCACGGCGGTCTCCCGCTCCCTTGGGCCGGGTACAACATCGACCAGTCCCGCATCATTCTGGCGGCCGTCGGCGCCTATCAACTGATGGAGGTCCTCACCGCCTCGCGCCGGCTGACGGATCGGAAGATCCCGCATACGGTCGTCTATCTCCTGGAACCGGGACGATTTCGGACACCTCGGTCCGCCGCGGAGAGGGCCCACCAGGTTGATCAGGACGCGCGCGAGCGCTTGTTTCCGCCCGACGTGGTCGCGCGCTTGTTCGTCACCCATACGAGGCCGGAAACGATCCTGGGCCTGCTCGGTCCGCTCCACACCGGCGCGCGAACCGCGGGGCTCGGTTACATCAACCATGGCGGGACGCTGAGCACGCCGGGAATGTTCTTCGTCAATCGCTGCAGCTGGGCCCATTGCGTGAAGGCGGCTGCTTCATTGTTGGGCCTGGCCCTGGACCAGGTGCTGACCAACGACGAAAGGCAGGCGCTCGACGGCAAACGGAGTCCTCATGGAGTCATCATCCCGGAGGGAATTGCATCCTAACCGACCGCTCTATCGGACAGCGGACGCAGGGCTGAGGAAGGAGAAGCAGGCGCGTGGTCCGAGCTCGTGCCGCGCCATGGCGCGCCGCATCGCACCATGACTGGACACGTAAGACGGCCTGAAAGAACGCCCGAGGTCACGCCGAGCCGGACCGAGCCTGGTTCCACGTCGCGATTCGGCGGGCTCGGCTTTCACTTGCTTCTCGATTCCTTCTCGGATTTTTGGCATCGAGGATGCCTGACTCTCGCCGCGGCGCTGGCGTTTTTCTCCCTCTTGTCATTCTTCCCCTTGGTATTTCTGCTTCTCTCTTTGACCAGCGCCGTGAGCCATGAGTTGCTGGGGCATGAGCACCTACTCAATTTGCTGCAAGGCTTTGTACCCGATCTCGGCACCGAATTGGCCGGTGAAATAGCCCGTCTGGCGACAGAGCAGACGGTGCGATGGGTGGCCTTCGGCGCCTTCGTGTGGTTCGGGCTCCTGGTGTTTTATGAGGTGGACTATGCCGTCAACGTCGTCTTCGGAACCGCCCATCTTCGGCATCCCTTCGGGTCGACTCTCGTCGCCTTCACGCTCTTAGGCTTGGTCGGGTTATTTTTCACGCTGTCGTTCCTGGCGACCCAAATCCTGCAGATGCTGCTCCGCCATGCGTCCCGGATCGGCAACCTGGATTTCACCGGTGCTATGGCGAACCACTTCCTGCTGTCGTATCTGTTGCCGTTCATCCTCGTGCTGGCCGTCGGAACGGGTCTCTATCGCTATCTGCCGCGGGCCCGTCCTACTTGGCGGGAGGCCGCCATCGGAGGGATCACCTTGGCGTTTCTCTGGGAAGTAGCCAAACATGCCTTCACCCTTTACGTGCAACATCTGACGATTTATAGCCTGATGTACGGATCGTTTCTGGTCATGGTCCTCTTCCTGCTCTGGGTCTACTATTCGGCGGCACTCCTGCTGTTCGGCGCGGCCGTCGTGCACCGCGTCCGGATTATGCGGGAGGGACCGGAACGCTCGTCGCGCGCGTAGCGTGGCGCAGTGAGCGGGCAGACTTGCGCAAGCGGCAAGAGTTGTCTATTGTCGCCAAGAGACCTTGAGGACGCTCGCGCAACACCACGACAAAACGTCACCGATGAATTCACGGTCCCGCAGCGAGGCTCATTGTATTTTGGCGCCGACCGATTTTCAGCTGCCGGCGCGGCGCGCATTCATGTATGGAGTGAAGCTCGCCGCCGCGCTGCAAGGGCGGCTGGAAATTCTGCACGTGATCAAAACCGTGTCCAAGCCGCCCGACAGCCGGTATCTCAGGGATCGCAAGAACTCGGCGCTGCTGGAGCTGGGCCGTTTGGCGCGCGCGGCCGGAGAAGCCGGCGTCCACGCGGAGCCGCGTCTGGACTACGGAGTCCCCTCTACCTGCGCGCTGGAGCGCGCCAAGAGCGGCCGCGTGGAAATGATCGTCTTAGGGACCGAAGGACGCACCGGCTGGGACCGTCTGCGACTCGGCAGCACCGCGCTGGCGATTTTCCGGGACGCGCCCTGTCCCGTGCTCGCGGTTCACGGACACTTGGTCGGAGACGTGCCGCGGCATCCGACCCGTGTCAAACTGCAGCGACTGCTCGTAGGGACGGATTTCTCTTCCTGCGCAGACGCAACTCTCGCGTATGTTTCGACGCTGGCGGGACCGCTCCGAGCCAGCATCCGCCTGCTGCATGCCGCCGAGACGGAAGCGACGGTTCCCGAGAGACGGGATCGGCTTCTCAAGATGGCCGAACAGATGCGGACTCGAGGCATTGATGTAGAGGCCGTCTGCCTACCGGGCAATCCGGTGGAGACCATTCTGAGCGAGGCCGCCGACTGGGAGACGGATGTCATCGCAGTCGGTACGCACGGGCGGCAGGGCCTGTCCCGCATCATGCTGGGAAGCGTGGCCGAACAGCTGCTGAGGAGGGCGGGATGTCCGATGCTGATCGTCAGAAACCTCCCGCCTCGACTGCGAGGGAATGATCGTCAGGGAGGAGACAGGACTCCATGACCCTGACCATCGAATATTTCCTCCTGGCCGCCTCCGGGTTGTTGTTGCTCAGCGTCATCGCGAGCAAGGCCTCCGGTCGTGTCGGGGTTCCTGCGCTGTTGCTCTTCCTCCTCATCGGGATGTTGGCCGGGTCCGACGGGCCCGGCGGCATCCACTTCGATAATCCATGGCTGGCGCAATCGCTCGGCGTCGTGGCGCTGGCGTTCATCCTCTTTGCGGGAGGCATGGATACCGAATGGGCCATCGTTCGGAACGTGCTCGGCCCGGGCTTGGCTTTGTCCACGCTGGGGGTGGCGATCACGGCCGGACTGGTCGGCTGGTTCGCCACAGCCGCCCTTGGAATGACGTGGTTCGAAGGGCTTCTCATCGGCGCCATCGTGTCGTCGACCGACGCCGCCGCGGTGTTTTCGGTCATGCGGTCGCGGTACGTGAGCCTTCGGAGCCCGTTGAAGCCGCTGCTGGAATTGGAGTCCGGCAGCAACGACCCGATGGCCGTCTTCCTGACCATCGGGATGATCAGCCTGATCACGGGAGCATCGACCTCGGCGCTCGACCTGTTTCCCATGTTCGTGCGTCAAATGGCGTTGGGCGCGGCCATCGGCTACGGTATCGGCAAACTGATGGTCATGTTGGTAAACCGGTTGCGCCTGGAATACGAGGGGCTCTACCCGGTGTTGACTCTTTCCCTCGTGTTGCTGACCTACAGCGCCAGTGCCTGGCTTGGGGGGAACGGATTCTTAGCGGTGTATCTCGCCGGATTAATGATGGGCAACAGCGACTTCATCCACAAGCGCAGCCTGATGCGGTTTCACGACGGGCTCGCCTGGCTCATGCAGATCGCCATGTTCTTGACGCTCGGGCTGCAAGTCTTTCCGACCCAGCTCGTCCCCATTGCGGGAACCGGGATTCTCCTGGCGTTGTTCCTCATGTTCCTCGCCCGACCCCTTGCCGTTTTTGCGACGCTGGGATTCACGCGCTTCAACATGCGCGAGAAAACGATGGTGGCTTGGGTCGGGTTGCGCGGAGCCGTGCCCATCATCCTCGCCACCTTCCCGCTGCTGGCCGGCATCCCGCAGGCCACGATGATTTTCAATCTGGTCTTCTTCATCGTCCTGACCTCCGTGTTGCTGCAAGGGACCTCGATTCCGTTGGTTGCGCGCTGGCTACGCGTGGACGAGCCGTTACCGCGGCGGCTCGAGACTTCGCCGGTGTGGGATGCTCCGACGAGCCTCAAAAGCGGCCTCGTTGAAGTCCGTATTCCGGACTCTTCGCCGGCCGTCGGCCAGCGACTGCTCGACCTGGGGCTGCCCAAACGCGCGTTCGTCATCTTGATCGGCCGGAAAGGGCACTGTTTCGTCCCGGACGGCAGCACGGTCCTGGAAGCCAACGACTCGCTGCTGGCCTTCACCGACCAGACGTCGTCCTTGCGGCTCCGTTCCATACTCGAAATCCCGGCCCGGGACGCAAGAGAGGCGGTCTCGCGCGATCCGCACACCGAAACGGCGTCATGATCGGCCACCATCAGCTCCCTGCTCATGAAGTGGTCCTCCTGCTCGAAACGGACCTCGAAAACGGGCTCGGTACCGAGGAAGCCACACGGCGCCTCGCGCGCGTCGGGCCCAACGTGTTGCCGAAATACCGACGGCACGGACCGCTGTTGCGATTTCTCTTCCAGTTCCATCACCCCCTTATCTATGTGCTACTGGCCGCGACGATCATCACCGGTCTCCTCGGTGAATGGGTGGACGCCGGCGTCATCTTCGGCGTGGTGCTGGTCAATGCAATCGTCGGATTCGTCCAGGAATCACGCGCGGAGGCGGCCCTTGAATCCCTGGCAGCCATGATGACAACCGAGGCGACGGTGCGTCGCAACGGACAAAAGCTCCGCATTCCGTCTGCGGACATTGTCCCGGGCGATCTGGTGCTGCTTGCATCGGGCGACAAAATCCCCGCCGATCTTCGGCTCACCAGAGTCCGCGAATTGCGGGTGGACGAATCGGCGCTGACGGGAGAGTCCGTACCGGTGGAAAAGGCCGACCGCGTGCTCCCTCCCGAAACCGTCGTCGCGGACCGGAAGAACATGGCGTTCTCCGGCACGCTGGTCACCTACGGACAGGGGAGCGGTGTGGTCGTCGGAACGGGAACCGACACCGAGCTCGGGCGCATCCACCAGCTGATGGGCGAAACGACGGACATCGCCACCCCGCTCACAAAAAAGCTCGCCTATTTCAGCAAAGTGCTCACGGCGGCGATTCTGGCTTTGGCCGCCGTGACGTTCGGCTTAGGGGTGTGGCGCGGTCAGCCAGTCACGGAGATCTTCATGGCTGCGGTGGCCCTGGCCGTCGGAGCGATTCCGGAAGGG
>JBDZUK010000154.1:0-2383 GCA_040255165.1 Nitrospiraceae bacterium | reverse complement strand
CCTCATCGACTTGCGGGGCCATCAGGGAGGACATCCGCGCGTCGGCGCGACCGACGTCGTGCCGTTTGTTCCGATCAAAGGCGTGACGATGGACGACTGCGTCGCCCTCGCCCGCGACGTCGGGCGGCGAATCGGGGCCGAGCTCAACATCCCGGTGTTTCTGTACGAGCGCGCCGCGTCGAGCGAACAGCGGCGCAACCTGGAACACATCAGGAAAGGCGGCTTGGAAGGATTGGGGGAGCGCATGCAGCGAGAGGCCGGATGGGCGCCGGATTTCGGGCCCCCCGCGCTGCATCCCACCGCCGGAGCGACGGTCGTCGGCGCGAGGGCGCCGTTGATCGCGTTCAACGTCAACCTGCGCAGCAATGACCTGGACGTGGCCCGGGCGATCGCGAAGAAAGTGCGGTTCTCGAGCGGCGGGCTTCCTGCCGTCAAAGCCATGGGAGTCGAATTGACCAGCCGCCGGTTGGTCCAGGTGTCCATGAACCTCACGAACGTCGAGGAAACTCCGATTCACGCCGCGTTCGAGGCGGTGAAGCAGGAAGCACATTCGCACGGGGTATCCATCTTGGGCAGCGAAGTCATCGGATTGGTCCCGGAGTCCGCGTTGCTCCATACGGCCGAACATTGCCTGCAATTGGAAGGCTTCGACAGAAGCCAGGTGCTGGAGACGAGGCTGGAGCAGGCCATGAAGGACAAGAGTCAGGATCGCTCCGGCGCCGCTCGGTCCGCCTCGTCCCGTGTGAATGGCATCGCCGCATCCGTGTCCGAGTTTCTCGAGACCGTGTCCGCCGGGACGCCGACGCCGGGCGGGGGCAGTGTCGCGGCGTTGGCGGGAGCCTTCGCAGCATCGCTTGGAATCATGGCCTGCAGGATCGGGCCGTCGAAACAGGCGTCATCCCATGAACCGGACGAGACGAGGCAACGGCTCGCGGCAATCGAGAACCGCCTGCTCGAGCTTCGTAGTCGGTTTCAAAGCTTGGTTCAAGCGGACGCGGCTGCTTACGACCTCGTGCTGCGCGCCTATCGGCTTCCGAAGTCGGAAGCCGGCCGGGCGCGGGCCATCTCCGACGGGCTGCAGGTGGCGACTCAAGTTCCCTTGGAGACCGCCGTGCTGTCCGTAGAAACAGTCACTTTGTTGCAAGACCTGCGCTCGTTGGTGAAGGCCGCGGTGTCGACCGACTTGGACGTCGGCATTCAGATGGGGATCGCCGCCGGTGAAGGAGCCCGCGCCAACGTCCTGGCGAATTTAAAGAGCCAATCCGACGAGGACCTCGTCGCGGCCGGGACATCGAAGCTGATGGAGATTGAACGGGGGCTGGCACAGGCCCGGCAACTGTAGCGGTAGGCTACGCGGTCGGGGGCATGGGCAAATGGAGGTGCTGGCGCTCGGCGGCGGAGATGGCGTCAGGGTATCCGGCATCCGCATGGCGCAGAATCGCCAGTCCCGGGTCGTTCGTGAGAGTCCGTTCGATCTTGGCGGCCGACTCGGACGTCCCGTCGGCGACCGTCGCCTGCCCGGCGTGCAGCGAATATCCGATACCGACTCCGCCGCCGTGATGAAAAGAGACCCAGGCTGCGCCTGACGCCGTATTCAGCAATGCGTTGAGGATGGGCCAGTCGGCAATGGCGTCGCTCCCGTCCCGCATCCCCTCCGTCTCCCGATAAGGAGAAGCTACGGACCCTCCGTCCAAATGATCCCTCCCGATCACGATGGGGGCCTTCAACGTTCCCTGCCGAACCAACTCATTCAGCCGAAGACCCATGGCCGCCCGCTCCCCGTACCCGAGCCAACAGATCCGTGCCGGCAACCCCTGAAACTGGACCCGCTCGCGTGCCAGACTGAGCCATCGCCGAAGCGATTGGTTCTCCGGAAAAAGCTCCAACGCGGCCTGGTCCGTGGTCGCGATATCGGATGCTTCCCCGGAAAGGGCGATCCAACGGAACGGGCCTTTGCCCTGGCAGAACAGAGGACGAATGAAGGCCGGCACGAATCCGGGAAACGCATAAGCTTCCGTCACGCCGCGTCGAAACGCCATCGTTCTGATGTTGTTCCCGTAATCGAACGTCACGGCTCCGCTCCGCTGCATGGCGAGCATGGCCTGGACATGGGCCGCGATGGAATCCAAGGCGCGGTCCACGTACTCCGTGGGCCGCGTTGAGCGAAGCGCCGCCGCCTCGTCGAGGGACAAGCCCGAGGGAATGTACCCGTTGAGCGGATCGTGGGCGGACGTCTGATCGGTGAGCAGGTCCGGGACGACGCCACGCCTCACGAACTCGGGCAATACCTCGGCGCAGTTGCCCACCAACCCGACGGAGACCGGCTCCCGCGCGGCCTTCGCCGCGAAAATCCACTGGAGCGCTTCGTCCAGCGAACGAGTCA
>JBDZUK010000080.1:6510-12020 GCA_040255165.1 Nitrospiraceae bacterium | reverse complement strand
TCATGTCTATGGGATGATCTGCTCCTGCCGGCGGACAAATTGTCTCGGCGCAGGATAACTTTCTCGAGATCACCATCACCGACCCGATAACCCCTCGACTTTACTGCTGGTCGCCCAAGAGGTATTGGGCTCGTGTATTGCTCTCCGGCTCTGCGCCTTCGTCCCGTTGATTCATGCAAGATTACCTCCTTTAAGGATCCGCAGGAGGTTGAAGAGCGCTCCCTATGGAGACCATCCTAATTAGGCTCATTCGCATGGTAGACTACGACATCCTTTCGCTAGGCCGGCCGATGACACCCTCACCGTTTGTCCGTAACGCTATCCGGTTATCCTCACCGCCAGCACGGAGGCAAAGATGGCACGTCCACTAGTGAGATTCGCACTCACTTGCAACCTAATCGCATGCGTTCTAGGCGCTGAGGCCGCCGCCGCCGAAGCTCCGCGCTCTCCCACTCCGCCATCCCGGGACGGGGTAGTGAAGGTCGAAACCCTTGCGCGGGGCCTTGAACACCCATGGGGGCTCGCGTTCTTGCCGGATGGGCGGATGCTGGTTACCGAACGCCCCGGGCGATTGCGCATCGTGGGGCGCAACGGCGACCTGTCTAAACCGCTGGCCGGCGTGCCGCGCGTGCTCGCGCGCGCCCAAGGGGGCCTGCTCGACGTCGAGCTCGATCCACAGTTTGCCGACAATCGTCTGGTGTATCTATCTTATGCGGAACCCGGCGAGGACGGCATGGCGGGAACCGCGGTGGCGCGAGGCAAACTGACGGATACTCGGCTTGAAGATGTACAGGTCATCTACCGGCAACATCCCAAGGTGAAGGGTGCGAATCACTTCGGTTCCCGCCTGGTGTTTACCCGCGACGGCGCATTATTCGTCACCCAGGGCGACCGCTATGAATACCGCGAGAAGGCGCAGGACCTGTCGACCGGGCTCGGCAAGATCGTTCGCATCAACCCGGACGGGTCGGTGCCAAACGACAACCCGTTCGTGGGCCGCTCCGGGGCCAGATCCGAGATATGGTCCTACGGTCATCGCAACATTCAAGCGGCCGCATTACATCCCGAGACGGGACAACTCTGGACCGTCGAGCATGGAGCCCGGGGCGGCGATGAACTCAATCACCCCGAAGCAGGCAAGAATTATGGCTGGCCCGTCATTACCTACGGCGTGGACTACAACGGAGATTCCATCGGCGAAGGTACCGCCAAGCCGGGCATGGAACAGCCGGTGTACTACTGGGATCCCGTGATCGCCCCCTCGGGGATGCTGTTTTACACGGGCGAAGCGTTTCCCGAGTGGCGACATAGCATCTTGGTCGGATCCCTTAGCCCCGGCCTTCTCGTGCGGCTGACCTTGAAGGACGGCAAGGTCACACATGAAGAACGCTATTTGGGCGACCTCCGCGAGCGCGTCCGCGACGTCCAGCAGGGCCCGGACGGTTTCCTTTATCTCATCACGGATAGCGACAACGGACGCATCCTGCGGATTTCTCCTGCGAAGCGATAGTCTGCCCGGAAACAGCTAGGGAGCCATGAGGCCTTTACCGGGGAGGTTCCCTGTAGGCATCCTTCCTCTTTGCTTTTACAAGCTTTCTCAGCGATATCCAGGCGACGGCTTTTGACGATGCAGGCGTATCCCTGCATCCAAAGGAAGCCGCGATTGCCGGCAGGCCGTCTTTCACTGCCTCAACGCTTCGCTTGTTGTTCTCTTAGGCTCGGCATCGGCCTTGCTGTGCTCTCGCCATCTGATGTTCCTCACCAGGCTTTTATTCATTTCTAGCCCGAAGGTGATTCCATGGCGCAGTTGCTCATTCTGTTCTGCACCGTTCTCGCGCTCATTTCGTTCCCCGCTTGTGCCAAGGACGACGTCATCCCCGTGGCGTTTTCCGAGGGCCTCCTCGACAGTCAACCGGTGGCCTCCGGGCTCAAGGTGCTGGTCAGTGATTTTCTGGACGACCGGACCGACGCCAGGAGGCTCGGCCTACGGCGAGCCGTCGTGGGGTCGGACGAGGTGTACCAGGTCCGGAACGGGGGGCCCGGCGACGCCACCGCCAAGGCCCTGGTCGAATACCTCTTCCGCAAAGGATGGTTTACACAGTACGTCGGCCCGGGGGCGGAGGAGAACGGAGACGTGATCATTTCAGGAAGGATCCTGGAGCTATCGCTGGACTCCACTCGCGGACTAGGGACGGATATCGTGGCGAAGAGCAAGCTGGCGATCCAGGCCAGAAATCACGCGGACGGCAGCGCCATCACGTACACGGTGAGCCAAAGCGGAACGTACAGCGTCTTGTGGTTTGAAGAAAAAGACGCCGAAGAGATCATGAGAGACGTCTTGGACAAGAGCTTCGAAAAGTTCGTGGAGCGCATCAAGGTGGATGGAGGCGGGCTTCATTTCCGCTGACACGCTGGACAGCCACGGCAGACCGCCGAACCTAGAGCCGTGCTTTCACGAGGGCCGCCAAACGATCTCTATCGTCATCACAGATCGAGTAGTCGATGGAAGGCGGGATAGGCTCCTGAAATGCTTGGAGGACATGGGCCGCCTGCGCGACGTCGATCCATCCGATCACCGACGAGACTCGAAGGCACCACGAGCACATGACCACCCGCCTCGTGCCGTGCGGAACGGACGGGTCGAGCACACTGGTGTATGGGCGAGGGGAAGCGGATAACGTGACCGCGGCGAACTCCATGGATCCATTCTCATGCCGACGAGCATCCATCCGTTGGAGCCTATACAGTCTCGGTGTGTCGCACCGAAATTCGAACGAGGCGGCTCCCTGACGATCGATATGGTCGAGAATGTAGCGATACCACTGCTTGGTCGGTTCACCCGCAAAGTGATCCAGGAGCGGCGTCCCTAAGACTCGGTCCGGCAGCTCCGGCACTCCCGCTTCGACGGCAGCCTGGCGGAACGCTTCATCGACGTAACAAATGCGTCGGTCTGCATCAATGCGATGAACGGTGACGAGCGGTAAGGACATGAGCGCCAACCTCATCCCTCAAGTCCCGGAGCACAGATACTTGAGGCATTCACCGGATCAGGCGCTTAGGTGTACTTCTCACGCGAAACCCGCGTGAGGGGAACGCGGCATCTGACTAGATCCTAAACAATCTCATATCCCATAGGGCATCATTTATCCCAAAGGATTGGCGCGGGAGGTTTCCTTATCAAACTAGGGGAGTCGCTGCTATCGGGCATGAGCGCACCGAGTCTTAAGTAGGAGACATCAGAACCAAGTTCTACGCCTCCGATGGAAGGACTCGATATAAGGGATGACCGGGAAAGCTGGGAACAGGACACAGGACGAAGGGACATGCCATGCCACAGAATGCAGTGATCATGCTGGAATTCAACGAACTGACGCCGAGCTTGATCCATCAGTTTATGGAACAAGGGAAGCTTCCTAATTTCCGTCGCTTCTACGAAGAATCGGAGGCTTACACGACGGATGCCGAAGAAGACCCTCCCAGGCTGGAACCCTGGATTCAGTGGGTCACGGTTCACTCCGGACTTCCTTATAGAGAGCACCGGGTGTTCTACCTGAATGACGGACATGCACTGAAGGAAAAGTGCATTTGGGACTTGGTGTCCGATTCCGGCATGCCGGTATGGATCTGTGGCAGCATGAACGTCCGCTATGATCTTCCCTTCCATGGAGAGATCCTTCCCGATCCCTGGAGCTCCGGGGCTCCACCCTACCCCGCAGAACTGGCGCCATATTACGCCTTCGTTCGACACCAGGTGCAGGAGCACACGAACAAAGACTCTTCACTGTCTCCAAAGGACTATGTCCGGTTCGTGACGTTCATGTTGACGCATGGGTTATCGGCATCGACGATCGGCGCGATTGCCGGACAGCTTTTTCGCGAAATGACGGGGAATTTCCAGTGGAAACGCACCGTCCTTCTCGACAAGCTGCAGTGGGACCTGTTTGCTTGGAATTACCGGCGCTTAAAGCCCCGCTTCGCGGCGTTCTTCTCGAACAGCGTGGCTCACCTGCAACATTGCTACTGGCGCCACATGGAACCGTGGCGTTTCAAGGTCCAGCCTAAGCCTCAGGAATTGTCTGAGCATAAGGATGCCATCCTGTATGGCTATCAGGAAACGGACAAGCTGGTCGGACGAGTCATGAAGTTGGCCGGAGACGATACGACGCTGATATTTTGCACCGCCCTCAGCCAACAGCCGTTCCTTTTGTTTGAAGACCGAGGAGGGAAAACGTTCTATCGCCCAAAACGATTTGAAGACCTGCTTCGATTCGCGGGTATTACACGCTGGCACGCCGTCGCGCCGGCCATGTCGGAGGAGTTCCAACTCCTGTTCGACAAGACAGAGGACGCCGTCGAGGCGGCTTCCCGTTTGGAATCATTACATGTAAACGGGGTTCGTTTGGTGACGGTCTATCGCCGGGATACCACTGTTTACAGCGGATGCAACATCCATGTTGCCCTCTCACCGGAGGCCCGCATCAGCTATGGTCTGGAAAAGCACGTGCCGTTTCACGACCTATTTTACCAGGCCGGCGTGTTCAAGAGCGGCATGCATCACCGAGACGGCTTGCTGTGGATCCGGCAGCCCAGCCGTCGCCATGAAGTCCACCGCGACAAGGTATCGATCCGTTTCATCGCACCGACCGTACTTTCACTGTTGAATGTGAGAAAGCCGGACACGATGCAGAAGCATTCCCTCGTACCGGACGCCTGAGTCAGCGAACCGTGCGTCAGGACCGATACGGCACCTTTGAACGAGTGAAGCGCGATCAGATATGAGACGCATTGCTACGCTCACTTGTGGCATCCTGTGGGTCGCCTGCGCTGCGACGACGGATTGGCAAGCTAGGATCGGAAGCTATTCCTTGGACGAAGCAACACGTGAGTTGGGCCCTCCTGAAAGCTGTGTCGGCCTGGATGACGGAGGAACTGCCTGTTCGTGGACGACGTCTAAGGGGGCACGCTCGGTCGACAAGCTGATTCTTACGTTTGACCCGATGAAGCGATTGACTACTGCCAATAACGTGCGTCTGTAGTCGCCGGTTTTTCTTTGTGCTCCGCTCCTGATCCATCTTGCAGGACCCGCTGCCCATCTCCGACCGAATGTAGTCCACGAGTGATTTCCAACTTGCTCACTTAGAATTATCCGCCATATTGTGGATGGTTTTTGTTCGTAGGTGCTCGAGCAGCGTCTCATAGGACGACGTTTGCAAGATCTTTGAAAACTGCCTTCTATAATTGTTGACCGTGCTCACTCCGTCGACCACTACGTCGTAGACCTGCCATATGCCCGATTGGTTCAGCAACCGGTAATTGACGGGAACATTGACCTTACTTCCCTTCAGTTTCGTCTTCACCTCGGCATATTGCCCATCGAGCCGCTCATTCAGATACTCGACTTGCTCATCAGTGTATTTAAAAATCTGACTGGCGTAGACATCCCTCAGGAGGCGAGCGAACAGCCCGACAAATTCCTGCCGGTCGGTTTCACTCAACTCCTTCCATTTGGG
>JBDZUK010000080.1:4456-6410 GCA_040255165.1 Nitrospiraceae bacterium | reverse complement strand
CCGTCTGGCACCCTCGGGATATTCCTGGTCGATCAAGCGAGCGGTCGGTGGTAATTTCTCGTTCCGCGTCACGAAACAACAGTGTGGGCGGCTTCACCATCCTGCCCGACGGAGGTCGCGTTATGCCGACATACGAATACAAGTGTCTAGACTGCGAGACGGTGGCTACCCTGTCGTTGAGCTTGAGGGATCACGAGAGAGGGTCGATGACCTGCCCGTCTTGCGGGAGCAAACGGATGGAGCAATTGATCGCCAGCGTCATGGCCAAGACCAGCCGGAAGAGTTGAACTTCTCCAACCTGGACTCAGTAGAATATGATGCTGATGTGCATCGCTCGTGTACGGATGCGGAGAGCCGCACTGGCCACACAGCTGGTGGTTCCTGCCGGATCGGGAGATTCCGGCAGGAACCTTCTTCTACGAGGAAGCTACGGTAACGCCGACTGCCAGTTGCTCACACGGGGGATGATATGGGGGCCGGGACCTTCCGCGATCATCAGGTTATTCTGGACCGACCTGACCATCTCCACGTCCCGCGCCAACTCGACCGCTTTCGTCGCCTCCTTCTGGCTGTCGACGAATCCCGTCAATTGAACCCGGCGATTGAACGAACTGATGATAAGATCTCGTTTGCTCAACATCGGATCGGCCGCCAACGCGGCTTTGACGTTGGCCGTGATCGACTCATCCTCGCTGACCGCCGTCCCTGCTAGGCCCGGGGAGATGCTGATCAAGATTGCCGCAAGCACTCCACATCCCAAGCCGAACGCTCGCGCAAACCCGTTCTCTTTGCTCATGCTTCCCACCTCCTTCCTCGGTCACCCTTGATTTGTGGAACTCTGCTCATCTCTAATTGATATGGCGAAACACCACAGCCCATACATAGGAGTGGTTTTTATCAATGAGAATGCGGTCATATCAAATAGATAAAGTCGATGTTCAAGATTGACTAATCCTACAGCCTTGAGTGGCCATCCGATGGGTTGGCTCAACTACCACCATCTTTACTATTTTTGGGTCGTCGCCACAGAGGGCAGCATCACCAGGGGAAGCGAGCGATTGAGTCTCTCGGAGCCGACCGTTAGCGCCCAGATCTCCGCCTTTGAAAAAGCTCTCGGCCATCCGGTCTTTAGCCGGATCGGACATCGGCTGGTCTTAACGGATACCGGTGAAGTGGTATTCCGGTATGCGCAACGTATCTTCACGATCGGGCAGGAACTCAGTGACGTCTTGGCGGGCCGCGTACACGCCGAGCCGATCAAATGTGTGATCGGGGTCGTCGAGACGATCCCAAAATTTCTCGTCTACTCGCTGCTGGGGTCGCTTTTGGCCTCACCATTCCGAATCAAGCTCGTGTGTCATGAAGGATCGCTTCAACACCTATCGGCGCAACTTGCAGTGTGTGCCCTGGACGTTGTCCTTTCGGATTCTCCCCTTACGGCCAACCCTAAGCTGGAGTTGACCTCCCACATGCTGGGCGAATCGCCCATCGCTCTCTACGGCGTCGGCCGGCTGGCCGCGCGTTATCGAAAGGGATTTCCGCGTTCGCTGAAGGGAGCCCCGTTCTTGCTTCCCAGCGCTCAGTCGTTTCTCCGGCAATCCATCGAAGAATGGTTCGCGCTTGAGCAGATTCATCCCGACGTGGTGGGCGAGTTCGACGATATGGCGACGCTGATGGCGTTTGGACAGGCTGGAGGGGGCATTTTCCCCGCGTCGGCGGCAGTGGCCAAGGAACTCACCAGGCAGTATCGAGTTCACATGATCGGGAAGTTGGAAGACGCGAAGGTGAGATTTTTTGCCCTGACGGTGTCTGAAGAGCCCAAGCATCCGGCGGTCTTGGCCATCATCCAATCAGGTAAGGAACGACTGAAGGGCTAGCCATCCCGGCAAGGCCGTTGAGAAGCGTTCGGAATTCGAGGTTCGCAGTTCGGCGTTCGATGTCGACAGGCTGACAA
>JBDZUK010000080.1:0-4356 GCA_040255165.1 Nitrospiraceae bacterium | reverse complement strand
TCCTACTCCATTTCCTAGTCGGCATACGGACAAATAGCTTATACCGGAACATCATGTCTTTAATGAGAGCCATCGGCGTGCGGTTTGGCTTCTAAGTCTGCTCAGTACAGCACGTTAGAAGGTTTGGTCTTTGCACTCCTAATCCTTGTGAGACTGACAGTCCATGGACCTGTCAGATGTGTCATAAGGAGGTGCGGCCATGAAACACAATCGAACACAGACGTTGTTGGTCTCCGCGGTCATCACGGCCGGGATGTGCGTGCTCCCTGCAGCTACCTTGATGGCTGCCCAACCCAGCTCCGGCTCGCCGGGACAGTCCGATCGAGAATTGGGGATGCCAACACCAGGCTCGGTGCAGGATCAGGAGACCACCGATAAGAAGAGAGATCCCGCCAAGGCCCACCGCCCTGATCTTGATGCTCAGGTCACCTTGGGTGGCGCCCAATATTTCGTGGAGGGCACCATCGCCAAGATTGAGGGCGACCGCTATTTCGTCAACAAAGAGGAAACGGGGGAACAGGTCCGTCTTGTCGTCGACCGTGACACGAACCTGGACTGTGCGGCGATGCCGACACAGCGGTTGAGTAAGGCGACCAAACAAGACGAGGCAATGACGAGTGAACGGATCGGACCACGAGAGCAGGCACCCGAGGCCAGTTCCACGCAATTGGAGCGGGGCCAGCGGAGTGACGAAACAGCCAGAGGCTCCGGTTTTCGGATCGGCCAGTGTGCGTTCCGAAGCGGCGACTATGTGAAAGCGGAGGTCGACGACAACGGCAAAGTGACAACGCTCAAGTACTTAGCTGAGGAGCCGCCGTCTTCGCCACGTGCAACCGGTCCCAGCTCCGGCACCGGCGAATTGGCCTTGCCTGGTAAGCAGGAGCATCCGGCAGAATTAGACATGACTGGCGCGAGCGGGTTCCCCCCCGAAGAATATTCGGTGACGCCGGTACGGCAAGGGAAGATCGAGTCGCTGGACCATCACCCGCTGATCGGAAAGCCGGTCATGGATCTACAGGGGGAACGGGTTGGGACGATTCAAAACTTGTTGGCGGACCGGGAGACCGACAAAATCGAATATGCGGTCATCCTGATCGAGCATACCGCCCACCATCTCCATCCCATCCCATTCGCGGCCCTCGAACTGGAAAGGGCAAAGGATAACGACGTCCTGGCGATGGTGGACACCAACAAGTATCAAATTCACCCGAGCGTCACTCTTCAAGATGTGAAGGATTTGTCCCCGGACGCCGAGCAACTCGTCAAGAAGATGGAATTGCTCCGGGCTCGGGAAGAAAAAGTCGCATCAGAGCGGCCGATTGACAGGGGAGCCGTTGGTCCTATGGGTGAAAGCCAGGCAGGCGGCGCCGGCCCCAGCGGCCCGGCTGGTCCGCCGGCTGGACCGTCCCCACAGTTTGAGCAGGAAAAAGATCGGCCGTAGAGTTCCCCGCGTTACAGCCCGGCTCGCCCAAGCGGGCCGGGCGCCTTGCATCACACTCCGGCAATCTCGCGTCTAGGGGCTCTCACGGCTCGGTTCACCTCCGAAGGCAAGTGAGCAGCTCTTCGTTGACCTGTTCCTGTGCGTGGCGCTGACCCCGCGCACTGGAGTAGTAGACGTCCCTTGGGCATAGCCATCTTTTTGTCTGTCTCATTCAGCTATGCGGCACGCGCCTTTCTCTCTTCCTTGAGAAAGTTAAGAAGGTCGGCGTTGACTTGATCTTGATGCGTCGCCGTGATGCCGTGCGGTGCGCCCGAATAGTAGATTTCCCTTGCGCCCTTGATGAGTTTAGCCGATTTCTTCGCCGAGTCCTTGACGGGAACGATCTGGTCGTCTTCACCGTGAATGACCAGAGTTGGGACATCGAAGTTTTTGAGGTCCTCCGTCTGGTCTGTTTCGGAGAACGCCTTGATGCTTTCGTAGGCGTTCTTGAGACCGGCCTGCATGCTCCATAGCCAGAATTGATCCAGCGTCCCCTGCGACACTCTGGCGCCCGGCCTATTCGCGCCGTAGAACTGCACCGCCATGTCCTTATAGAATTGCGAGCGGTCCTTCATCATGCCGCTCCTTAGGTTGTCGAACACCTCCATCGGCAGGCCCTCGGGATTGGTCGCCGACTTCAGCAGGATCGGCGGCACGGCGGCGATGAGAACCACTCTGGCCACCCGCTTCGTCCCGTGGCGTGCGACGTAACGCGCGACTTCCCCGCCTCCGGTGGAATGACCCACCAGCGTGGCGTCCGTGAGATCGAGCGCCTCGATGACGGCCGCAAGATCATCGGCATAGCCGTTCATGTCGTTTCCGGAGGAGGCTTGGATGGACCGGCCATGGCCACGTCGGTCATGCGCAACTACGCGGAAGCCGTTCTGCGCCAGGAAAAGCATCTGGCCGTCCCACGCGTCGGAGTTCAGGGGCCAGCCGTGCGAGAAGGTTACGACCGGACCTTGGCCCCAGTCCTTATAGTAGATCTCCGTTCCATCTTTTACGGTGATGTATGGCATGGAATTCCTCCTCTGATCCATCAGGATTCGAAAAATTTGTGCAGTAACCGACCAAGACCCCAATTGGCTCCACCGAGCAAGATTATCCTTCGTGACCAGACGGTACGGTACTCGCCTACTCAGCGGATGGAACTGGCAATTACCCCCGGCTGAGGAACCATAAACAATCGTGTGGCGGCCAAATCTGACTGCTTCACGGCGAATCCTTGTCACGCAATAGTTCTAGACACTGTCTCAACTAGGGGGTTCCCCAATTGATCCCTCGTGGACGAGCCGATTGAATCAGCTGGATTGTGTGCTTGACGGAGAATATTGCAGCCTGCAGTGTGAACATTCAGCGACAGCTGGCTCGGAGCACTGTGGGTGCGAACATTCCGGCTGCAAAGGTCATCATTGACCGTCAGCGGATGGCCGGCGGCCATCGAGTGAAATAGTAGCCAAAACGCTGTTTCCCTAATGGGAGGAGTTGCCCATGAACATCAAAGACGTCATGACGACGAATCCAAAGTATTGCGTACCCGGAGACACCTCCAGGTTCTAGGCATTCACGGATCTCATTGGCTAGGCACTACTGGTCCAGATTGTGCCGCAGAACCGAAAAGAGAGGTCGGACCACCGTAACTGCACGTTAGGCCACAGCAGACGAAATAGTTAGGTGGCAACCGGCATTTTCTAAAAGGAGCACATTGAAAGAGATTTTTGTTGGAAGCAGCAAGGAAGGACTTGAGCAAGCACTGCAGGTGGTTGCCGTCCTCTCGGAAGTCAAAGACGTAAAGCCCCTGCTGTGGACAGAGGTCTTCAAGCTCGGCGACATCACCTTCATGGGCATCGAAAACATTGCGAGTCGAGTCGCCGGTGCTGTCTTCCTTGCGACACCTGACGATGAGTCTGCAATTCGCGAGAGGCGCGTCAGGACGCCCCGGGCGAATGTGTTGTTTGAGTATGGGTATCTCACCGCCATGCTGACTCGGAGGAGGGTGGCCCTGTGCCTTTACTCCAGTGTTGAACTACCATCAGACTTCGCGGGGCTGACTTATGTTCCAATGGGTACTTTTGAGCCAACCAAGCCCCTCGATCATCAAGCCAGCGTGAAGCTCAAGTCATGGGCGACTGAGCTCCCCGCTGTCCAAGTTGGATTCTCGCCGACGTGTCAGATGCACGGTTATTCAGGGCTATGGCAAACTGAGATCGTGTACCAAGTGTGGCGTCGCATCCAATTCAATGACCCAGATTATGCAGCTCTAAATGGAAAGACGATTCTGCAGATTTCACCCGATGGGGACGGTGGTACCGGCTGCTTTTTCGGCAATTTGCAAGTCCAGATTGGTAGTTGCTACGCTGAGTTTGAGATCAGCGACCGAGTTGTCGATGTCAAAGTGTTGGGCGACGGAAGCATGAAAATCCGCAACGCGATGCAGAATCGACAGCGCATCAGATTGGAGGGTGACCCTCCACAGAGGGACGGATTCGAGCCCGATTGGCGAGGCGCGCGGGAGATCGATTGGTTCATTCACTGTCCCCCTGGCGAGCTTGGCGTCCTCCGTGGACACGTCTCAAGTGATGTCGGCGGTAACATTTATTCCGAGGCAACCGGAAAGTGGTACAGATAGTTCTCGCGTATGAATGTTTCAAGGAAGAAACTCGAGGTGCAAGCCGTCCCGGGTGTGCTGGAGAGGAGAAGCAGTGGGAGTGACAATTTCGCCGGCGCACTCAGTGCGCTCGCGGGTGTTAGCCGTCGGCCGTTCAGGATGCTCCCACAAAAACCCGGTGAGTGGGCGGACGGAATTTAAGGAGTCGGAGGCTTTGTGATCCTGAACCAGAGAAATGTTGTGGCTCTCTACTTGACGTAAACCACTC
>JBDZUK010000079.1:0-12062 GCA_040255165.1 Nitrospiraceae bacterium | reverse complement strand
ACGGCTCCGTCACGGCCGGCGTCAACATCTCAGGCCTAGCAGCCGGTACGCACACCGCAGCGGTGACCGTGGCGGCGTCGGGAGCGACCAATACGCCTCAAACCATTCCGGTTACACTCACTGTCACAGCAGCCGCCACACCGACCATCGGCCTCAGCCCGGCCTCTCTGTCATTTACGGCTACACAAGGCGCGGCCAATCCGACATCGCAAACCTTCCAAGTCACAAATCCGGGCACCGGTACGCTGACGTGGTCGGCTACGGGCAATGCGTCCTGGCTGACCCTTAACCCGGCGGCTGGGACAACCACCACTGAGACCGACTCAATCACAGTGTCGGTCAACACGGCTGATATGACCGCAGGCACCTATAACGTAGACATTACGATCACGAGCGCAGGGGCGACCAACACCCCCCAAACGATTCCTGTATCCCTAACACTGAACGCCCCAGCTACCTCCTCGGCAACCTTGACTTGGAACGCCAATACGGAAAGCGACCTAGCTGGATACAAGGTGTATCAGGCAACAGCGTCTGGCGCTTATGGCGCACCGATCGCCACGTTGCAACCCAATACGACTACTTATGCCGCCTCAGGCCTACAAATGAGCACCACTTATTACTTTGTGGTGACCGCTTTTGATACAGCGGGCAACGAAAGCGCCTATTCAAATGAGGTTAGCAAGAGCATTTTTTAGAGCGAAGGAATTGACTGTATAGGCGGGACCAGCGGATGGGCTTTTCCTGGTGAGTGAATTGGCACACGCTGTTAATGAAGCGAGCGCGCTAATAACTCTTCTGACCTCCGATGGCCGAATACTCTGTCATGTAGTAGGGAAGTGACTGTACCGCCACAGCGTTGAGGATAACGTGGATTGGTTTCGAGGCTCTCAGAGAGGTCAGTGCCCGCTTCACAGCATGCTGTGAAGTCATATTCGCTCTTACCACAAGGAGGAGCATATCAGCGTGCCGTTCCAGTACGTTCATCGTGGCGACAGGAAGAATCGGTGGGGCATTCAGCAAGATATAATCAAATTTCTCGCGCAACTGGGTCAGGACACGCTCAAGCTGATTTGTCCTGAGCAACTCACTGGAATCAGGGTCGGCCTCTCCTGCAGGCATTATCCAACAAGGGACATTGGAGAAGGAGGACATCGCCTCCTCCAAGGGGATATCGGCCTTAAGGCAGTCAACTAACCCAAACTGGGTCGTAGGTTTAATGTAATGCTTCAGTTCTGGGCAAGCGAGATCGCAATCGAGCAAGAGCACCCGCTTGCCGAAGTCTCGCGCGAGGGTATAACCCAAATTTAGAACAGTCGTGGTTTTACCTTCTCCTTTGATTGCACTTGTCACAGCCACAATGGTTGACTTCCCGTTGGCATTATTGAGTGACTGCAGTCTGGCTGCCGCTACGCGATACTGCTCAGCAGCCATCGAGCGTGGGAGAAGTTTTGCCACGAATCTCATTTCAATACGGTACCCATTTGAGGGATACGTTTGCAGCGAAACCGGTTCCGTGGCCTCAAGTGGATCGTCCTCAATACGCCCGAGAGGCCGACCTGGTAGATTAGTGCTTGGGAAAAAGCGTTGCCATTTCGCTGGGCTCCACTCAAGCGAGAACTGTGGAATGACTGCCAATAACTGAGGACCGAGCAGGAACTCCACGTCCTCCGGCCCTCGGAACTGTGGGGTGAGTTGCTCACGCAGTACCGATAACCCCACACCAAGAAAACAGCCGAACAAGAATCCGAATGCCAATACTCTTGGCCTGTTAGGTACGCTGGGCACTCTTGGGTAATTGGCATGGTCTAGTATGCGAAACTTGCCGGCCTGCTGCCGTTTTTCCATATTTTCCGCGACGCGCGCATGCAGCCGCTTGTCCAGCAGCATGGCGTAATTCGATTTCATATTGTTATAGTCACGCTCAAGAATCAGTAATTCCTGCTCCACTTCTGGAAATCGCTCCACCCGTATTTCATGGCTTTTCTTGCTGGCATAAAGCGCCTGCTGTCGTTGCTTGAGTAAGCTTAGTTCGCTTTTTTCCTCGCTCTGCTGTCTTAGAAGATCTTGAAGGTAGGGGTCGAGCGGTTTCTTATCCGGCTTGATCGCGTCGGGACCATACAATTGAACCAATTGCTCTTCAACTTGCCGCATCTCTTCCTTGGTGAGAATAACCTCTGGATATTCATCCCAGAATTCTGCCTTTAGCTTGATCAACTTTTCTCTCAAATCTTTCAGCCTACGAAACAGTGGATCAGGCTCCATAGATACGGTCATGAAGGCGGGATTTTGTCTTCCGTAGAGGCGATACTCCTGTAATGCTTTATCTACCAGCACCAGCCTGTCGGAATGTCGCTGGATACTCTCATTAACCGCGGTGATATCAGTTTGCAGCCGATCCAACATGCGCAGGTTAGCATCTGTTTGCTGCGGGAGTTCTCCTATATGTGCGCTTTTAAATCGACTGATTTGCTCTTCCTTCTTCTCTAATTCCAGTTTCATCGTCCTCAGTTCATCGTCAAGGAATTCCGTCGCGACTTCAGCACTCTTCTCTCGCTCTTTCGTGTTCTCTTCAATGAATTTGTCCGCAATTCTTGTGGTTACTTTCATAGCAACCCCGGGGTCTTCGTGCATGAAAGACACCGTAAAGGCGTCGATCCCGCTCCGTCCGACAAAGTTTCCGGCTTGCTCTTTTTTAACCATCTCAACCTTAACAGCACCGGCCAACTCCTGGACCACAGAATCCCTATCCTCTTCTGTGAGTTGCTTCGAATACAAATTAAGCTCTTGAGCAATCGGTGCGAAAAAGTCACGACTCATGATCTGCCGCTGGATAAGGTAGATTCGCTGCTCCAAATTTCCATCTCCCGATCCCTGCACGACATTCTCAAGTAACTTCTGTCCTTCCGCAAGAATCAATGTTTCCGACCGATACAGCTTCGGCGCGAAAAGGCAATAACCCCACGCCAGGCTTAGGGATAGAGTAATGCACCCCAATATAATCCATTTGCTGCGCCATGCTATTCCGGCATACTCACGGATCATGGCTATAGCTGATTGATCTTCCAGGGAACTAGTTCCAATGGAGCTCATCCATTCCCTCCGATTGATTCTGTGCTCAGGGGTGCTTCTCTATGAATAAACCGGTGACGGCGTTCTTCGAAGCGGGATTGTCGTCCGGGCAATTTCATTTATGTGATCCAACCGATTCACTAGCCGGCAACCTCTTCATCTATAATTTCCGGCAACAACGCGTCTGAGCTACCTGACGGACTAAAGTTAGGAACCAGTTCCTTAAGCCGTTCGACAACCGTAGCGGGCTTCTCGAGATAGGCTGCCGCCTCCAATGCAATGAAGTTTTCCTTAAACTCGTTGAAACTGCATTGGCGTGTGGCCCGGATCTCTAAAATCTTATCCAAAGGCGAGGGTACTGCGACTTCTCCTTCCCCGACTAATTCTTCATGAAGCTTTTCTCCCGGTCGGAGGCCCACGAAACGAATGGGAATTTCCTTTCCAGGCACGAAACCGGACAACCTGATAAGGTTCCTGGCCAGATCGAGCACCTTGATCTGACCTCCCATGTCCAGGATATAGATTCCACCTTGTTCGCCAATGGTCGCTGCCTGAAGGACCAGTTGCACTGCTTCGGGAATCAGCATGAAATATCGTTGAATGTCCGGGTGGGTCACCGTCACAGGCCCACCAGCCTTGATTTGCTCCTGAAAACGGAGCAGAACACTGCCACTACTGCCAAGTACGTTGCCAAACCGTACGGTCACGAACCGCGTGTGACTATGCCGCGCAATATCCTGAATAATGAGTTCGGCTACCCGTTTGGTTGCCCCCATGATACTCGAGGGATTAACCGCCTTGTCAGTCGAAATTTGGACGAACTGTTCCACGCCAAACCTATTGGCCGCCTCGGCGGTGATGCGCGTTCCGACACAGTTGTTCTTCAAAGCTTCGGCGGGATTGAGCTCAACAAGCGGAACGTGTTTGTGGGCGGCCGCATGGAAGAGAATATGAGGTCTATGCTCCTCCAAGACCATGCAAAGCCGACGGGCATCAGTGACATCCCCGATGATCGGAATGACAAGGGAGGAACAGCCTTGATCCTCCAGTTCCTTGTGAATAGTGTACAGACTGTTCTCATGACGCTCATAGAGTAGCAGGACGTCAGGATTCAGCAAACTTATTTGACGAGCCAACTCCGAGCCTATCGAACCACCAGCACCGGTGATCAAGACTGTTTTACCTCTGATCATTTGCCTTGTCGCTCCGATGGCGAGATTCACCGGCGCTCTCGGCAATAGATCAGGAATCGATACACTACGAATCTGACTAATCGTACTTTGATCGGCAAGGAGGTCCTTGACACTCGGCAGCGTCTTAATGGAGACATCATACGGTTCTAGCCGGCTGACAAGGTTTCTCAGGAACGCGGGCGTCGCATTGGGCACCGCAACCACAACCTCTTCTGGCTTATGGGCTTCCACGAGCTTTGGAAGATCACTCAACGTACCCAAGACTTTCACACCGTGGATACGCTGATAGATCAGAGATAGGTTGTCGTCGACAAACCCAATCGGTTTGCAACGATATTCGGAGCGGGTCTTCATCTCACGCACAACTCTCTCTCCTGAGTCGCCGGCACCGACGACAAGAACCTTCTTTTTCTTTCGAAAAATCACTTTCGCACGCAAAATTCTTGACGGCAGCCTCACACCAACAAGGAATCCAACCAGTAGAATACTATCAATGACAAAGATGGAGCGCGGATAATTGTTAAACTCCATAGCCCAATACACCAGGCCATAGAACGCGATTGTGCTCGTCAGGACTCCGCTCACAATGTTCTGCAGATCCCAGATGCTGGTATACCTCCACAGACCTTTATTAATCCCAAACACCGAGAACGCCACCACTCGAATCAGGACCAGCCAGAAGACAGTATCTCGGAACATCTCCATTTCTTCTGGAGGAACATTTCCGTCAAATCGCAACGCAAAGGCGAAGTAGTTCGCCGCAATGATCAAGACCGCATCAAGTGCCACGATGAAAGGTCTGCGCCACTTTATTATTAATGACCATGCACGCGCCCACGGAGAGATCACTCGAGACTGAGATGTGACGTCCAACTCGGGCAGTTCACAAACCACAAGGGGCAGGTTGATGATTTTCAAGAAGGTTTGAATGACAATGGCAAGATCAAGTCGAAGGGACATATGACGAACATACAGCTTCGCCAATCGGAGTTTTTCGGGAAGAACCCTGTTTCGATATTCCTCTTCCGGATTTGAGAACCGGGCCAGGACGGCCGCCTCGTCGATGTACTTCAGCGATGCAAGATCGGTGAGCCCCGGACGAACCACGAGTACCTCGGAAAATTCCGAACGCAGTGGCTCAACATAGCGAGGAACCTCCGGTCTTGGGCCCACGACGCTCATGTCGCCGACAAGTACGTTGATCAACTGCGGCAGTTCATCAAGCTTGAACTTCCTTAAAATGCCGCCTACCTTCGTCACGCGGACATCTTGCCCGACTGTAAGAGGTGAAGTTTGGCATGAAGCTTCCTGAACCATAGTTCGGAATTTATAGATGCTGAACGGGCGCAACCCTCTCCCCACCCGCACCTGCTTAAAGATAACCGGCCCTTGCGAGTCAAGTTTAATCAGAACGCAAATGAGTGCCAGGAGCGGCCAAGTGAGGAGCAGCCCGAGAATAGCCGCAGAGATATCAATCGCCCGCTTCATCATCGTCGAGTCTCTTTTACGAGACGTCTCACACTTTCAATCACTCGCTCAATGTCGCCTTCTGTCATCTTGGGATACAGTGGCAATGAAACAATGCGCTGAAACACCGTACTGGACACAGGAAAGTCATTCGGACTATAGCCCCACATGTCTCGATAATAGGGATGCAGATGGAGGGGAATAAAATGCACGCTGCACCCAATCCCGAGTTGCTGCAGCCGGCGGATGAACTCGCCGCGACTGATACGCAAGCGATTCAAATCCAGCTGGATAACATAAAGGTGCCAGGCGTGTTGCACATAAGGTGCTGCCTGCGGGGTAATTATCTCCGGTAGGTCTCGAAAGCCTTCATGGTAGAGGGCAGCGTACCGCTCCCGTATCTTCGAAAATCCCTCGCATTTCCTGAGTTGGGCCAGCCCCAGCGCCGCTGCGATGTCAGTCAGATTATATTTAAATCCAGGAGCGAGGATTTCGTAATACCAGGACCCTTCCGTCGAGTATCGATTCCAGGCATCCCGGCTCAGACCGTGGAGACTCATCATCCGAGCGCGATCGGCCCAGTCGGCGTCATTCGTGGTCAGCATCCCCCCTTCTCCGGTGGTGATGTTTTTCGTGGCGTAGAACGAAAAACATGTAAAGTCCGAAATGCCACCTATCGTCTTTCCGCGGTAGCGAGCGGGAAGCGCGTGAGCGGCATCTTCAATAACGCGCAGACCGTGGGCATACGCGATCGACTGGATTCGATCCATATCGCAGGGATGGCCGGCAAAATGGACGGGAATGATGGCCTTTGTTTTATTCGTGATCGCTTCTTCGACCCGCTCCGGATCCAGATTCAAGGTGTCTTGCACACAATCAATAAGAACCGGCCTGGCCTTGAAATAGGAGACCACCTCTGCCGTTGCAGCAAAGGTCATCGTCGGGACAAGCACTTCATCTCCTTCACGCAATCCGGCCGCTTCAAGAGCAAGATGCAGCGCCGCGGTGCAGGAACTGACCGCAACGGCGTGCTGCGCACCAACCATTGCAGCAAAATCGCGCTCGAATTCCCTCGCTTTTGGTCCGGTGGTAAGCCAGCCAGAACGAAGAACATTGACTACTTCTTCGATCTCTTCATCACCCACATCAGGCGTATGAAATGGCAACGCTTTTCCCATTAACTGTTCTCCGGTTCATCTTGGCCGTCCATGGAATGGCAAGCCCTACAATCTGCTACAAACACAATAAGAACAACCCATCTTTCGAGGGGGGATACCATTCGCTCGAATTGGCTCTAGGTAACGACAAGGTAGATATGAGGCCTACCTGGGCAAGGTACGAAACCGAATACCGTCAACTAGGTGTATTCCCAGTATGCTTCAAACACTCGCGAGCACGTCCTGATCAAGTAGCCGACGTCCTTACTCGCAATGGAGGTTGAAAAACTGACGCGCTTGTTGTTCAGGATTCCGCTTTGTCGCACTGCCAGCGTGGGATTACGCCTCGTAAAGATGGGACCCTTAAGGCACCTGCGTGATCTATCTGGTCATACGTGAGTCTTTGGACCGCCACGATCACGATGACGGATTAATTATACGGAGTAGAGAGGTTTAGAAAGATATCCGGAATCGCGATTAACTTGCAGAGAGATACAGGACAGCATCACCCGCGAAGGGAGCAGTAAAGTTCCGACGGCCACCGCCAATGATCGTTTCCCCCGCTGTGATTTCGCCCGTCATGGGATTGAACCACTCGATCGCGAACTCCTTGGATGCCCCGGAAAGATCGACGGTCACCGTGCGGTGAAGCAAATGCACCGCCTTGGCTCCCGCCTTCACTAGATAGGGCAACCGCTCGATCCAAGACTCCAACCAATTAGATTCGACCGGTAGGTAAACGATATATCCCTCCCCCGGGCTGGCTAAGCAATAAGTAGTGGACGAAACATCATTGCGCGGGACCATCGCGGCCAGGTTTATTCTATTGGCATATGCACGGGTGTCGCCCATCGCCATGCGGGCGGCCGCCGCGCGAGGAGGGTCCTTGAAGTTGAACGTGCCAAGACTCAACGGATCCATATAAATAGGATTGAGACCTCGCATGAAGGTCTTCCATACCCAGGTGTGATCTCCTCCGACACCAAAAATATGATCGGTGTCCAGCACGACTACTTTCTGGCCGTCGCCGGGAAAAGGATTTGTGGCATAGTTCAACTTTTTATCGCTGCAGGGCGAAATCCAGTCGGCCGGACTCGCCAGTAGAGTTTCGAGAAGACGGTCCCGACCACATTCTGCCGGACTCGCATCGAAAGACGTCATTCCAACTGGATGCTGCTTTGGCTTTCTTGCTTCGTAGGTGTGTATAAAGCGGATCATGTGGTACTGCCAGTCCTTGGAAAAACCTGCTGACTCGTTGCTAATTTCATAGAGCACATTGTCGAGATGGTTTACTGTATCGATGACCTTTTGTACGTAGGCCTGCTGTCGCTGCGTAATAGCAGGCACCTGTAGGCTGTGAAGTTCCTTGCCTTGACCATCCCCGTCTGGATCTCCATTAACATCGTTCACGTTGTTGGCGGCATTGAAGGGATGAAGCGGCCAAGGGTTCCAGTGTCCGTGATCATAGACGCCCCATCCGTTAAAGAGCATGATGGACACATAAATTCCTCGGTCCCTTGCAGCAACGACACGAGAGCGCAACCGCTCGAAATAGGATTCATTAAAACGATCAAGGTCGAACTTGGGCTTCCCATCCAAGGCAATCCCAGGACCAGTCCGCAGATAAGGGAACAGATCCACATAAGCCTGGCTTTCGCCACCTTCGAGGCTCCACAGCCGCATAAAGTTGTGATGATGCCGCGTCAAAAGGTCGAGGTATTGCGAATAGTCAAAAACTTTCAATGGTTGTCCGATTTCGCCGCTATCAACAAGATTATTCCAATGGTGAGAACCCGTGAGATAAATCGCTTTGCCGCTTCCGTCGGTAAAGTAGCGAGGGTTGGTCGGATGAACCTTGAGAGGTCCTGTGGCCGGTACAGCTGGCTCTTTGCTCTCAATGACGTTTCGACTTACGAGAGAAACCGGATCGGACGCCTGTTCCTGACATCCCGAGATAACGAGTCCTGCAGCGACTGCGACCACCGGCAACCACGAAGTCAGGCCTCTCACCTGCATGCCGATGAACAAAAAGCACCTTACTGGGGTGCTATCCAGAGCCAAACCGAAAATGGAGCGACGGCAAGTACGACCACCGCAAGGATGGCTATAAGGATTGACTTACGGGTATTGATCTCCTCCACCAAAGCGATGCCACCATCGCGTAAAGAATTGATCGGCATGTTTTCTTGCCATCTCAGTCCAAGCCAAAGCAACAATGGCATCGTCACTCCATAGATCGTATAGCTGAACACACGATGGTCGGTACCCTCCGCTATCCCAAAATGATCACCTACGATCACACCGTAGGCTCTGATACCATTGGCCACCATCAGCACTACGGCACAGAGCGTGAGAAAGACGAGACGACGAGCTGTCTGCTGATAGATCAACGTCGCGAACGCATATCCGAGCGCCAAACCAGGGAGAAGATAGCGTAAGCCTCCGCAGTCCGGCGCCACTTCCCATGTGCCCGAAGTCAGAACAATCCGATGATTCTCGTAGAGGTATGGAATATTGGTAAGCTGAAGACCAGCTTGAATGAACCAGGCCGTAAGGTCCTGCAGCCAAGGCTCGATGGAAGTCCCCACGGGAAGCATGAATACAAGAAACCCTAATGGCCATAATAAATGTTGGACAGTGTCCTTTCCCAGAATTGCCCATACCAAACCAGGGAGCATGGCAATGACTGCGGCCTGTTGAAGCCACGTTACCCCGTTGACAGATCCGACCAACCAGCCGCTTCCGAGTATGAAGAGGGCACCCAAACCCCAGGCACTTGGAGCCGGCTCAGACTGCATCCACAGATGCCGATAGCACCAAACGAGATAACCCGTTGCGGGCAACACAAGAAACCCGTGCGCAAAAGTCCGGGAGCCGGCCCAAACGTCTACCATCGATCGGACCGTGCCCCAAAACAGGCCAATCACGCACAGGCTCGCCACGAACAAGATCAGTCCGATCAGCCGCCACCCGGTCAACGGGGATCGGTCGTTGGGAACAGCACTCGTCGTAGCACTGTGGAAAGTTTTTCTCATGTCTATGACAAAGCGGCGAGGACTTCTTTGGCCTTGCGCGCGTCCGGATTATCGGGACTCAGCTTCAGAAACTTGACAAGCGACTTTTTGGCTTCGTCAATATTGTTGTTCGCATGTTGCGCCATCCCATAATGATAAAGCACCACGGGGTGATCCGGTAACCGATCGATGGCTTCCTTCAACAAGCTTACAGATTTCTCGTACATTTCCTTGTGGTAATAGATCCATCCCAGCGTATCCGCGACATGAGGGTCGCGAGGCAACACCCTCCGTGCCGTTTCGGCATAGGACAACGCACGTTCCCTGTCGCCACCTTGGTCAATCAAGATCCAGGCAAGATTATTGGCTGCAGGACCAAATCTTGGGTCGACTCGGAGCGCTTCTTCGTATTTTGCCGTGGCCTTCGAAAAATCATGGCGTTGCTCATACAATATGCCCAAGATTGTCAGAGCCGACACCTGCTGAGGACTCTTCATGACAATCGTTTCAAACTCTCTAATCGCCTGATCCACCTTTCCCTGCCGGGCGTACAACTCACCGAGATTCGCGTAAGCCATGAGCAGCGTCTCATCCAGTGCCATCGCTTTCTTAAAGGCCGCTTCTGCCTCAACAAAGGCACGGGATTGCATCAATACTTGTCCCAGGAGATTGTGAAACCTCGGATCTTGCTGGTTCATGCCGACGTGCCGCTGAACCCGCTCGCGAGCCTGGGAGTTCATATTTTGCGAGACTAAGATTGCCACGATTTGCTCAAGCGCTTCGAAAAACTTCGGGTTCTTCTCAAGCGCTTGTTCAAAGTGTGCCATCGCCTCAGCAGCCCGGCGCTGCATGCGCGATGCGACACCGAGACGATGGTGAACAACCGCATCGTCCGGCAAGAGCACGATCAATTTTTTCAGGATTTCCTGCGCGCGCTTCGCATCCCCGGCAACAAGATGAGCGTCAGCGAGAAGCCTCAAGGCAGATACATTCTGAGGATTCAACTCTGTCGCCGCCTCTGCCTCTCTGATTGCCAGACTCCATGAACCTTGGGCCAGGTACGTCTGTGCCAGATTGGTACGAATATCGATCGAATTGGGAGCCAGAGTTCGCGCTTCTCTTAAGGCAGCAATCGCTTGAGGTAAATCCTGCCGCCGCGCCCACGCTAGACCGAGATACTGATGGACAACGGCCAGTTTCGGAGCCTGCCGCGAGACATCTTGCAACATTGCAAGTGCCTGGTCCGTGTCGCCCTGCTCGAGCATCAGCCGTGCCTTCAAAATGCGGCCTACGACGTCAGCCGGATTTGGCTTCACGAACGCATCGATCTCGATTTCAGCTTCCTTCAAGCGGTTGGTATCCAGATAGAATGTGATCAAGGCCTCATGGACTAGGCGGGATGAACGATCAACCTGCCTGGCACGTTGGTAGGAGGTCTCCGCCTCCTTCATGCGTCCCGTCGACCGATAGAACTGAGCAATGGCGACATGCGCCTGTGCATCATTGGGCAGGACTTCAATCCACCGATGATAATATTGTTCGGCCTCGCCGATGCGTTGCTGTTTTTGACTAAGCATCGCCAACTTGAAGTACAGCACGCCGCTGTTCCGACCGACCTCAAGTCCTCGTAAGTATGCCTTTGCCGCCTCGGCTTCTTTGCCCCCCGCTGCTAGGACATCTCCCAAGGCGATCCGCGTTTCAACGGACGTAGGATCGATCTTCAGTGAGTCAAGGAGAACGGCTTGCGCTTCGGCGAAGTTCCGTTGTTGTGCATAGGCTCGGGCTAATTCGAGGTAGGCGGCAGGGCGTTTGGGGTCCGACTGAATTGCCTCGCGTAACTCGGTAATGCCGCTCTGAAATCTCCCTTCCTGAACAAAGCTCAGACCCTTGATCAGGTGTCCATCCGGATGCGTAGGTTCAGCTGTCAAGATCGCGTCCGCCTGCAGTCGTGCTTTGGCGGACTGATTCGACATGAGATAGAGACGCGCGAGTTGCAGATGCGCATCAACTCGCGACCCATTGAGCTTAACAACCTTGAGCAATGCTTGATGAGCCAAATCTACGTCCTCGGGCTTTCCCGACCGCAGATGCAGAAGCGCCAACTGGTAATAGGCCTCATCATCCTTAGGATCGCTCTTCACAATCGCTTGGTATGCAGC
>JBDZUK010000153.1:0-2408 GCA_040255165.1 Nitrospiraceae bacterium | reverse complement strand
GATACCCTTCGAGAAACGCCGCCGTCCCCACGATGCGGCTCGCCGTCTTCGCACCTTGCCCCCCTCTGCCATGGAAGCGAATCGCGATCATGTCCTACTCCAGAACCGTCTTCACGCGGATCTTTGCGGGCTTATTCGGATCTCTTGCAATGCCCGCGATCATCACCTGGCCCGCAGCCTCTCTCGTCCGGATGCCTCATGGACTCCATCCCGTGGCGAGGGCCCCGTCCCCTGCCGGGCCCATGAGCGCCGGCAAACGTTCGCTCATACTGAATGATCTGCCAGATTTCCTCGTCGCTCAGTTGCCCGGCAAACCCGATCATCGCCGTCCCCGGCGATCCGTGCTTGATCACCCAGAACAATTCCCCGTCGGTCCTATGACGCCAGAACCCATGGTGCTGAAAATTTCTTGGCGAAGGATCGAGGCTTGCGGCGAGAGGCCCGCTTCCGTTTCCCTCGGCTCCATGGCAGTTCACGCAAGTTCCCTTTCCGTGATACAGAACCTTCCCTTTGTCCGCGATCTCCGCCGTATCCGGCAGAGGATTCTCGAGCGCGCGGGCTTCCGCCAGCTTCTCCGCCGGAACCCGCGGCGGCATCATATGCCGCTCCGCAGCGAATGCCGACGCGGCGACACCGAGCAACAATCCTGTCATCGCCCAGCTTAGTCTCATCATCTTAGACTCCCATTTGGAAGCGGGTCATTATACAGTTGCAAGGATGCTCACAAAGCTCGTCCAAGGCTTCAGGGCGTGTGGTGACTGAGGCGTACCCTCCGGGGTACGTCGCAAGGAGACGCACGACCGAGAACGCAGCTGACGAGCTTTTTGCTAAAAGGCGACGTTCTTGTCCCGCTCCCCCACCGCCTTAATATAGTCCGGCATCCCCTTGATCACCGCTCCGGCTACGAGATGCTCCGCACCGATCTGCCTCGCGACCGCGCAAGCGCCGCACACCCAGATCGAGATCCCCGCTGCCTGCGCGGCCGACAGTAACTCTTTCAACGGCGTCAGATTGACGCCCGTTACATGGTCCGCCGTCCCTTTCCTCGCAAGCGTCACCGCCTCGTTCCATAGCCACAACACCACATCATGCCCTTGCTCCTTCGCCGATTTCGCTGCCATGAAAGGCAGCGTCGCCATCGTTGGATCATCCGTTCCCCGGCTCCCTGAAATGATGAATGAAGACATCCCTTCCTCCTCTATCCACGTATAGACCTTACTGCTCTTTCAGCCACTCCCACACATCCGCAATCTCCTGTGGCGCCAGGGCAGCTTTCCAGGCCGGCATCGCGCCGCGGCCTTGTTCCACGGTTTCCCAGAAACGTTCTTCATCCATCAGAATGGGATTCCGGGAAAGCGTCGGTCCCGCGCCGCCGGTGCCCTTCGCGCCATGGCAGGCCTGGCAGTTTTGCGCGAAGATGCCGTCTCCCCGCCGTGCGACTCCGGGCGGGCGCCCGCCTGTGGTCTCTTCCTCCGCACGCAACGGCACTCCGTCCGGGACCTCTTCGGCCAAGTCATCCGGAGCGCCCTGGTGGTACCGGGCCGACAGATAGTCGGTGAGGAGAGTTGCTTCCTCGTCAGCCAATTCGGCCCCCCAATGACGCATCTTCTCCACCGTCGCTGCCCAGTGCGACCGATCGACCCGCTGTTGCCGGATGAGGTCCGGGCTGTGGCAGACGGAGCAGCGAGCGATGATCAGCCCTTCGGCACGTGCATTGGTGACACGGCTCGCACCGTCCCGGTTTTCCGCTCGTCCCAAAGAGATCATCATCAGAAACGCCACCGCCAATAGGAACACATTGTGAACGGCAATTCTCACGCTTCGGCCTTGGCTTGAACCCGATCCCATCCGTTCCAAAGAAACCCGCCGGGATTCCACAAGGCTCGCTCCGGTTGAATATGACCATGATCGTCCTGTGCCCGGCTCACGAGCGTCACCGTTCCCGCGGCAATTATTGGAATGACGCATTCCCACTGACGCCAGGCATAGGGCAGATCTTCCCCGAGCAACCGACACGACACCCAAGTTCGGCCTTCGTCCGCCGACACATGAACCGTGGAAATCCGGCCTTCCCCCGTCCACGCCACGCCCCTGACCGTGACGGTGCCGGCCCGCAGTCTCTGTCCTTCGCGCGGGCTTGTAATCAGGGATTTCACGACCATCGCCGTCACCGGCTCCATCTGCTCCGGCGGAGGCATTTCTCCCGGCCGTATGGGACTGCTGGGTCGGCGATAGGCCGTTTGCATGAAATAGCCCTGCGGCTCGGCCTCGCTCACGGTCAGGTCGGTCAACCACTTCACGCAGGCATCGGCCATCCATCCCGGCGTCACCAACCGGAGAGGCGCTCCATGCAGCAAGGGCAGCGGCTCGCCGTTCATCCGATAGGCCAGCAGGGTGTCGGGATGCAG
>JBDZUK010000152.1:0-2450 GCA_040255165.1 Nitrospiraceae bacterium | reverse complement strand
GCGATCTTGCCGAGCTCGGTATGCAGCCCGGTGCCCACCACCACGGCTCGAGCTCGTCCCGAAACGGCAACGGTTCCCGAATAGATCATATTGCGGCGATCCCCAAGGGGAAGATCCGACTGAGAAATGGGCTCGACGGATTTGGACACCGGCGTGGATTCTCCCGTCAGGGCCGCCTCTTGCGTCTGGAACGCCGTGGCATAGACGAGGCGCGCATCGGCAGCGATCCGGTCTCCCGCTTCGACTTGAATGAGATCGCCCGGGACCAATTCGCGCGCCGGAAGGCTTTGGAGTTCGCCGGCACGCAGGGCATGCGCCATCACGACGGCCATCTTCTTCAGAGCTTCGAGCGAACGTTCCGCTCGGAACTCCTGCACGAAACCCAGGACCGCATTGAGGAACACGATCGCTAGAATCGCGCCCGTGTCGATCCATTCCCCAAGCAGGCCGGAGACGGCGGCGGCACCGAGCAAGACCCAAATGATGACGCTAGAGAACTGTTGCAGGAACAGGGCGACCGACGAGACAGGCCGTGCCGTCGGCAGCTCGTTGGGGCCATGCTCGATCAACCGGCGCTGAGCTTCCTCCTGGCTCAAGCCGGCTGTGAGAGTAGTGCTCAGCTCGGCGGCGATGGACTGCTTCGAGAGTGTGTGCCACGGCAATCGTGGCTCGCTCGTCTTCCCTCCAAACGTGCCAAGGTCTCCCGGCGACATGTAGGCCTCCCCGATCGAAGCCCGACTCTCTCGTTCATTGCTCCCGCCCGCCACTCCATTTCCAGTTCCTCACCTCAGGCATGTCCTCACCATACTCGGCGATATAGTTTTTATGTTCCATCCGTTTGTCGCGCATGGCCTGCTTGACGTAAGCGGCGTGATAACCGAGTTTCGGGACACGATCGATCACATCCATCACGAGATGATAGCGATCCAGATCGTTGCGCACCGCCATATCGAATGGCGTCGTAGTGGTGCCCTCCTCTTTATAGCCTCTGACATGGAGGTTCTTGTGATTGGTGCGGCGATAGGTCAGCCGGTGGATGAGCCAGGGATAGCCGTGATACGCGAAGATGACCGGCTTGTCGGTGGTGAAGAGGGAATCGAATTCGGAACTTGAGAGGCCATGTGGATGTTCCTCTTGCGGCTGCAGCTTCATCAGATCCACAACATTAATGACCCGCACCCTCAGGTCTGGAAGATGCTGACGCAAAAGATCGACCCCGGCGAGGGTTTCCAGCGTCGGCACGTCCCCCGCACAGACCATGACCACATCCGGCTCGACCCCTCGGTCGTTACTCGCCCATTCCCAAATCCCGATGCCGGCGGCACAGTGTGCGATCGCTGCGGGCATCTCCAGATACTGTGCTTCCGGTTGCTTGCCGGCCACGATCACATTGATGTAGTTTCTGGTCCGCAAACAATGATCGGCGACGGACAGCAGCGTATTGGCGTCAGGCGGCAGATAGACTCGGATCACATCGGCCTTCTTATTGACCACCAGGTCGATGAATCCGGGATCCTGATGAGAAAACCCGTTGTGGTCCTGCCGCCAGACGTGTGAGGTGAGCAGGTAATTGAGCGATGCGATCGGGGCCCGCCACGGGACTTCTCGAGCCACGTTGAGCCACTTCGCATGTTGATTGAACATCGAGTCGACGATGTGGATGAAGGCTTCGTAGCAGGAGAAGAATCCATGTCGCCCCGTCAACAGGTAGCCTTCCAGCCAGCCCTGGCAGGTGTGTTCGCTGAGAATCTCCATGACCCGTCCATCCGGACCCAGGTGCTCGTCTTCAGGAAGACGCTCGGCTATCCAGGTCCGGTCGGTCACCTCGAACAGCGCATCGAGCCGGTTCGACGCAGTCTCATCAGGGCCAAACACTCGGAAATTGCGGTTATCGTGATTCAGCTTCATGACATCACGCAGGAAACGGCCGAGGACTCGCGTGGCCTCGGCTGCCACGGTTCCAGGTGTAGGCACGTGGACCGCGTACTCTCGGAAATCCGGCAGCCTCAGGTCTTTAAGTAAGAGCCCGCCATTGGCATGCAGGTTCGCGCCCATCCGCCTCGTCCCTATTGGGGCCAAATCAGACAACGCTGGACGCAACCGGCCATGCTCATCAAAGATTTCCCCGGGCTTGTAGCGCTGGAGCCAACGCTCGAGCGTAGCGAGATGTTCGTTGTTGCTCGAAACATCTGCCACGGGAACTTGATGAGACCTCCAGAAATCCTCCGTTTTCTTCCCATCGACTTCTTTAGGTCCAGTCCAGCCTTTTGGCGTCCGCAGAACGATCATGGGCCAACGGGGCCGCTGCCGACGGCCACTGCTCCGCGCCTCGTGCTGGATGGCGCGGATCTGTTCGATGACGGTCTCGAGGGTGGACGCCATTTGTTGATGCACAGACTCGGGCTCGGAGCCCTCCACCACGTAAGGTCGGTATCCGTATCCGGTGAACA
>JBDZUK010000078.1:0-12419 GCA_040255165.1 Nitrospiraceae bacterium | reverse complement strand
AGAAGCCCGATTCGCACGACACCTCGACCGGCAATTCCCTGTCCGAAAGCAGAGTCGTCGTGGTCTATCGAGCGAGCCCCTGTAAGAATTGAGCCTCTCCACCGACAATGCCTCAGGGGGAAAGCGCGATTGTTCTGTAAACCCTGGGCTTCATGAAAATGAGCTCGCGAATGACGGACAGGACGATCCCCGATTCACAACGTTGGATTGAGGATCACGGGGACTGCCTGTATCGGTTTGCGCTCGCCCGCGTGCGCAATGCCGATGTGGCCGAAGATCTGGTCCAGGAAACGTTTCTGGCGGCCCTGCAGGGCACGCATCGTGAGAGTGGACCCACAGCGGAGCGCAGATGGATGATCGGAATCATCAAACATAAGATCGTCGACTATTTTCGCAGAACGAGCAGGGAAGCGCTCCATTGCCCCGACCAACCGGAAGGCCCGTCGGCGGACGAGGATTTTCTTCCCGATGGACACTGGAAGCCGGAAACAGCCGCGGTCCACGGATGGCCGGAAAAGCCGGACGGTCTGCTCGAACGAAAGCAGTTTTGGGAGGCCTTCGCGGCCTGCGTGGAGAAGCTGCCGTCTCGGGCGGCCCAAGTCTTTACCCTCCGCGAAATAGACGAGCTCGAGACGGAAGAGATTTGCCGACTGTTAAACCTGACCCCGACAAATCTTGGGGTCATCCTGTACCGGGCCAGGAAACAACTCCGGAACTGTCTGGCCGGCCGGTATTTCGGCCGCGGCCAGGAAAGCTGACGAACGATGAACCGGCTCTCCAGAATGCTTCCGACCTGCCGGCACATGGCGCGGCTGCTCTCCGATTCACTGGACCGTACGCTTCCGCTTCACGTACGGATCCGCATGTACCTTCACCTGCGGATGTGCGTGCTCTGCACACAGTACAAACGCCAACTCGAGCTTCTCCACAAGGTGCTGAGAAAAGACGGCGCAAAGCTGGTCGAGGCGGACCGTCCGCAGAAGCCTTGCCTCTCGGCCGAGGCCAAAGAGCGGATACGGCGTGCGTTGGATTCTTCCGAAACCTAGCCCCCTTGCTTCTCTCCCCGGGACACCGGAACTATTTTTTTCTTCCCCGTGTAACAACACCGGACCTTCAGCGACAAGCAAGCAGCAGGGATCCTTGCTGCTCCAGTGGGTGAAGCGTCGGTTATTCTCACCATTTCAAAGGAGGAGAGGCCATGACAGTCTTGAGCAGGTTCGTCATCGCAAGCATCATGCTGGCCTTCGGCCTTGCCGCAGGAGCGGCACAGGCCGGAGACGTCACCTACAGTACGCCGGGGCTCAGCGGGTACGACCCGGTGGCGTATTTCACCGAGGCCAAGCCGACAAGGGGGTCCGGGTATTACGTGACCGTACACGACGGCGTGACCTATGCCTTTGCCAATGAAGAGCACAAGAAGATGTTCACGAGGAACCCGCAACGATATCTACCAGCCTACGGCGGCTACTGCGCCTACGGCGCGGCCCTGGGGAAGAAGTTCGTGGCGGATCCTGAGGTATGGAAGATCGTCGACGGCAAGCTGTACTTGAACCTCGACAAGGACATTCAGGCAAAATGGGAAAAGGACATTCCCGGCCATATCAAAAAAGCGGACGCCAACTGGTCCGCCATTAAGGACAAAGCACCGCGCGATCTAGGGTGACAAAAGGAAAGGCCCGCCGCATCATGATTGATGCGGCGGGCCTCATCTAACGAACCTTCCTTTCGCTCTCGGTGACATCCGGATTGACGATCTTCCTGCCGGTCACCGCCACGGTCGCGTAATAGATGGCCCAACTGCGCGGGTCCTCGGCAAAACGGCAATAGGATTCCAAGTCCGGGGTCGTCACCAACCCGGTGGCCAAATATTTGTCGCGCAACTGCACGGCGGACAATCTCATGATGGTCGCCATGCCGGACCCGCCTGCGGACAGCGGCGCCTCGTTCTCCACGATCATCCCGTTCACGCCTCGCCCCTGCAGCAGCGCCGGCAGCTTGAGGCCCAGCGCGTAATCCATGCCGAGCTTGTCGTACATCGTCTTGATGGCCAGATTGACACGGCCCACGGATTCCAAATCGCCGGCGCTCCCCGCCACGCCGCGCGAGGCGGAAAAGTCAGGCTCTTCCAGCACCAGCCACCCGCCCGGCTTGAGGCAGGTCAGCATCCTCGACAATGCCACCTCGTAATCCGGAAGATGGATCAGCACGTACCGAGCATGGACGAGATCGAACGACGAGTCGGCCAACGGCGCCGTGCGAATGTCGCCTTGCCGAATTTCGACATGATCGGGGCGCGGAGCGGAGAGAAATTTGGTTGCCAGCTCCACGGCGCAGACCCGTCCCGATGGACCGACCACCTCGCTCATCCAGTCCAGCAGCGACCCGGCGCCGGGGCCGACTTCCAAACAGGACCAGCCGGCGGTCAGTCCGGTCGCCTGCAACCGGCGCCGACTCGCCGGATCGAGCTCCCGTTCGATCACACGAAGCCGGTCCAGCTCTTTTTGATCCTCGGCTCGATGAAAGACGTACTCCTGGTGTCCCATACCAATCGGCGCACACGGGTGGTGACCGCCGAGTATAGACAACGTCCGGCCGCGGGGAAAGGGCTCTCCGCTCATCCACGTAGTGCTTGACGCACGCGGCCGCTCTGCTACGATGGCGCACAGATTCTCCAGGCGGCACGGAACCCATCCATGCTCAACTCTGAAGACAAGCTGCGAGGTCTGCGCGAAGCCCTTCGGCTGTCCCCGGACAACGTGCCGATTCGCGAACTGTTGGCGAACGCGTTGCTGGAGCAGGGCCACGGCGAAGAAGCGGAGCGGGAGTTCCTGCAGGCGCTGCGGCTGTCCCCGGACAATGCTGAACTGAAAGTCGGCCTCGCCCGCTCGCTTCTGCAGCAGAACAAGCTCCAACCGGCCTTGGCCATTCTCCAGGATGTGGCCGCGAAACCGAACCAGCCCGCCTCCGTGCATTTTCTTCACGCCACCGCGCTTCGCCGAGCCGGGTCCATCGAGCAGGCCGTCAAAGCGTACAAGGCGGCGATCGCCGCGGATCCGTCCCTTGCCGACGACGAGCTGGCCCGCGACCTGGGCGTCGGCGCCGACCCCGACATGGCCGAAGTGGTGGAAGGCAGGGCCCGCGCGGCGACCGGAGACAATCAGTCGGCGTCCGCTCCCGACTTCGAACGGCCCCGGGTAACCTTCGAGGACGTCGGCGGGATGGATCACGTGAAGGAAGAGATCCGGATGAAGATCATCGGCCCGATGACGCATCCGGAAATGTATGCGGCATACGGCAAAGCGATCGGCGGCGGCATCCTGATGTACGGCCCTCCCGGATGCGGGAAAACCCATTTGGCGCGGGCGACGGCGGGCGAGGTGCAGGCGCATTTCCTCGCAGTCGGCATCAGCGACGTGCTCGACATGTGGATCGGCCAGAGCGAGAAGAACCTGCACGAGTTGTTTCAGCAGGCGAGAGAGCACAAGCCCTGCGTCTTGTTCTTCGACGAGGTGGACGCGTTGGGCGCGGCGAGAAGCGACATGCGGCACAGCGCGAGCCGGCATCTGATCAACCAATTTCTGTCGGAGCTCGACGGGATTCAGTACTCCAACGAGGGGGTGCTCGTGCTGGCCGCGACCAACGCGCCCTGGCATCTCGATTCGGCCTTTCGCCGGCCCGGCCGCTTCGACCGCGTCCTGTTCGTGCCGCCGCCGGACCTCCAAGCGCGGGACAGCATCCTGCGCATTCTCTGCAAGCAGAAACCGGCGTCCGATCTCGACTATGGGAAACTGGCCGGACTGACCGAGCACTGCTCGGGCGCGGACCTCAAGGCGATCATCGACACGGCGGTCGAACAGAAGCTGCGCGAGGCGATGAAAGACGGAGTCCCCAAACCGCTCACGACGAAGGACCTCGTCGCCGCTGCAAAATCGGTGAAGCCCTCGACCAAGGAGTGGTTTTCGACGGCGCGCAACTATGCGCTGTATTCGAATCAGGGCGGAATCTACGACGACATCCTTCGTTATCTGAAACTCTGATGGATACCCATCTCGACCGCGCCGGCGTCCTGCTGCAGCAAGGCCGATATGCCATGGCCGAGCAGGAGCTGCGCGCGCGGCTGGTTCAGCAGCCCGAAGACCCGGTCGCGCACGCGCTCCTCGCGCTCTGCTTGAGCTACCAAGACAAGTATGAAGAAGCATCGGCCGAGGCCGGCCGGGCGGTCCACTACGGACCGGACCTGGCCTTTCCTCACTATGCGATGGGCTCGGTCCTGCTTCGAAGAAACCGCTTCGCCGAAGCCGAGGCGAGTGTTCGGGAGGCCATCCGGCTCGACCCCTACGACGCGGATCACTTCAGCCTGTTGGCGGGCATTCACCTCGAGCAGCGCCGGTGGAGCCAAGCCCTGGACGCGGCCACGCGAGGGCTGGAGCTCGACCCGGAGCACGCCCAATGCAAAAATCTGCACGCGATGGCCCTGGTGAAACTGGGAAGGAAGGAAGAGGCCGGGATCGCGCTGCAAGGGGCACTGGCCAAGGACCCGGAAAACGCTCTCAGCCACGCCAATCAAGGATGGGCGCTGCTGCATGCAGCCCGGCACAAAGACGCGTTGGGCCACTTCCGCGAAGCGCTTCGCCTCAACCCGGACATGGAATGGGCCAGGCTCGGCATCGTCGAGGCGCTCAAGGCGCGGCACGTCGTCTACGGACTCATGCTCCGCTACTTCCTCTGGATGTCCAGGCTCAGCACCAGGACACAGTGGCTCGTCGTGATCGGCGCCTGGTTCGCTTACAAGGCCGTGACCGGCCTCCTCAAGAGCCGGCCCGAATTGGCGCCCGTTGCGCTTCCCGTCATGGTTCTCTATTTGATCTTTGTGGTGCTGACTTGGACGGCGGATTCCTTGTTCAACTTGCTGCTGCGCCTGGACCGGTTCGGGCGATTGGCGCTCTCCGAAGAAGAGACGTTCGCCTCCAACTGCCTGGGCGCCTGTCTGGGAGCGGCCCTCTTATCGGGCTTGCTGTGGATCCTCACCTCGAACCCCACGGCAGGATCCGCGGCGATCGTCTTCGGCTTGTTGAGTCTGCCGGTCTCCGCCACGTTCCGCTGCCACATGGGATGGCCCAGGAACGCCATGGCGGTCTACACCGGCGTTCTGGGAGTGCTGGGCGTGAGCTTCCTCGCCTTGCAGCTCGGGAGTCCCTCGCCGGGATCTACGAATGGGATCACGGGCGCCCTGAGCGGATTCTTCTTTCTGGGGAGCGCGCTCTCGCTGCTCGTGGCCAACGTGCTGATGAGCAAACAACCGGTGAGATAGCTCTCCTGCCGTCGTTCGTCTCCGCTCGCTCTGCCGCGCACAGGCATCGCCTCTTCAAGGGCACGAGGGCGAGCACAAAGCCGCGCTGATATTCAGCCTGCCGCCGGTGACCGTCTTGCCGGAGAGCGATCCCGTCGGAACGGCAGTCGACAGAATGGCCTGCTTGATGGCGGCTCCCGTCGTGCCCGGATGAGAGGCGGCATACAGCGCCGCCGCTCCTGTCACATGCGGCGTCGCCATCGACGTGCCGCTATACGAGCCGTACGTGGAGTTATTTTTCTTGTTGGGCACGGTTGACCAGACGCTCACGCCGGGCGCCCCCACATCGACGCTGCTCGACCCGTAATTGGACCAGCTCGCCAAATTTCCCGCCTGATCAAGGGCCGCGACTGAAATCACGTTGGCATTGGTATAGCTCGCCGGATACATCGGAGACGAATCCACGTTCACTCCCGAGTTGCCCGCGGCCGCAATGAACAGAATATTCGCGAGGCCGGCGGTTTCAATCGCATTGAACAACGCCGTGGAATACCCCCCTCCGCCCCATGAATTGTTGCTCGCCACAATATTCAATCCGTGCCGGGTTTTGAGGTCGGTGAGGTAATTCACTGCCTTGATCGCATTCGCGGTCGTCCCACCGTGCCGGCCGAGAAACTTGGCGGGGATCAATTGAACGTGCCAACACACCCCGGCGACCCCCTTCCCGTTTCCGCCTCGGGCCGCAACCGTTCCCGCCACATGCGTGCCGTGATCGTCGATCGAGCCGTCATAGATCGTGTTGTCGTTGCCCGCAAAATCCCAGCCGCGAACGTCGTCGATCAATCCATTGCCGTCGTTATCGACCCCGTCGATTGGATCGTAGGGGTTGATCCACACGTTGCCGGCCAAATCCTCGTGATTGAACATCACTCCTTCATCAATGATGCCGACGTAGACGCTCGAGCAGTTCGTCTTGTTCAAATTTTCCCACGCCTCGCCTCCTTGGCTTCCGTAGGGGTTGCTCGGAGTCGTGCCGTCGCCGTACATGCCCCACAGAGATCCGCTGGTGTAATAGGGATCGTTCGAGGAGGATTGATGGTGGTAAATCCAGTTCGGCTCGACGAATTCGATTGCCGGGTCGCGCTCGAGCTCCCGTACCGCTTGGGCCACTGCCAGGCCCGGCGGCAAGTTCCACAATTCCAAATCACCCTTCGAGTCGGATCGCCGTTCTTGGGCCACCACAACTTCCTCCACATGGGCATCGACCCGGCGCCGGATGGCCTCTTTCGTTTCTTCGGACACCCCGTAGCGGAACTGCACCAGCACCTGGCCGGGGACATGCGGCGGGCGGTCCAATGCCGACAAGGCAGCCTCCTTTCGCCCTTGCGCATCCACAGCAGCATTGTTGGCGACCAACGCGCCGATCAGGACGAGGATGACGAGCGTAAAGCGTGCGATCAATGTCATGATTTTTCTCTCCTCCATGTCAGCTTCATGCACAGGCGGCAAGAGCCGATGATAAAGAGCCAACCACCGGGCGTCTAATCAAATTGACTTATTGTCCACGACCGCTCATGGCCCTCCCTCGATCACTCGTTCCGCTTTGTATGGTCGAACACCGTGCCCGGACATTCTTGGACTACTTTCCGGAGCGCTTTTCTGAAATTTGGCACCCGTCCGGGCTAAGCTCCTCACCCCACTGCGAATTTCTTGCCCGGTTTCAGCTTGAGGCGAGGCAAGTTCCCTGCAGACCTTCACCATCCCGGAATCGCACCTGTACACATTATGAACACCGCGCGCCTCCCGGTTTTCCTATGCCTAGCTCTGAGTCTCGTTTTCACGGCACTGCCGCCGAAGCGATGCCGGGCACAAGATGCGCCTCCGGTCCGAACCGCATTGGACGGCAAGTCCGTTCTGGGTGAGACAGCCGTCATGCCTCACGCCGTGATCTTGACCGTCCCAGAATTCGAGGGAGATGCCGTGCCCGGGACCGACGTGCCGCAAGCCATGAAGCTGTTGTGGGTCGGTCCCCGATACGGCGTCGGAGGCAACTCTCCGCTGGGCGAAGAGCAGAAGGAAAACTTTCAGCTGTACGACGTCGCAGCGTTGTTGAGACTTCCGTGGGGATGGAAGCCCCGCGACTCTGCCTATGGCGTGGAAACCAGACTGATCGGCAGCGGCGGCCAGTTGACGGCGGCCGGCTCCTCAAGCTTTATGGGGACTTTGGTGCCGGCCATCGCGGCTACCGCGTTGAACGGACGGATGTCGATCGACTTCGGGATCGGCCTCGGGTTCTTCAGCGGCTATCAGTTCGGCGTGCAAAATTTCGGCGGACCGGTCCAGATCGTGGGGACCACCGGGGTCGCCTTCAGTCCCTTCACCGGCCTTCACGCGGGCTATCGCTTCCAGCACTTTTCCGACGCGGGGACATACGGCCCCACAAGCCTCGGCGTGGACATGCACATCATGGAAATCGGATACGCGTTTTGACGCCGTTCTAGAACAAGACCGACGGGAGAAAGGCTCCGGTCGGTTTCTGATAGAGGCCCCGGCTCATGAGCGTCATCGGATAGACCACGCGAAAACCTTGGTCCAAGCACCAGCGAAACAAGTCCGCGTTCCGCGTCGGCAGCAGGAAACCCGGACCGAAAAACCCGGGCGCGGCGCCGATCAGCGCTTTGAGTTCTTCATTCGACCGGCCCACGGCATGGCCCAGGTACCCAATATTCGTGGCATAGCCGGTTACACGGCCTGCTCGCTCCACCACCCGCGCGGTGCCTTGTGCGATCGCATCGGCAAGTTCCCGGCCGCGATCGTGCCCGTGCACGCTCAGGCAGAGTCGGTTGCACGCCTCGAGGTCTTCGGTCGTTGCCGGCCGCACCGTGTACCCGGGAACCTCCAGATTAAGTGCCGGCCCCTGCAGGACCGACAGCGGTTCGCGGGCATCGAACCCCAGCTTCGTGTACATGGACAGCGACCGATTATGATACGCCGCCTGGACCAGCCGCACTCCGACGAACCGCCGGCTCTGCGCCCGCTCCAACACCCGCTCCATTAACCGGCGACCGATCGAGCCGTTCTGGGATGCCGGATGGACCGTAATCGGACCCACGCCGGCGATGCTGTCGCCCTCCCAAAGGAAGTTGCTGCCCACCACGCAGCCGTCACGCTCCGCAACGACCGAATAGATGTCCCCGCGCGACAGCACCATGCCGAGCAGGCCCACGGCCATGTCGACCGACGGAAAGTCCGGCGGAAAGTTGTGCTGCTGTGCAATGGTCTTGAACGCCTCGTAGCAGATCGCGCCGCAATCCCGGGCGTCAGCCGTTGTGCCCGGCCTGAATATCACTTCCATAAGAACATCCTCCGAATGAATAAGAGCGGTAGGCTATCGCCACGGCCGCGAAGGAGTCAACGAGACGGCACCGGGGAGCGCCGTCTTACCGAATGCTCACCGATTGCGTCATGACGGAATGTAAGGCGGCGAGGGACAGGTTGAACGGTGGCAGCGGGCGGTCTTCTTGCCTCTAAGGGTTCTCCGTGGGCTTCCGCATCAACGCCACGTCCTTGACCGGAATCTCGCAGTGCCAGCCCCGCAATACCGCAAGACGGCGGAAGGTCGCTTCACGATAGAACACGACGTGCGTCGGATCGCGCCGGTAGTGCCAGTCGGCAAACCGGGCGTCATCGGTTTGGAAGCATGTCATGATCCCAAGCCAACCGCCCGCCCGCAGCAGCGTGTTCAGGAGGTCGAATTCGTCGGCCGGCCGATGGAAATGCTCGGCCACTTCGCTGCAGATGATGAAGTCGTAGGTCCGCTTCAGCGGCGTCGGATCGGGCGAGAATAACGGATCGAACAGATCCACCTGATGACCGGCCTCGCGCAGCATGGCGGCGAGGGCGGGCCCAGGACCACAGCCATAGTCGAGGCCGCGCCGGGCCGGTCCGATCCGCTCGAGCAGGGGGACGGCGAGTTTCGACAGAAACCGCCGATAGCGCAAGTCGTACTGATCGTTCCTGTGAAGGCGGTAGTGCGCGTGCTCGGTGGTACGCCCAGGCCTGTGCGCCGGGTCGAGAAAGGTCGCCTCGCAGGCGTTGCAGCGCCAATAGGGCTGCGTCTCCACCGTGAGAAATCGCCGCGCTGCCGTCGCGCGGCATACGCAACAGACCACGGCTTTTTCTGCCGCCGCGGGAACCGAGCTGTACGTGCCGTCTGTCCTCCGTTCTTTCACCGGAGCCTTCTCGATTCTATTCCATGGCTGGACTCGGGATTTTCCTAGGCACGGCGTTCCCCGACCCCTCTTTAATATAAAGACATCCCAAGAAAAACAACCATGTAGCCTACGGAAGAGAGGTCATTATGTTCGCAGAAAGCGCCGTTGTCCCAAAGGAGCACTCCGAGCACTCCGTCTACTCAGAGGTCTCCCCTGCGTTACCATGGCGGGTTCTTCTCGTGGATGACGACGAATGGACCCGTCAGTTGTTGCAGGATCTCCTCGAGAGCTATCCGGACACCACAATCGTGGGCCAGGCCGGTGACGGGAGGGAAGCCGTGGCGTTGGCAACCATCCATCAGCCGGACGTCATTCTCATGGATATTGCGCTGCCCTATTTGGATGGGATTGAAGCGACTCGCCGCATCAAGAAGGAGTGTCCTCGGACGCTGGTTATCGGCATCAGCGGGCACTTCGCCCCTCCCCTATACAACGCCATGAGGACCGCGGGGGCCGTGGCCTTCGTATGCAAAAGCCAAGTGCTGGCCATCCACGAAACTATCATGCTTGCGTTGGGACAATGGATCGATTGAAAATGAAGGACAGGTACCTACGCTGCATACGCCGGAGCAAAGAGGCGTGCCATGTACGCGGTCATCGCGCTGATCCTCATCAGCACCGCGCTGACGTTGAGCGCCGGAGCGACGCAATCGGAGGCCGCTGCTTCGAAATCGGAACCCCGTCAAGGGACACGCCAGGACGCGCCAAAGCCGGCCAAGCCCAAGGTCGATCCCCCTGACGCCAAACAAAGCCCCTCCTACAGGCCCGGTCAGGCCCCGTCATCGCGTGAGTTGCTGGAAGAACGTCTGCGGCGCGGACAGATGGACGAGCCCACCGCGCAAGGACAGGTCAGCGACCGACTGGAGCAATTCTACCGAGGTTCCGGAGAGACCGGCGGCAAAATCGCCACGGAACAGCCGGAGAGCAAATGACAATACGGAGCTGATGGCATGAAAGATCGTCGCTCGTGACGCGTGAAGCGTATCTCGTGAAACCGCGCACAATCCAGACAAACAACCAACCAGATAGACCAGAATCACCCGTCGTTCGTGAAGCACATTAATGAGTTCGGCCTTCGAAGTTCCCTGTTAGAGGGGATGATGGCCAATTGCTGTCTTCAATAATCTTCACGTCGAACTTCGAACGTCAAACCCCGAACGACGTGAGGGCGCTCGACATTTTCCTGCTTCACGTGAAGGTTTTGTCCGTTGGGCTACGGGCGACGCACGTGATACGCCCACTCAGAACGTGGCTATAAAGTTAGGGCATAATCCCACCTATAATATGGGAGCGCAGCGATGATGCATCACATCTACATCTGGGCCTCGGCCGCCTGTCTGCTGGCTGCGGCTGGGTGCGCAACGGAAGCCGCGCGGCCGGTCAATCTTTCACCGGAAGCGGAGCTGATGGAACGTCTCGAAGAAGGCATCGGCCGGCTGACGGCCAGCATCGAGGGACTCGACCGGCGAATGGCCGACGTGCAAAGCGATCCGGCCGACGATCAGATGCTTCGCGAGCTGGAGACCTTGGATCGCTCGGCTTGGCAGCTCCGGCGCCAACAGTGGGTGCTCCAACGAGATCATCTCCGATTCGCCAGAGACCTCTTGCGTCAGGCGAAGCAAGGCGGAAGCGATCGCTTGACGGACCGATGGACGGCGCACGAGGCAGAGTACGGAAAGCAGTTGGAGGATTTGCGTCAACAGCGATACGCCTTCGAGCGCGACCGGATCAAAGTGGAAGGCGAGTTGATTAAGCGCCATCTGCGGTGAACCATGAACACGATGAGCACGTCCCGGATGATAGGGCAGACCCTGTGGAGGCATGCACTCCCGTGCGTGGCCTGCATCGCGCTGGCAAGTTGCACGACCGTGAAGGTCGACACGATCCGGCTGACGCTCGACAAGCACCCGCCGAAAGAGCCATCGCAGGTAAGGCCGCTCGCCAAGTTGCCGGCAGACGGGTTCGAGGAGATTGCCGACTTGACGGCGCGGGGCGATTCGGTCGACTTCGAGAAACTCCAAAAGAAAATCTTGGAACGGGCCGCCGAACTGGGAGCCGACGCGGTGGTGTTTTCAACGGGACAAGAACATGTAAAAGAGGGCGTCACCTATAGACGGGTCTATAGGCCCTGGGGCTATTATGACCCTTATTATGGACCGGATCCCTGGGGCTACGGCGACGTGGGGTATGGCGGCCTCGGGTACGGCTCGTACGGATACATGGCCCAACCGTATGAGATCAGGATCAATTCCCTCAAAGGGACCGCGATACGTTACACGGGCTCTTCATCACGATCCGCCCGCGACGACAGCTCATAGCGCGTCGCCCTCCAACCAACCTGCCTCCACGTGAACGGGACCAAGACCAGACCGCTGACGATCCTTTCGGCCTTCGTCTTTGCAGGCTGCGTGGCGCTCCTCGACGTCCTGTCGACTACTCCGTTATGGACAGCGCTCTATGTCATTCCCGTCGTGTGGATCGCCTTGTGGTCCACGGCAGAGGATGTACGCGTCGTGTCTATGGCAGCAATCGTCGTCACGGGGTTCGATTTCCTTCCCTGCTTCCTTCCACACGGAGAGCGGATCGTCTGCGACGGCGGCGCCCGCCTGATCGCCCTTGGCGCCATCTGGCTCACCGTGCTCCTGGCCCTCTCGCGCAAGAAATCCCAGCGCACGTTCAGGTGGATCAGTTTGTCGGGGAAATAAGAATCGTCGCTCGTGAAGCGTGTCTTCCATGCTCAATGCACAATGATCAATGTTCAATGCTTCTCTCGCTCAGATGAAGAGCTGAGAACTGATGGTCGGATTCGACACCGACAACGGAACCTCACGTCTTGCTCTTCCAACGAGATAGAC
>JBDZUK010000077.1:0-12437 GCA_040255165.1 Nitrospiraceae bacterium | reverse complement strand
CCTTTTGCCTCGGCGCAGCCGCTCCCGGAGGGCCGTCTGAGGCTGTACAACTTGCACACGGACGAGCGGCTCGCGATCACGTATCGGGACGGCGCGGGCACCTACGACTACGAAGCGCTCGACGAAATCAATCATATTCTCCGTTGCCACCATACCAACGAAGTGGCGACGATCGACGTGCGGGTGTTGGATTACGTCAACCTGGTGCAGACCGCGGTCGGGGGCAACCGCGAGATCCAAGTCGTTTCCGGCTATCGCTCCCCGGAATATAACGCGCTTCTGGTTCGGTCAGGAAAGCGGGCGGCCAAGCATAGTCTCCATGTCGAGGGACAGGCGATCGACATCAGCATTCCAGGTGTGCATCCGCGCGTCGTGCGGGATGCCGCCCTTCGGTTGCGGTACGGCGGGGTCGGTTATTACCCGCGATCAAAATTCGTCCATCTTGATTCAGGCCCATTTCGCTTTTGGCAAGGGAATCTTCCCGCGTCCCGCCGTTCCCGCCGGTGAATTGCCTCATGCCTGCTCGGGACCGGGGTATTTCCCGGTGCTCCCGTCGTAGCCTCCTGGAGCTTGCGTATGGTAGGGTGCGGATATCCACCCACTCATACGGAGGCTTGACGTTATGAACCCGCTTCGCTCCCCTGGATTGGCATGGTCCATTGCAGCGCTGGCTGTGATGCTCGGCTTCTCTATCGTCCAAGCTGAACCATCGAAAGGAGAATCCAAAATGACCGTCGTCCCCGGCAAGCAGGTGTCCCTCGAATACACGCTGCAACTCGAAGACAAGAAAGTGGTGGAATCCAACGTCGGGAAAGAGCCCCTGATGTACACGCACGGGTCTCATGAAATCATCCCGGGATTGGAAAAGGCGTTGGAGGGCATGGCGGTGGGAGAAAAGAAACACGTGACCGTCAAGCCCGAGGAGGGCTATGGGACGGTGGATCCGAAGAGCATTCAGGAAGTAAAGAAATCGGTGATTCCGCAGGAAGCCCAGAAGGTTGGAGCTCAACTGCAGGGTACCGCGCCAGATGGCCAGGCCGTCTTCCCCAGGGTGAAGGAAGTGAAGGCGGACACCGTCGTGCTGGACTTCAACCACCCGCTGGCCGGCAAGACGTTGTTCTTTGACGTCAAAGTGCTCGACGTCCGCGCTTCCGCGGCTCCGGCAAAATAGATCCGGCTCACGCTCCACCGAGGCGGTCCACCAGGCTTGCCAGTGCGCGGAGTCGATCGGAGATCCGGGCCTCAAACAGGGACGGTGCGTCGAGATGCCGTAACGGCAGCGGGAGGCTTTCCAGGTTGGTCTGTGCCTCTCGCCGGAGAGAGTCGAGGGGAGGCGACGGCTGCACTCGCTTTCCGGCTTTCATGACGGGCTGGAGCAGCGCGTGGCCGGACGCCTCTTCATCCGACACGGCCACCAAGTCGGCGGCCAGCGCGCCGCCCGAGTCGTAGGATCGATACACCTGTTTAGGGCCGGGCCAGGTCGCCTTTCCCTCGGACCGTTTTCGACGGGCCCGGCCTGCGTACTCTTGGAGTTTGTAGGCGCAGTCCAAGGACGGCGCATCGGCGGAGGTCGTCATCGCGGTGCCGATTGCATAACTGTCGATCGGCGCCCCACTCTCCACGAGTTCCTGCACCCGATGTTCGTCCAAATTGCCGCTGACTAAAATTTGCGCGTCCGATAACCCTCCCTCATCCAGTATGGTGCGCACCTTGCGCGCATGGTCGGCCAAATTGCCGCTGTCCAACCGCACGCCCTTCACAGGCCATCCTCCTGCCGAGAGACGTGGAGCGAGGCCGACGACTTTGCGGGCCGCTTCCTCCGTATCATAGGTATCGATCAGCAAGAATACATTGCCTGGATGGGATTCCGCGAAATGCTCGAATGCCGCGCGCTCTTCGTCATGGGCCTGGACGAACGAATGGGCCATCGTTCCATACAGCGGGATGCCGTACCGCATGCCCGCCAGCACGGTGGCCGTGCCGGAGAACCCGGCCAGATAACTCGCCCGGGCCGCGAGCAGACCGGCTTCGGCGCCATGCGCTCGCCGGAGTCCGAAATCTATCAGCGGCTTGCCCTTCGCGGCCAGGACGCATCGCGCGGCTTTGGACGCGACCATCGTTTGGAAGTTGAGAAGATTCATGACCCGGGTTTCGACGAGCTGCGCCTCGGGAAGGGGAGCCGTCACCCGCAGGAGGGGCTCGTTGGGAAAGACGAGGGTTCCTTCCGGCATCGCGTGCACGTCCCCCGTGAAGCGAAGCCGGGCCGCATAATCCAAAAAAGACTTTGAGAAGTGCCCCGTCCCCGCCAACCATTCCATCTCGTCGTCGTTCAGCCGCAACGACTCAAGATAGTCCAGCACTTGTTCGAGACCGGCTGCCATCAAAAAGGACCGCCCGCTCGGAAGGCGGCGCACGAAGAACTCGAACACCGCCGTCTCCTGCATGCGATGCTCGAGATACGCTTGCACCATCGTCAGCTGATACAAATCGGTGAGGAGGGCGCTCACGGGAGAGATCATGCAGCAAGTCGCTCCAGACTGAGCGGCAGCGCGCCTAGCCCGAGTATGGTATCGATGGCCCGACGACTGTCGCCCGGCTGGACGTCCACCCCGCAAATCGCGTCCTGCAGCAGGACGACGTCGTAGCCGCGGGCGCGGGCGTCCTTGACCGTATTCACGACGCAATAATCCGTGGCCAGGCCTCCGATGAAAAGACGTCGGACCTTGGCGGCGCGTAGCTCTTCATCCAGCCGTGTGCCTTCGAACGCCGAATAGGCCTCTTTGTCGCGCGTCGTTGCCTTGAAGATCAGCTTGGCGCCCGTCGGGGGACGAAAATCGGGCGGGGGCAGCGAACCGGGCGAGCCGGCCACACAATGCCGGGGCCAGGGTCCTCCTTGCTCCTGGAACGAACAATGGTTCTCCGGATGCCAGTCGCGGCTGAGAAATATGGGCAAGCCACGGCGCTCAAACCGGCTGAGATATTCCCGGATAGCCGGAAGAATGGCGTCTCCCCCGTGGATGCCGAGAGCGCCTCCAGGCAGAAAGTCTTTCTGGATGTCGACGATCAACAGGCCGTCGCCGGGTTCGAGTCTGTGCACATCTCCCGGCACAGAACACCTAGCTCTTTTTCGTCGTGTGAGCGGTAAAAGGGGTGTAAATCTGTTTCACGTTCTTGCTCCCACAGGCGGGACACTTGGCTTCTCCCGCGTCGCGCTGCTTGATCGTCAAGATGATCAGGGACTCCTTGCCGCAATCCAGGCATTTGTAATCGTACATCGGCATGGTCCACCTCGCGATCCCTATTTCCTCAGTTGTTTCGTTTCGGCCCATTCGGCGGCACACTGCGCCATTTCGCTGAGACGACGGGAAACCCGATGGTACAGCGTGCCTTCCGGAAATTCCCCGTCTGCCCCACGCTCCCCGGCGGGAATCCCGGTCAGCAGTTCGAGAGCCTCCTCGACCATACCCACCCCGTAGACGGCGAACAGTCCTGTTTCGACCGCTTCGACGACGTCGCGGCGCAATGCCAGATGTTTGGTATTGCGGGAAGGGATGATGACGCCCTGCTTTCCGGTCAGGCCGCGCTTGCGACAGGCATCGAAGAATCCCTCGATCTTTTCGTTCACCCCGCCGATCGGCTGGACTTCTCCCAGTTGGTTGACGGATCCGGTGACGGCCAAGCTTTGACGGATCGGGATATCGGCAAGGCACGACAGAATGGCTGCGATTTCCGCCACCGCCGCGCTGTCTCCTTCCACCTCCGAATAGGTCTGCTCGAACGTGAGCGAGGCGCTGAGCGCGAACGGATGGGCGCCGGCGAATTTTCCGGCCAAGAACCCGGCCAGGATCATGACGCCTTTGCTGTGTATGTGCCCTGCCAACTCGGCCTCGCGTTGAACGTCGATCACGCCTTTGGTCCCGACGAACGTCCGCGCCGTGATGCGGCAGGGGCGCCCGAAGGCATAGTCCCCGAGTTGATAGATCGACAGACCGTTGACCTGTCCGATGACCTCCCCGTCGAGATCGACCATCAACGTGCCTTCCCGGATTTCGTCCTGGATCCATTGCTCGGGCAGATTGGATCGATACCGCTTGTGCGCGACGGCGGCTTCGACGTCCGCGCGCGTCGCCGCCGTCCGCCCTTCACGCTGCGCCCAATAGGCCGCTTCGCGCACCAGGTCGCTGATGAGGCTGAACCGGAGCGAAAGTCGATCGTGGCGGTCGGCCAGGCGGAATCCCTGTCGGATCACCTCCGCCACTCCGTCGGCCGTCAGATGCGGCAGATGTTCGTCGCGGCACAGTCGCGCGACGAAGCGGGCGTATTGCCGATCCTGCCGGTCGGTGCGTTCCACGTCGACGTCAAAGTCCGCTTTGACCTTGAAAATCTTAGGGAAGTCTTCTTCGTAGGATTGCAGCAGATGGTAAATCACAGGCGGACCCAGCAGGATGACCTTGACCTCGGTGGGAATCGGTTCCGGCTTCAACCCGGCTGTAGAGAAACCATAAAACTCGCCGGGGTCCTCGATTTTGACTTCCCGCGTCTTGATGGCGCGCTTGAGGGCGTCCCAGGAGAAGGGCTGCCGGAGAATGTCCAAGGCATTCAAGATCAAATACCCGCCGCTGGCCAGCAGCAAGGATCCGGCCTTGATTTCGGTGAAATCCGTGTACATGACGCCGAGATGGGCCTTCCGTTCAATCTTTCCGATCAGGTTGGTGTAGGTCGGATGGGATTCGTCCACGACCGGAGCCCCGCCGCCGGCGCTGTGTTCGACGATCAGGTTCACCTGGTAGCGGGTGAGATCAGGCATCCGGCCCGGCAATTCCAGGCCGGGGATCGGCAGGGGCGGCTTTTCCCGCGGGAGAAAGTCCTTGTAGCTGGACACGATGTCCTGGTGCACGCGATCCAGATACGCGGTGACCGCCGGGAGCTCCTGGTAGGCGCGCCTGAAAGTTTCGAATCGGCCGTGCATGACGTTCGCGACGACTTCGCGGTCCAAATGGAGCAGGCGATGTTCGGCTTCCTTCTCCAGCGCATGTATCCGGACACGGAACTCCCGAATTTCGCTCTCCAGGGCCTTACGTCGGCCCGTCAGATCTTTTTGTTCTTCATCGGTCAGGTGCTCCATCTCCTCGTCGGTCATCGGACGATCCTTCTTCAGCGGGACCAGGCCGAAGCCGATGGGGGTTTCTTCGAATCCGAAGCCCCGCTCCTGGCAAAACCGGGTCAGTTCATGGAACAACGCCTTTTTTTTCGATTCTGTTTCCTCGACCAACTTGGCCTTGGCATCGAGGTATTGCTTGCCCTCGAACGCGGAAGGAACGTCGCGACGGAGGCTCTGGACCAGATTGGCCATTTCGCGTTGAAACGCCCTGCCTTGCCCGGCTGGAAACGACAGGCACGTCGGCCGCGACGAGTCCTGAAAGTTATTCACGTAGCACCAATCGGGCGGCGCGGGGGCCATCAGGGCCAAACGTTTCACCATCTGGCGGACCAGCGTTCCTTTCCCGGTTCCGATAGGGCCGGAGACGTAGATGTTGAACCCGGAACTCTTGATTTGCAGGCCGAATTGAAGCGCCTCGACGGCACGTTCCTGCCCGATCGTCTCATCGAGCGGTTCGATCTCGCTGGTATCCGTGAATCCGAGGCGGTCGACCTCGACGGTCGGGGAAAGCATGGAAGCGGGCAGCTTGTAGTTGTCCGACACGCCTATCTCCGCTAGACCTGAATCGCCGGAGTCCGGTGAACCGTGGTCGCCTGGGGACCCTTCTCGCCCGGCTCCACGTTGAACACCACTTCCGTGCCGTCTTCGAGATCCGAAAACGTCAAGCCCTGAAGCGCGTTCTTGTGGAAGTACACTTCGCCCCCTCCCTCTTGAAGGATGAAGCCGTAGCCTTTCCTGGGGAACACCTTGCTGATCACGCCTCGGAGAGGCGGAACGGGCTCCGTACGGATTTCCGTGCTACCCCGTTTCTCCCGATACTCGCGAAGTTGGATCGCGACGGCGTCGAAAGCGTCCCGGATGGCTTCCTCGAAGGTCTTATCCTCCTTGCGCGACGTGATGGTATGGCGTCCCGGCATGGTGACGACGACGACGGCTTCCGCGACCAGGGCCGCCTTCTTATGATGCCGATTCTTCGTCAACGTCACGCGTCCGTGGGTGATGTCGTCATGGCCGCGTTGCAGGTCCTCCATTCGGGCCTCGATTTCATTTTTCCACCGCGGGGTCATCGCGACGTTCCGGCTATCGATGCGCAGGTTCATTCGCTGCCTCCTTGAGTCTTCTCCGTGAATTTATTGGGTTCTCCTACACAAAAGACTCAGCAAGGGCTATGCCCTTGTCGTTGCGGTGGAGATAGGCCTCGAATGGAGAAGCATCCTGCGCAATTTGGCCGGTCGGACACAGGACCGGACCATGACAAGCCCGAAACCTGGCGCAAAATTCCTCACTGGGCAAATGACTGGTGAAGAGCTATGCACCATTTATTTCCAGGTTCTCGGGGAGCAAATCGGCAGGGACACCGGTACGCCGCTTCCGGGAGGGCGTTGGCCCTCTCGCGGCAGGGGAATGCAAATTGCCTGGTTGACCGCTCGATATGCCGGTATTGCGACGCGCGGAGCTCCAGCGTTACTTTCACAGCCGCTTCGGTCCTTCCGCGGAGGTAGTGGCGTTCGGACCGATCGGGAAGCCATCGGTCAAGAAAGGCAGCAAGCGATACGGCTACGGCGCTCCCATCGCCGTCACCTATAAGATTCAAGGAACAATCAAGCGGGCCGTGCTCGGGACGATGAGTCCCGGCCCGTTCGGACATGAGCATATGGCGGATCGCGCCCAGGCTATGCTCTGGGATTATGATTCCTACGCGCGGCTTCCAAGACACGTCAAAGCCCTGGACGTCGGGATCTTTACAAAGGAACGGTCGCTGAAATCCGTGGCCGAGGCGGAAGAGTTTTTTGTCCTGACGGAATGGCAGGACGGGACGACTTACAACGTGGATCTCGAACGGCTGGGCGAGGGAGCCCGGCTCCGTGACCTGGATCGTCAACGCGTCCGCTCATTGGCGGAGTATCTTGCGACGATTCACCGGGTGAAGCGCCGCGATCCTCCATTGTATAGGCGGCGGCTGCGGGAGCTGATCGGCCATGGTGAATGCATCATGGGACTCACGGACAGTTATCCGGATCGGTATCACTTCATCACGGCAGATCTGCTGCGGTCCATCGAGGAGGCCTGCAACCAGTGGCGCTGGCGCTTGCGGGACTGTACACATCGCTTGTCGCAGGTGCACGGTGATTTCCATCCTTGGAACATCCTCTTTCGCCGGGGCGTGGACTTTTCGCTGCTGGATCGTTCACGAGGAGAATGGGGAGAGCCGGCCGACGACGTCACTTCCCTGACGATGAATTACCTGTTGTTCTCGCTGCAGCGGTCGGGACGGTTGCAGGGGGCCTTCGAGGTGTTGCTGCGGACCTTCTGGGACACGTATCTCAAACGCAGCCGGGATGCGCAAGTCCTCGAGACGGCCGCTCCCTTCTTTGCCTTCCGAGGGCTGGTGGTCGCAAGCCCGCTCTGGTACCCCGACCTGTCGCTCGACGTCCGCCGGAAGATTTTCCGGTTCATCGAAAACGTGCTTGATGTGCCGCGGTTCGACCCTGCCGCGGTGAATCGCTACTGTGGAGAGTGAGGATGCCGTCCGAGTCCCGCGCCTTCGCCGTGTGGCTCACCGGGTTGCCGGCCTCGGGAAAGAGCAGCATCGCCGCCGAGCTCCGGCCGCGATTGGAAGCGATCGGTCTCTCGGTGGAGTTGCTGGAATCGGACGAAGTGCGGCGCGCGCTGACCCCGGCCCCCACCTATTCCCAGGAAGAACGGGATCTGTTTTATCGAGCGCTGGCGTTCACCGGCGCACGGCTCGTGGCGCACGGCGTGACGGTGATCTTCGACGCCACGGCCACCCGCCGCGCGTATCGCGACCTTGGCCGCGGGATGATCGCTCGATTCATGGAGATCGCCGTGGAGTGTCCGCTGGAGGTCTGCATGGCTCGCGACAAAAAAGGCACGTACGCCAAGGGCCGCGAAGGCCGGACCGCCACCGTGCCGGGGCTCCAAACTCCATACGAACCGCCGGACACGCCGGACCTTCGGATAGACAGCGCCGCCACGCCCGCCAAGGAGGCCGCGGATCGGATTTTTGCGCTGCTACGGACCAAGGGGTGGCTGAATGACGGATGAGAGGAGATGATCATTCATAATGCAGCGCCTCGATCGGATTGAGGTGTGACGCGCGATTGGCCGGGTACAGACCGAAAAAGACGCCCACGGCCAGCGAAAAGACGAACGCCACCATGACGGCCTGCGGGGAAATGATGGTGGGCCATCCGGCGATCGCCGTCAGCACCTGGGCTCCCGCGATGCCCGCCACGACTCCGATGAACCCCCCGATCGTGCTCAGGATGACGGACTCAATGAGGAATTGAAGCAGGATGTGCCGGCGTTTGGCGCCGACCGCCATGCGCAGGCCGATTTCCTTCGTACGCTCCGTCACCGACACGAGCAGAATATTCATGATGCCGATGCCGCCGACCACCAGCGAGATGGAGGCGATGCTCAGGAGCATCATCAACATCGTCCGGCTCGCGCCCGCCATCGTCTTCGCCAGGTCTTCCATCGTGCGGATGGTGAAGTCATCCTCCTCCGCCGGTTGAAGCCGGTGCCGCGCCCGCAGGAGCGACCGGATGTCCTGCACGACGGCCGGCAACGCGCCCCGCCGTTCCGCCCCGACGATGATGATACCCACCGATCCCAGGAATTGCGTGCCCAAGACGCGCCGTTCCGCCGTCGAAAAAGGAATGACGATCATGTCGTCCTGGTCTTGCCCCGTCAGCGTCTGACCTTTGGGCGCCAGCACGCCGACGACCCGCAACGGAACGTTCTTGATCCGGATTTGGGCCCCGAGAAGATCTTCCCCGCGCTCGAAGAGATTGTGCGCGGCGGTTTTGCCGATGACGGCGACTTTGGCGGCCGCGGCGTCGTCGGACTCGGTGAAAAACGATCCTTGCGCGAGGGGCCAGTCGCGCACGTGGGGGAAGTTCGCGGTGGTGCCGAGCACCACCGTGCTCCAGTTTTTGTTGGCATGGACGACCTGCAGCACGGCCCGATTGGCATACAGGACGGCGGACACGCCGTAAATCTTCCGTTCGATCTCCCGCGCATCATTCACGGTCAGCGTCGAGACCGTCCCGAGGCCGCCGCGGACGCCGCTCACCGTGGTGGCGCCGGGGATGACGATCAGCACGTTGGTCCCCAGTGTCGCGATTTCTCGTTGTATGGCGGCGCTGGCGCCTTGACCCAGACTGACCATGGTCACCACGGCTCCGATTCCGATGATCATCCCCAACATGGTGAGGCCGGCGCGCAGGGGATTGCGGCGCAGCACGCGCAACGCATTTTGGGCGGTCATCCAGAAAAAACTCATGTATGCGTGCTCTCGGCTACCGAAACCGCGGGCCCATGCCGAACCCCGGGGGAAGCTCCTTTCCCTCGACCTCTTCCGGCGATTCGATGCCGGTCACGACGCGGTCACCGGGCTGCAGCGGGCCGGGCGCCACTTCGGTGTAGGCCCCGTCCGTAATGCCGGGCTCGACGGAGACCGGCCCCAGCCGGCCGTCGTCGAGAAGCCAGACGGTGGGAGGCAGCTTGTCTCCCAAGGCCTCGGGCGGCTTGAATCGCAACGCGACAGCCGGCACGCGCAGGGCCTGGTCTTTATGCGCCGTGACGATCGACACGTTGGCGGTCATGCCGGGCTTGAGTTTTAACTCGGGATTCGCCACGGTGACGACGACGTCATAGGTCACCACGTTTTGAATGCTGATCGGAGCATTGCGCACTTGCTCCACCGTGCCGGTGAACGGTTGACTCGGATACGCGTCGACGGTGAAATGAGCCCGCGTGCCTTCCGTCACCCCGCCGATGTCCGCTTCGCTGACGTTGGTGTTCACCTGCATGTAGGTGAGGTCCTGGGCGATGACGAACAGGGTCGGCGTTTGAAACGTGGCCACGACGGTTTGTCCGACGTCGACGTTGCGGGAGATGACGGTGCCGTCCACGGGTGAATAGATCTTCGTATACCCGAGGTCCAGTTCCGCATTGGCCAGTGCCGCCTCGGCCTGATCCACCTGCGCGTGATTGACCTCTACCTGCGCCTGTGCTTCCAGAAAATTCGTTCTCGCCAGATCCAACTCAGACTGGGCGACGAACCGCTGCTGGCGGAGGCTGACCATGCGGTCCAACTCGAGCTTTCGTTGTGCGAGCAACGCACGCGACTTGACGAGCGTGCCGCGGGCCGACCGCAGCGTGGCTCTGGCCTGGTTGACTCTGGTTCGAAACGGCGCCGGATCGATTTGGGCGATTAATTGACTGGACGTGACCTCCGAATTGAAATCGGCGTAGAGCGCCCGGATTTTTCCGGACACTTGGCTGCCGACTTGAACGGACGTCACGGGATTCACGGTCCCGGTGGCGGTCACGACGGTGGTGACCGGCCCGCGGTCCACGACGGCAGTCTTGTACTGGATCACGGGCCGAGCAGCCGAAACCCAATACCAGATGGCCCAGGCAACCAGGAGCAAAACGGGGACGATCAGCCACCAGCCGCTCCTCCCCATCCGACGAGGTGTCCTGCCCGGGATTGCCGGCACCGGCATGGTTGTCGTGCGTTGGGAAACGACCAAGGGATTCGGGCTCTGCGAGGGCGGGCTGGTGGCCGTGCCGGTATCTTGACCCAAGGCGGGTTGATGCTCGGACTCCATAGGAGACACTCCAGCAAGAGCAGTGCCGACAGGTCTGGGGATTATCCCAGCAGGTTTTCCAGCTTCGTGCTCGGGCGATGGGGCGATTGGCAACAGAAAGGCAGAGCACCCTGCGGCAGGGCGGGGCACCGGAACAGGAAGGATTTAGTGCCGAGCCTCGACCAAATGCCGTTGGAACCAAGTGGTCGCATGTTCCGCAACCTGCTCCAACGTCCCCGGTTCTTCGAAAAGATGTGTCGCCTTGGGCACGATAATGAGCTGCTTGGGACATGCCAGGAGCGCATAGGCGGCCCGATTCATCTCGATCACCGGTTCGTCGTAGCCTCCGACGATCAGGAGCGTGGGGGCCGTCACATCGGGCAGGTACGCTTCGGCTAGATCCGGACGCCCGCCGCGGGAGACGACCGCGCCGATATCACCCGGGTGTCGTGCGGCTGCCTGAAGCGCCGCGCCGGCCCCCGTGCTGGCGCCAAAATATCCGATGCGCAAGGAGGCAGTCTGTTCATTGGCTTGCAGCCAGGTCGTCGCCATCAGCAGCCGATTCGCCAAGAGATCGATGTCGAATACCTTGCGGCGATCGTCCGCTTCGGCTTCTTCCAGGAGATCGATCAGCAGCGTGCCAAGCCCGGTCGCCTGAAGGTGGTGAGCCACGAAGTTGTTTCGCGGACTGAATCGTCCGCTGCCGCTGCCGTGCGCGAAGAGCACGATGCCTCCCGCTTTCCGGGGCAATCCCAGGATTCCTTGCAGCGTGATGTTCTTGGCGGTGACGGAGATCGCCGTTTCTGTGGGACGTGACCCCGGATCAATGGGCGGCATATGAGCCTCCGGATAGGCTTACTAGGTGAGCATTACGGTCGCAATGCCAAGATACACGGCCACGCTGAGAATATCTTGCACGACCGTGGCGACGGGGCCGCTCGCGAGGGCCGGATCGGCGCCGAATCGGTCGAGCGCCAAGGGCAGGAGACTCGCGACCAGCGTGGCGATCACGGGAGTCACGGCCAGAGTCGTTCCAACCACGAGCGCCAGCGAGCCGTCCCCGCTCCAGAGCCACAGACCCGTCCCCGCCAGGCCGCCCACCGTGACACCGATGCAAAGTCCCACGGCCGCCTCACGCATCACTTGAGGTCCCAGGGCCACCGCTCCGGCGGCAAGCGCCCGAACCAGGATGGTTTCGGTTTGGGTGCCGACGGCATCGGCCATGTACACAACGAGAGGCAAGAAAAAGGCCAGGGCGATTTCCCGTTTCAGCGACGCTTCGAAAAATCCTGCCACGGCGCCTGCGAGAAAACCGCCGCACAGGCCGATCAGGAGCCAGGGAAGACGGGCGCGATAGGCCGACGCGATACCCGCCGGTCCATGGAGAATCGGATGCAGGCGACTGACGCCCCCCATGCGGAGCAGATCATCGACGTGCTCTTCGTGTAACAGCGCCAGCAGACGTCCGATGGGGATGGCGCCGAGAAACACGCGGGTATCGTTCAGGACGGCGACGTCCGTCTCATGGCGCTCCACGGCCAGCAGGGCGACGGTTTCGGCGTCCGCATCGGCGGGAACTTCGATAGGCGGCCGGCCTTGCAGATCCTTCAGCCGGTCGGAGTCCTGGGCCCGCAGAACGGTTTCAATAGGAACTT
>JBDZUK010000151.1:0-2511 GCA_040255165.1 Nitrospiraceae bacterium | reverse complement strand
TCCGAACTGATCGGCCTTCCGGCATTCGCCTACGGCAACTGAAACGTCCCCGCCACGGGAAAGTTCGTTTCTCACGCGTTGGGCGGTCCCTTGACCGCTTGCTGAATAGCCGAATACAGATGTTCGACGGCCGCTTCTTTCGTCAATAAGACGTCGGCGCCGGCCTTTGTCATGAGGGTGTGATTGCTGCCGTCCGGGTTCACCGACAATCCGATCACAATCATGTGAGGATAGCGGGCTTTGATATCCCGAGTCGCCTCGATGCCGTTCATCTTCGGCATGTTGATGTCCATGATGACGATGGAAGGAAGAATCTCGCCGATGGACGCCAATGCCTCCTCACCGTTGCAGGCTTCGCCGACGACTTCCACGTCGGCGTAACTTTCCAGCACACTGCGCAAGCCTTGGCGGACCATCGCGTGATCGTCGACGAGAAGCACGCGGGATATCCCATGCTTCGCCGGCGTGAGCAGTGGAGGTTGGTGCCGAACGGAATGGGCTGCGAGCGAAATCTGCCGGTCATCGTCCTGTACGGCATCATCGGGCGGACAGCGGTCCGGTAAGGGCAGCACCAGAGTGGCTTTCGTTCCACGGCCAACGGCTGAATCCAATTCAAAGGATCCGCCCAGGGCTTTCATTCGTTCACGAATACTGAACAGTCCGAATTTCGAAGAAAGCGAGGACGTGCTGTCGGACGCATCGGTTAAATTGAACCCTGCCCCTGTGTCCACAACCTCGAGGCGTAATTGCTCACCCTCTCGTGCAAGCCGAAGGGTGGCATGAGGTGTCTGGGCATGTTTGGCGACATTGATAAGGAGCTCGCGGGCCGACTGGAAGAGAAGGATGGCGCGATCTTCCGGCAACGTGTAGGCGTGCTGGTCATCGATCTCCACCGTGACGGTCAGATCGAGCCGTTGCATGCGTTCGCTCAACCATCGCAGCGCAGCCGGCAGGCCGAACTCGTGGAGCACCGGCGGGGTGAGGTCCGCCACCAGCGTCCGAGTGTACGCCAACGAGTCATTCAGGGTCTCCTCGATTTGATTGAGCAAGTCGGCGGTCTTCCCGGTGAACACTCCCAACCGTCTGGCGTGACTCAGCTTTAATCGGCCCACGACCAACGATTGCGCCAGGTGATCGTGCAGCTCTGTGGCGAACCGCTTGCGCTCGCGCTGCTCGGTCAGATTCAGCTCGGTCGTCAGTGCGCGCAAACGTTCTTGGGAATGCATAAGCTCCTGGGTGCGGCTGGCCACGGCTTGCTCCAGCTCGGAGGTCCACCGCTGCCACTGCTCCTCCGCCTGTTTCCGTGCCGTGATGTCGATGCTCACTCCATACCACGCCTCGATGCGGCCGTCGGAACCCAAGCGCGGGAGAGCCCGAAAGGCATGCCAATGATACGGTCCCTCTTTGCTGCGATAGCGGCATTCGCCTTCGTAGGATTCGCCCGTCGTGCGGCAGCGTTCCCAAAAGGGCAGAATGCCTCTCGTATCGTCCGGGTGCATGATCTCTATCCATCCGAGGCCACTGGCTTGCTCGCGGGTTTGCCCCGTGTACTTGCACCAACTGTCATTGACGAACGTATTGTGACCCTCCGGATCGCAGACCCACACGAGGGCCGGCGCGGCATCCGAAATCGTTCGGAACTCCTCCTCGCTCCTTCGCAGCGCTTCCAAGCTTTGGCGCAGGTCTGCTTCCCGAGCCCGTAACGCCGTGGTCGTCAGCTTCCACCGCTCGCTGATCATCGCGATAGCGGCCGCCTCCAGGACGAACACCATTAAGGTCAGGAGTGTTCCTGAGTCGGGAACTAATTGGTACGGAGGAGGCATGAATAGGTAGTTCGCCAATACGGTGCACAACCCGGCCGCCACAAGCCCCGGGCCAAGTCCACCCAGCCAGGACGTGACCATCACAGCGAGATAAAAGGTAAGGAAAGGAACCTGGGAGCTGATCCAGGGAGTGAACAGAAGCCGGATTGCCGTTGCCAGAAGGACGACAAGAATGGCGGCAGCGTATGGGTTCAACCTACTGATGATCGGTTCCATGGCTTAAAAAGTTTCGCGTCCACTCTAAGAAGGTCTGGCGAGCGAAGAAACTGGCCTGAGCTGGTGTCAGGTGGAAAAGAACCAATCTCGTCGGCCGGAAAGATACTCGCTAGAGGTCGATATCCATAGGAGCTGTTAACGTCTGGCTAATGGCTGATGCCTCGGAGGACCTATTAATGGAACGTCGTGTTGGGTGGCACGGGCGCATCCGCGGTGAGCTCAGCGGGTCGGATGCGGAGCGTCGGCTTCTTCCGGTAAATCCGCTCGACCGGCCGAGATGCTCCCACCGGCATAGGTAAGTACGTGACTGCCCCGCAATTGAGGCACCGGAAGCCATCGCATTTCCAAGTGGACAACGGCGTCGTGCCATAAAAATGATCGAGTATCTTAAGCCCTCCACAACGTTCACAGATCATGACCGTGCTCCTTTCATTGTGTGGCTCAATGCGCACGTTGCGCCGGCTTGCTTCTT
>JBDZUK010000076.1:0-12808 GCA_040255165.1 Nitrospiraceae bacterium | reverse complement strand
TGAGCTGGGTTTAGAACGTCGTGAGACAGTTCGGTCCCTATCTGCCGTGGGTGTAGGAAAATTGAGAGGATCTGTCCCTAGTACGAGAGGACCGGGATGGACATACCTCTGGTGGACCGGTTGTCGCGCCAGCGGCACAGCCGGGTAGCTATGTATGGACGGGATAACCGCTGAAAGCATCTAAGCGGGAAACCCACCTCAAAACCAGTTTTCCCTTGAGAGCCGTGGAAGACGACCACGTTGATAGGCCAGGTGTGGAAGTGCGGCAACGCATGTAGCTTACTGGTACTAATCGCTCGATTGGCTTGATTACTCTCATTTATCTCTGCTCATTTCCAAATGAGCATTGCGAGAGACGACGACAGACCAAAACAGACAACAATCATTCGAACCCTGACGATATGTTCTTCGCCGGCCTGGTGGTTATAGCGAGGAGCCTACACCCGATCCCATCCCGAACTCGGCCGTTAAATTCCTCAGCGCCAATGGTACTATGTCTTAAGGCATGGAAGAGTAGGTCGCTGCCAGGCCTGCCAAGCACATATCGTTCATCCCTTCTTCCGATAGAGCCGTCCCGCGGCCATCCGCACACATCCTGACCTCCTTGTCTCGATCGCGTGTGCGGGCGAGGCAAGCGGCGTCGGCGCAACGTAATTGACGCGGGGTGGAGCAGCCCGGTAGCTCGTCAGGCTCATAACCTGAAGGTCGCAGGTTCAAATCCTGCCCCCGCAACCACTTTTGTTATAACTCGCTGGAAATCCAGATATGACCAAGGCTCCGCAAGCTTAACTGCTTGCGGGTCTTTGTATTTTGTCCACGACGTCATCCGCCGGAGTGGGTAGTGTCCAGTATCTTTCGCACATTTGATCAGGCGACGGCTCCGTGGGTTGAGGTCCGCTCTGTGTAGAGCGGGTCCATGTTCATATACTTTCGGGTCGACCTCTGGCTGCCGGCGATAGTCGGGCAGCCGCCAGTTGCACGGACACCAAGTTTGGGTGCTTCATGAAGACGGAGGTGTCGCATGGAGAGGCGCACATCTAGTCGCGAGTTCAAGATCGAGGCGGTTCGGCTCATTCGGGAGCGCAGGGTGAGTGTGGCGCAGTCTTCCCGGGATATCGACATCCACGAGAACGTGTTGCGGCAAATGGATGAGGGAGTTTACCGCCGATCCGGCGCAGGCGTTCCGCGGGGCAAGGGCAGATGAAGCCGGAACAGCTCAAGATCGAACATTTGCGGCGCAAGATCGCCAAGCTGAAGGCGGAGCGTGATATCCAAAAAGCCGTAACCTACTTCGCGAGGGAAACGATATGAAGTGTGTCTTCATCGCCAAGCACCGTTCGATCGGGCCGGCGGCTTGGCTCTTTCATGCGTCGCTCCCACGAGGTCCCAGCGCACGCGCGTTGGCGGATAAAGCGCTGGCGCGGAAAGTCTGGGCGAGCTTTGTCGCAAGCGCGCGAACCTACGGCGGCCGCCGCGTCTGGAAAGACGTCTCGGCCGATGGCGGCTGATGCGGGCGCAGGTCCTGCGAGCCCGTTCCCTGCGCGTCTGCAAAATTCCAGGAAATGGTGTAGGGACGCGGCGTACATCCCCAGACATCGTTCGGAACAAATAGGCAAATGGCGGCTGATACACCTCCTACGGCTCCGTCACCGCGCATTCGGCTGCCTTCGAGCATCTGGGCGCTCGGATTCGTCAGTCTGTTCATGGACATCTCGTCCGAGATGATTCACGCACTCCTGCCGATCTATCTCGTGACCGTACTTGGTGCGTCGACATTGACCATTGGCTTCATCGAAGGTATCGCCGAGGCGACGGCAAACATCACCAAGATCTTCTCCGGCGCCTTGTCCGACTGGCTCGGCCATCGCAAGCTCTTGACGACGCTCGGCTATGGACTGGCGGCGTTCACCAAGCCGATCTTCCCGCTTGCCGCGACGGTTGGTTGGGTGGTCGCAGCGCGGCTCATCGATCGCATCGGCAAGGGCATCCGCGACGCCCCGCGCGACGCGCTCGTCGCCGACCTTGCGCCTCCACACCTGAGGGGTGCGAGCTTCGGGTTGCGGCAGGCGCTCGATACCGTCGGGGCCTTCGCTGGACCGCTCGTCGCGATTACGCTGATGGCGCTCACCTCCGACGATTTCCGCTTCGTCTTCTGGATCGCGGTCGTGCCGGCCTTCATCGCGCTTGCTGTGATGATTGTCGCGGTCAAAGAGCCGGTCCGGCACGCAGCCGACGTCAAGCCGCGGTTTCAGCTTACGGACATGAAGCGCCTATCGGGCTCGTTCTGGAATGTGGTAGGCGTTGCGACGATCTTGACCCTTGCTCGCTTCTCCGATGCGTTTCTCATTCTGCGCTCGCAGGATGTCGGACTATCGGTGACGCTAACACCGGCAGTCATGGTAGTAATGAACATTGTCTATGCGCTCGCGGCCTATCCAGCCGGTGTGCTTTCGGACCGGATCGGCCGGAGCGGGCTGCTCGCGCTCGGCATGGTGTGTCTCGTCGCCGCGGATCTCGTTCTTGCGCTGGGCACAAGCGTGGTATTCGCGATGCTCGGCGTCGTATTCTGGGGGTTGCATATGGCGCTCACCCAAGGGCTATTTGCGAGCCTCATTGCTGACACAGCGCCGCAAGACCTGCGGGGAACGGCCTTCGGCGTATTCAATTTCGCTGGCGGCATCGCCATGTTGGTCGCGAGCGTACTCGCCGGCGGACTGTGGAACGCTTATGGCCCGCCCGCGACCTTCCTCATTGGCGCCGCCCTTACCCTGGTCGCGCTCGCCGGTCTTGTCCTTTCGGTGCGCCGCAGCAAGTCTACCCGTTCTGCCGGATGAACTGGCTGATGCGCGGTAACACGTCGCGCCGCCACGCCGTTCCGTGAACCGGGCCTCAATGGCCTACCCTCGGACAAAGGAAATGGCCGCGTCGTTCGGCCGGGATCCGCCGGTGATTTTGTGCTGATCATCGTGCGGGTGCCGTACCCGAGACGGCCACCAGCAAGCTGCATGGCGCGTGGGCGAGCAGCGAGGCGCCGACGGAGCCGCGCCACCACCGGGCCAGTGCACTCTGTTCGCGGTGACCGACCACGATCAGATCCGCGCCGACTTCGTGCGCCACTCGGCCGACCTCCTCGGCGGGGTTGCCCCTGCCGAGGCGCGTCTCGACGGAGAGGCCCGCCCGCCGCAGTTCTTCCGCCCCCGCCGCCAGCACGCGGCGCACTTCCTGATATTCGCGCTCCGGCAAATCTGAGGGTGCCGCCGCTTCAGCGAGCGCGACACCCAACTCATGGGCGACGACGGCGAGGAGATAGACACGAGCCTTGCAAAGAGAGGCCAGCTTGGCCCCCTGATCCAGCGCCTCACGGCCTTGCTGGCTGCCGTCATAGGCCAGGAGGATGGTCCGGTACATTGTGGTTCTCCTTCCGTGAGCGCCGTGGAAAGTCTTTCCCGAGCCAGGCTGCGCACAGAGTGGGCGGCCGAGCCCTGCTCTATCTCTGGACATTCAATAGATAGCTATCTATCATTATAACAAAAGAACCATTCAGGCAATGAAATGAAGCTGCCTCTCAACGATCTGGAACGATTCGGCCTTCACCTCAGCCTGGTCGCCCGGCTGTGGCGCGCCGAGATCGACCGGCGGCTGGCCGCCTTCGGCCTCACCGAATCCCGCTGGTTGATATTGTTGCATCTTTCCCGGCTGGGCGAAGCGGCAACCCAGCGTGAATTGGCCGAGGCGGTCGGGGTGCGGGGGCCGACCCTGGTGCGCACGCTGGATCGGCTTGAAGCCGAGGGGCTGATCGAACGCCGGACAGAAGCTGGCGACCGCCGCACCAAATCGGTTCACCTGCGCGCGGATGCCGTTCCCGTTCTGGAACGCATCGAAACGACCGCGGCGGCGGTGCGTGCGGAAATCCTCTCCGGCATGTCCCATGCCGAGGTGACGACCTGTCTGAGGGTCTTCGAGAAGATCGCAGCCAAGCTGGGTGGCACGGAAACGACGATGCGGCTCACGCACCAAATGCCGATGGACAGGTGAGCCATGGACCAGCGTGTGAGCCGCCTGGAGCGCCAGAGCGCCGATCCTGAAATCGATCTGCGCACAGACCCCGACAAGGAGACGGAGGCTGCGTCAGAGGCCTTTTCCCCGCCTGGCCGCGCCCGGCCATGGCGACTGTATGGCGCGATCCTGGCGGCGCTGATCGTTCTCGGGGCCGGTGGCTGGTGGCTGTGGCAACAGTTCACCCATGTCTTCGTCACGGATGCCCGCGTTGCAGCCGACATCGTTGCCGTGAGCAGCCGGGTTCCCGGCTGGGTCACCGCCGTTGAGGTCATTGCGGGCGATTCCGTTCGCAAAGGCGACATACTGGTCCGGATCGACGACCGGGAAAGCCGCCTGCTCGTCCAGGAACTTGATGCGCAACTCATGGGAATCGCCCGCCGCCGGGAGGAAATCGAAGCGCGCATCAAGCTGACCGACCGCCAGACGCAAAGTCGTATTACCGCCAGACAGGCAGCGGTAAGGGCCGCCGAAGCCGCGTTGGCAGCAAGGACGGCACAACGCGATCTTGCCGGACAGGACAATGATCGGGCCGAGAAGCTGGCGCCGGGCGGCGCCATCACCCGCGCGCGCCTGGACCAGACGCGGGCGGCGCTGGAGACTGCAAAACAACAGGTGTTGAGCGCCCAGGCGGACCTGGAGAACGTCCGCGCCGTCGTTGCCGAGGCCGAAGCCGCACGCGAGGAGCTTACGGTGCTCCAAAGCCAGTTGGCCGAGCTCGATCCGGAAGAACAGCGGCTGCGCGCGCAACGGGAGCGCGCGGCGCTCGATCTCGAAGACCGCACCATCGTCATGCCGTTCGACGGCGTCGTGGACCAGACTTTCGTGGACGAGGGCGAATACGTCACCCCCGGCCAGCGCCTGCTGATGGTGCATGATCCCGAGCGCATACGCGTCGAGGCGAACGTCAAGGAGACCGATATCCGCTTCTTCCAGCCCGGAAAGACCGTGACGATCACTGTCGATGCCCTGCCGGGGCGGCGCTTCGAGGGTAAGGTCACGCGCGTCGGGCAGGCTGCGACCAGCGAGTTCGCGCTGCTGCCCAACCCAAATCCGAGCGGCAACTTCACCAAGATCACCCAACGCCTGCCGGTTCGCATCGCCGTCCAGCAGGACGGTGGCGAAATCAAGCCCGGCATGATGGTAGAGCTGGAGGCCCGCACCGGTGACTAGCGCGCCTCCGCCGGACAGCATCGAAGCGCTGTTCGCCCGCTTCGGCCCCGCCTATCGCTGGCTGGTCACGGCGACGGTCATGATGGGCACGATCGCCACCATCCTGACCGCGACGATCGTCAATGTGGCCCTGCCCGACATCATGGGCGCCTTCGGCATGGGCCAGGACAAGGCGCAACTTCTCTCCACCGGCTTCCTTGCCGCGATGACCGGAACCATGCTGCTCAACGCCTGGATGGTCGAGACGCTCGGCCAGCGCGCGACCTTCATGCTGGCGGTGGTGGTCTTCATCGTCGCCTCCGTCATGGGCGGGCTGGCTCCTGCGGAAGGGGTGCTGATCCTGGCTCGCGTGCTCCAGGGCGGCGCGGCCGGCATCCTTCAGCCGCTCGCCATGCAGGTAATCTTCCAGGTCTTCCCGCCGGAAAAGCGCGGCTCGGCCATGGGTATCTACGGCATCGGCGTGGTGCTGGCCCCGGCGCTCGGTCCCACGCTGGGCGGAATCATGGTAGACAACTTCAGCTGGCGGTATGTCTTTTTCATGGCCGTACCGTTCTGTCTCATCGGGCTGTTCCTTGCCACGCTTTTCATCCCGGGACGGGCCAGTTCGGGACCGCCGCGGCGTTTCGACTGGATCGGTTTCGGGCTGATGACGGTCTTCCTCGTAACCCTGCTCAACGGCCTGTCGAACGGCCAACGTGAGGAGTGGTTCTCCGATTTCATTCTGGGCAGCTTCGCGATCGCCCTTGTCTCGGGCATTGGCTTTATCGTCTGGGAGCTGCGCTCACCCGCGCCCATGCTCAATCTCAAGCTCTTCATGAACCGCGTCTATGCGGGCGCGTCCGTCGTGGCCTTCATCTTCGGGGCGGGAATCTACGGTTCGACCTTCTTGATTCCGCTGTTCGTGCAGGCGATCCAGGGCTATACGCCGACGCGCTCCGGCCTGCTGCTGATGCCGGCGGGGCTCATCCTGGCCATCGTCTTCCCGATCGCCGGAAGGCTTACCGACAGAACGCCAGCCTATGCCACGGTCATGTTCGGGCTGGCGGTCTTCGCGCTGTCGTCGTTTTTGATGACCGGCGTCGATACCGATACGTCCTTCTGGCTGTTTGCCTGGTGGATCATGCTGGGGCGGATCGGGCTCGGCTTCATCATGCCGAGCCTGAACGCCGGCGCCCTCAAGGCGCTGCCAATGACGCTGCTCGGCCAGGGCTCCGGCGCGATCAACTTCGTGCGCCAACTCGGCGGCGCCTTCGGCGTCAATCTTCTTTCCATCGCCTTGGAACGGCGCTCGCAGCTTTACGTCGACAGTTTCACGGCGGCGCAGCACGCAGCCAACAGCGCGACGGCCGGCTTGCTGCGCGATGTGACCGCCTTGCTCGCGCAGGCCGGCGTGCCGGAAGCGATTCGCCAGGCCGGGGCGATGAACTATCTCGGCCGCATGATCTACACCCAAGGCAATATGCTGGGATATCGCGACAGCTTCTTTATTGTCGGCGCGATCTTCCTGGCTGCCCTTCTTCCCGCGCTGATGATGCGCCAAGGGGCCGCGCGTCCGGCGCTACAGGCACCCCTGCGTGAGTCTTAAGGAAGCTCAGTCCAAAAGCATAGATGTCGGGTGCCTGGTGCAGGATTCTCCGCCGCTCGATAGTCTCGTGCGAGGTGATCTTGACGCCCATGGACTCCATGGCCTCAAGCACCTGTTTTTCGTGCGATCCGTGGAACGCGGTCGGCTCCGACAAGACACCGATGACCATCGTGTCGGAGGCGGATATTCTATCTTCGGACTTGCCGAAAGCGCCGCCGACGAGCGGAACGCGGTTCAGCCCGGTCTGGCCCGTGCCCTCATATTGCTGCGTCCCGCTGGCAATCGTTCCAAGGACGATGGGTTTGCCGTAAGGGAAATAGCCGGTGATCGCATAGGTGTTCTTCGACACGTCCAGAACCTGAGCCGATGCGGACGGCTCCAGCGTGCCCAACGAGCTGAACTCGAAATTCAATTTGAGGTTTACATAGTCGGGTGTCGCAAGCACCGGCTCGAGGTTCAGCGTCAGGCCGGTTTCGGCCGTGTACTGTTCGGCATCCCCCGCGGAATTGAAGAGGATGGTCTTGTTCGATCCCTCGTGAATTTCGGATTCCTCGCCGATCGAGGTGACCACCGACGGCGCCGCATTCACATATACGCTGCTATTCACATTCTGCGGCGTGAGGCGCACGGCATATTCGATTTCGGGGATCGAAAGAGACAGTTCACTCAGTATGCTGACGGTGGACTCTCCGGCTTCCTTCTGCCATTCCTGCGTGCGCGTCGCTCCGAGTTGAACCGTCAAATCGTTGAAGAAGTCGGTTCCCCTCGATTTGGAATCCGTGGAATAGCGGCGAACGAAATAGATATTCGCAACGATGTTGAGGTTGCGGCAGATGTCGTCCCTGGCGTTTTTATCGCATGTCAGGCCTTTCTCAGCCTGTGTGTTGTCGGCTTCGTGCGGAATGGTCGCGATCGGGCTGGAATAGGTCGTGTCGCCCGGCAGATAGACGGCGCGGATGAAGCGGCTGGCCGGGTCGTCGTCCTGTGTATGCGAGGCCTGCATGGCATCGAAAAGGGAACGGGCGACGATTTCGTCGCCATTCTTCAGCGCCGCCATGGCGGACAATGCCCAGTATGTGCTGCGGTCGTCGATCAGCGCGGCGTTCAAAAAGGCGATTTGTGCCGAAGCGAAATTTCCCAGGGACATCTCGGAAACGCCGAGTCCTACGTAGGCTGGCGCATAATCCTGGGAGAAGCGTGCCGCGCTCGAAAAGGCCGCGCGAGCAAAGACGTTCTTGTTGACCGCAAGGCTGTCGTCTTCCAGCAATTGAAGACCGTATGCGAAATGCCTGTGCCAGTCATGCCCCAGATTCTGAAACGGTATGGGCCGGTTTTCAACGCGGGGCAACCCGCCAAAACACCCGGAAAGCATGACGCATAAGCCGGCGGCCAGAGCCACGCGGCCCTGTCTGGCAAAGGAGGAAAAACGCCCGGAACGATGCCGCTCCGGACGTTCAACCATTACCGTCATGGCAGGCGCCGATACGGTCAACTGCACGATTTCTTCCACTCGTCGGCCTTGTCCTTGAGGTCTTCAAAGCCGCCGAATAGCGAGGCGATGCGGTCTGCGACCTTGGACTGCAGATCCTGCATCTTCTTCTCCTTCATGTCGGAGACGTCTGCGAGATATCCGAAGGGTGCGGGAACGGTAACCGAGCCGAGGCTGACGCCGTGGGTTTCGCCGCTGTAATCAAACTTGGCCCGGCTTTTGACCTTGATCTGAGTGTCGCTTATCGACTCGACCTGGGAGCAGAGCTTTGCTTTCACGCTGCTCGTGATTTTGATCTTTCCCCAGCAGAATTCGCTCTTCTCGTGGTCACCAACGAGCTTCTGGAACAGGTTGAGCTCGGTCCAGTTGTTGTCGCTCCACTTGAAATAGGAGTTGTAGGAAAGATTAATCTTCTCCAACTGGCCGAGCAGGACGGGCTGCCCGGTCGGATTATCGTTTCCGCCCGCATCGTCCGGATATTCAGGATAGAGACGGAGGTCGACCTTCAGCTGAATAGTCCGGCTGTGCCCGTCATAGCTCTTCTTTTCCTTGGCATGGAGATAGAAGAGCGAATAGCCGTTTTCCCGAATCTCGTTGAGCTTCTCCCGCTTGTCCTGAAGGCTGGCCAGCACATGGACGATCCGGCAGGCCGTCTTCTTGGCCGACTTGTATTTCGAAACCGTGGAGCTGTCCGCCTGGTCCAGGAATGCGCCGAGAGCGGCATCTTCCGTGTCCTGATTGCATCGCATATCAGCGATATCGAGCTTGGTGTTGTCTTCATCCAACGCCGCCTGCGCAAGCTCGTTGGCATTGCTCATCGTGATGGTGACCTGCGGCGGGATGTGCTTCTGAACGTTTCCTTCGCTCAGCGGCGAGGTGTATCCGGTAAGGTCATAGGTCTTGTTGATGAGGTCGGCGGCGTCCTGAGCCTTGCTGTTGTAGCTGTCGAGCTTTTCGAAGAAATCCTTCGCATAGCTGCTGGAAGTGGCGCTCGCATAGTCGTCCTCGACCTGATCGGAGGTCTTGTCCGCATCGCTCTGGAAATCGGAAATCCCCGCGGCGACATCTCCCGATTGCGCCGAACAGCTTTCGGCGGCGAGGACCGGATTGGACATGAGCGCCAGAATCGCGGCTACCGATGTCGTGCAACGGGCCCATTTCAGCACCCGGTCACACATTCTTGTCTCTGCAGTAGAAGTCATCCTGTTTCCCCTTCACGCTGGTGTGTGAGCAAGGGGTAGAACGCCTGAAAACACGTCCCGGGCTCAATACCAAGAACTGGGTATGGGCAAAGACGCGCCGCTGCCTGAAGTGCTTACATGCATTGTGAGCGAGGGAAAGGCGGAAATCCGTCCTTTCCTTGGCCGTGCCCAAGGGTGTGAGGACATGGTTATTGCAGCATACTCATCGGGAAGTGCGGCATTGTGAGCAGGAGAGAGGGCGGCTTCACATGAGTGTTTCAGACGGTGACGGGCAATCCGGAAAACGCGGCGCCTCCATATGCCGGATTATCGTGACGGAGGATGACGACGCCGTAAGGGAGCGGTTTGTCCGTCTGATCGCGGATTGGGATGGCGGGGAACTGGTGGCTGAAAGCGCGACGCTGTCGGACACGCTCGCCGCGATCCGGGAAAGCGAGATAGATCTGCTGATCACCGACCTGAATCTCCCCGACGGCAATGGGATAGAGGCAATCAAGGCTCTTGGCGTGATTCAGCCGCACGCCGAGGCGATGGTCATCTCGGTCCTTGCCGATGATCGGACCGTGCTCGACTCGATCGAGGCGGGCGCATCGGGCTACCTCCTGAAAGATGCCGATCCGGTCGATCTGGTCGAGGCGATCAACGACTTGATGGCGGGGCGTTCTCCTATTTCCTCGCGCATCGCGCGCGTTCTCGTCAAACGTCTGGCCGAGCGGTCGGAGCGTGCGGCGGAAGACACGGATGCGCCGAAAATGACCCCGAGGGAAATGGATATCCTGTGGGGAATAGCGAAAGGGTTTACCAGCGATGAACTGGCCGCCAGCCTCGGCATATCCCGGCAGACGGTCCCGGTTCACATTCGCAACATATACAGAAAGCTGCAGGTCTCGAACCGCTCCGAGGCGATGTTCGAAGCGACGCGGCAGGGGATCATCCGGCTATGACGGCGATCCATATGACGGCTTCTGTACCGAGTGGGCGGCATATGGCCTTGCTGGCGCTGGTCGCCGTCATCGCATTCATCGCAGCGCTTCCGCAAATCGTGCAGATTCCCGAACCGCGCCATTACTATCGTCTCGGCACGGCCGAGTTCCATGAAGTGGGGAAGCCGGACCGGACTGTCAGCCTGCCTGCGCGCTGGGTTCACGAGACGGCATTCGGTCCGGAAACGGCAACCTATCGTATATCGTTCGTTCCGAAGGATTTGCCCGATACCGAACTTGCTCTCTTTATTCCAGCGGTGAGGCAGACGATAGAGGTTCGTCTGAACGGGCATCTCCTGCCCCGGATGCCGCGCTCCTCATGGTCGAGTTCCAGAAGCGGATATGCTTATGCCGCAACATTGCCGCAGCAGTTTATCGACGCCGGCGGAAACAACGATCTCGAAATACGTTTGATCCGGACGGATGGATGGCTCTCGGGCTATCTGTCACCCGTCTATGTTTCAGCGGCAAAGGACGTCAAAGGGTATCGCCGGATCGCCGACATGCTGACCGAACAATGGCGCGCGATGACCTTTGCCCTCCATGTCGTCGCCGTGATGGGGTTCGTGACGATCCTGCTGTTCCGATATCACGATCCTGTATTCCAGTGGCTGACGCTCGTCACCGGCTGGAGCCTGGTTCTCGTTCTCTCCCAGTCGCCGGTTGTTGGGCAATTTCTCGATGGTAGCAGGCTTTACCTCCTCCCGGGCGTCGCCGGGGTGGGACTGATGGCCATTGGTGTGGCCATGGCGCTGACGGGCCGGGACCACCCACATTGGCTCCGCATTTCCGTCTGGCTTGTGCCGCTGGCACTGTTCCTGTTCGGAGTGAGTGGTGTTGTCGGCTTACCCGCCGCCATTGTGGCCGGTATCGCCATCATGATCGTTTCCTATGCCGTTGCGGCATCGATCCTGATCCGGGGTTTCTCGCAGAACGGCGGGTGGCAAGGCGCGATGCTGTCGGTGCCCTTCGCCTTGAGCGCCTGGTTCGCCGCGCATGATCTGCTGATGGGGCTGGGCCTCAATGACGGCGTGTTCCTGCTGACGCCCTATATGCGGACGATGATCCTCGTCGTCATTATGATCGTTCTCATGGGGCGTCTGGCGCAGAGCCTTAATCTGGTCGATCAGGCCAATGATGTCCTGCTCCGGCGCCTCGCCGAACAGGAGGAGGAGCTGAATGAACTCCATGAGAGGGATCGCTGTCTGAGAGAGCAAAGCGTTCTGGAGCGGGAACGGCAGAGGCTGATGTCCGATCTCCATGACGGTCTCAGCGGCCATCTGGTATCGATCATCGCACTGGCCGAGCGCAGCGATGTGAACGGCGCCTTTATCAGTTCTTCGGCGCGTGAAGCGCTGGACGATCTTCGTCTCGTGATCCAGTCGCTGGATATCGGCGATAGCGATCTGCTTGTCGCGCTTGCGGGCTGGCGCGAGCGTCTTGAGCCGCGGTTGCGCCGGATAGGCGTCAAACTGGAATGGTCCATGGAAGCCATGCCGCAGATCACCGGCGTAACCCCTGCAAACGCACTGGCGGTATTGAGGATTATGCAGGAGGCGGTCACCAATGCCCTGAAGCATGGACCTGCGACGCGCATCTTAATTCGGGGGGAACCTCGCAGCAGGGGAGCTGCGATCATTGTCGAAAACGACCTGCACGATCCGGTGAAACCAGGCAAAGGCCATGGCGTCGTCAATATGCAGAGGCGGGCCGAAGGCTTTGGGGCTTCAGTTCGTCTTGACTTCGCAAAGTCGTGTGCCCGTTTGGAGCTGATGCTTCCCGGAAGACTTGTAAGTGAGAATTCATAACGGGTGATGCTGCTTGTGAGCAAACGGTATACCTGAGAGCTGCGGCTATTGGACGGGTTTTCGACTGGTTTCCTTGGGAACGTGAGCGCGAGAGCGCTCATTGTCACCATCAGCGGTCTGGCTGATACTCGATCGCTCGGGACCTATCATCCAGGCCTTGCCCATCTTCCCGATTACCTGGACGGACAGATCGCTGCGCGGACGAATACGACACGCAAGCACTTGTCCTTCACGTAAATCGTCTTCGCTGACATGCTGGCGACTCATGACGTCCGCTTCGTAGGCGTCTTCTATCACCCGGATTTTGCATATGCCGCAGCCGCCGTTTGACCAGCCCGCCCGGTCCAAGGTTGGGGGCAAGTTCAGGTGGACGTATCCCCCACGAATGCGCTAAGCAATAAGAAAATCATGATAAGGGATAGGGATGGGTATCAACGGAAAGTCTTATATAGTCGGAATCTACGAGCATCCGTGCCGCGCGGCGCTGGACAAGACGCTGCCGCAACTTCACG
>JBDZUK010000014.1:3902-60661 GCA_040255165.1 Nitrospiraceae bacterium | reverse complement strand
TCTCCGTTCAGTGATCCTGCTTGTGGATCATCGGCTCGATTTCTTTCTTCGTTTCCTCGGTCACGTTGTAGCGAATGTACGCATGATCCAACACCTCGTTGGCGTAGAGCCGCCCGGTCGGGGCCGGGACCACGATATGTGCCTCCACTGTCCCCTTCGCTCCGATGGTAACGGTCTGTTCGATCGCGCTACGGACATAGGGATGCCAGAGGACCAGCTTATAGGTGCCCGGCGGCACATCGGTCATGGTGAACCGCCCCTGCTCGTCCGTCTTGGCAAAGTACGGATTGGCGACGGCCACGCCCCAGCTTTCCATATAGGCGTGGAAGCCGCATTGCATGACGAAGATCCGGCGGCCCTTGCTGAGATTGACCAATTGCTTCATCGGCGCGCCGGCCATGTGTTTGTGGTACATCGCGGCTTCGCTGCGATCCTTGAAGTTGCGCGGATGCTGCGGATTCATCGGCAGCGGCACGTTGAACAGCACGCGCGGGCCCAGATGCGAGGTTTCGTAGGCCTGAATGTCGTGCATGACGGGGTCCATGTTGACCACCGTGACCGATTGATCGCCCCGCACGACCGTCGTGAATGGAAGGAAGAGACAGTCTTTCGCTTCGATTTGCGGCACGCCCCGTTCGTCGAACGGTTTGCCCTTGTCGATTCCCTCTAGATAAACCACCACCTCGCGAAACTCGCCCGCCGGCCCGACGTTGAACGGTTGCAGAATGCGCCAGCCTTGTCCGTCGGAAATACGCCCGCAGTAGATTGGATCCGGCAGAGTTGTCAGGTTGTACCCTTTCGGCTTTGGAACCTGCCCCTCCAACTTCACGGTCCCCGTGAGGGTTCCGCCGTCCGAAACCGTGATTTCTTCATAGGCAGAAGCGGGACCCGCCAGGCACAAGGCCATCACTCCCGCGGCGATATGTGTTTTCATCATCCTCCTCCGGCCTCTTTGCTCTATCGAGGTTGATATTGAGGCCGAGGTTCAGGGTTCCGGTCCGCACTTGACCTTAACCTCAGGGCCTCAACCTTCCAAAAGACGATGGGGGAGCTACGTGTTACCGGCAGCCCCCCCATCGGTACTACACCATGTCCAACTCGCCTACTTCATCGCGGTTGGAATGGCTTGCGGCTCGGGCTGGCTCTCCGCCCGCTTGGCGCCGGCACCCGCCGCGCCGAGAGGCTGGAGCCGCGAGTCGCCGGCCGGCAACACGCGGAGGTAGCCCCACTGTCCGGATTGCGTGTAGGGCAGCCGTTGATTGGACCACACGAAGTCTCCCACCTGGCGGTACGGGCCGCCCGCGCCGCCGCGGATGAAGACGTCGAGCGTCTCGGATCCGGCATACTCCACCACGCTGATCATGTCGGCACCCGGCATGTACGGCTCGATCGGCCATTCATGCCCTTCGACGCCGAACATTCCGTTCTGCTCGCTGTTCGCGCCGATCACGTGGATGCGGATCGGATCGCCGGCATGCGCCTCGATCAACGGCGTCACCGGATCTTCCGGCTTGTCCACGACGCACGGCTGGAAGATCTTGCCCAGCGAGCAGCCCTGCTCTTCACGGAACTTGTACGGTTCGGCGCGATAGTTCACCGACGTCAAACCGGCCACGTTTTGCACATAGGGCATGAACGCGGTGCCGATGATGTTGTCCTCGTCCTGGAAGAAGAGGGCGACGTCCCGGTAGTTCCGCTTGCCCACGTTCTCCGGCAGGCTGGTGTCGACGATGACGTCAGCCCTCCAGGAGTTCTTCTGCGAAATGTCGGCCCCGGTGACAGGGTCCCGATACTGGGAGCCCTTCGGTCCGACGATCACCGCGCCGTACAACCCGTTGCGCGGGTTGACCACGATATTCCCGCCGTCCCACACCAGCGACGTCGTCTCCTTGTTCGCCGGATGCGCGTAGTAGGTGTAGGTGCGGCTCTCTCCCGGGCCGATGGTCTGATCGCCGCCGTTGTTGCCGACGTTCAGGCCTTGGCTGTCCCGGGGATCGAAGGCCAGGCCCGGCGCGAAGAAGGATGCCCGGCTCGCCTTCATCTTATTCTTCAAATTCACCTTGATGCAGTCGCCCAAGTTGACACGCAACGTGAGCGGATTCGGCATCACGGTGGTCGCCACGGTGGTGGCTTCCTCTTCGAGCGCGAAAATCTTGCCTTCCGGCATGGTCATTTCGATCTTGCGTTCGAAGTCCACCTCGATCGCGTCCGGCGCCTTCGGATTGAGCTTCATCGGGCGGTCGAGCGACACGACGTTGAAGCTCTTCACCGGAGCGTCGGCCGGACAGACGCTCTTCGGCACCGCCGGAATCCCGAGGGGATTGGTCCCCCTGGGCAGCGGCTGCAGATCCGGCACTTCCTTGTCCAGCACGCGGACGATGCCCCATCCGCCTTCGGCGAAGTGCGAGCTTCGGCCGTTGAAGTGGATGTAGTCGCCCGGCATGCCTTGGAAGCCGCCGGCCTTCGTCACGAGGTCATACCGCTCGGCGATCCCGACGTGAATCGAGTTCTTCCGATTGGCATCCGCCGCATACCGTTCCGTCAGGAAGGTATGGCCGGAAATCGTCCACACGTGCGACTCGTTCATCAGCTGGTGCAGCAGACGGAAGACCATCGTGTCGCCGACGTACGCCCTCAAGAGCGGCGTGTCGGGATCGCCGTGGATCGCGCTGCTGAACAGCTTGGACGTGTCCGGATTGTTGGACAGGCGTTGCGCAAACGGTTCCGCGCGGAAGTTGAAACCGCTGCCGGTCGTGTGCGTCCCGCCGTTGATGTAGGGATTCGGCGCCTTCAGAATCTTCTCGGGCATCTGGAAGGACACCGTCTTGCCCGCTTCCAACGCGACTTCGACCGGCTGTCCCGGAGGATTGCCGGCCTCGATGACGTTCACCGTGTGCGGCACGGTGTCATGGATCGACACCATCAGCTCACGGAAGCTGCCGCTCACGCCCGCGCCGATCGGCTCGTTGCTGTGGATGTCCGCGATCGGCCCGCTGTAGACCAGCTTGCCGTTCTTCGGATCGTGATAGGTGGACCCGTACGGCTCCACCAGCGTCACGCCGAACCCGCCGTGCGGCCAGGTCGTCGCGCCGAACGCGTGGTCATGCCAGAACACGGTGCCCATATCGACGTCCACCCACCAGCGGTAGCGGACGAATTCCGGCGACACAAGGTCGTTCGCCGGATGGTTGTGCTTCAACGGCTTGAAGAAGGTCACCGTATCGCCCTTGATGTCCTTGATCCGGGCGACTTCGGAGCAGCTCTTGTCCCGCGGCAGCGAGGCCGTGGCGTCGTGGCCCTTCTCCAAACAATCCATGCCGACCATCACTTCCGTGTTCACGTGGAACGGCGTGGCGCCTGGCGCCAGCTGAATCTTGATGGACTTGGCGCCGGCTTTCGCGCCGCCGACGATCTTGGCGACCATCGGCGCAGGCAAACCGTGCTTCGTCGGCTTGCCCCACATCGTGAACGGCCGGACCGACATTTCATACTCGAATCCGGAAATCACGCCGTCCGAGTTCCCCGTGTCGAACTGGAAGAAGTGGGGATGGATGTTGATCTTTGACGACTGGAAGTTCGTGTAGTCGTCGTCGTCCCATTCGCTGGTGAGCACAAGGTCCACGCAGTCATACACGTTGGCGCGGATGACCGCGGGATACTTCATGTCGTCGTTCGCTCTGGTCAGGCGCTCCTCCTCGTGGAGCACGTAGATCAGACCGTCTTTGTCCACGACGGCCGGCTCTTTCCCCTGCTTCTTGGCCAAGGTGATGGGGAGCCGCACGAAGTGGATGTTGTAGAACTTCTGGTTCGCATTGTCGGGACACAGGCTCCACCGGCCCTGCTCCCCGGGCTTCGCCGGCTCGGAAGTCCGTTCACCGTTTTCGTCCTGGTGAATCGGCTCCAGCCATGGCGCGCCGTTGTGGTTCGCTGAGAACGGGACCCGCTTGCCGAAGTGCGGCTTGAACAGCGGCCACGCCATCCGTCCGGTGGTCGGATCGAAGAGAATGGCCGGTCTGGTGCTGTCGTCCCACTTGGCTGCGGCGGGATACTTCGGATTCTTGGCCGTGCTCTCCCGCTCGCCGCGGGCGACATTGCCGTCCCACTTCCAGTCCCACACGGTGGCGTCATAGGCCATGATCTGGCCCTTTTCGTCCTCTTTGTGACCCGGCTTGCCTTGAGCCGGCAGGTACATCTCGACCCAGTCCTTGATGCTCACGACGACCGGATCGGATTTCCAGTTCGTCTTCTGATTCTTGTCGACGATTTTGAACCGTTTGCCGAACCAATCGACGGTCGTCCCGATCAGCTTGTCGGACGTCACGCCGAGTCTCATGCGGCCCTTTCGGTCCGGCAACTCTTGCAGATCCGGCATGGTGTCCGTATGGCCCGCGCCGACTTGCAGGGTGTTGTAGAACCGGCCGTAGCCCCACATCCCCGCCACGTAGTGATGCGCGACGTGGCAGTGATAGAGGAATTCACCGGCGAGGTGCTGGCAACCGCCGCCGCCGCACTCCGGCTCCAGGTCCAAGGCTTCGGACGGCCCGATGACTTCCACGTCCACCCGGTCTGATTTCGTCCGAACGACGGGGTACTTCACCGGCCCATCCTGCCCGGCGGCCCAAAGATTATTGGATTCCGTGCCGGGGCTTCGCTGCCAGCGGATGGACCCGCTGTGCGGGTGGTGCGAATGGAATACTTCCGATCCGCCGTGGACCAGCCGCCACTTGACCGGATCGCCCAAGTAGCCGCGGGCGATCGTGGTCGGCGTATCGCCGAAGGTATAGGCGCTGTACGCCAGCGACTCGTCCTCGAAGCCGAAATACTCGTGCTGGAGGTGCATCTGGTCGATGCCGAACGGTTCGCTGCGATAGTTGATCGCACGGCCGCCCGGACGGTAGGCGTCCGTCAGCGGATCGCGCTGGGGCAGAAAGTCGCCCTTCTTGTTCAACGGGCGGAAGGCTTCGTCGCCGATCTCGTGATAGAACAGCACGAACTCGCGGAAGTCGGGCCCGGACCCGTTGTCGATGTTCACCTGCCAGCCGGTCTTCACTTCCCTGTCGGGGCCCGCACCCAAAGAATCAAAGTATTTGGAGCCTTTCGGTTCGACGATAAAGCCCCCGAAGAGCCCCAGCACCGTCAGCTCCCGGTCATGGCTGTAGGAGTGGAATTGCCGCACGCCTTCCTGCATGTGCGGATGGATGTACCATTCGAATTCCTGCGACTTGCCCGGTTCCACGATCGAATCCGGATTCGTCGTCGTGGCCGGCTTGCCCGTGGCGCTGACCACCATGCTGGACGCCTGGATAAAGAGGCTGCCGTCCTCGCTCTCCATCTGGTTGCGCAGCGTCATCTTGACGCAGTCGCCCTGGTTGGCACGCAGCACCAGCGGCTGAATGGCGTCACCCTGCATGCCCGTGGTCACGGCGCCCGGGTCGAATCCCTCCTTCTCGCGCGCCGCCTTGTTCTTGGCTTCTTCCGCCCGGGCCTTCTCGACGTCCTCGGTCAGAACGTACATATAGCCCGGATAGAAGTCGAGCCAGCGATTCAGCGTGATCTCGATGTTAATCATCGACACGTCATATTTCCGGACCGGCACGTTCGCCGGGCAGCGCCCTCCGGTCGTGGCGACCGGCTCTCCTTTGCCGGAATCGGAAGCGAGGAGAAAGCTGCTCCCGTCCTGGCCCATGTACTGGTGCATCATCGACATATTGTTGAAGGCACCGGACGTCTGCTGGGCCTGTGCGTCCTTCTGCGCCTGCTCCTCAAGCTTGCGCATCAGCCGGTGATGCTGAAGTTCGATCTTCTCCGAACGCTCCGGGCGCCCTTCGATCGCGTCTTCCACCACCGTTTGGCCCTTCAGGGCCTGCGTCCAACCGGGCATTGCGACAGGGGTCGCATGTCCGTCGTGGGACTGATCCCCCGGCCCCGCGGCAAACAGCCATGGCGTCGCCATGAGGCTGCTGGCCAGCAGCGCCGCTTGCAGACTCCTGACCGCCTTGCGGCGGCGTCTGCGTTTAGGTGGAAAGAAAAAAGACCTCATAGCTCGGCCTCCTCCTTTGTAAAAACCGCCCGACACGGCGGTTGGTTGATTAACTCTCGTCGCTCGTCCCTCGTGAAGCGTCTCTCGTCGTTGTCTGAGAGCTAAGAGTTGTTTTCGCGCTTCACATTCACGAACGGCGCTTCACGTCTCTTCGGCCCCGTTTAGAGCCGGTGAAGGATCCCTCCTTGCGGAGGGGTCAGGGTCATTCGGAGGCCGGTCCTAATCACCCAGTCCTTCACCAGCGATGGCTCCCAAGCGCAAACTGCATGCCCTCGGAGACACACAAGACTTGATCGTCGCTTTTCTGCATGGCTCTAGGCGATTTCATCTCGCCATGCATTCCAGCGGACTGAGGCGAAAGAGACGAAATTCCACGTGGTTGGACAACTCGATGCGGGGGGATTTTCCAGATCAAACAAAACAATGACTTCCGCTGTCCAAACGATTAGACAGCCGACCATTCAATCTGTGGCGAAGCGCAACAGAATTGCATCGACTGTAAAAAGCATTGGGAGATTGTCTTGGACATGGCATGTACGCAACCGCGTGCGGCATGAAAGCATGTCGATTCCCTCACGGAGGAGGAACACATGTTCATTGCGAACCGCATGTGGTTGAGTGGAATATCACCGACGGCAGCGGCCCCTCAAATCCAGCCTTCGGGTCACACCTCATAGGGAGCTACGCAATCACGAATCCTCCGACCTGAACTGTGGAATCTCGGACTTCCCTATGGAGTTCTCGGTGCACTCGGGACGATCTGGCCTTCCTTTAATGCACTCTGCCGCAACAGCGGCAGGCTCTCGCCGATTAGCCGCGGCGGTCAGACTCAGTAGTTTGCGGGGCTGGTTGTGAAAGCCAGGGCGTATTACGCGAGGGCTACATCAGCGTGAGGGATATGCGTGTCGGAAGAGGGGAACTAGTTGTCGTCCTCGATGGTATAGGATCGTAGCTTATTGTACAGACTGGCCCGGCTGATTTTCAGCAGCTTGGCTGCGCGAACGCGGTTCCCGCCGGTCTGGCGGAGTGCCTGGATGATCCGGGCCCGCTCCGCTTGGTGGACGGCGTCTCGCGTGACGCTCCACAGATCGGTCGCCTGAGCGGACGTTCCCAGCGCAACAATGTCCTTGCAGCCGATTTCAGAGCCAGTCGTCGTGACGACGGCTCGCTCGATGTAATGCTGGAGTTCCCGAACGTTGCCCGGCCAATCTGCTTCGGACAAGGCATGGAGTGCATCGGTACTCACGGTCCGCACCGGCTGACGATGCCGGGCGCAAGACACCGCGACGAAATGCTCGACCAGCAACGGAATGTCCTCGCGCCGTTCGCGCAACGGCGGCAAATACAGCGGCAGCACCGCCAGCCGGTAAAAAAGATCCTGTCTGAACCGTCCGGCCTTTACCAGCTGTTCCAGATCTTTGTTCGAGGCGGAGATCACCCGCACGTCGACCTTGATGCCGCGCGAGCTCCCCACGGCTTTCATCTCCCCTTCCTGGAGCACGCGCAGGAGTTTTGCCTGGAAGTGCGGCGTGGTGTCCGCGATTTCATCGAGGAAAATCGTCCCACCGTCGGCCTCCTCGAACAGGCCCTTCTTGTGGGCGACCGCTCCCGTAAACGCGCCCTTCACGTGACCGAACAGCTCGCTCTCCAGCAGCGTTTCGGGCAACGCGCCGCAATCCACCACCACGAAGGGCTTGTCCCGACGGTAGCTGGTTCGGTGGATCGTCCTGGCGACGAGTTCCTTGCCGGTGCCGCTCTCCCCTTGGACCAGCACCGTGGCCGGACTGTCGGCGACCATCCGGATCATCTCGCACAGCCGCCGCATCGGATCACTCCGCCCGATAAGCTCCCCAAGTTGGACAGGTTCGGACTCCTCCACCTTGTCGGCCGACACAGGGTCTTCGGCCATGTGTGCGCCGGCACCGGACCATTCCTGTTTGAACAACACCAGCACCGATCGGGTGTCACCGCAACTGGATCGCAACGCATGGGCCTGATGCATTCCGCAGGCCGTAGCATCCACGCCGGCCGAGCAGGACACCGAGTACACCTCCTGCGACTCGAAGACTGCTTGGGCGGGGCAGTAGCCGCACGGGTCGCTCTGATTCATAAAGGCTTCATAGCACTTGGCATGACGAGGAAGTGCGCTCGCGCGGGCCGGATCGCCCCAGGCAGACTTGTTGGCGTAAATCACTTCGAGACCGGGTCCCAGCACGGCCACGCGTTCGGCGGATCGCTCGGCGAGCAGTTTGAGCGCCTCTATCCGCGCGGTGAGGACGGGATCGGTGTAATCATTCGATGCTCTGTCGCACTGAGATCCGGCCATCTCATTTCCTACGGGAAAAGGTGACAGGCAGGCAAGGTGTCGGATTGTCTGCGCTTGCCCGTTTGTCGTCTTTTCCTCTTGTTTGTGCAAGGCTCCGCCTGCTCAGCTCATGCCTCCGCCATGGTTCAAGAGCTGCTTGACCGTGGACTTCAGCTCGGAAAGCCGCACGGGTTTGTCGAAGTACGCCGTGGCCCCCCGTCGCAGCGCCTCCTGCCTTACGTGCGAATCACCGAAGGAGGTCATTAGAATAATAGGGCAGGTCGGCGCTTGAGTCCGAAGACGCTGCAGGTAATCCAGTCCACCCGACGGCATCCGTAGATCGGTAATGATCAGGTCCGGGACGTCTTGTTTCACCGAACTCAATGCCTCTTCCCCATTCGCGGCCGATCGCAGCTGATACCCTTCACTCCACAGCTCGTCGCACAGGAGGCTTCGCATGTCTCGGTCATCTTCGACAATAAGCAGCACGACTCGCCTCCCTGTGTCCACAGATATGATCCCTTCCATCCCAGCACATACTGGATACCGGATGAAGGGGTTTTCGCAAGCCATGTGCCATTTTCCGTTTACCCGAAGGGATCCCGGGAATCCCAGGAAAAGGCTGAGATTTGCGGAGCACTCCGCAATCGGCAGCGCAGGCAGCTCGGCCTGATTGGAGAGAAACTCCCCATCGCAGGCCGCGAAGACTGTCGCTTGATGCTACAGCACAGGAGGGAAAGAGATACGCGTGAATCCGCAGCCGTACCGGGAAAGGGGTTATGGGGTCACGTCCATCGCTTTGGCCTTGCGCGCCGGCAGCTGCAGGGTGAAGACGGTCCCCCGCCCTGGTTCGCTCTCCACCGAAATGCCGCCGCCATGTTCCTCCATGATGCCCTTCACGACAGTCAGTCCCAACCCTGTGCCTTTCCCCACCTCCTTCGTCGTGAAGAAGGGATCAAAGATCTTGGCCATGTCTTCCTTGGCGATCCCGTGGCCGGTATCCGAAACTGTGAGCCGCACCATTCCATCGTCTCCACTCACACCGAACTGCAATGCCCCGCCCTCCGGCATGGCATGGACGGCATTGATGATGAGGTTCAAGAGGACTTGACTGATCTGGTCCGCATCGGCCTCCGCCTGCGGCAACGTGTCGTCCGCGTTGACATCGACCTGAATTCCATGACGGCTCAGGCGTTCATGAAAAATCTCCAGGCAGTCGGCCAGAATCTTCCGAAGATCGACCGGCAGGCGGTTCACGGGACGCCGCCTTGCGAAGGCGAGCAGTTGGTTCATCACTCTCGTGATCCGCTCGACCTGGGTCACGATCGTCTGGAGCCCCTTCTTTAACGTTTCATCAGACGTACGCTCCATCAGATATTCGGCCCGACCCAGAATGACATTCATAGGCGTGCCGATTTCGTGCGCCATTCCTGACGCCAACGTGCCGAGCTCGGCGATCCGTTCCGTCCGGCGAAGCTGCTCCTGTAATCGCCTTCGTTCGGTGATGTCCCGCAGGACGATCTGAATCGCCGGCCCTTCCTGATCGAAAAACCGGACGGCCGCCACTTCGACGTCGACGGTGGCTCCGTCCAACCGCACGAATTTCTCCTCCAGGAGCGGAACGGACTGGCCGCTCTCGACCAGCTGCCGGATACGATCCCGAGTCATCGCCTGAAAATCTGGATGGATAAAATCGAACGGCGATCGACCGATCATGTCTTCGGGCCGGCCGGCTCCGAACAAGCGGAGCGCGACGTTGTTGACGAAGACGATGCGATCGCCGCGACTGACGAAGATGGCGTCCGGGGACACCTCGACCAGCAAGCGGTGCCGCTCTTCGCTTTGCCGCAGGAGCAGCTCGGTGCGCCGCCGCTGGGTATTGTCGTGGGCGACGCCCAGGACTCCCGTCGTCGACCCGTCAGGTCTGCGAAGGGGCACGGCATTCATCTCCAGCCACCGGCGGGTCCCTTTCAACCCTTCCAGTTCGAACTCCAACCGTCCGGCCTGTCCGAACGAAGCCTGCGCAATGATCCGCTGAAAGGACGCCCGATATTCCGGCATGACCAGACGACTGAGATCCTGCCCGACAATTTCTTCTCCGGACCCTTCGATCATCGCCAGACCGGCGGCGTTCATGCTTTCCACCGTGCCGGCGGGGCTGAATACCGTCACGGAATCCGGCTCCGTCTCGATGATCGTTCTGAGCAGCGCCTCCCGCTCTTCCCGCTCGGTCTTCAATCGTTCCCGTTCGGTGATATCCCGCAGAATGACCGTATAGTAGTGCTTGCCCTGCACTCGTACCTGGGAGATGGCCGCTTCGACCGGAAACTCGTCTCCTCCCGTGCGGAGGCCTTTGACGGTCCCCAGCGCTCCCATCTTTCGGCTGGTCAGACCGGACGCACCGAACCGCTCCACGTCCTGCCGATGCTGCTCCCGGAACTGCGCCGGAATAAACCGGTCCAAGGACCCGCCGATTGCATCTTTTGCCTCGCAACGGAACATCCGTTCGGCCGCTTGATTGAACAGGACGATTCGCTGCCCTTCGTCGACGGTGATGATCGCGTCCATGGCGGATTGCACGATGCCGTCCAGGCGCAGATTGCTGACCAACAGCCGCTCTTCCGCCTGGCGGCGTCCGGCCGTGGCCAACTCCGCGCCTTTTTCCGCCTGCTCGCGCTCCGCCGTGGCGATGACCTGGCCCCATTCGGCCCGTTGCCGGCCCAGCTCCGCGACGACCTTTTCAGCCTGCATTTGCTTCCATTTGAACATCGCAACCGCGAACGCCCACATGACGATGAGCCCCGCAGCCCGGTTCATCAGTTCGGTGAACCGATCAATCCCCGCCGAAGTAAAATAGAAACCGCCCAACGTCAGCAGGCTGAGCAGGCCGGTGATGTAGAGCGTATCTTGCCGGCGGGGACACTGGAAGGTCAGCATGAGGGGCAGAAAATAGAGAATCCAAACGGCCCACCCTGCCGGGGCCATCACGTCGACGGCGAAGATTCCCAGCGCGAGAACCAGAATGGCGCCGTATTCCAAGATCACGAGGCCGGACTGTGCGGGTTTCACGCGAGCGATCTACTCCTTCTCCTTCCCTTCGATCTCGCCGAGCTTGCGATACAGCGTCTTACGGTCGATGCCCAGAATCTGGGCCGCCTGATACTTGTTGCCGCCCGTCTTTTCCAGAATCCTCACGATGTATTCCTTTTCGACTTCCTCCAGCGGCAGGGTGCGCTCTGCGGACTCGTCGATGATGCGCCGGTCGCCCCGTGATCCTTGAATGGGAGCCGGCAAGTCGTCCGGAACGATCTTGTCGCTGCGGCTCAGCGTGACGGCCCGTTCGATGACGTTCTCCAATTCGCGGACGTTCCCCGGCCAGGAATAATCCACGAGCAGAGCCAGCGCCGACTCGCTGACGCCCTTCACCGACTTGCCCCGCGTCTCCGCGCATTTCTTGAAAAACGCCTCGACCATGAGCGGGATATCTTCACGGCGCTCCCGCAGTGGCGGCAGTTTGATCTCGATGACGTTCAGCCGATAATAGAGGTCCTCCCGGAACCGCTTGGCTTTGACTTCCTCCCCCAGGAGCAGATTGGTGGCCGCGATGATGCGGACGTCCACCGCGATCGGTTTGGTGGCGCCGACCCGGCGGATCTCTCGCTCCTGGATGGCTCGGAGCAGCTTGGCCTGCAGCATGAGGGGCAGCTCGCTGATTTCGTCCAGAAACAGCGTCCCCCTCTGCGCCTCCTCGAAGAGGCCGCGCTTGTCCATCTTGGCGTCCGTAAAGGAGCCTCGCATGTGGCCGAACAGCTCGCTTTCCAAGAGCGCCTCCGGAATGGCGGCGCAATTGACCGGGACGAACGGCGCATTCCGCCGGTCGCTGTTGTAATGGATCGCCTTGGCGACCAATTCCTTGCCGGTTCCGCTTTCGCCTGTGATGAGGACATTCGTCGGCCCGTCGGCCACCCGCCGGATCAGATCGAAGACGTCTTGCATCGGCTTGCTCTTGCCGAGGATTTGATGAAAGCTGTACTCACGATGGACTTCCCGGCGAAGCCGGCTGACCTCGTGCCGTAGCGCCGTCTCACGGATCACCCGCTCGGCGACCCGCACCAGCTCTTCCAGCTTCACCGGCTTGGTGAGATAGTCGCTTGCACCGTGCTTCATGGCATCGACGGCGGTCTCCACGGACCCGAACCCGGTCATCAGAATGACGCCGATGTCGGGATTGGCGTGCTTGATTTCCGTCAACAACTCCAATCCCTGCATGCCTTTCATCCGGAGATCGGTCAGCACCACCGCGAACTGTTGCTCACCGAGAAGCCTCAGGGCCTCCTGCCCGCTGGCCGCAGCAGTCACCTGATGGCCACGGGCGCTCAGGACATCGCGCACCAGCTCCCGCATTTCAGCATCATCGTCGACGACCAGCACTCCTCCCACGCCTTCGGTCATGGCAGGCGACCTCCCAAGGGTGTGTTGTGTCACACGGCGGCTTTTGACGCTGCCACAGTAGTGTTTCCACGAGGTTCGGTCAGGGGGGGCGCAAAGATCCTGCCCGCCAGGGTGGAGGCTGTAACACAATCTTGAGCGCCCACAACCTTGACTGTTCTCCAAAGGAACCTTTATCGTGGAGGGCGTTTTTCTGGCTCTCTATATATAATGTTACTCGCTATCACCGCCCGTGAAATTCGTTCATAAGAGTGAATTCAAGCGATTCTTCATTGATACGATCGAAGACATTGATATGAGGAATATTTGTCTAGACTAGCCGCCATCGATATTGGAACAAACTCAATTCACATGGTCCTGGCCGAGGTGCAATCGGACAACGGCTATAAGATTCTCGATCGTTACAAGGACATGACGCGCTTGGGCAACGGGGCCTTTGCCACCCGCCGGCTTTCCGATGACGCGATGGGGCGTGGCCTGGAGGTCATCCGGACCCTCGTGACCCTCGCGCGCAACAAGGGGTTCGAGCGGATCGAAGCCGTTGCGACCAGCGCCGTCCGCGAAGCACGCAACGGCGGGGACTTCATCGATCTGGTGGCGGAACAGACGGGGTTGACGGTCCGGGTGGTCAGCGGCACGGAAGAAGCGCGGTTGATCTTTCTGGGGGTGAAAAACGGCGTTGCGCTCAGCGACCAACCGACGCTCGTCGTCGATGTCGGAGGAGGCTCCGTTGAGCTCATGGTAGGCACCCGGACGGCTCTCGTGCACGCCAAGAGCTTGAAGTTGGGCGCGATCCGACTGGTGGATCAGTATCTTGCCCGTACCCCCCCGTCTGACGCCATGCTCAAGGCGCTGGAGGAAGCCGTGACGCTCCAGCTTGCGACGGCGCTCGATCAGTTCAATGCCAAGTCATTCGCGTCGCTCATCGCCACCTCCGGCATGGCGGCCAATCTCGCGGAAGTCGCCGCGCTGCGGCGCACGGGCCGCCCTCTTCCCCAACTGAACATGGCGCCCCTGTCCTTGAAAGACGTCAAGGAGACGGAAGGGTTGCTTGCCCGGTCAAGCATCAAAGCCCGGCTCGGAATTCCGGGCCTGGACCCCAAGCGGGTCGATACCCTGCTGCCCGCGGCGATCGTTCTGCGCCGGCTGATGGAACTGACCGGCCTCGGCGGACTCACCGTCTGCGACAAGGCCATCCGGGAGGGGATGATTCACGATTTCATCGAGCGGCATCGCGAGGGCATCAAAGCCGAGTCGGAAATTCCGGACGTCCGCCGGCGCAGCGTAATTGCGCTCGCCCGGCGCTGTCAGGCTCCGGAAGTTCATTCGCTCCACGTCGCCGGCCTCGCTCTGCGCTTTTTCGATCAGGCCAATCATCTGCACGGGCTCGGGGAGCAGGAACGCACCTGGCTGGAATATGCCTCGATGCTGCACGATATCGGCTATCTGATCAATGCGCGGCAACATCATAAGCATGCCTATTATCTCATCAAGCACAGTGATCTTGCCGGACTCGCAGCGGAAGAAATCGAGGTGATCGCCCAAGTGGTGCGCTATCATCGCCGCGCCCTGCCGGGGCCGAAACACGGACCCTTTGACGCGCTGACGCCGAAGCTGAAGCGGACCGTGCGGATTCTGGCGGCGTTCCTTCGCATCGCCGATGCGCTCGACCGCACCCATTTCTCGGTCGTCCGGACCCTCGACGTCAAACTGGGTCGGGCGGTCACGGTGACCGCGCACGTGACCGGCGATGCCGAGCTGGAAACCTGGGCGGCCCGCAGCCGCGCCGATCTCTTCGAACGGGTGTTCCGGCGGCAGGTGCGATTCAGCGTGCTGCCTCAGGAGGACAAGGCGTGAGCGAGCAGCCTCTGACTGCGGCACCACCGCCCCATCCCTACCCCGGCAAGCTCATCATCGTCGAAGGCATCGACGGATCGGGGAAAAGCACCCAGCTGCTGCTGCTGCACAAATGGCTCGAGTCGCAGGGTCACAAGGTCTTCTTTACCGAATGGAACTCCTCGGAGCTCGTCCGGGAAACGACCAAGCGCGGGAAGAAGAACAAGAGCCTGACGCCGACGACCTTCAGCCTTCTGCACGCGACCGACTTCGCCAGCCGCCTCTATCATCACATCATGCCGCCGCTCAAAGCCGGCATGCTGGTGCTGGCCGACCGATACATGTACACCGCCTTCGCCCGCGACGTCGTCCGCGGCGTTTCGCGCGAGTGGGTCCGCAAGCTGTATGACTTCGCGGTCCGGCCCGACATGGCCTTTTACTTCAAGGTGCCGATCGAAGTCGCGATCTCCCGCCTCTTGGGAGGGACGAGAGGACAGTTCAAATACTATGAGGCCGGCATGGACATGGGTCTGAGTCCGGACCTGACCGACAGCTTCCGGCTCTTTCAATCCCGCATTCTCGCCGAGTACGACAAGATCGTGGAGGAGTTCGGCCTCATCACGATGGACGCGACCAAAGAAATCGAGGCGCAGCAAGAAGCCATGCGCATCCTGGTCGCGGACGCGCTGAAAGACTACAAACCGAGACGGGGCACGCATGGGCGACGGACGCTATTTTGGCGACGGTTTAACGTACCTAAATCCGAGTGATCTGAAGGGCAAGCTCATCGCCATCGAGGGCACCGACGGCGTCGGGCGCTCGACGCACATCGAGCTGCTTCAGGAGTGGTTGGAGGTGCAGGGCTACGGCGTCGTCACGACGGGGTGGACCAGATCAAACCTCATGTCCAAAACGATCGAGATGGCCAAAGAAGGCAATATTCTCGATCGCTGGTCGTTCAGCCTTCTCTATGCGACGGATTTCGCCGACCGGCTGGAACACCAAATCATCCCGGCGTTGCGCAGCGGCTTCATCGTGTTGGCCGACCGCTACATCTATACGGCCTTTGCCCGCGACGTCGTCCGCAGCGGCGACCGCAAGTGGATCCGCGACGTCTTCGGCTTCGCGCTCGTGCCGGATCTGGTCTGCTATTTGCGGATCGACGTCGAAACGCTCACGCTCCGGGTGATCGAAACCACCGGCATGAACTTTTGGGAATCGGGGATGGATCTCAAGTTGGGAGCGGATCTGTACGACAGCTTCAAGAAATATCAGTCCCTACTCATCGCCGAATTCGACCGGATGGCGGAGGAGTTTCATTTCCAGGTGGTTGATGCCCGGAAACCTCCGGACGAAATTCAAGACGAGCTGCGGGCGCAAATCAAGCCCCTCCTCTCCAATGGAAGACTGTCCGGGCCTGGCCAGCAACTCTCCGCTCGTCCTTCCGCCTAGCCCGGCGGATTGGCCCGGACGAGGCTAGTCGGTTTCGTCGTCCTCGGGCTCGTGCTTGCCCAACATGCGAAGGTGGAAAGGTCCCATCCACCAGCGCATAATCCCTCGGGCCGGCTGCACCGAATCAGGCAGCTCAATCAGACATGCGCCGGCCTTCTTGAACGGGAATGCCGGCAAAGTCCTCCCGCTCAGAAGGACGGCAGCGAGATGGCCGAGCGTCGGCTCATGCCCCACGCAGAGAACGGTGGCTCCAAACGGAAGCGTCGCCAACAGCGCGACGAGAGAGGACGGAGGCCGGCCCGGTTGCAGCTCATCGCAGAGTTGCAGCGTCCGCTCGACGTGAAGGACGGAACACAGCACCTCGGCGGTCTCCCGTGCGCGCAGATACGGACTGGACAACACGTGAGTGGGTTCGACCCGTAATGAGCGCAAGCCGGTAGCGACCCGCAACGTCCGGTTTCTTCCCTTCTCCGTGAGCGGGCGGGATGCGTCATCGCTCGTCCATTCGTTGCTTTCGACCGCGATGCCGTGGCGTACGAGAATACAGTCCATTGAGGATTCCGCTCCCGCCGTTGTCCCGCCCGGCCGGGATGCCCGGGGAAGGACACAGTATCAAACCGCAGGTGGAAATTGAAACGGGGACGGGGAACCGAGAAGACGGGTGGCGAGATTCAGGACGCTTTTCGGTCCGTCAGCAACGGCTCGTTGGCCGGCTCGGCGGCGATCGGCTGCGAGATCGGGGCAGGGCGCGGCCGGCGGGATCGCCTGGTGCGGGCGACCTCCAACGACGGCACCGCCTGGTGCTTCAAACAGGCAGGGCAGTACGTATGGCTGAGTCGATAAGGAAAGCCTCCTAATTGATGGCGGCCGAGATAGCCGGTGAGATCGGTCCAGGCGGCGGAAACGAGTGCCGGGTCGTCATCTCTGACTCGCTTGCACACGCAGCAGATTGGGATGAGCGGGGCGGCCATGATGGCGACAGCCTACTCGACGCGAGGCTCGACGCCTACTGGGAAGGTCCCCAGTCGGGAGCGCATGGCGCTGTAACATACCGTACTTGCGTAATACGAGGATTTCTCTCGGGATATGGCACCGGGGAGCCGGGGGTTGTCCTAGTAACGGCTCGGCGAGGGAGCTACTAGGCTTGGCTCTCCGGTGAAGAAAGACGTACATAAAGGAGTCGATGGCCATGAATCACGAAGTGTCTACGGTACGTTCGGCCGCCGCAGTCATGCCGGCTCGGCGCCGGGAACACCCCCTCGACCATGCCCCGGGAGAGGATACAGCGCAGGCATCCGTTCGAGTGGTCCTCGCCGACGACCACGTCCTGTTGCGGCAAGGTCTGCGTGTATTGCTGCAGAGCGAGGGGTTCGCAGTCGTCGGGGAAGCGGGAGACGGACGGGAGGCCGTTCGGATCGCTCAACTAGCACAGCCTGATTTTGCCGTGCTCGACGTGATGATGCCGCTCTTGAACGGATTGGACGTCGTCCGGGAGCTGCGCCGGGTGTCGCCGCACACGAAATCGCTCCTGCTCACCATGCACCGCGACGATTCCTTCGTCATGGAATCGTTACGGGCCGGCGTCAAAGGCTACCTGCTGAAGAGCCAGGCGATAGAGGATTTGGTGCGGGCGATTCGGGAAGTGTCGAAAGGGGCGTTTTACCTAAGCCCCGGTATTTCGCAGACAGTCGTGGAAGCCTATCTGGCCCGCACGGAGCTTCCGCCCGATCCCCTGACCGCTCGGGAGCGCGAGGTCTTGCAGCTCGTGGCGGAAGGCAAGACGACCAAAAAAGTCGCCACGCTGCTGGGAATCAGCGTCAAGACCGCCGAGTCGCACCGTAACCGCATCATGGAAAAGCTGAATATCCACGATACGGCGTCGCTCGTGCGCTATTCGATCCGACGGGGGCTGATCGAACCGTAGGCATGATGTTGAAAAACCCCGCCGACGGCGTGCTCGCATCGCTCAACGCCTCCGCCTACCGCCCCGGGAAAGAGCGGCTTCGGCAACTCAGGGTGGGCGGGGGACGACGGCACGCTATGTAATCAGTGGAGGTAGTTCCTCGTTCGTCAAGAGCCGCCCGAGGGTCGAACGGATCATCACACACAGTGCGGTATATACGCCTCGGCGTCTCGCTCGCTGCGGCCTTGCCGGGCGGGCCTTTTAAACATCCTGCCATTACCGCATATCCATTTGGTTCTCAGACATGCCACAGAAAATTCTCGTCGTTGAAGACATGGAGCCCGTGGTCGATATCCTGCGGACGATTTTGGAGCGGGAAGGCTTCGAAGTGTCGGTCGCGACGGACGGCCCCGAAGGATTGGAGGCCGCCCACAAGGACAAGCCGGACTTGATGATTCTCGATCTGGTGCTGCCGGGTCTGGATGGGCTGGAAGTGCTGCGCCGCATCCGAAACGAGCCCGACACGGCCCAATTGCCGGTGCTGATTCTCAGCGGGAAAGAGGAAGAACAGGATAAGGTGATCGGGCTCGAAGTCGGCGCCGACGACTATGTCACGAAACCGTTCAACGCCAAGGAACTGATCGCGCGCGTCAAAACCCATTTGCGGCGCACCACACCCGCGGCTCCGCCCCGGATGCTGCGGACCGGAGACATCACGATGGATCTGGATCGCTACACGGTCACGCTGCAGGACCGGCCCGTCCATCTGACGTCCAAGGAGTTCGATTTGCTGCGGGCATTGCTGCTCGCGAACGGGCGCGTCCTCAGCCGCGACGTGCTCTACGAAACGGTTTGGGGGATGCACAAGGACGCCGACGTGGAATCGCGGACGATCGACGTCCATATCCGCAGCCTCCGAAGCAAACTCGAACACGAAGGCCGCCGCATTCTCACGGTCCGGAACGTCGGCTACAGGCTGGATCCGACCTGACAGACGAAGAGCCGATAGGTATGGCGTAAAGCGCAGACAAGAGGCCACGCGCTGTTCCTGCCATCGGCTCATCTGCCGTCGGCTTTGCGCTCACAGTTTACCCTCTTTTAACGTTCCGCTCTCCTGCCTTTCACCTCGCGTTTACCTTTCTTAACATGCCGCTTCGGCGTCGATGGTAAGGTTCGCCGGAACATTCTCGCGGACCACTCCTCCAAGTCGCACCGATCCCAACCAGCTCGGTCGCCCTCTGCAACCCTCGGTGGGGTCGTGGTCCGCCTGTAACGCCAAGGAGGACCATCATGTCGAATACTCCCCGCCTCTCCGGTTTTCTGTTGTTCGCGCTGGTGTGCATGTATCCGGTCCTGCCGTTCCTCGAACAACTGGCGGCGGCGCAATCGGCCCAGGGTTTCATCGAGAAAGCCGGGGCGCCGGCCCGGCCGCGACTGTCCACCGGCGCGATCCACTCTTTCGTACCCAATTGGCGCGGCGTCTTTCAGTTTCCCGCGCCGTACAACACGAAAGGCTATCGCCTGACCGAACCGTCCGACTGTCCCAAGGGCAACGATTGCCTCCTGAACGTGGGCTATTCCTATTGGCGGAACGTCAGCCACCATCTCAGCCGGAACCTGATGTACATTTTTCTGACGTTCGACAAGGCGCAGGGCGGCGCGGGCCCGACTCTCTTCAGCGTCGACAAATCTTCGGATGCCATCACCAAGCTGGGTCCGTTGTTCGACGAAAGCAGCCCCTATAGCTGGGCGTCCGGCGAGGGCTGGTATTTCAGTGGTTCGCATCCGAGCAAGCTGTACCTGAACGACGGCGCGACACTCCTCCGGTACGACGTCCTGGCACGGCAGTTCGAGGTCGTGTTCGACGCCGCCTCCGTGTACGGAGCAGACAAATACATCTGGCAGGCCCATTCCAGCAACGACGATCAATTCCACTCCGCGGCCCTCCGGAGCAAGACCACGGATGAAATGCTGGGCTGTCTGTTCTTTCGCGAAGACCACAAACACTTTTCCTTTTTTCAAAAGATCGGGACCTTCGATGAATGCCATCTCGACAAGAGCGGCCGGTGGCTCGTCAGTCTGGAGAACATTGACGGCCACTACGACGTCGACATGCGGGTGTTCGACATGAGCGTCGGCGTGGAAACCGCCCGGATCCTGGATCAAGACGGCGCGCCGGGACACTTGGACATGGGCTATGGGTACATGGTCGCGGCGGACGACTGGAACGCGATGCCGAATGCCGCCGTAACGTGGAAGCTGGAGTCGGCTCCCGTCAAAGGCCCGGCCGTGTTCTACAACCGGGACTGGGGAACGTCCGCCGCCAATCACATTACGCACGGCAATGCGCGCCCCGACGTGCCGATGGAAAAGCAATACGCCTGCGGGAGCGACGCCGACCGAATACCCCACACGGCAAACGAAGTGGTGTGCTTTCGCCTTGACGGCTCGCGCGACGTGCTCGTGGTCGCGCCGGTCATGACGGACCTCGACGCTTCGGGGGGAGGCGGGGACGCTTATGCCAAGGCGCCCAAAGGCAACCTCGACGTCTCGGGCGAGTACTTTATCTGGACCAGCAATCTCGGCGGCGGCAGGCTCGACGCATTTCTCGTCAAGGTGCCGTCCAGCCGTCTTATCGGCGGCTAGCACAGAGGGGGCCGTCGTCCGGAGTACACGCTCTTGCCCTCGCGCAGGTCGTCGATCCCGTCGGCACCCCCGCCCCTGGACGGTCTCATGCGCACATATTTACCGAGTTTTAACCCCCCTCCTCTTGACCCCTTACGCATGATTTACCCTTCTTAACGTCCCGCGGCGATCAGGATGGTATGGTCCGCCCCGCAATGACGCGGACTCACCGCCTGACACGCCGCCGGCCTCGCTTCTTGTTGGTCGTGGTCCGCCGGTCTCACAACACGGAGGATCACGATGTCGACATATCCACGTAGGGGCCTGTGCGCGCTGTTCCTCGTTCCGCTGCTGTTCGTCTCGTGCGGAGGAGACTCAGGCGACGGCGGATCGCCGGCCGCCTTTACGGCCAGCGGAGGGTTCGTCGAGAAAAGCGGCTCCGCGGTGCGGCCGCGTCTGTCCGCATCGGATATCAAATCGTTCGTGCCGAACGGGCGCGGCCCGTTCCGCTTTCCTGCTCCCTACAATACGGAAGGCATCAAGCTGACGGCGCCGACGGATTGTGCGCCGGATGCAGACTGCCTGGCCTATGTCGGCTACTCGTATTGGCGCAATATCAACAATCACGTCAACGACGGGCGGATGCTGGTCCTGTTGAGCTTCGACAAGCGCCAAGGGGGCAAAGGACCGACGCTGCTCAGCGTCGACAAGGCCACGGATGCCGTCACCAACCTCGGGCCGCTCTTCGACGACTCCAGCGCCTTCAGTTGGGCGAACGCCGAAGGCTGGTACTTCAGCGGCTCCCACCCGACCAAGCTCTACGTCAATGACGGACCCCGCATGCTGCGGTACGACGTGATCGGAAAACAGTTCGAAACGGTCTTCGACGCGAGCCGGTACGGAACCGACCGCTACATCTGGCAGATGCATTCCAGCAACGACGATCAATTCCATTCCGCGACACTGAAAGTGAAAAGCACGGGTGAATCGCTGGGCTGCCTCTTCTACCGAGAGGATACGAATGAGCTGTCGTTCTTCCCGAAGATCGGCGCCTTCGACGAGTGCCACCTCGACAAGAGCGGCCGCTGGCTCGTCACCCTGGAGAACATCGACGGGCAGTACGACGTCGACATGCGGGTGTTCGACATGAGCGCCGGCGCGGAGATCGCCCGTATCCTGGACCAGGACGGCGCGCCGGGGCATATGGATATGGGCTACGGCTATTTGGTCGGTCAGGACAATTGGCATTCGCTCCCGAATGCCGCCATTACATGGAAACTCGGGGCCTCTCCCGCAAAAGGCCCGGCCGTATTCGCCAATTACGATTGGAACGTGTCCGCCGCCAATCACCTGTCGCACGGGAACGCCAAGCCCGGCGTTCCGATGGAGCAGCAATTCGCATGCGGGAGCGATGCCGACACGGTCTCGTACGCGGCGAACGAAGTGGTCTGTTTCCGGCTCGACGGCTCGCGCGACATGCTTGTCGTCGCTCCCGTCATGACGAATCTCAACGCTTCCGGCGGCGGTGGAGATTCCTATGCCAAAATGCCGAAGGGCAACCTGGACGTCGCCGGAAACTATTTTATTTGGACCACGAATCTGGGCGGCGGCCGGCTCGAGGCGTTCCTTGTCCGAGTGCCGTCGGGTCTGCTGATCGGCGGATGACGCGCCGTTTGACGGGCGAATGATGCCGTTCGATTCATCTCCGCGGCAAATCGCCGGTCCTCATCCGCTCGGGGTGCACCAACCCGATCGAGCGAACCTGTCTCGGTGCCGTATTGAGCCCATGTTGCCCTTCCGGAGGTGTTCGGCGTGGCACCTGCGCGGGCACTCGTTCATGCTTTGGCCGTCTTCTTGGCGAACCCATACACTCTCGTGGCGGCGCGGAACATGAACGTGCCGGGCTGAATCATCGCCCGCAGCTTCTGCACTCCTTCTTGCTCCAACCGATGCAAGAGATAGTCGACGGGCGCACGGCGCCGGTAATGCTCGAAATAGTCGGCAAGCGCGGCGTGTGTCCGTACACGGCCGTTATCTGCGTACCGCACCACCCATGGAGTGAAATGCTGATACAGCACGTTGGGTGCCAACGCAGTTCCCCAATTGCCGTGCAGCGTCAGCTTCAGGTAATTGCTGATCAAGACGTCGTCAAAGACCTCCATCTTGACGGCGTCGACGAGCGAACCTCTCGGCGCCTCAAAGGTCATGCTGCGTCCAGCCGTATGTCCGAGGTCTATCGTATGCTCGCGGCCGCCGACCCGGAACCGAATCGCGTCGATCTTGCCGCGCAGGAATTCAATGCCTTGAAAATACCTCTTCACCAGATTCACGTCTTCGGCGTCGAGCAACTCGCTCCAGTTGTCTCCGAATTCTTCCGGCTTGCGAACCGTTATGTGACGCCGTTTCGGGTCCAGCGAACTCCACTCCTGCCGGTCGACATCCCAGCGGCCGAAGGCCGGTAATAACTCCGTTCCCGGCGGCAATCGGATGCGTTGATACGCATCCAGCGGAGTTTCATACTCACGCGCCCACAGGCTGTCTGCTCGTTGGTACGCATGGAAGATCGAAAACGGCACCATGTACGTCGTGCCGAAATATCCGGCCCAGAACCGAACTTTTTCCTCCAGGTACGCATCCCAGTGGGCGCGGGCTCCGGCGCTGGCGGTGGGAGGGGCGTGCATGAGACGGGTGCCGTCTTCCCGAAAAATGTTGATCATGTCGACGTCGCCGTAGCCGAACAGCTTCAACAGAAAGGATACCTTGTACTGTCTGATTACGTTCCTGACGAACCGGCCCCATCCGCGCTCGACCGCATCGTTCAGATTGACGACCAAGTGTCCTCCCACATCGATGAGGAGGACGGCATCTTGGTGATAATCGCTCACACACATGACTCGAACACGCGGTGAGAGGCTGACCCATTCTCGTTCCGGCAGAATACGGACATTAAATCCCATCATCCGGAGGTCATGCGCCATGCGCCCTCCGACATGGTCGGGCAACAACACCTGCTTGCCGGCCAACGAGTCGAGAGACGCCATATGGACATGATCGGGGTGCCCATGTGACAGCCACATGTACTCCGCGCGCACGATGTGATCGAGTTGAGCCTGTGGGATTTCAAAAGGAGCAGTCCAGCTTCCGAAATACGGTTCGCCCGCAATCCAGGGGTCGGTCGTGATGATCGCGCGATCATTGTCAAAGACGGTAACGGTCGCATTGCCGATGGTTTCAAACCCAACCATGTGAACAATCCCTTTCTGGCCCCCGTGATGGGGTGCATGGCCGTCCATCCCCACGTCCGTGCAGGCTCTCTCGCGGGCCGGCTCCAGCGTCGGGGAAGGTCCTTGTCAGAGTGATCTCGCGCCTCACGCCGATTCGTCCGACAAGCGCCTCTCTTGGTGGACATGCTTTTTTACCGTTTGTTTACCTACTTTTTCCGGAGTTCTTACATTCGCTTTACCTGACTTCACCCGGGTCCGCCGAACTCGATGCTATGGTACCCACCGTCACACGGCGGAACTCGGCATGTAACGCTTATTTATCATGCACTTGCCATCCGTCCACATACGGTAGGAGGACCACCATGACGTTCACGCTTCGCACCCTGTCCATCTGGGCGGTCGGTTGTCTGACAGTCTCGGCGTTGGCTCTGATTCCGCATGTCAGCACGGTTGTCGGGCAGACGATCGCGCCGCAATTCCCCGGCGGCTTCGTGGAAACCATGGCTTCCGCGACCCGACCTCGGTGGTCCGCCTCCCAAATTCAGTCCTTTCTGCCGAGCGGCCGAGGAAAATTCACCTTCCCCTCCCCGTACAGAACAGAAGGGGTGCGGATCACAAATTCAACCGACTGCGGCGGATCCGACTGCGTCAAGTACGTCGGCTATGCCTATTGGCGGAACATGAACAACCACGTCGGCAGCAACGAGATCCTCGTCTTCCTCGGGCTGACCAAGAGCCGGGGAGGTTCCGGGCCGACCTTGTTCAGGTACAACAAGACCACGGACCAGGTGACGAAGGTCGCACCGCTTTTCGACTCCTCGCATGCGTTGAGCAACGCCTCCGGGGAGGGATGGTATTTCAGCGCCTCGTTGCCTACCAAGTTGTACCTGAACCAGGGCTCGCGCATGTATCGCTACGATGTCATTTCAAAACAGTTTGAGACCGTCTTCGACGTAGCGCCGCAGTACGGGAGCGACAAATATATCTGGCAAATGCATTCCAGCAACGACGATCTCGTGCACACCGCCACCCTTCGTTCCACGAGCAACGGAGCCATGCTCGGCTGCGTCATCTACCGCGAGGCGACGAAGCAGTTTCTCTTCTATACCAGGCTCGGAACCTTCGATGAGTGCCACATCGACAAGAGCGGCCGCTATCTGATGATCCTCGACAACACGGACGGCCAATACGACGTGGAGAACCGCTTCATCGATCTGCAGACCGGCGCGGAGACCCGCATTCTCGATCAAAACGGCGCAGTCGCCCATTCCGACATGGGCTACGGCTACGTCGTCGGAGCCGACAACTGGAATCCCTTACCCAACGCGGCGGTCACCTACACCTTTTCGCCTACCGTCACGAAAGGTCCGGCCGTCTTTTACAACGTCAATTGGAATCTGAACCAAGTCAACCATGTCTCCCACCAAAACGCCAAACCGGGGCCGATGAACCAACAATATGCCTGCGGCAGCAACGCCGACAGCGGCTCGGTCCAGAACGAGATCATCTGCTTCCGCCTGGACAACACCCGCCAACAACTTGTCGTGGCACCGGTCATGACGATTATGAGCGCCTCGGGCGGCGGCGACAGTTATTCGAAGATGCCTAAGGGCAATCTCGACGTGACGGGCAACTACTTTATCTGGACGACCAATATGGGGGGGAGTCGCCTGGACGCGTTCATCGTCAAAGTCCCCGCTCACCTGTTGATGGGCGGACAGACTGACACCACCCCGCCCAGCGCGCCGTCCAACGTCCGCATCATGTAAGTGAGGCTGGAGTTGAGGTTCAGGTGGAGTAACCGGAGCCCCGCCGGCTTCGGCTCCACCTCAGCCTGAACCTGTCTTTACGCCGCGGTGCGGCCGGCGCTATTTCCTGCCTCGCTCTTCCGACGGCGGGCGCCGGCCACCTCTTCCGCGGTCCCTTCGACCGAGCGAGGCGTCGGCTCCCACGCCGGGCCCGCCACTCGACATGCGAACCGCAGGAACCCGCCCAGGATTCCGGCGTTCAGCGCCATGAAAAATCTGGCAGCGGCCGCCGCCGATCCGAGCATCGGGATCGCCTGCAACAGGCCGGCCGACAATCCCAGCCCATACAGCGCCACCTGCACGATGAAGAGCGTCCGGAACAGCGGACGATCCACCAACGCCAGGCTCCCGCCGAATGCGGCGATCAAGAACCACGGGCCGAGCAGACGAAGGACCTTGTGCGACCAATACGCCAGCGCCACCGCTCCCCATTGGGGAAGCAGCAGGCGCCAGGTGGTGATCAGCACGTGAAAGATCCCCGCGCCGGTCCTGAGACGGCGGCGAAACTCGTCGGCCACCCGTTTCGGCGTGACCTGCCAGGCCTTGGCCGGGGTGTGCAGCAGCACGTCGCCCTTGGTGTGCAAGCGGACCAGCATGGGCTCCAGCAGATCGTCGGCCATGGTATCGGCAGGTAGCGGCCGATAGTGTCGCCGGCGCACGGCGTAGATCGCCCCGCTCGCGCCCAGGCTGGCCCCTACCTGGGACTCTAATTTCTTGAGCCATGTTTCGTAGCGCCAATAGACCCCATCCAAATTACCCGACGTTTCGGACGACCGGATGTCGAGACTCCCTCCAACCACGCACGCATTCGGATGCCGCCGGAAGGCCGACATCAGCTCCTTGACGGCATCGGGATAAAATACGGTTGCCGCGTCCGTGAAGACGACATACTCGCCCTTCGCCCGGGACACGAGATCGTTCAGAACGCTGGCCTTCCCTCGGCGCTGCGGAAACGCGTGGAGGTGGACCGGCGCCGACCGGTACTGCTCAACCTGCTTGCAGGTGTCGTCGGTGGATCCGTCCGATCCAATCAAGATCTCCATCCGGTTCGTCGGATAATGCTGGTCCAGCAGGTTCTCGATCCTCCGCCCGATCACTGCCGCCTCGTTGTACGCCGACACGACGATGCTCACGGTCGGCCACTGCACTGTTTCTCCGCCGATGGATTTCGGCCCGGTCATGATGTGGCTCAGCAGCCAGAGCACGACCGGGTACCCGACATAGGTGTACCCCAGGAACCCCACAGCGGTGAGCGTGACCGCGATTGTCGCTGAGTCGATATCCATGATGCCGGTTCCCGCCCTACCACGCGATGCCCTGGTACGCCTCGTGCGATCCTTTTCCCTCGATGGCCCGCACCAGATCGATGACGATGGGAACGCGCGCCGCCTGAGCCAACCCGCCGTCAAACTCCTCGGACCGTTTCGTCACGACGATGACGTCGGATCTCTCCACCACGTCTTCAAGCCGGCGGCACATCAACGAGGAGATGTGCGGGATCTCGCGTTCGATATAGTCCTTGTTCGCGCCGAAGATCCGGGCCAGCTCGACTTCGCGGTCGAAGATCGCCAGTGTCAGACCTTTGCCGATCAGCGTTTCGATCAACGTCACCATCGGACTCTCACGAAGATCATCGGTGCCCGGCTTGAAGCTCAGTCCGAGCACCCCCACCCGCTTCTTTCCCGTGCGCAGCACCATGTCCACGGCCCGCTCGATGTGCTGTCGATTGCTCGGCAAGATCGCATTCAGTACCGGCAATTCCACGTCGACTGCCTTGGCCTTGTAGGTAATCGCGCGCAAATCTTTGGGGAGGCACGATCCGCCAAACGCGAACCCCGGCCTCAAATAGTACGGCGAGAGGTTCAGTTTCGTGTCCCGGCAAAAGACCTCCATGACTCGATGGCTGTCGATCCCGAGCGCTTTACACAGGACGCCGATCTCGTTCGCGAACGTCACCTTGAGGCCATGGAAGCAATTGCAGGCATACTTGACCATTTCGGCTTCTTTGATCCCCACGGTCAGCACCGGCGCGTCCAGCCTGGCATAGAGCCGTCTGATCGGGTCGGCGGTCTCCTCGTCCTCCGCACCGATCAGCGTGAACGGCGGATGGTGGAAGTCGGCGATCGACGTGCCCTCACGGAGGAATTCCGGATTGATCGCGACGCCGAAGTCCCGTCCGGCCTTCTTGCCGGAGAAGACTTCCAGAGTCGGAATCACCGTCTGGTGAATCGTTCCGGGCAGCATCGTGCTCCGAACCGCGATAATGTGGAACCGCTCCTTGCGTTCGAGGGCTACGCCGATCTGCTTGCAGACCGCTTTCACGTAGGCCAGATCCAGGCTGCCGTTGTGCTGGCCCGGCGTGCCGACGCACACGAGGGACACGTCGGAGGCTGTGACCGCCTCAACGGCATCGGTCGTGGCCTTCAGTCGCTGCTCCTTGACTCCCCGTCCCATGAGATCGTCTACGCCCGGCTCCACGACCGGCGATCGTCCCTCGTTGATGATGTCCACCTTGATACGGTTCGTATCGACGCCGGTGACCTCATGGCCGTGGTCGGCAAAACACGCGGCAGAGACACACCCCACGTAACCGAGCCCGAAAATGCTGAGCTTCATATGACCTCCTAATTCAGAGAAGAGCCGATGGCTGATGGCAGATGGCTGAAGGAGGACCGGCCATACGCCATGCATTCATGGCTTGAATTCACGCCGCCCTCCGAACCCGGGCCGCGCGCGCGACCGTCTCTTCGCAGATGCCGGTGAACAGCTCCGCCACCCGGTCCCAGCCGAAATCCCGCCGAACTTTTTCCGCGGCCTGCTTTCCAAGCCTTCGAGCAAAGGCTTCTTCTTTTAGAATCTTCAGCACGGCCAGCGCGAAGGCCTGTGGGTGGTCCGCGACCAGGACATCCTCGCCGTCCACGACCGGCAACCCTTCCACCCCGATAGTGGTCGAGATGACGGGGCGTTCCATCGCCATGGCCTCGAAGACCTTCAGGCGCGTCCCGCCGCCGACCCGAAGTGGAATGATGTAGGCCGTGGCCCGTTCGATGTACGGGCGGACGTCATCGACGCGGCCGGTGACGACGATGCCGGGGTCACGGCGGCTTACGTCCAGCAGACCGGGAAACGGCTTTCGACCGACGACCGTCAGCTTGACTTCAGGGATGGCCCGACGAATCAAGGGCAGCATGTCCTGCACGAAGTACCGGATGGCGTCGTCGTTGGGCAGCCAATCCATCGATCCGGTGAACACCAGGTGGAACGGCTCGGGTTCGATGGTTCCGCTAGGGTGGTAGTAGTCGGTGTCGACCCCGGTCGGAATGCTCGATGCATGTGAGATGCCATAGTCGCGCACCATCATCCGGCGATCTTCCTCGGACACGGCCACGACGGCGTCATAACGCCGCGCCATCGCTCGTTCGTAGGCGAGCATTCGCTTCCACTGTTCGCGAAAATAGAGGCGCGCGACGGGATTCCGTTGCACCTCATAATGCCGCTGCCAGATGAGCGCCTCGACGTTGCGCTGAAACAGGACCGCGGGGCACGCGAGACCGCCGTCCACGTTGATGCCGGCGAACGGACCGTCACAGACCAGAAGATCGATGCGCCCGGCGTCGACTTGCTCTCGCACTCGCCGAGCGAACTCCGCGGAACGGTATTTCCTGGCCGCATAGGGCAGCCGGGACATCAGATTGGCCGCGAGCTCGCCGTAAAAACGGAGCGAGAGCTTTTCCGCCGTCGCATGCGGCACGCGAAGCAGTTCGTGGCAATACTCCGTCGCCCGTACGTCGGCGTCGGGCGCCGCCGTACCATCGTCCAGCGCCAGGTAGGTGAGATGATGAGCCTTCTTCAATTCACGAAGCATGTGATACGTGCGGATCTTTCCGCCTTTGTCGATCGGATGGAGCAAATCGGTCTTCAGCCAAAGAATGTGCATGAGGGAACCGTGATCTCCCGGCTGGCGGCACTCCTTGCCGACGGCGGCAAGAATCAAGGCGCGGCGTGCAAGCAGGGCGAGGACGAGGCGCGATTATCGCTTGTGCAGCTCAAAGACCCGGACGGCGGCGTAATACTCGAGCCAGGGATATGAGGCCATGAGAGCCGCGTCCCATCGATGCAAGAGCATGAGTTTGTGACGAAGAACGGGAAGGTGCGCCGCGACTCGCGCCCAAGGCAGGTCGAAGCTTCTGGTCCTCCCATGCTCGAACGCGCGCGAAAATTCCTCGATCTCGGGAAGCATGAGCGGGCGCTCAAACGGTGAAACGTCCGGGGCGCGATAAGGGATCAGCTTCCGCAATGCGCGCAGCATCTTGGACGAGCGCATCGGCTCGCTGAAGATGGCGCGCCCCCCCTTGCGCAGGACTCGATAGACCTCGCGCGCCGCCTGCTCCAAATCGAGATGGTGCAGGATGAACATCCCGAACACGACGTCGACGGATTCGTCGGGATAGGGAAGATCATAAGCGGACGCGACTTGAAAACGGATGCCGTCGGTGATCCCGTTGACCTGCATACGGCGGTTGGCGATCATGATGAGATCCAGCGAGATGTCGATCGCGCGCACCAGTGCGCCGCGGTGGGCCAACATGAGGGTGTTCTCGCCCGACCCGCAGCCGTACTCGAGGACATCCCGGCCGCGCACGTCCCTCAGGAGATGGAACGCATACTCCAGCGGAAACACCGTATCAGCGGGCGGCGCCATGTACCGCGCGATGTTGGCGTCTGAGGTTCGCAAGTCCGAGCTGTCGGTCAGTGCAGCCTCGGCGGCGCTCCGTTTGATTTCTGCCTGCTCCCACGCCCACAGGGCGGCCGGATTGCGCGATGAGGGAGGAATCAACGTGCCCGAGTGTCTCGCGCCCGCTCTCTTAGTGTCCGTCGCCCGCTGCCCCAGGACGTCCGATGTAAGCGGTTTTGGCATGTGACCTCCTCGTCAACAGAATGTTCTTCGCCCCATGCGCCTTCCTCCTAGCCGATATCCGCGTATCGGAGGCCCGCGCCTACGGCTGGGCTCCTGCGTACGCACCGAGTTGGCACACCGGCTCGGAGCGGCCGAGGGCGCCGAGGGCCCCGCAGAGACGCGCGAAATCAACTCCGGGAACCGGGTCCGAGCCGTTGGTATACCGACCGGCAGCCGTCAACCGGTAATCCCCTCGCTCGACGTTGACGAACTGCACGGAAGGCGGAAAGAAATTTCCGGCCGGGTAGACATGCTCGTCGCCTCCGATGATAACGTTGCCCGTGACGACGGCCATCGGGAAGAACGTCTCCAACGCGTTCACTCCGACCCCGGCGCCGGCACCGAACATCCCGTACTCATTGTGCGGGGTCACGTTATGGCGATAGACAAACCCTTCGTGCGGCATGCCTTCCGCCATGACGATGGGCCCGGTCTGCATGGCCGTATTGTGCTCGATGACGACGTCCTGTGTGCCGGCGATGAGTTGAAAGAGGATGCCTTTCCCGCCCCAACGCGGCGGGCCGATGTCTTGGAACAGATTGTTCCTGACGAGGATGCGTTTGGTCTGTTCGCTCGGCGGATGGATATCGTCGAACCCGAGAAAGTTTATCCCGCTTGCGCTGTGCCGAACGATGTTATTGGTGAACGTGACGTCCTCCACGACGACCCACGGCGCGGTGCCGTCTTGGTTCCGGACGGTAAACACGATCCCGAATCCGTAGCCGGGCGTCTGCCAGTTGTGCTCGAACAGATTTCCGTCGACCAGCACGCGCCGGGCGTTCTTCAACTCGAAGATGATCTTTACCTGCCAGTTGCTTCCGTCGTAATTCGCCTCGCCGCGCTTCCAGGCCAACGGCTTCGCGGCATGGTTGCCTCGCACTTCGATGTCGGACGGGACGAGACCGCGAATGGCCGGATCGCTGCCGCCGAACAGGACGTTCTCGCCCGCGGCCTGGAGATAGTTGTTCACGACCTTGAACGGTCCCGTTCCAGCCCATCCGCCCACCGCCTGCGAGTCATGCCCCTCCTGCTTGAAATCGGAGACATAGGAATCGATCACGGCAAGGTGCCGGCCGTTCAGCGCGACGCCCCGACGGGATCCCTTCTTGGGATCTCCGTGCACGTAGCATCGATCGATGATGATGTGATGCGGCAGCTCGTCGACCGTGGCCGCGCTGTTGTCTCCGAGCATGACGATGCCGTACAGAAACGTGCCGTCCGTCGGCGCCATCTCAACGCCGATGAAGCGGAAGTGATGAGCCCCGGGTTCGGCCCATATGACGAACCCCTTCCTCGCCACCAATTTGGCCATCTTCGGTGCATGGGACGGATTCACCCTGGTCCCGGCAGGGGGAAAGTCGTGACCGACAGCGCTGGATTTGACGATGATCCACCCGGCTCCCCGCTTGTTCGGCAGCGTAAACGGCCCCTTGAACGTGGCGCCTGCTTCCAGCTCGATCACGTCACCCGGCTGCGCCCGTTCGAAGGCAAACTGAAGATCGTCTCCCGCGGAGACGGTAATGGTCGTCCCCGAAGACGGGACAAGGGACGTGTCGACGAGCTCCCGCGGAAGTTCGGGAGACGCGGGGACCCTGGGGGTCCCCGCTTGCGCGGCCGCGCAGCCGAACGACGGAATGAGCGCGAGCATGACGAGACCGGCCGCCGCCATCATAATGCGTTGCGTCTTCATGGAACCCTCCGAATAGTGTCTGTGGTAAGGATGCCCGACTCGCACTCAGCGCTCGGAGTACCCGGTTGACGATGATTCCATAGGCGCGAGAGACCCGTTCCCCTCGGACACCGTCGCCGGGTTTTCCCCTTCGATGAAAATCCGCTGCCAGAGCTCGAGATTGATGAGCAGCCACAGGCGATCCGTGTGCGACCGATGGCCGGACCGATGCTCGTCCGCGATGCGCTGGAGAAACGACGGGTCAAACAGGTTGCGCGCTCGCGCCCGCCCGGACAGGACGAACTCGTCCACGACCGACCCAAAGTCCGTCCGGAGCCACCGTCCCAAGGGAACGGGAAATCCCATTTTCGGCCTCGTCATGATGGCGTCCGGCACCAACCCGCGCACCGCATCCCGCAACACCGCCTTGGTCCGCCACCGCCGCAGGCGTTCGCGCCCGGGAATCGAGGCGACGTATTCTACGAACGGATGGTCGAGAAAAGGGACGCGGCTCTCAATAGACGCGGCCATGCTCATTTGGTCCTGCTTCATGAGCAACTCGAGCAAATAGGTCTGCAGATCCGCCACGCACATGCGCTCCAAGCAGCCGCCCTCGTGTTCTTCCGCATACCGCAGCCCCTCGGCAAATGGGTCCCGAGCCCTCAGAATCCCCTTGTCGCGTATCAGTTGCCGCTGCATGGCCTCCGGGAATTCCGAGAAATTGTCGAAAAACAACCCCCGCAGCCCTGGCTCGTAGGCCAGAAAGGACCGTTCGGCGTACCGACGCGCCGCTCTGGGCCAGGCAGGAATCGTTCGTCGGATCGCCGCCCGGACCGCGGCCGGCATGACGGCGGCGTACAGCCGTGCCAATCGGTCGTTCAGCGCCGTGACGCGATACCGGTAGTGGTAGCCGAGAAACAGCTCGTCGGCGCCTTCTCCGGTGAGGACCACCTTCACGTGCTCCTGCGCGAGTCGCGAGACGAAATAGAGCGCCACGCTGGAGTTGAACGCAATGGGCTCGTCTTCATGCCAGATGAGCTTGGGGAGCGCACCGAAATAGTCGGAGGCGGAGACGCACACTTCGTGATGCAACGATCCGATTGCCTGGGCGGCGATCCGGGCATAGGGAAGCTCGTTGGCCTCGGCCTCGGCGAACCCGACCGAGAACGTATGGATCGGCTGCCGCGTCTCGGAGGCCATCAATGCGGCCAACGCGGTGGAATCGATCCCCCCGGAGAGAAACAGCCCGACCGGGACGTCGCTCATCAAGTGGCTGCGCACGGCCGACGTCAGACGTTCTCGCACCTCGCGGGCCCGCTCCGCCGGTTCGATCGTCGATTCGTCGCTTCTCAAAGGCGGGCGCCAGTAACGCCTTTCCCCGAACCCTTCGCCGAGCGACCAACTCAATGTCCGGCCGGGCAGCAGCTTGCGCACCCGGCGAAAAAACGACTCCTCGCTCGACACGAACCGGGTCGCCAGATATTCGGGCAGAATCGCCTCGTTGAACTCCGGCCGAAACGCCTCCGCCGCCAACAGGCCCTTGATTTCGGAGGCGAACAGCAGCTCTTTGTCCGTGCAGGCGTAGTACAGCGGCTTGATGCCGAGCCGGTCCCGTGCCAACAGGAGCCGGCGCCGCCTGCGGTCCCAAATCGCGAACGCGAACATGCCCCGCAGCCGGTCCACGCAGCGCTCCCCTTCCTCCTCGTACAGGTGCAGAATCGTTTCGGTGTCGCTCCGCGTACGATAGCGGTGGCCCCGCGCCTCGAGCTCGGGCCGGAGCTGCGGGTGGTTGTAGATCTCTCCGTTGAAGACGATCCAAATCGACTCGTCCTCGTTGGCCATCGGCTGGCGGCCCCCGGCTACGTCCACGATGGCCAACCGGCGGTGGGCCAAGCCGACGGGTCCTTCGATCCACAAGCCGGCTCCGTCCGGTCCGCGATGGCGCTGCACTTCACGCATGCGGACGAGGCGGTCCTCCTCCGCCCGGTCTCCGGGCTGGAATTTCACGATACCGGCGATTCCACACATATCGACTTCCCTTTCACGGCGTTCGTGTCCCGGTCGATGGGCCAGTCCTCTACCGCCAGGACCGGATGCGGTCCAGCCACGTTGATACTGTGCGTGAAATTCCTTCGATCATGATCGCCTCGAGAATGCTCACACCTGACATCCGTAGAGAACCCGCTCGGTGTGGACCGTACGTTCAACAGGGTCGTCCGGCTACGCGGCACGGCGATCGCCGTCCACCTGCGCCGATCGCGGGCTCCGCATCATGTCGGCCCAGAGCTGCATCCATTGACCGCGCACCGCTTCCCAGGAAAACCGGTCCAAACGCTCATACGCGTGCTGGGCCATCCGCCGAGCCCGCTCCGGCTGTTCCAAGACGAGGGAGGCTGCGTGGGCCATTGCGGCCGGGTCGTGTTTCGGAACGATCGTCCCGGCCACGCCGTCTTCGATCATGTTGGGAACGTCCCCGACGTCGGTGCTCACGATCGGCATCCCGGACGCCGCTGCTTCGAGAACGGACAAGGGCTGATTGTCGATGACGGAAGAATTCAGGAAGATGTCCTCGCCGTCGTGAAGCGCCGGCATCGCGGCGGGCTCCAGGGCTCCGAGGAATCGGACGCCGCCCACTCCGAGCGCCTGCACCAAGCGGCGCAGTTCGTCTTCCTGTCTCCCCATTCCCGCAATCGCCAGGGTGGCCTCGGGATACCGGGTCTTGACGAGCGCGAAGGCGATCAACGTCTGCTCGACCCCGTAGAACCACTCGAAGTTTCTGGTCGAGAGGAAACGGGGGCGCAACGGCGTGCGCTCCCGGAAACGGAATCGGGACGTATCCACGGTGTTATGGATGACGCGCACGCGATAGCCAAAGGCGCCGAACACCTTTTGGAGGTACTGCGACGGCACGACGATTTCGTCCACCAGCTTCAGCCAGGGATGAATCCACGCGCCCCAATTGGCCAAATGGTCCGCGGCTTCACCGCTGTGATAATTCAACACGACGGGCTTGCGCAGCGCGCGGGCCATCAAGATCGCCGGCACCGGCGCGAGCATGAACGACCAGTAGGAGGCCGTCGACGCGACCACGATGTCGGCCCGCCTCAAGCGGCTCAAGCTCGGCAGGTACAGACACTGGTTGACGACCGTCCGCACGTACGACAGCCGGCGCACCCACCTGAATCCCCGCGGAAAAGCCGGATCGATGGGAATCAACTCCACCTCGTACCCCTCCGACCGCAGTTGCTCGGCCAACGTCCTCGCGTGCAGCGCCTGACCGCCGAGAATTCTCATGCTCGGCGCAACGATCGCGATTCGTGGCAAAGAGGTGTTCATGTCCGAAAGTCCAACGGCCTTCATGTCACATGGTCTTCACGTCAGGGACTTGCGAGCTTATGACCTGACGACCTGATGACCTGACGACGTGACGACTCGCTGAGCCGACGACTCGGCGACTCGACGGGGTGATGACGCGACGGCCTGATGACTTGACGACACTCCATCCATGAACGTGCGGCACCAGAGTTCGAGCGAGATCAACGTCCACAAGTGCATGTCCAACGGCCGCCCGGCTCGATGCAGATCCACCAGCGCAGCGACAGCGCGTGGATTCAGCAGACCGCGGCGCCGACACCGATCCGACAACAGAGTCTCGTGGATCACCGAGTCAAGCCGACCCCGCAGCCACGAGCCCAACGGTACCGCGAACCCCTGCTTCGGCCGATCCAACACCTCATCGGGGAGCAGGCCGCGCATGGCCCGGACGAAAATATGCTTCGTTTTCCCGTCCTTGAATTTCATCTCCGCGGGAATGCGGGCGGCGAATTCGACGAACGGGTGATCGAGCAGCGGCACCCTGGCCTCCAGGGAATGCGCCATGCTCATGCGATCCACCTTCGTCAGGATGTCCAGCGGCAAATAATGCCGCAGGTCGAACGCCTGCAGGCCCGACAGCCAATGTCCCGTCCACTGCATAAGCTCCTCGATCCGTTCGTCTTCAGTCCGGCACCGTACCGCCAGCTCAGCGACGTCCGAAGTCAGAAGCCGCAGCCGGTCTTCACGTCGGAACAACAGGTTGGCGTCAAGGTATCGCTCCGGTCCTACGAGCGAATAACGCCGGAGGAGGTTCCGCCCCGGCATGCCGTCCGGCATCGTGCGTGAGACAAGGCCCAAAGCCGAGCGAATCGGCCGCGGCGTGAATCGCCACCGCCGTTCCCGAGCCTCCGTGACATAACTGCGGTAGCCGGCGAAGAGCTCGTCGCCGCCGTCTCCGGAGAGGACGACCGTGACGTGCTGGCGCGCAAGCTTGGAAACCAGGTAGGTGGGAAAGGCGGAGGAATCGCCGAACGGTTCGTCCAGCTGCCACGCGAGATCGCCGAGAATGTCGAGCGCGCCGTCCGGCTCCAGGATCAATTCGTGATGATCGGTCCCGAATCGTTGGGCCACCAGCCTGGCATAAGGCAGTTCGTCGTAGTCCCGATTGCTGAATCCGATCGAGAAGGTCTTGAGCCGCCCGCCTGCCAGCGGCACCATCGTCGCGACCACCGAACTGGAATCCACGCCGCCGCTGAGGAACGCGCCGACCGGGACGTCGCTGACCAGATGCAACCGGACCGATTCCGCCAGACGCCAGCGCAACTCGTCGACTATGTCATCCTCCGTCCGGCCGTAGTCCGGATCAAACCGGAGCGTCCAATACCGCTCGATGTGAGGGGCCCCGCCCGGCGGCATCAACAGCACATGCCCCGCATCGAGCTTGTGAATCCCGGCGACGATGCTCTGCTTACGCGAGGTGGTGGCGAACGCCAACAGGTGGTCAAGCGCCGCCCAATCCAGCGTTCGTTCCACTTCCGGGATTTGAAGAATGGCCTTCAACTCCGAAGCAAACAGCAGCCGGTCTTTGACGACTCCGTAGTAGAGCGGCTTGATCCCCAACCGGTCGCGGGCCAGCATCAGCCGGCGCCGGCGTTCGTCCCAGACCGCAAAGGCGAACATGCCGCGCAGTCGATCGACGCACGACGCACCCAGCTCTTCGTACAGATGGACGATGACCTCCGTATCCGTGGCCGTGCTGAACACGTGACCGCGGCTTTCCAAGTCTTCGCGCAATTCGCGATAGTTATAGATCTCCCCGTTCAGCACGACCCAGATCGTGCCGTCCTCATTGCTCACCGGTTGATGTCCCGAGGTCAGATCGATGACGCTCAACCGCCTCATCGCCAGGCCCACATGGTGGCCCACGTAGACGCCCTCGTCGTCTGGACCTCGCTGGATCATGGCCGCGCACATCGCGCGCAGCTCTTCTTCAAATACCGGACGACCGTTGATGCTGAGAATGCCTGCGATTCCGCACATATCACCCTCTAGAGAAGCCTACAGTTGACGTGAAGGTTGAGTTACGGTCGAGGGTGAGAGGAAAAGCTTTCTCTGGCTTTTCTCAACCTGAGCCTGAGCCTCAACCCGTTTTCTTTCGGCTGGATCCATTTCAAAATGGCTTCCTGCTCGCTCTTGTGGATGACCCCGAACATCCAGGCCAGCGCGACATACGCCGCGCAATAGAGGGACCCGATCATCCCCAGACGCGCAAACGAGGACGCCTGCACCTGAAACGCCGTCCATAAGGCGGGCGCGGACGCGGCGGCCGCGACGGCCGCGATGGCGGCAAGGTGACGCCAGGGAAGGAGTTGGCTTACGCCGACGCGCCAGTTGGTCATCATGCTGGCCAACCCCATCGCCTTCCCGACGGCCAGCGCCGCCACGGTCACCAGGACGGCGCCCACCAGTCCCATGGTCGGGACCAGCCAGTACATGCCTGCCGCGACCAGCAGCAGCCGAACCACGTTGATGACCAGCAGAAACGGCGTCTTCGCGTAGACCCTGAGCAGACCATCCATCGGGATCGCCGCCAAGAGAATCGCGACGCACCAGGTTCTGAAAATGGGAACGCTCGCGGCATAGGCGTCGGTGAACAAGAACACGATCAGGTCATGGGCCGTGATCAAGAGGACTGTGACCAGCGGAATAAAGACCAGGGCCAGCTTTCTGACCGTGTCGTGCCACATCGACATCACCACCGATTCCCGTCCTTCTCGGAGAGATTGCACCATGCCGACCATCATGACGTTCGCCACGGAGGTGCTGAGCAGGTCGACCAACGGCACCTGGAGGCAGCCGACGGAATACACGGCAAAGGTGGCTGCGTCGAACAGGGAGGACACCGCATATTGATGCAAGGTTTCCTGTCCGGTCTGGAACAACACGTAGAACGCGAAGGGCACGCTGTAGGCCACCTGTCTCGTGAGCAGCGCCCAGTCCGGGCGAAACCAGGCGCCGAATTGGCTGCGGCAGTACCACACGGCCGCGCCCAGACGGATGGCCGCAAACACGATGGCTCCGTAGAGGAGCGTCTCCAACCTCGGAAAGAACAGGACGGGAATGGTCAGTAAAACCGCGCGCCCGACGTCCGAAACGGCATACGAGGCGGCAGCCGCTCCGTATTGATGCCGGGACGTCATGACGATCTCCATGACGTAGGACGCCAGCATCAGGAGAAAAAAGAGCGCAAGCAGCGGCATGAGCGGCGCGAGGGCCGGGTTGTTCATCCACCGGGCAAGCGTATCGCCGCCGAGGGCCAGCAGGGCGGCGCCCACAAAACCGATGCCGCCCAGCACCAGCACCGAGTTGAAGACGTAGCTGCCGGAATCGTCGCCCGCTCCCGGAAGAAAGTAAAACAGGCTTTCCGACATGCCGAGTTGCGCGACACTCAGCACGGTGGCGTAGAGCAAAAAGATCTGCTTGTACGTGCCGAACTGCTCTTGGTCGAACAGCCGCACGAGAATCAACGGCAACACGAACAGGGCCACATACCCCAGTGTGCGGCCGGCCACGATGGTGAGGGCCGGCCTAAACATCAACCGTACCCGAGACGCGCGTAACCCGCGCTCGCTGATGATCTTGGCTGTCTGCCGGATCTTTCTTCGCCCCGGCTGCCCGGCAATCCGGTTCCCTGTGATCATGCCCGCAGTCCGCGTACAGATCGAACAGCCGATGCGCATGGCAGCTCATCAGGGTCGCGGAAAATCGTCCCGCCCCGTCCACGCACGTCCTCTCCCACATCAATTTTCGCGGAATCGTCAGCCAGGGGCGGTGAGCATCCCGATGGAGACACGTGCCGTAGCCGAAGCGGTACCCCGCTTCCGCCACCGCGGCGACCACGGCGGGGTTGAAGCGGCCGTCGGGATACGCAAAATGCTCCACCCGACGATTCAGCTTGTCCTGCAGCGTCACCAACGATCCTTTGAGTTGGTTGGCGACCCGCTCCGAATTTTCCGACGTGAGGAGCATGTGCGTCTGCGTATGCGAGCCGATCGTGAAGCCCCAGGCCGCCATCGCCTGCAGCATGTCCCAGGTCAAGACCTGTAGGTCGGGATAATCGCGGTCGTCGACGCCGGCGAACGTTTCCAGCGCCTCGACGACGCGTCTCAGCTTTTTCTGCGTCAATGTCGTGAAGAGCCGGCGCATCGTCCCGAATGCGTCGAGCGGACGCGGGACGGAGACTTCCAGCGTAACGCCTTTGGATTTGAGCAAGGCCCGGAAGCGCTCCTCGGAGCCGCCGAGCGCCGGAAGAACCTGCTCCAAAATGAGATACAGCTTGTCGTAGAGCTGAAGGTGCGGGCGTCCGGTCGCTTCCGTAATGATGAACATGCCGGCAGGGATTCCTTTCCGTCTGAGCAATGGGACGGCATGGTGAAACACCCCGACATAGCCGTCGTCGAACGTCACAGCCGCGACCGGACAAGCCGGCTGTCCTCCCGATTCCATCAGCCGCCCCAGCTCATCCAACGAAACGAATCGGTAGCGCTGCCCGATCCAATCCAACTGCCGTTCCAACATCGCGACGCTGATCAGATTCGGTAGAATCGCTCTCCCGACGTGAGAACTCACGCTCTCCACGACGGAGTGATACGCGAGGACGAGCGGCACTCCTTTCGGACGAGCGATCGAGCCGATGACGGAATCCGCCCCGGTCCAATGCAACGCCGCCGCGACTCCTGTTTTGACGAGAGTTCTCAACATTCGTGTGGTCCGTCTGGGTTCTTGGCCTGCCGGGTCTTGAGACAGACTCGGCTTACTGGGACGGAACTCCGCGTTTCCACGAGACAACGCGGTCCAGAATCGGCTTGGGAAGGGTCCGTCGCGTAAGGTCTTTCGCACACTCCTCGAGAGCCAGCGCGCCTCGACAGAGCCTTCCTCCCGCGCACGGAGGGAAGAGACGAAGGCGGACGAGGTTATGCGCTTCGCTCGCCCATAGAAACTTGTAGGGCTCGACCCCGTGCAGAAGATCGTATTCTTCGACGCCCTCTGCGAGCGCCTGTCTGATGGCCAACCCCATGGTGACGAGCCCGACGCTGTGCCGCCGATAGGCCGGATCGAAGCCCGACTGATAAAAAAAGAATCGGCGGCCGTACCGAAATCCGTACAACGCGCCGATTGCGCGCCCGTCAAGACGCAGGACGTACAGGCGCAGCCATCCCCGCTCCAGCGCCGTGCGGCTGAATGCCTCGTGAAACGCCTGCATGGCCGGCGACTGCAGCGTCTCGGAGCCTCCTCGTTCGTCCCATCGGCGATGGTGCAGCGTCAACAGGATCTGGAACGCCTCGCTCCTCTGATCCTCTTTCTCCACCATGTCGAACGTCACGGTGCCTTCTTTGTGCAGGTTTTTCAGGCGGCGATGAAAGTTGTATCGATGCTGCGATCCAAGGCTCGCAAGATAGGACTCCCAGCTGTGCCCCTTGAGGGAAATATACGGACAGACCTCGATCGGCATTTCCTGCACCATCCATCCGGCGAGATCCAGCTCGTGCACCAATCCCGCGGCAGCGTGGTGCTTGGCATGCACATGACTCAGAATGATGACCCTGCGCCCCCGTCGCAAGTACTCGGCCAGGCTTCGGGACACCTGCGCCTCGTACCCTCGTCGGATGACGACGTCCAAATAGTCGGACCCGACGAGGCCGGTGCCGAGGAACTGCAAAGACCCGTACGGCATGACGCCGCCGAATCTCTTGGGTTCGCCGAAGAACGGTGCGATGCCCAACAGTCGGCTGTGACGCCGGACGGTGGCCAGCGCCAGCGTCCGGCCGGCCGAAAAATATTTCCACCAGGTTTCGAGCCATTCCCTCGTGAGGAACGGACAATCGGCGTCGCTGTCGGCCAAGAGCTCGCTCCATTCCTCCGCCAGCCGCTCCAAACGGCTCGGATCCTCGATCACGGTCACCAGCAGGTTGTCGGAAGAGCGGAAGGACAGCTTCTCGGCTTCTTCCGGCGGCTGCAGGCAACTGTAATCGGCGATGTCGATGTCTTTGCGGACCACTTTGGCCGGGATGCCGGCCACGACGGTCTTCGGAGGGACGTCGTCCAACACCACCGCGTTCGCGCCGATCACCGATTCAGCTCCAACGGCGATCGGCCCCAGTATCTTGGCGCCGGCCCCGATGACACACCGGTCTTCGATGACCGGCACGCCCCATCGGCGCGATCGTCCACCGATCGTGACCTGGTGGCCGACCGTGACGAGCTTCCCGATCTTGCATCGCTCGTGCAGGACCACCCCCATGCCGCCGTACGCGAAGTCGCATCCTTCGCCGATCTCGACCGACATGGGGATCGCGGCGTTATAGACCAGACCGATCAGTCGATACATGAGCGCCGGGATCAACGGCACACGGCGCCTATAACACCAGTGACCGATTCGATACAGCGACAGCGCATTCATGACCGGCTCTCCCGAGTTCGGCGATGGAGGTTCGCAGCACCTCGCCGTCCGACACGTCCTTCAGGTCGCATGGACGCAGAATCCCATTTTTCTGCAGACGTACCGGATCCCATGGTAGACCCGGCTTTGCTCCAGTTGCGGGATGATACGGAACTTCAGGCGGTGAATGGCCCGGCCCGCGGCCCGAGACGGCAGGATGAAGAGCCACTGATGTGCCCTGGTCTCGTCGGTCCAACACTCTTTCCAAGTCGCCGTCTCCCCAAGCAAATCGACTTCCTCCAGTTGATGTTCCCAAGCCTGCTGGAGAATGTGCTCCATCAGAACTTGGGACGGTGTGTATCGGGCGAAGGCCGGATCGTAGCCTAGCTTCATGACGAACAACTTATTCCGATAAGCCATCGCCAAGGTCGTCGCAATGCGGCGTCCGTCGACAGTCAAGAAATACAGCCGGAGATGTCCATCGGCCGCGGCGGTTTTGATGATCCTTGTATAAAAGGCGTTGGTGTCTGCGCGGCACACGATCGCTGTCCCGTTCGCCCCTTTCCAGGCGGCTGCCTCCAGCTGAAAGCAATCCGCCACGTCGCGCTCCAAGTTGGTGTCCGAAGTTACGACTTCGCAATATATGCGGCCGAGCCTATTCATCCCGTTTCGCCGGCGGCGCATGTTGCTCTGATGATTCTTGCTCAGCCTGCCGTAATACTGAGCCCAGGCTCCCTTGACAGGAACATAGGGTGACTGGGTCGACCGCCATGAGCCGACCAGGAAGCGGTCCTCGACGGCGAGCTTCGCCAACTGCGTCATGCCGTGCGACTGCGCCGTCAGTTGCCGCAGCTCGAGCACGTCCCAATTGTCGGCCCGCGCCGAGACATGGGCCCAGATTGCGCGGCAGCAGTCCTCCGGACGCTCCTTGATGATCAGATCGAACCGCTCCGTGGCAGCGCCGCCGATCCCCGTCAACCGGCGCATAGGGATGCCGTACATCTTGGCCCGGTCGGTCATGAGCGGTGCGATCGCCAGCGGTTGATCCCCTGCGTGAACCACCAGAACATACAGTCCTCGCGTTCCGCCGCGGGTATCCCACCATGCGCGCATCCAACCGTGTCGCAAATATGGATGATCGATACCGGCCTCATCTACCAACCTGTCCCAGACCGGGGCCAAATCGACGAACCTTTCATACTCGGACACCACCTGCACGCACAGCGCGTCCGTACCCGCACGAATGACGGTCTGTTCCTGCTTGACGGGGCTGATCGCACTCGAAGTTGTCCTTTCCATGATCCGTGTCCTCCCCCGGCTCTCCCACCGGGTAACGCAGTTGGGCGTGAACAGCAGACGCGCAAGCTATTCCTGGCGCAGCCGCAGCCTTCGGCGCGCGACGGCCCGGAGCAGCGACGGACCGAGCGGGCTCCGCTTGAGCAGCGGCAGCACCCGGAATTTAAAACCGTACAGCAGCCGGAGGCGCGGACGGGGCGCAAAGATATACAGCCAGGTATGCGGCCGCGTTTCGTTTGCCCAGCTCATTTTCCAGCGCTCGGCATTGCCGAGAAAATCCACCTCCGCGATGCCGGCGTCGTGCGCGGCTCGAATCAGTTTTTCATTGAGGAGATGAGACGGCGTATAGAAGGCATAGTGAGGATCGTAGCCGGATTTCAGGAAGAACCATTTGTTTGCGTACTGCACGGCGATTTTGATCGCAATTCGAACATCGCGCACCGTCAAGAAATACAATCTGAGCCAGCCTTGCTCCGACGCCCGCCGGACAAACTCGAGATAGAACCCCCGCCGGGTCCGATCATTGGCAAGCGCCGTTCCCTCCTGGCCCTTCCATGCCGCCGCCTCCAGACGCAACGCCTCGTCGAAGTCCCGGTCTCCGTCCCCGGGAGATGTGGCGAGCTCCACGCCGACATCGCCCAGCTCGGTTAATCGCTCCAGCCCTTTCCGAATGGCCGCGCGGTGCTTCTTGTTGAGTTTCTTGAAATACGCCTCCCAGGACCCGCCGATACGGATGTACGGCGCGTCGTTGGCATGCCACTGCCCCGTCAAGTACCCGTTCTGCGTCGCGATTTGCGGGAGAAATTCGAGGGCACGAGAGCCGGCCGGCAACTGTCGGAGCTCGAGCACGTCCCATTCCTGTGCATTGGCCTGGAGATAGTTCCAGACCGCCCGGCAGGCTTCAGCCGGCCGCTTCGCCAGGATAAAATCGAACCGCTCCGTATACACGTTCGCCAAGCCTTGGAGCCGTCGCAGCTTCATTCCGTACATTCGCCCCTCATCGGCCATCAACGGAACGATCCCAAGAATGTCCTGGTCCGCCTTGACGATGAGGATGTGGAGGCGTCCTTCGTGGCGGAACGAATCCCACCAGGTCCGCACCCATTCATGGCGGAGAAACGGATGGTCGATGCCCGCATCCTCCACCAGACGATTCCAGATCGGCTCGAGATCGAGAAACGCCCGGTAATCGGAGACGCATTGCACGGTGAGCAGCGGGCTCGGCTCTCGCTGCATGACGGGCGCCGTGGCTGTCGAATTCATGAACGTTCCCTCGTCGAAGAGCGATGGGGTCTCACGCGTGGCCCGCCGCGTGGGGCTTGCGGCTCAACAGCTCCCGATAGAGCGACGCGGTTTCCGCGATCATGCGCTCGTTGGAGAACCGTTCCGCGATCCGTTCTCGGCCCGCACCGCCCATTTTGGCCGCCATGTCAGGCTGGTCCAATAACCGGCACACGGCATCGGCCATCGCCAGCGGGTCTCTGGGCGGGACTAAGATCCCGGTCACGCCGTCTTCGACGACCTCCGGAGTGCCCCCCACCGCCGTGGCCACCACCGGAATGCCCGCCGCCATCGATTCCAACAGCGTGTTTGAAAGCCCCTCGCTCAACGACGGCAGGACCGACACCGAGAAAATCGACAACAGCGCCGGCACATCGATTCGAAATCCGGTGAATCGCACCAGGTTGCCGACTCCCAGGCTCGCGGCAAGCCGTTTTAAATGTTCCCGGTAGCCCCCTCGGTTCGCATGGGTGTCCCCCACGATCAAGAAGCGGACATCCGGCCGCCGGGCCGCGGTTTGCACCGCCGCTTCCAAAAAGTATTCGATGCCTTTGATACGGTCCAGGCGAGCCACGACGCCGACGAGCGGAGCGTCCTGCGGCACATCCAACTCTCGGCGGAGCGCCGACCCGTCGACGAGCGGCACCGGAGCGGAGGCAATGCCGTTATGAATGACCCGAATGCGCCCGCGGTCGTACCCTTCCGCGGCCAACCTCCGTCTGATGATGTCCGCGTTCACCAGCACGCAGTCCGCCAACCGGCAAACCACCCGCTCCACGCGCCGCTGCCAAAGGGTCCAGCCTTGTCCGTTGTCGCGGATCGAGGCCACTATGGCCGGCACACCCGCCATGCGGGCAGCGGGGATCGCGAAGACGTTCGCGTAGAAATTGTACGAATGCACCACGTCGATGCGCGCGCGCCGCAGGTATCGCGCCAGCCTTACCTGCTGCCTGAAGGTTCCGAGACCATAGAGGTTGGTGATCGGATATTGGGTGATCGGAACTCCCCCGGCCGTCAGCGCGTGCTCGATGTTGTCGCCGGTGCGGGTGCAGCATCCCAGGTGCAGATCGGACCCGAGCTCCTTGAGTCCCTGGCTGAGGATCACCGCCTGGCGCTCGCTCCCTCCGATCGCAAGCACGGCCAAGAACGTCAGAACCCTCATCGAGCCGGCAGACCCTGTGCGGCCTTTCTCAAGCGGAATGTCGGCGGTCAAGACCGGCTCGCCCGCCGCCTGATTGTGCCCGGACAGGGTGCTCATGCGCGCACCCCGCTTTCGGCCGCACTCAGCCGGCGTACCGCCACCGCCAGACCGGCGATGTAGTAAAAGTAAAAATGGTAGCTCACCGGATGAAACATCGCCGCAACGGCATAGGCGATCAGGCTCACTTGCACACCTTCCGCCATGTGGAACAGTGCGTGCCCCCTGCCGGGCCGACTTCGTCGCTGCGCCCACAGCGTGCCCTGTATGCAGGAGGTCAACAACATGACGAACAGCACGAGGCCCGGGAAACCCAAATCGAGTGCCAGCTCGAGATACACATTGTGCACGGCACGCCAGGTCTGCCGTTCCTCGTTCATCGTCAGGACGTTCATGCCGATACCGGAACCTTTAATGGGATTGGACAGAGATTTCTTCATCGCGATCACCATGTCGGCCCACCGCTCTTGCGCGGATCCCGTCCGGTCCGCCTGGATGTCGGTGATGGTGCCGAGTCGATCGAAGTAGGCAGACGGCAGCAGCGGCAGCGCCAAGACCCCGGCAACCAACACCGCGTAGAACAGCTTGCGTTCCGGACGGCGGCGCAACTTCCAAAAATAGAGGAAAAAGATGAGACCGAGCGTCAAGGCGCCTGCCCGGGAGTAGGTCAGGACGACCGTCGCAGCCTCAAGCCCGATCGCCGTCAGCAGCACCGCGCGGGTGTGCGCCTCTTTGCTGGTCAAGAACAGTCCGACGGTCAACGGCACGATCAGATTGATCATCAGCGCCATGTCGTTGGGATTTTTGGTCAGGCTTCCTTCGTTGCCCAACAAACGCTGGTTCTCAATGACGGCACCGGTCAGATAGTTATAGACCGCGAACCCGCTCAAGCCGATCGCCATGAACGTCAAACTCCAGGCCACTTGACGCAGTCTCGCTGTGCCCACCGCGACATGGCTGAGGAGACAGAAGATGGCAAGCGTCTTCACGTAGTTGTCTGCCATCAGCGCGAAACTGCCGCCGGGCCATATGGAAAACGGGATGCCGGCCGCCGCCCACAGGGCCAGGTAACAGACGAGGCGCAATTCCCGCGTCCAGACAACGATAGGCTGTCTGCGGGACCAACGATCGTAAACGTAGAAGCCGATGCCGAGACCGGCCAGGAGGAATGCCGGCCGGAGGGCCGCCAATGCGGGAAAGTACGACTGCGGGGCAAAGAGCAGAACGAACGTAAAGCCCATCAACGACCAGAAGGGCACGGCGCTTCCGGGGGACAACGCAACCGGCACAGCCGGTGCGTCCGCATGCGCGGGGGCTGCCGATTGCGGCCGCCACCATTCGAGCGGACTCTCGTGCGTCGCCGCGCCGTGTCTCATGCCGCATCGCTCCGGCGAAGCATGGCAGGAGTGCTCCCGCATCCCTCGACTCTCGCCTCATGACCCCGAATGACGACCTTCAGCGTCTGCAGAAGGATCTGCAGGTCGAGCCACACCGACGAATGCTTGATGTAGTAGAGGTCGTAGCACATCTTCTCGGTTTCCTCTTCCAGACTGTTGGCATACCCGTAGCGGACCTGGGCCCACCCCGTCATGCCCGGACGAACGGTGGACCGAAACGCGTAAAAGGGGATGTGCTCGAGAAACAGCTGGTAATTCGAAAGGGGATGAGGCCGTGGTCCCACGAGATTCATGTCGCCGCGCAACACGTTGATGAATTGGGGCAGCTCGTCGAGTCGGTACTTCCGCAGCCAGCGGCCAACCCGGGTGATCCGGTCGCCGTTATCCTTGACCCATTCCGACGTGACGCTCGTCGCGGGATGCATCGTCCGGAACTTCATCAAGGGAAACCGCCTCCCCCCGAGGCCCACGCGGTCCTGCACGAAGAACACGGGTCCGGCCGAGTCCAGCTTGATGGCCAGCGCAATGAGCACCATCAACGGTCCGAAGAGCGCCAACCCGACCACCGACGCGAGCAGGCTCACTCCACGGGCCAATGCCGCTTCCACCGACGAGTCGCGAAAGCCCTGCGAGAAGATCAGTTGACTCGGCGTCAGCGACTCGATGGCCAATTTCCCGGTCAGTCGTTCGTAGGCGTCGAGGCCGTCTTCTACCGGGATGCGGGCAATGCGGGCCTGAAGCAGCGCCTGCACCGGAAGCCGCCCCCGCCGCTCCGCCAGCGCGACGATGATCCGATCGGGCTGCGCGTGAGCGACGATCCGGCTCAGCTGCTCCTTGGGGCCGAGCAGCGGCGGTTGCAGGCGCGCGACGTCTCCGTTGCGAGCACTCCCGACGATCCCGACCACCCGGCAGGTCGGCCGGCTTTCCAACTCCGCCGTCAACGCCGCGACCAACGGGGTATTGCCGACGATCAGGACTCGCTCCACGAAAGGAGGACTTTGCATGAGCCGGTAGGACACGGCGCGCACGAGGACCACGGCCGCCACCGACAGGAGCAACGTGAAAAGCGCAAGCGACATGGGGACCCGGCCCTCGGGAAACAGCGCGTAGGAAAAGACAATTCCAACGGGGACGGCCGCGAGGATCAGTCTCGGCATGCGGGTCAAGAACGCATGGAAATTGCGGACGTGGCGCAGATTGTACAAATCATGATAGTAGAGGGCCGCCACGCATCCGAGGGACATGATCAGCGCTTTCGCAATCAATCCCATCCACCCGACCGCGTCCGTGGCGACCAATACCGTCCCGCAGATCACGAGAAAAATCGTTCCCGTCTCGAACAAGAGCAATGCCGTCGCCATCGATATGCTCCGGGGACCTTGACAGGTGAGGGCACGGCCTCAACTGGATCGTGCTTGCAGATATGCCGTGTACGAATAGGTGGACAAGAGACGTTCGTCCCCATTGAACACGAACCCAAGCAGCTTCGAAGGCTCGATGGAGTTCAACGCCTCCTCGAGGAGTATCCGGGATGTGTGGTGCGCGGACACGACCATGACGAACCCGTCCAGCCATTTTTCCAGCGTGAGGCAGTCGGGCGTCATCACCAGCGGGGAAGTGTCGAGAATGATCCATTCGTATTCGTGCCTCGCTTCCTGCAACAGATGCTGCAGGCGGGGGGATTTGAGGCACTCGTGAGGCGGGATCTGTGTCCGGCCTCCCGTCACCACGGACAGCGTCGCGGAATACCGCTTCGCGACCTCTTTCAACGGCAGATCCTCATGGACGACCGCGTCCCGAAGCCCCGGCCCGGCGTTGTCGCGGATGCCCAGATATCCCGCGACGGAGGGATGCCGCAGATCCAGGTCCATCAACAAGACGCGGGATCCCGGCGACTGGGCAAACGCCCCGGCCAGGTTGATCGCCGTCGTGGTCTTGCCGTCGCCCACCGACGGACTGGTGATGGCGACAATCTGCAGCGTTCCCGTTTGTCGTCGCTGCTCCAGCACGAGACTGAGGGTCCGATACTGTTCCGCGACGAGCGATGCGGGGCTGACAAGACTGACCAGACGCTCGTCCGGCCTGAACCGCTCAAAGGTCCGGTCGTACAGGGAGCCATCAGGCCGCTTGTCGACACGACTGTCCGCAAGCGGGGACGGGCGGCCGCCCGGGATGGTTGCAGGTGCGTTGGATGACTGTTTCATGATGTTCTCGATTCTCAGCGGGTCGTGGTGGCGGCGGCAGGTTTGGTATCGCTCAACAACCAGACCAGCTGTTCGTTTCCATGGGCGAAGTAGTACAGTACGCCGGCGACCAACGCGAGACTGACCACCGACGCGGTCGCGCGTAGCGTGACCCGCCACCAGGCTTTGACCTGCTCGGTCCGCGTCGCGATGTGCGGAATACGAACCAGCACGGGAACCCTCGTGAAGGCGCGCAGGTCCTGGACGTCATGGAACGACTTGTCCCGCTGCTCGGCAAGGAACACTCCGCCAAACGCCGCACCGACGGAGAGCACCAACCCTCCGAGAATGAGCCGCAGCCGGTTGGGCGCGGAGGGCGCCTTGGCCGGGATCGCCTGGTCGAGGATACGGAATTGCTCCCCCTTCTTGCCCTGCTCCATTGCTTCGGCCAGCAGAGCATCCTGATACCGCTGCATCAGATTGGAATAGAGGTCCTTCGTCATTTTGTAATCCCGGTCCAGCTGCTGGAACTCTTGCGCATGCTGAGGCGCCCGCTCCACGCGGCGCTGGTACAGCATGATTTCTTGACGCAGCCGCTGCTCCTCATTTTTGACCGCACGCATTTCGGCGTCCAATTCACGCAACGCCCGTTTGATATCCTCGGGATCCGCGAGCAACGCGGCGGTTTGTGCGGGATCGAGCTTGGCATCGCTCGCCGTCTCCGCGAGCTGCCGCTCGATCATGGAGATTTCCCACTGGAGGCGAATCACGTCGGGATGCCGGCTGCTGGCTTTCGTGCGCAGTTCGGTGAGCTCGGTCCGGAGCTTTTCGAGCCGGGCCGGGAGCGAATCGGGAGGCAACCCGGCCGTCGCGGCCGGCCGGCCTCCCATGTTCGCTTCGAGCAGCTGCTTGCCCAAACGCTCACGGCGCTCAAGAATCCGCATTTGGTTCTGGCTGTTCACTTGCAGCTCCGTGTTCATCCGCTGCAAGGTCGACAGATTCATCTGCTCTTGTTCCGGCAACTCCCCCATGTGGCGCTGTTTGAAGCCGCTGATGCGCTTCTCCTGCTCCTCGTGCCGCGCTTTGACTTCATCGAGCTGCTGTTTCAGCAGGGCGGTCGTTTCCTTTGCCTGCCGCTCGCGCATCTTGCGGTTCTCCTCCACATACTCGGAGGCAAGCGTGTTGGCGACCCGTGCGACGACGTCCGGGTCGCGGCCTCGATAGCTGAGATAGAAGGCGACGGTCGAGCCTTTGCCGAGCATCGGGTTCATCACTTCTTTCAGCTCCAGCAGAATGTCCTTGCGCATCCGCTCGACTGCGGCCTCCATTGAAGCCTGCTTCCGGATGTCAGGATACAGATCGAAGCGCTCGATGAGCGCCTGGAGGCCTGCCCGGCTGATCAATTTTTCGCGCAGCATGTGCAGGCGAGCCTCTTGCTCGCCCCCGACCGATGATTTGATAAAGACCTCGGGGACCTGCTGTTGCTCGACAAGCACCGTGGCCGTCGACTTGTAGAGGTCGGGCAACGCCAGAAACAAGGACAGCGTCGCCCCGAAGGCAAGCGCGAACAAGAAGATCGCCAGCCACTTCCGTCGGCTCCAGACTTGCGCCAACGACACCATGCTCGACCGACCGGAGGAGTCATCCATATTTCTACCTCTCGTGGCACACAGATCCAGGTCTACTATTCACCTTCAAGCTCAGCGTGGACCCCGAGCGAGAACGCCGCTGGAGGGGCATGTGCGCCATCCTCAACCTACGGCACAACGACGATGTCGCCAGGCTGCAAATAGAAATTTTCCAGTCCGCCGTTGGACGACACCACCTTGTTGTAGTTGAAAGGGATCTGCCGCATCGATTTGCCCTCCGGACGAAGAACCACGATGCGTGTGCGGGCGGCGAATTCCCCGAACCCTTCGGCCATGGCCAACACGTCCAGCACGGTGGCGCGGCCCTTCAGCTCGTGCCGACCCGTCTTCTTTACCTCGCCGATGACCGAGATCTTGAAGCTGTGCACTTCCCGAACGATCACCGATACCTCCGGCTGCGGAATGAACTCCGCCAATTTTTTGAGCAGCACGCTGCGCAACTGTGACGGCGTCAAACCCGCGGCCTGGACGTCGTTGATCAGCGGCAGGGAGATTTTGCCGTCCGGCCGAACCGGCACGGTGCGGCTGATCGCCGTGTTGTTCCATACGGAGATGTCGAGAAGATCTTCCGCGCCGATCCGGTAATCCCCCCCGTCCTGTCCTGCGTGGTCCGTGTCGCTCGATGCGATCGTGCTGCCCGGCGTAAAGGCCGACGATGACGACGACGATGACGAACCCGACGAACTGGACGACGAGTCGGCCGCCCGGCTGTTTGCCCAAGTCGCGCTCACCAGAATCAGTGCCAATGCCAAGCTGATGCGTAACATGGTAATACCCCCAATGTGCGATGATCGTCGTTACCCCGGCTGCCCCAGTCGCCAGGGATAGTTGAATTCCAACCGAAACCACACGGTGTTACGTGGGATCGTGAGATCCAAGGGCGTGGCCCCGATGACAGGACTGAAGTTGCCTTCTTGCAGCGTGAACAGACCGGTCAGCCTGAGAAACATGTACTTGGAGAGCTGATAGGCGAGGTCGGCCGTCGCCGTGTACGCCGTCAGATCGAACTGCGGGTTTTTGATGTTCGAAAACCCGCCGGAGGCCGAAAACTGGAAATTCTTGAACAGTTGGTACGTCCCCCCGGCGAACAGGCTTTCCACCGTGGCCCCTCCCTCCTGTCCGATGATCGTGGTGAGCGCACTGGTATAGGTCGCGAACAGCTCGCCGCCCGGCAGGCGCTGGCGGACGGCCGCGCGCGCCTCCGGCCGGTCATCCAAGTCGCCCTCGGTCACACGGGGTCCCGCCCGCAGCTCGAGCCTGGTACGGGTCGCAAATTCATGCGCCCACCCGAACGTAAGCGCGTGAGAGGTCACGGCGGACGTCGTCACGAATTCCCCGCCGAAGGTGTAATGCCGGAACACGTATGCCGGTCCGACCGCGTCATGCGAGCTGATCCGGCGATCCAATGTAAGATTGAGCGTATGCGAATCGATTCCGATTCCCCCCTGCAGCAAATCCTTGGTATAGGCATATCCCCCGCCCATTCTGGTCAGGGGATCGATACGGTAGTCCACTCCCGGGTTCACGAGATACCGTTCCGCGCGGATACGTTGAATCAGCACGCCGGTCAAGGCGTTCAAATCGAACGGAGTCCGCGTTTGAAAATACCCGACGTCGTTGGAGATCGTGAGCCTCGACGAGGGACGAGCCGTCAATTCGATGTTGCCGTACTGGCGCTGCTGAGCCGAATTGAATTCCGTGAACCGGTGAAAGACTTCCGAATCGAACCGGTAATTGCCGACGATACTGAGCGGCGTCGAATGATAGCCCGCCTGAAGCCCCGGACTGATCCGTAGAATGACATCGTCCTGCCGACGCTCCCTGGGGGAGAAAAACACGTTGTCGTCGTACACCACCCCGGTCGAGAGCGACGGTTTGACATAGACGTCGGCCGGCGGCTTTTCTCCCGTCGTGCTGATCTGCGCCAGCGAGCTTCCGTAAAATAACTGCCCCCCGGAGGTCGTGGGGCCCGGCGTCGGCTCGATGGGTTGGCTCAAGGTCTGCGCCGCCGCCGTTCCCCAGAGCAACAGGAACGTCGCCCCCGCGGCACACCCGACGCACCAAACCCTCCGGATTCCCATTCCTATGCCTGCCGCTGTACGAAACAAACCGACTGGCCATGTCAACACGTTGCTACGCCCGCATGCGATTCAAGCCGCGATGGTCCTCGTACAGTCCACTTCGACCGCCACACTTCGCTGAAATAGATTGATCGACACGACCAACAATCCCTTGTCGGATTGCGTCTCGACCAGAATTCCTTCCACGTCGGCCAACGGGCCGTCCACGATGCGGACGCGGTGTCCCGTCTCCAAATAGGGATGGGGCAAGGCGGGCACCTTGGAATCCACGACCCGCTGAATGGCTTCGATCTCACGATCGGGAACGGCGGCCGGACCTCCCCGCCCGCTGCCCAGCACGCAAACCAATCCGCGACACTTCAGCACTTCGGTGTAGCGGGCCTGCGTCAGGTCATCGCGCACGAACAGGTACCCGGGGAACATCGGGTTCAAGATCCGGTGACGCACACCGTTCCGTCGCGACCACACCTCCAGCTTCGGAAGAAAGAGCTCGAACCCCTTGGCGGCCAGTTGATCATGGACCAATTGTTCACAATTACTGTGCGTCCACAGGGCGTACCAGCGAGGCGCCCCAGCCGGGAAAGCTGCCTCCGTCTGTCCGGGCGATGGAATACACGCATGCGTCGTTGCCAAGGCTTCGCCCCCTTCGGTTGAGATCGTTCTCCCGAATGCGACGGAATCATATGGTCCGCACCGGGCATTCGACCACCGCCGCAACGGTGTGTTGCGCCGTTCGCCGCCGACGGACGTTGCCAGTCGGCTTGTCGCCCGCCCACAGTCCCGTCCGCGGCCCGCAGCCGCGAAAGGAAGTAGGCATCCCCGTTACGGGCTTGAACCTAACCGAATCCGGCTTTACACAAAATCAGTGAATCCATTGAAAGTGCATCGGGAGAATCATGGACTCGGAGAATCGGGAAACCCTGGCCCGCTCGACGGCACCATCTCGCCACGCGGAGATTTCTCCGTCTGGGCCGTTCCTTAGCCGTTCCTTAGTCGGGATCGCGACCGAACCTGGGCAGCCCCCTGGGAGGAGGGGAAAGCAAATCGGTTATCGCGCCTTGAAGGCCGGTCAAGGAGAAAAACGTAAAATGTTTGGGGGGCGTAAAGGAGAATTATCGCCGCCGGTCGAACGGGGCCGGCAATCCCTCACCTCGCCAGGTCGCTCAGGACGCGGGTTTTCACGCGGTCAACTAGGAAGGTCCCTAGCCGAGGACGTACTTTTTCAAGCGCGGCAGCGGCTCTTGTGTCGCTTCTGAAATTTAGCGTAGAGTGAGACTTGTCGCTGTCTCTCTCACTTTCCCTAGCTATCATAGGTGATCACCCATGCCGAACAAACCGCGTATCCTTCTGGCCGACGATCACGTGCTCGTCGCGCAGGGCATTCAAAAATTATTGGAGTCCGAATCGGAATTCGAGTTGGTCGGACTCGTCGCCGACGGGCGGGCGCTGGTGTCGGCGGTCGAACGGCTTCAGCCGGACGTGGCAATCGTCGATATTTCCCTGCCGCTCTTGAACGGACTCGATGCCTGCCGGCTGATCAAGAAGGTGAGTCCCAGCTTGAAGATCATCGCGCTGACCATGCATTCGGAGCAGAACTTCGTTCGTGAGGCGTTCAAAGTCGGTGTCTCCGCATACGTCCTTAAGCAATCGGTCGGATCCGAACTGGTGCTGGCACTCCGCGAGGTGCTGAAAGGCCGCACGTTCGTGTCTCCCATGGTGGCGCAAGGGCTGGTGGATCAGGCCCTCAACCCCGCGCACATTCTCCAATCGGACGAAAAAGAAGGGTTGGCGCGCGAACTAAGCTTGCGGCAGCGGGAAGTGTTGCAACTGGTGGCGGAAGGCAAATCGACGAAGGAGATCGCCTCCATCCTCGACGTGTCCATCAAAACCGTGGAGTTTCACAAAACCCGGATCATGCGCCAGCTCGGCATCCGCACCACCGCCGAGCTGACCAAGTATGCGATTGCGAACGGACTCATCTCCATCCACTGAGCGCAGGATGCTGAAAAAGCCCGTCAGCTTCGTTCTCGTTCGCTCACAGGCTCAACGTACCGCGAGGGTACGCCTCGCCTTTTCGCTTCACTGCGGCCTCGCTGAACGAGCTTTTTGAGCATCCTGCCGGCTCGGTTCTTTTCAGTCGGCCTCGCAGCTACTTACCTTCAGAGCGTCGTCATGCCGTGCGCGAGCGCGAAGCGGATCAGCTCGGACGTCGTATGCACGCCGAGCTTCCGGGTGATGTTGGCCTTGTGAAATTCCACCGTCTTCGTGGAGATGTTCAGCTTCTTGGCGATGCTCTTGGCGGACTGTCCGTCGGCGAGAAGGCGCAGGATTTCCCGTTGGCGTTCCGTGAGCGCACTGCTGTATCCCTCCGGTCTGAACCACTCATGCTCGATCGCTTCCCGCACGTCGGCGTCGATCTTCTTGGACAGGAACCGCTTGTTCGCCAGCACGCTTTCGACGGCCTCGTGCAGCTCCTCCGCAGCCGATTGTTTGAGCACGTAGCCCATGGCGCCGGCCCTGAACCCTTCGCTGATGGAAATCGCCTCCCCGAGCATCGTGAGAAAGATGATCTGCACCGACGGCATCGCAGCTTTGAGCTGACGCGCGATTTCGAACCCGTCCGTGTCCGGCATGGAGGCATCCAGCAGGACAATGTCGGGCTTCAGCCGCTTTGCGGCCGGTAGCACGTCCTTGCTCTGTTCGACGGTTCCGAGGACGCTGACGTTCGGTTCCAGCAACTGGCGGACGCTGTCGAGCACAAGGGGATGATCGTCCACCAGGAGAACACGAGGTTTAGCCATGTGGGAGAACTCCGCTCCTGGGGGATTCGGCTGCTGTTGCTGTTCGGCTGTGTGCGTAATCATCTTATAATTTCCATTGTGATTCAATAGCCAAGATGACGATGAAGGCTCGATCCTACATTTGCCTGTCCACGGTCGCCACTGGCGGGCTCCCTAGCAATGAGCGGCCGGGACCCGTCTAGCGACCTTGCCGTCCACTTCTCGGGCCAAGCCGAGTGCCCCATACGCCGGATCGCGACGTAGGCTGTGGAACGAACGGGTCAAAGAAGAAAAGGAAGAAAAGGAGACCGCACCATGCCGACTGTCCAACAGAGCGACTTCATCATCGACATTCAGACGATTCGAGAGCGGGCCCGGAAGCAAATCGAGGAAGGCGCCTTGACGCAGGGCTACAAGGCCAAGCCCGACGTCGTGCTTCGGCTCTTGAATGAAGCTCTGGCGACGGAGCTCGTATGCACCCTGCGATACCGCCGCCATTACTACATGGCGAAGGGCATTCACTCCGAAAGCGTCAAAAATGAGTTTCTCGAACATGCCCAGGAAGAGCAGATGCATGCCGACCAGATCGCCGAGCGCATCGTGCAGCTGGGGGGAGAGCCCAACCTGTCGCCGGACGGGCTGCTGAGCCGGAGCCATTCGCAATACGCGGAAGGAGGTTCGCTGGAAGACATGATTAAGGAAGATCTCGTCGCCGAACGCATTGCGATCGACAGCTATCGCGCCATGATCGAGTACCTCGGAGACGACGACCCGACGACAAGGCGGCTCTTGGAAGAAGTGACGGCGAAGGAGGAGGAACACGCGGAAGAGTTGGCCAGCCTTCTTAGCAGCCGGTAGCGAGAAGACCAGGT
>JBDZUK010000014.1:0-3802 GCA_040255165.1 Nitrospiraceae bacterium | reverse complement strand
CTATTTTGAGCGTTCGAGGCGCGTGCGGGTTCGTTCCCTGCACGACTAGGGACCCGTCCAGTCGTTCCTCTGAGGGGCCATCGGTTATCACATATCTATGCGAGGTGTGAGGCGTTACGGGCGCGCCGGCGGCCCCATAGACCTCGTCGGTTTCCAACGGATGACCGTACCAAAAAGAGGAGGTTGAATGAACGCCGATACGTTTAAGGGAAAATGGAGTCAATTCAAAGGTGAGCTCAAACGCCAGTGGGGGCAGTTCACCGATGACGATTTGATGCAGATCGAAGGCAACTACGACAAATTTGTCGGGAAAGTGCAAGAGCGCTACGGGGACCGCAAGGAGGAGCTCACCCGCTGGGCCGAGGATTGGTATGGCGGCACCTCGTCCCAGGCGACAAGCAGCCGGCAACCTGGATAGAAGCGGCCAGGCATCACAACGACAAGGCAAGGAGATCCATGCGAAAAGCAATTCTGGCCGCTACAGCGGCGGTGGTCGTGGCGGCCGGTCCGGCGTGGGCGCTCTTCGAATCGAACAAGGAACTCGCGGCGAACGCCCGGATTCCGCTGGACGAGGCTGTCAAGAATGCGGTGAAAGTCGTTCCCGGTAAAGCCGTGGAAGCGGATCTCGGCAAAGAACGTGACCGCGTCGTATGGAAGATTGAGGTCATCGATCAGAACAACAAGTCTCAAACCGTTTACGTAGACGCTCAAAACGGTCAGGCCAGGCAGGACAAATAGCGAGGCAGCAACACGAAAACCGGACGCGGCGCAGGATCGAGGGGTGCCAGGTCCTGCGCTTTTCTTGCATCGTGATGTGCTAAGGACCCGAAAGGAGGAAGCTTCGTGATGAACAGACAAGCGGTGCTGTTTCTATCGGGTGCGGCCATGTTCCTAGGCCTCATCATGCCGGCGCCGCCTCCTTCGCATGCGCAAGATCGGGACGGAGGCCTCTTCGACCAGGTCGATATCGGACTGTTGTCGATCGGGGGCCGTGCCATGTATTTCGACCCGAAAGATGGGTCAAGCGAATGGTACGGAGGAGCTCAGGTGCGGCTGCATCCGTCCCATTACTTCGCGATCGAGGGATCTGCCGACTATCGGCGAAACGACTTCAACGGAACGAGAGTCCATTCCTATCCGGTCCAAGTATCGTTGCTCCTCTACCCGCTCGGAACGACGCGGCTGGCGCCGTTCCTGCTGGGCGGCGGTGGATGGTACTACACAACGGTCGACGGCCCCGGCAACTTCGACGATACGCAAAACCGCTTCGGAGCGCATGCCGGAGGCGGACTGCAGTTGTTCGTGAGTCGACGCATATCGCTCGATAGCACGTATCGCTACATCTGGCTGGAAGATATTCAGTCGAGAGACGCCAATATCGTCGATAAGGATTTTCGGGATCACGGTCACATGGTCACCATCGGATTAAATATTCACTTTTAACGCCGGCAGGTCTCTAACGTGCGACGTCTGGCCTGGGGCGCCGCCCTCGCTGCGGCGATGTGGTGCGTGGCGGCGGCAACCTTGGGAGCGGACGACCAATTCATCACGGGGTACGCGGCAGCCGTTCTGGAGCACGAGTTCAACATCACGGATGCATCGGTTGAAGTTGAACGGGGATTCATTACGGTTCGAACGAAAACATTGGGAACAGCCGACCGCGGCAAGGTGTTGTCCGCCTTAGAGCAGATTCCCGGCTCACAGGGGGCCGCGATCATCGCAGCGGATGCATCGTCCGAGGAAGGCAATGGGGCCTATGCGGGCATCCCGCGGCCCGGACCGAAGTGGCTGCCCCGCGGATTGTTGTTTTCGCCGCTGCACGCGGATCCCCGCTGGCCCCGGTTCAGCGCGGACTTTCGACAGTATACGTCTGGGGCGGACCTGACCGGAGTCTTCGCCGGGAACTTCGGGGAAACCTTTTCAATCTATCGAAACAAGGGGCCTTTCGGCGGGGAATGGGAATTCGGAGTCCAGGCCGGGGTATTCAGCATTTTCGACGTCGCCCGGCGGTCGATCGATTTGGTCAATGCGGATTACACGGTGGGCGTGCTCGCAAGCTATCGCCTCGATCGGTTTTCCGGATTCATCCGGGCGCACCATCAAAGTTCGCACCTGGGGGACGAATTTCTGCTGAACAATCCAGGATTCACTCGAATCAATCTCAGTTTTGAGGAGCTGGACGCCAAATTGTCGTACGAGTTGGCCACCTGGTTGCGCGTGTACGGAGGCGGCGGGTTTATCGTGCATCGTTTTCCTGAACATCTCGGCCGCGGGACCAGCCAGTGGGGGGCGGAGCTGACCAGCACAAGGACGTTCGCTGGCGGTCGTCTTCGGCCCGTGGCCTATGCGGATTTTCAGAGCAACGAGCGGTCCAACTGGACCATCGCACGCTCGGTGTTGGCGGGTGTCCAATTTGAAAACGCTCGCATCGGGGACCGGCGGATCCAGTTGCTGGCCGGATACTTCGCCGGACCCCCGCCGGACGGTCAGTTCTACAATCAGCGCGTCGAATGGTACAGCGTCGGCATCCACTTCTATTTCTGAAACCACAATCGAACGGCCCACAACGTAAGGGAGGATCATCGATATGGGCAAGACGGTACTCGTAGTGGACGACAACAAGGAGATTCGGGACACCTTCGCATTCCTGCTCGAATACGACGATTACGAGGTGAAACAGGCGGAAAACGGGGTGGAGGCCTTGTGCATGATGATGGGCCAACCCGCCGACGTCATTATTACCGATTACCAGATGCCGAAGATGGACGGGCTGCAGCTCCTGGAAATCTGCCGCTCCATGTGGCCCGACGTGCCGGTCATCATGGTCTCGGGGACGGAAGGATCGGCGACGTTGGCCCGACAACACGGGGCATTCGCCTGGCTATCCAAACCGTATGACATCGATCATCTGCTGGACCTGATCCGTCGGGCGATGGCGCATCACGCGCAGGCGGAGCACGCCCCCGCATCGGCGTGACGAAAGGAGGGCGGTCATGCGAACATTCAACCGGTCGCTGGCGGGCTTTGCGCTGGGACTGACGGTGCTCGCATCCGGCTGCGCGCAGCAGCAGCCTGTCCGGACGGCGGACAGCGAAAGCCCGGCGGAGCACGTGCTGCGCGGGATTGAGTACCAGGACCAGGGCCGCAAAGATCTGGCTCGCCAGGAGTATCAAGCCGCGGCATCCCAAGGATTCGCTCCCGGGTACATCGGGCTCACCAACCTCGCGGTGCCGGAAGGCCGCTTGGATGAGGCTGAGGCGCATCTGACCGATGCGTTGGCGGCCGCAGCGAACGAACCCGGAACGGAGCAATTTGTGGCCGGCGTGAAAAACTACTTGGCCATGGTCTATTTGGTCAAAGGCACGAACATGGATCGGGCGGAGCAATTGGCTTTGCAGGCGCTACCGGATAGCGGCCCGCTGAGACCGTACGTCCTCGACACACTCACTCACGTCTTCCTCAACCAGAGTCGGTATCAAGACGCGTGGGCCGCGTTGACCGAGGCAGAAAAAACCGCACCGGCACACAATGAGTCACTGCAACGTCTATTGTCCCAATCCCGGCGGGCGTTGGTGGAAGCGTCGGCTCAACTTTATTGAGGAGGTTACTTTATGACCTCCCTGAAAGGACATCATGCTTAGCTGGGCAGTCACCTTCTTGATCATCGCCGTGATAGCCGGTGTGCTGGGCCTCTCGGGGGTAGCTGGGACGGCCACGAATATCGCGTATGTCCTCTTCGTAGTCTTCCTGATCGTGGCGGCTGCAAGCTTCATTATGGGACGCCGCCCACCGATCGCATGAA
>JBDZUK010000150.1:0-2593 GCA_040255165.1 Nitrospiraceae bacterium | reverse complement strand
AGAACGTCGTTTCCCTCCCCTCCATGCAGGAGGTCGGCTCCAGCGCCGCCGTAGAGGAGGTCCTCACCACCTGCGCCCCGATATTCCCTTGTGTCGTAGAGACCCGTGCCGGGGATAATGCGCAGATCCCCGGACAAGGTATCGTTTCCATTTCCACCGTACAGCACATCGTTCCCATCCTGCCCGTTTACGAAATCGTCGTCGTCCCCGCCATTCAGCACGTCCTCCCCGTATAGCCCGTACAATTCATCCCGTCCGCTGCCGCCATCCAGCGTATCGTTTCCACCGAGTTCCGGGGCCCCGCCTTGAAATTGGGTCGTATCCCCGATGAGCAAATCATGGCCATGTCCTCCCATGAGCACATCGGCTCCCGCGCCACCGTGCAGTTCGTCGTCACCATCTCCTCCATAGAGGAAATCGTGGCCATAGGTGCCGGATGATTCGGCGAGCGCATCATCCCCATTCAGGTTGTCGTTGCCGGCACTGCCGAGAATGACATCGGAGCCGGCACCGCCCTGAAGTATGTCGTCGCCTTCGCCTCCATCGATATAGTCGTTTCCAACGAACGGAGAGAGCGAATCGTCGCCGTTGATCGTATCGGCCCCGGCTCCGCCGAAGAGACGGTCATGTCCGCCGGATCCGACCAACACGTCGTCCCCGTCGTCACCATATATTTGATCGTCACCGGCACCGCCGATTACCGTGTCATCTCCGCCCAGCGCATGAATCAGGTTATTGTCATCGCCAACGGGGTGAATCAACCGGCCGGGCTCGAGAGTCGATCGCGTATCGTCGTTGCCGTCACCAAAGAACGGAGCGTAGACCGGTTCATAAATTGGCGTTCCAGCAGCATCCTGCCCGATCTGCTCGTAGTGATCGAGCTTCAGAAACTCCGTGCGGGTGGTCGCGGCATAGTCGGACAACTCAACCAGCCGCACACCGAATTGCCCGCTCTGAAAATTTTCGTTGAGAATCAGGACGTCATTGACGAGAAGGTCGGTCCCGGAGAAGACATACGTAAACCGTCCATCGAGGCTGATATAACGATCGGCTCCCGCCTGGCGAATTCCCCCTTGAAGCAGCTGTTGATCAAAGATGATCGCGTTCTGCCCATGGGCATCCTCGATGCGATCCGTTCCCTCTCCGGAGTTATACACGTACGTGTCGAAGCCCGCGCCGCCACGTAGCTCATCGTCCTCAGCCCCGCCGGCCAGAATGTCGTTGCCTTGTCCGCCTTCGAGATAGTCTTTCCCCCCTGGCCCAGCAAGACGTCATGGCCGTCGCCGCCGAACAACTCATCAGCCCGGCCTTCTCCCTGCAACACATTGCTGGTGCTGCCGCCGAACAGAACATAACGGTTGTCGATTTGGAACGTCGCGGTGGTGTGAATCGCGTACCCGGTCGTGACGTCCATAAAGTAGATCCGCCCTTCCGACTTCGGCGCGTCGAGGAGATTCAGCGCGACTTTTTCTTTCAGGAACATGGCCCGAGCGTCGAGATAACGGGCCGTCAAGGAACCCATGCCGGTGGCTTCGTCAAACAAATCGAGCACTCCACCTTGTGCATGAGGCAGATACAGGGCGTGAGTGGCCGCCTCGGAATCCGCCACGACCGCGAACGGGTTCAACTCCTGTAGAGCATAGCGATAAGCCAGCCCTTCCGACGTGTGGGTGTCGGCGATGGCGAGGATCGAGGCATGATCAACCGAGGGATCCGATAAATCATCGATCCTGAACTCGATGCCTTGTGCCTGCATGGCGCTCGCACGGTCTTTGATTTCCTGAATCGCCGCATACAGCGCGTTCCGGTTCCCGAAGTCGCCGAACCCGTTCACTCTTGAACTGCTGCTCAGCGTCTCGGCGGGAGGCAGGAGCGGATCGCGAAATATTTTTCGGAACGCGTCCACCGTCAATTCGAGCGAGTCACCCTCCGCAACCCCATCGGTGCCTACAGGCGCCACCTCGTTCAGTGCACGCGCGTTGGAAGAGCTACGGATAAGCATTTCCGCACTCGCCTGCCCATAACGTGCATCGAGACTCTGGACCATCTCCTGTACTGCGAGCGAATCCACGATCAAGGTGATTGAGTGGGAACTGCCGGTTTGGCTGAACTGTGGGATGCCGAGCTCTCCGGCTAGGAGAGGCTGACCTTCAATGAGAATCGGCTGCGCGGGCCCGGCAAACAGGCCGGAGATGGCGACGAGATTGGCATCGCCGGTCGCCGCCAACCCATAGAGCTGTGTGATACGGGCGAATGGTCCCTGATCGACGGCTATTCCCTTTAGGCCGGTACGGAGCTCCAATTCAGCGGTCCCTACGGTATGGTACTCGTCGAGCGTCGCGATCTTCGCCCATTGATAACGCGGGTCGAGATACAGATTTTCCGTGGCTCCGCTTTGAAATGGATTCCAGTACGGATCCGCGTCATGCAGCGCCTGCGCCGCATTGAGCAGAGCATCAAAATCAGCCAGCCTGGCCTCGTTCTGCGGAGTAATCCCTAGCGAGGGGGAGAACAGGATTTCATCGAATCGGGTCAACATCGACCGTATTCGAGACTCTTCTTCCGAAAGCGTCGCCACATCAATGCCGGTAAA
>JBDZUK010000149.1:0-2600 GCA_040255165.1 Nitrospiraceae bacterium | reverse complement strand
ATCGAGTAGGAGGGGGCGTTACCGCCCCCGTCCTCTCACACCACCGGGCATACGGTTCCGTACCACGGCGGTTCAAGGTCGGCTCTGAAGCCTCACGACTGTATCCACTAACGACACCAGTCCCAACCTCGCGAAGTACCGATTCGGCAAGGCCACCTTCAGGTGTGAGGCACCGCTATTCCACCACGGCCCTCGACCATTGCTCGCGCTGTGACACGCTCGCGCTTCCGATAACCCCAGCCTCATCAACGCACGCGCTCTCGTCGCCGGGCGCTTCCACTGCCGCCACAGGATCCCTCGTAGTTTGCGGCGCAGCCAGCCATCCACCGTCTCCAAGGCACGCTTGGACGCAGTGAGCTGGTAGTACGCCGCCCAACCCCGCAGGGTCGGGGCCAGTGTATGGAGGGTATGCGACAGCGAACGGCCCCGGCCCCGTCGAAGCACATCGCGCAGTGTCGACCGGAGCCGTTCTACACTCTCCGGCGACACTCGCAGCCGTGTCCGACGGTGCCAGGTCACGCTGTAGCCCAGGAAACGACGGCGCCACGGGCGATCCACCGCGCTTTTCTTGCGGTTCACCCGCAGTTTCAGCCGCTCCTCCAGGAACCGCGTGACGCTTGCCATCACCCGCTCTCCCGCCTGCTTGCTGCGAACGTAGATGTTGCAGTCGTCCGCATAGCGGCAGAACCGGTGACCCCGGCGTTCCAACTCCCAGTCCAGCTCCGTCAGCAGCAGGTTGGACAGCAACGGCGAGAGAGGGCCGCCTTGCGGCGCTCCTTCCCGCCTCGGGCTAACCAGCCCACCGTCCATTATCCCCGCTTCCAGGTACGCCCGGACCAGCTTCAGAACACGCGGGTCGCCAACGTGGCGCGCCAACAGGCCCATCAGCACGTCGTGGTTCACTCGGTCGAAGAACGCTTCCAGGTCGATGTCCACCACCCACCGGTGGCCTTCCTCGACGTAACCCCGCATCGCGCTGACCGCCTGGTGCGCACTGCGGCCCGGCCGGAACCCGTAACTCGACGCCGAGAACGTCGGCTCCAGCAACGGGCTCAGTACCTGATGCAGCGCCTGTTGGATCAGGCGATCCTGGACCGTTGGGATGCCCAGTGCCCGTTCGCCGCCCTGCGGCTTCGGGATACGCACCCGGCGCACCGCGCTCGGTTGGTACTGACCGGCGTTTATCCGTTCCCGGATCGCCGGCCAGTGTCGTTGCAGGTGGCCCTTCAGGTCGCCCACGGTCATGGCGTCCACGCCCGCGGCTCCCTTATTGCCAACCACCCGTTGATACGCCCGCATCAGGTTGCCGCGCTCCAGCACGACCTCCATCAGCGCGCTCGGCTCCGCGTTCGTCCGCGAGCGGGACGCCACCGACGTCTCGGCATCAGTCGCACGCATCTCGGGGTTCCGCCCCGGTCCTCGTTCGTCCGATTGAACCATCCGGTTCACTCCTGCCTTCCATAACCGTCGGTGAGTGCCCGTCGCCTACTAACGGCAGACCTTGTTCGGCCCTTCAACGGTGGGTTAAACCGTCTACTACGGCCTCGGCTGACTTCTGTCGCCCCATCCCGGCACCTCGCGGCGCCGGTAGCACAGTGGCAGGACGACAGACCTCCCAGGGTAAGACGCGCGACCTTCACACTTATGCCCGCCGCATTTACGTCCGCCGCTTCCGTGCAAGTACCGGGCTTTGAAGATATGGGCCTTCTCACCCGCGACGGCCGCCTCGTATGCGATTTCTGTTCGTCAGGCCAGTGCTTTGCCTTCGGCTTCCTTCAGATTCCACCTCACGGTGGACACCCTTGCCGTTCGGCTAGTGGTTCCCCTTGCCGGGCCCACAGAGGACTTGCACCTCCAAGTCGTCCCGGGCGGCCACCACGGCGGGCCGGGACAGCGCCAGTCTATGGCGCTTCGCGCCATGTCTGGCGCACCCATAAAAAAAGCCCCGGCATTGCCGGGGCTTTTGGTGTTCGGGATGGCGGCGGCCTCGATCGCCACGACGACAGCGAGCAGCGGCGTGGCCACCCGCTTGCCGTTCTCGACGAGCGTGAAGGCGCCGCCGTCCATCCGGGTCGTGAACGGCAGCTTCCGCTGCAGGTAGCCGAGGATCCGGCTCTCCTTGCCGTCCTGCTCGGGGTGGCTGCGTAGCGTCTTCAGGCCCGTGAAGACGAGGAAGCCGCCGAGCACGTAGGTGGCGAAGTGCCAGCGAGAGAGCACCGCAGACCCGGCGGCGATGAACAGCGCACGCGTCACGAACGCGCCGACGATGCCCCAGAAGAGGACGCCGTGCTGGTGGCTGCGCGGGATCTTCAGCCTGCCGAAGATGACGAGGAAGACGAACAGGTTGTCGACGCTCAGGCTCTTCTCGACGAGCCATGCCGTCAGGAACACCTGGGCGACGCCACCGCCGAGCTCGGCCCAGATGAACCCCGCGAACAGCAGCGAGATGCCGACCCAGACGCACGACCAGACGATCGCGGCGCGCCACGCCCAGAAGAAGCATGGTGCCGAGCGCGTGGCGATCGTCGACTGGGACGTGCATCACGGGAACGGCACCCAGGACATCTTCTGGAGCGATCCCTCGGTACTTTATTGTTCGA
>JBDZUK010000075.1:2130-13622 GCA_040255165.1 Nitrospiraceae bacterium | reverse complement strand
CCACAGCGCGAAAAACTCATTCGATCGATCGTAGTGAAACCTCACCGCTCGTCGATCCCGATCGACGGCGTCTCCGTCGCTCGGCCCGTCGCTCGGCCGTCGGCTGCCGCCGCGTCCGGCCGGCACGGCCGCCGGCCGCAGGGGGTTCAACAGGCGCCTGCTCGCTCCTTCGGCACGGTCCTGGAGATGATCCAGGAGAGGAAAGACCGCTTCGAGATCACCCTCGACATCGATTTCATTCTGCACATACGCGTCCCCCAAGGAGAGTTGCAGGGGAGACTGCAACATCCGGCGCAACACGTCGGGATGGCGGAGGACCACCGTGAACCGCGCGGGCCGGCCCGGCTCAGGCTGCCAGGCCGTGCCGTCCCACATGCGGACGGCACCTTCGGAGGGGCAAACCTTTCGCAGGAGGTCCCGAAGGACGGAGCTATGAACGGCCGTGTTCATCAGAGGTTTTTGCAGGAAGGACGCTAGGAAACTCCCCTGCGCAACGATCCCGTTGTAGAATCCAGCAATGAACATGCCGCGCCACGAATTACCACACAGGACTGCGGCGCTTCGGTGCCGCCCCAGTTTTCTTGTGATTTCGCCGACGCCCGAGGGTTCGCGTGGGAAATAGTGTCCGAACGGGACAATTCGTCCTTCAGCCCGGTAGCGCTCCCTCTGGTTGCCGTCCTGCAATCGGCAGGTCGAGTATTGTGAGTATATTTCCATCAGCTTGGACTCCGTGGCTCCTCGCGCTTTGGCTCATCATTCCCGCCTGCGCTGCCGGGAGCGATGTGTGGCCGCCGGTCGGTTCTGGTCCTCGTCATAAGATCTACGTGTCCCTCGATACCTGGCACGGCATGATCGGCTACCAGGTGAATGACGACCGTATTCCGTCGTTCGTCTCTCGTATCTCGCAAAGCAACGACCGCGTGCTCAGTCCACAGCCCTCGGCCCTCAGCCCACATGATGCCCAGGCGGACTCACAGCACTCGGATGTTCTGTACGAAGAGTGGGGATATGCCGAGCGGGCCTGGTACGTCGAGGGGCGGCAGGACACGGCCGGTATCCTGCGCGCGCTGTTCTGGCCGACCGCCGGGACCGTCGAAATCGCCCGGCATGCGGAGCTCTGGGCCTCGCGGACGCCGAATCCTCCGGCCGATCTGTTCGTCTTCGAACTGACCGGCGAGGGGTTTGATCGCCTGCGCCACCATCTCCACAGCACCATCGCGGAGCCGCAGACGATTGCACGCGCGAACGGCTCGCGTTTCTATCCATCCGTCCGTTCCTACCATGTCTTTCATCACTGTCATCAGTACGTCGCGCGCGCCTTGCAGGAAGCGGGACTGCCTGTTTCAACTTTTGGGGCCATCACTCGAACGACACTGGCGTGGCAACTCCGGCGGGCGGAGCGGTCGGCACAGGAGATTCGAACCGGACGGAGGACACCGGGCGAAACCTTCACGCTTGTTTCCCGTCCTTCACGGTGAGCATGAGAACGAGCCCGGAAAGGAGGAACAGGAGGATCGTGCTCATACCCGCACGCTGGCTGCCGGTCCAGTCCGTCGTCCATCCGACCAGCAGAGGCCCGAGAAAGGCGGTCGCTTTGCCGGCCAGCGCATAGAGTCCGAACATTTGATTCCGCAGCGATTCGGGCGCGGCCCGAGAAAGGTAAGACCGGCTGGAGGCCTGCACGGGCCCGACGAAAATGCCCACCAGGAGTCCGAAGATCCAGAACAAGAGGCGTGCGTCCACCAGGAGGAGGACGGTCACCGACAACACGAGTCCGGCCAGCGAGAGCACGATCGTCTGCTTGCCGCCGATCCAGTCATCCACCCAGGCAAAGACGGCGGCACCGACGATCGCCGCCACGTTCAAAGCGATGCCGAACGCGACGACCTCCTGTTCGGCCATCCCGAAGGAACCGGCCGCATAGATGCCGCCGAAGGCAAACAGCGTGACGAGCCCGTTGATGTACAGCATCTTGGCGATCAGGAAGCGCACGATCTGCCGGTAGCGCCTCACTTGGCGGATCGTCTCGGTCAGTTGCCGCCACCCGTCCCGAACCGACTGTGACAGCGACTTGCCGGTGGCTGGAACGTCGGGTGTGAGGAGGAACAGCGGCAGCGCGAACACCAGATACCACACTGCGACGAGCGGAGCCGTGGCACGGATGTGTTCAGCGCGATCAGGCTCGAGACCGAAGGGCGGCTGTTCCGGCAGCATGAACAGGAGACCGGCCAGCAGAAGACTCGCCAGCCCGCCCGCATACCCGATGCTCCATCCCCACCCGGACCAGCGGCCGACCCGCGACTCCGGGACCAACGACGGCAGCATGGCGTTGTAGAAGACGAGCGCGAACTCAAAGCCGATCGCGCCCAATCCCACCAACAGCATCGCCGGCCAGAGGAAGGCAGGAGAAGGTTCAACAAACCAGAGGAGAGCGACCGATACGATCGACAGCACGGTGAACACGGCGATCCACGGTTTCCGGCGTCCGGTCTGGTCGGCCACCGCCCCCAGGACAGGGCCTCCGAGCGCGACGATCAGTCCCGCGACGCCCAACGTCGTGCCCCAGAGTCTGCTGCCGGACACTTCGTCGGCGGCAACCTGCTGGGTAAAGTACGGCGCGAAGATGAAGGTCTGAATGATGGTCCAGTAGGCGCTGTCGCCCCAGTCGTACAAGGCCCACGATATGAGAGCGGCCCGGGAGGTGCGAGGCCCTCGAGCGGGTGTGTCGACGGTGGTATCGGTTCGGATCATGCAGCGAGCGCGGACACCGTGTCGTGCAACGCGTCGGTGATCCGCTCATGCGGCCGGGCTCCCTTCCCTTGCCGCTCGAGGTCGGCCGGATCGACGCGGCGTCCGAACGTCACCGTCATGCGATGGAAACGGGGCCACCGGGCTCCGGGGGGCAGGGCCCCGTGCCCGCCTTCGATTTTGACCGGGAAGACCGGCACCGGGCGCAGGTGCAACAAGAGACCCGTCCCGGGCTGAAAGGGCTTCAGCAACCCGTCCGGCGAACGTCCCCCTTCGGCGAACCAGACGAGCGGACGACCTTCGTCAAGAATGGCTGCGCCGAACGCCAGGCTGGTCAACGCGCCCCGCCCTTGCTCGATAGGAACGATGCGAGTCGCGCGGCTCACCAATCTCATGAGCGGGTTCGAAAACATGATGCCGGTCCAACCGCCCCAGTAGGTCCGCTGCAGCACGGCCGGCGGCAGCGCCGCAGCGAGAGCCAAGGGATCCAGATAGCTGGTATGGTTCGGGATGAGCACGAAGGGACCTCGGGACGGAACATGCTCGAGCCCTCGAACGTTCAAGCCGAACCCCCGCTTCATCAGGATGCGCGCCAAGCCCAGCAGGACGGCGCCTAGCGTCCGGAGCACCGGCCCCTGCGGTGCGAGCCATCGGCGCTGCGATGGGTCGAGCAGCTCCAGCGGCCGACGGAACCGTTCCGGCAGTTCCTCTCTCGCTCCGGCCGTTTCTCCGGCTTCGACCGCCTCGCGCAACAAATCGCGGACCGTTTCGATCCGTCCGACGGCTTCGTCCTGAAGGTCGATGCCGGCCTGTTCCCGAAGTTCCAGCGTCAGCGACAACCATTCGAGGGAGTCCACCCCCAAATCCATGTGCAGGTGGGTGTCCGGGGTGAGCGGCGCATCAGGAAAGCGCCGAGGAAGCCAGTCCCACACCCGCCGGGCCTCCGCCAGCTCAAGCATTTGCCGGTCCTCGGGCGCCATTTGTTCGACCGGCATCGGACCCTTCTGCTGAACCGCCCCGCCTTGCCGCTTGGCTGTTCTGTAGATTTCCTGAAGCTTGTGGCGGCGAATTTTTCCCAGACGCGTCCGAGGCAGCGGCTCAGGGGAAATCGCGTAGTCGCCGATGCGATGGTGCGAGGGCAGCGAGGCGGACTGGACCTGAACGTGCCGGCGAATGCGCGCCTCCACCTCCCGTTCACCGCCTCCGCGCATCGCGCTGCTCTCCGGAACCAGAACCGCGACCAGCCGGTGATCGTGTTGCAGTACCCCGGCCTCGCGAATCGACTCGGCCTTTTCGAGGACCGCCTCCACATGCTCGGGATTGATGTTTTCCCCACCCGGCAGAACGATCATGGACGACACGCGGCCGCTCAGATAGAGAGCGCCGTCTTTCAGGATCCCGAGATCGCCCGTGCGAAAATACCCGTCCCCGGTAAAAGCATCGCCGGTCTTCTCCGGCAAATTCCGGTAGCCGGAAAACACGTTCGGCCCCTTCGCCAACACTTCACCCAGCCCCGACCGTGGATCCGGCTCGGCGATGCGCAGGTCCACGCCGCTCAACGGGATGCCGGCGCTGTCGAATCGCCGGCTCCCCGGCAAGTTGAACGTCAGGATCGGTGAGGTCTCCGTCAAGCCGTAGCCGCTGGCGACCTCCCAGCCCAACCCCTCGAGCTTCCAGGCTACGTCCGGATCGAGCGCTGCCCCGCCCGAGGCGACCATGCGCACCCGCGGGGCGATCCGGCGATGGATCGGCGCGAAGAGCCGCCGGCCGAGACGCCACCCGAAGCGGCGGCGCAGCGCGATCGACAGCGCGAGCGCTCCTCGGAACAGCGCCCAGGCGAGCCGGCCCGAGCGCCGCAGACGCGCCTCGACGGCCACGGTGAGCGCCGAATAAAAACGCGGCACAGCCACGATGACGGTAGCCCTGCCTTCAGTGATCGCGCGCAGGACCTGGGGACCGAGCAGCGAGTGTGGCAGCACGACCGGCACGCCGCTCGCCAGCGGCGTCAAGAGGCCGACGGTGAATGGGTAGACATGGTGCAGCGGCAGCGGCAACAGGAGCCGGTCCCGCTCGGACAGCAACCGCTCGTGAAGCAACGTCAAGAGATTCGACGTGAGATTGCGGTGCGTGAGCGGCACGCCTTTCGGAAGACCCGTCGTCCCGGAGGTATAGAAGAGAACCGCGGGATCTCCAGGGCTCGACGGCGGAAAAACGTTGGCCTGCTCGGCCAGGTACCGGCGCCAGCTACGGCCATCATCTTCGGGGGCGTCCAGCAGAGCCAGCCGACAGCTCCGATCGGCAAAGACGTTCGCCATACGGTCGGCCAATGCCGCCGTGGTAAAGATCCAGCAGGCCTCGCTGTCGTCCAGGATGTGCCGGAGATCCTCTTCCCCCGCTTGTGTATCGACCGGAACCGGGACAAGGCCTGCCTCGACCAGCGCGAAGCAGACGATGATCCATTCCAGGCTGGCCGGAGCGCACAAGACGGCTTGATCCCCGCGATTCAACCCCGACGCCGCGAGTCCGGTGGCCAGACGCCGGACCTGATCGACAAGCTCGCGAAAGGAACAGGTTCGGCTGCCCTTTCGGTCGAACGCCACGACCGCAGGCCGCCGCTCGTAGACTGACAGGAACCGAATCAAGGCTTGGAGGGTGTCGCCTTGGAAGTCTCCACACATCCCGTTCCTCTTCGGCGTCGTCCGCTCTCTGCTCGATTCACATTGTGAACCCCCGGCGGTTCACGTTCAATGACCTTGCCGGGACTCGGCCGGTGATGAATCCACGCATCGGAGTTCGAACGGATCCAAATGATTCCCAAGAGCGGGTGCATTCGACCCGCTCTTGGATATCAGTTTCTCGGACATTGGTCTGTTGAAGCGAAAGCAGGATGACGGAACAAGCTCGTCGAGCCCGTCCCTCTGTGCGGAAGGTCTGCTTCCAACTAGCGATGCATGGTAACCAACCGGACGAGACCGCGCGTGGTCGTGTTCTTCCTCCAGGTGAATGTTTGGGACTGTTCACATGATCCGGCTTGGCCTAAGTGGCCTGCGCCATTCGCAACTCGTCGACCGGATGTTCACCCTGTGATTGGAACCGGTACTCGTCGCCTAACTCGGCGATGTGGCTCTCAATGATCTTGTCACTGGGCACCGTTTCGGCGTTCACGATTTCCTGATACTTAAAGAAACGATGGTCCTTCGGCAGGTCGTCCATCGGAACGAACTCGGTCTCGTTCGCCGTCAACCACACTTGATTGTCCAGGACTTTCCGGATGTAATCTTTGTTCGAACGGAAGTGCAGGGCCCGCGGCATGGTCTTCGGCAAAATCTCCTCCGGATCTCGCTTTTCGACGGTCCGCACCACGTCCGCAGCGCGCTTCAAATGTTCGATCTCCATCGCCAAATGCAGTTCCCAAATCCGCTTGATGCGCGGCACCTCTTCCTGTTCCATGAACGAATGATACAGATAGCACTCGTTGAACTCATGCCACAGCAGCTTCTCAGGCCAGGACTGTTCGGCATCCAGCAGGGACTCGTAATGCGTGACATGCTGCTCTTCGATCTGCGCGATCTCCAGGTATAGGCCGCGAGCGATCGACTCGACGGGTCGATTGCCGACGTTCATGTAAAAGTTCATCGTCTGCTGCTCCGCCGCGGTGATCGTCAACGCGTTCAGCAGCGAGATGGGGTCTGCTTGTTTGGCTTTGAGCGGGCGTCGCACGTCATCATAGGGGTGGCGATGCTCCAGCCTCGTGGGCCGTCCCGGCATGACCTCGGTCAATCCGTCCACGATGTTCTCGGCGCGTTTGCCCTTCGTAAGATGCAACAAATTGGCATAGCGGTACAAATGGTCGAAATCCTCCAGTAGTCCGAATTGATACGCTTGGCGGGCATAGCCATCCGGCTCCTGCTGAGCCACCGCCGCGGTCAGATCCGAGGCGACCTGCTCGTACCCGATCACCACTTCCAAGGTGCTTTCCTGCGCGGGAATGAGCCAGTTCACAGCCTTTTGCTGCTGCTGCTCGATGCGGCGGGTCAGGGCCAGCTCCCGCTTCATGTCCAAATTGGAGGTGTTGCGCGCGAACTGATGAGAGAACAGAGCCGCTTCCACTTCGATGCCGTTCAACGCAATGATCCGCGTTCGGGTATAGGCCGGGATGTCGTGGGCCTTGTACGGTTTGACGTTGAGGTCCGACCAATTGCGAAGCTGCTTGTCGATAGGGATGCCGCGCTCCTTCAGAGGATTGAAGGAACTCGAGGCTTGTGATTGCCCTCGTTGAGCGATCGGGATGGCCGAAAGACCCGACGGCACATGTCCCGATACGGCGGCTTTTCCTAGCGCCGCATGCGCCCTTTCGGCCACGAAACTGGCGAACGTACCGGCTGACAGTGCCAACAGCTGCCGTCGAGAAAAGGACGCCATGTTGATCCTCCTTTTGTTATCCCTGGACCTTACTCCCTGCGCACGCAAGTGAAATGCCGATGATGCGGCATACCTTTGCTGCCATGGGCGCGGCAAGTCATCGGCGATTCCGAGACAGGATGCTGGGTCGATCGGCGGCGTGAAAGGTCGGCGCGGGCGCGAAGTTATCACGCAAGTCGGTCTCTTGAACGACTGCGTCGGTGCACGTTGCAGCCTCGCATGGGAACAGACCGGCCGAGATAAGGCCACCGGCTCCCACCGCGTTTCCGACAAAGTGTCTCGCGTGCGGACAAAGAGCGCGGGGAGTTTTATGACTGCGGTGGGGGTCCGTCTACACCATCTCGCGTACTTTGTCGGTCATGACGGTCAGCGCGATCTTGCCGCGGTTCGGCTCCCCTCGCGCGAGAGACTGGGCGAACTTCGCCGCCTGTTCCATGGTGACCTTGGCGGGCATCGGCGGAGTGAAAGGGTCTACCACCGCCTCCACGACGACCGGCCCGGGCGTCTCCAATGCCGCATCTAGAATCCGACCGCAGTCCGCCGGATCCTCGATCGTGAATCCCGCGCCGCCGCAGGCGCGCGCCACGGCCGCGAAATCGATCGGTTGGAGCTCACACCCGTACTCCGGATTCCCGAGGAAGACCATCTGCTCCCACTTGATCTGACCGAGCGTATTGTTCTTCACCACGATCACCTTGACCGGCAGCCGGTATTTGACCGCGGTGGCAAACTCCGCCATCAGCATCGAAAAGCCCCCGTCGCCGACAAAGGCGACGCATTGACGGTCGGGATAGGCGATCTGCGCCGCGATGGCGTAGGGCAACCCGCAGGCCATGGTGGCGAGCGTGCCGGAGACGCTGTGCATCTGGCCGCGCTTCACCTTGATCTGTCTGGCCCACCACGTGGCGATCGTCCCCGAATCGCAGGACACGATCGCCCTCTCACTCAAGCGCTTGCCCAATTCCCAAGCGACGACCTGAGGCTTCATGGGCTTGTCCGTCCTGGTCCCCCGCTCCTCCATAAGCGACCACCAATCCTTGGTCGCCCGCTGCGCCTCGGCAAGAAAGCGCCGATCGTCGTGAAATCTCAGGAGGGGCAACAGCCGCTGCAACACTCGCCGGCTGTCCCCGACGAGTCCGACCGCAACAGGATAGCGAAGACCAATCCGCGCCGGATCGAGATCGATCTGCACGGCCTTGGCCTGTCCCGGCTTGGGGTAGTACTCGATGTACGGGAACGACGTGCCGGCCAGCAGCAACGTGTCGCATTGCTCCATCGCATCCTGCGACGGCGCCGTACCGAGCAGGCCGATCCCTCCGGTCGTATAGGGGCTGTCGTCCGGAACCGCGGCCTTTCCGAGCAGCGCCTTGATGATGGGAGCCGCAAGCCGCTCGGCCACCTGTTCCAATTCCTCCGTGGCGTCCAAGGCGCCCCGCCCGGCGAGGATCGCGACTCTGCGCCCGGAGTTCAGAATGTCGGCCGCCTCCTGGAGAGCACGCTCATCCGGCAGCCGGGCGGACCTGGCCAGCACGTCCGTGACCCGGTTCGGCTTGTTGCGAGCGGATCGATCCGCCGCTGGCTGCTCCTGGAAATCGACCGGAAAGTTGATGTGCGCCACGCCGCGGTAGCTCAGGGCGGTGCGGCAGGCGACGTGGGCGACGTTCTCCACGTGCGCGGGTCCCATCACGCGCGTGTTGTAGACGGCGACGTCCTCGAATACCCGATCGAGGTCCACGTCTTGCTGCGCGTGCGTGTCGATCAGGTCGTGGTAGTGGTGGCCGGTGATGGCCAGCACCGGTTGACCATCGAGCTTGGCATCATACAGTCCGTTCAACAGATGAAGCCCGCCGGGGCCGGACGTGGCCAGACAGACGCCCAGCTTCCCGGTGTACTTCGCGTATCCGCACGCCATGGAGGCGGCGGCTTCCTCATGGCGCACTTGTACGAAGCGGACTCGATCCTGCCTGGTTCTCAACGCCTCCATGATCCCGTTGATGCCGTCGCCGGGCAGGCCGAACACCACCTCAACGCCCCAGTCCGCCAGCGTGTCGATCAAAATGTCAGCCCCGTTCCGTCCCATAAGGTCCTCCGTCGGCAGTGGCTTCGCGCCTGCCGGCTGCCGAATGCAAGAGCAATTCCGATGAGGCAGGCGGGATGGTCGAGCGACACGCCGCCTTGAATCGTGCGCCGGCAAGCTCGTCCCACTCGGGAAATCACCGGGCCTGGGGACCTCCTCTTCAACAGACAGGTGTTCCAAACCTGAAGTACTGGACGGCTAGGAGGCCAGGTACCGCAGGAGGATCGTGAAGACCAGCGCAGCGATCACGATCCAAAACGGAAGTTGGAACACCAACTGCATCTTTCTTTCCTCAGCCGATTGCTGTTTGGGAACGTCCCGCCGTGGCACATGGAGCGGATAGCCGGCCAGTAGGAGCACGGCGGCCACGCCGAATCCCACGGCAGCGAACAGCGGGATCGACAGTCCCCAATCGACCGGCTCGAGCGGCGTCAACCAGATTCCGGCCGCCCAAGCGGATAGAAACAAGAGGAGAAACACCGTCCAGAACCGCGACCAGGGCCCGGCCGGGCGGATGAGCAGCCTCACCGCGGCGCCGACCGCCAAGGCCGCCGCGAGCGCGATCACAAATTTGAAGAGGAGCACCATGGGTCAAAGAGCTGATGGCCGATGGCAGGAGAAGGACGAGCACATCGCCCATGGCACGAGTAGAGAGCTCATGACAGATAGCGGAACATGCCGGCTGCCCTCCCACCCGGCTTCCCGTTGGTGCCATCAGCTATCAGCTATCGGCTCTTCGCCCATCGCCGGTCCCTCCGATCCCGCCGCGTACTCTTTCAAGGGACTCTTTCCTTCGGCCCAGGCTTCGAGAACCGGTTCGACGACGCGCCAGGACTCCTCGACTTCATCATCTCGGACTGCAAGGCTGAGATCCCCCTTCAGCACGTCGCGCAAGAGGAGGCCGTAAGCGGGAATCGGTTGCGGCGCCATCTTTACGTCCACCTCGACGGGCTGCAATTCGAAGCGGCCGTCTGCATGGATAAGGTTCAAATCCATCGCCACGCGGTCGGAACCGAGCTGCAGCCGAAGTCGATTCCCGGCTCCGGCTCCGAGCAACGATTGCGAAGCGGCCTTGAAATGGACGACGACTTCCTGGCGCTCCATCGCGAGCGCTTTGCCCGTCCGCAGCACGAACGGCACGCCGGCCCACCGTCGATTCTCGATCCGCAGTGCCACCTGGGCGAACGTCTCGGTGCCGCGTTGTGACTCGACCCCCGGCTCATCGACATAGGCCGGCGTTTCGCGGTTTTCGATGCGGCCGGCCGCATAGCGCGCCCGCACCGTCCGGCGATCCACCTCGTCGGCCGACAGGCTCGTCACCGCTCGAAGCACTTCCACTTTTCGGCTGCGCCAGTCGTCGGCGCTTGGGCTGGACGGCGGTTCCATGGCAAGCAGGCACAGCACCTGAAGCAAGTGGTTTTGAATCATGTCGCGCAGCGCCCCCGAGCGATCGTAATAGGACGCTCGTCCTTCCAGCGCGATCATCTCATCCCAGATCACGTCGATTCGCTCCACGTGATCGCGGCTCCAGGCCGTCTCGAACAGCCGATTGCCGAAGCGGAGCCCGGGTATGCCCTGCACCGTCTGCATGCCGAGGAAGTGATCGATGCGGAACACGGCATCTTCGGGGAAAAATTCGTGCACGAGCCGGTTCAACGCCTTCGCAGACGTCAAATCCTCGCCGAACGGCTTCTCCACGACGATACGGCTGCCCTTCGGCAGCGACGCCGCTCCCAGCGCTTCGATGACCGGCGCGAACAAGGCGGACGGCAGGGCGAGGTACGCGACGACGGGCTCGTCCAGCGGCGCAAGGGCGGCGGCGACTTGCCGCCGATCGGTGACGTCGGCGGCGCGATAGTCCAGGCTGGAGAGCAACTGATCCCGCGCTTTCGTGTCCGCGACTCCGCAGGACTGCAGCCACTCGGCGGTGTGCCGGCAAAACCGCGCCCAGTCCCATTCTTCCCGTGCGATGCCCAGCACCCGGACGGGCGTCGGCAGCAATCCCGCCTGCAGCAACGCCGTCAGCGCCGGCATCAGATACCTCCCGGCGAGATCGCCGGTGGCGCCGAAAATGGCGATGGAACGGATCATCGCGCCTCCCGGTCCCGCTCGAGCCGCGCGAGATTGACCCCGCTGGAGATGACCCCGATGTGGCTGAACGCCTGCGGGTAATTGCCGAGAAAGGCCCCGGTGGTCGGATCGATCTGTTCCGGCAGCAAGCCCAACGGATTGGCCCGCGCGCAGA
>JBDZUK010000075.1:0-2030 GCA_040255165.1 Nitrospiraceae bacterium | reverse complement strand
GCCCGGCGTCCGCACCTCCCAGATCCCGTGATCCGGCTCGCGCCATTCCTTGCGCGCCGCCTCGATCAGCTCGCACAAGCGGCTCCAGAGCGCTTCGCTGACGGACCCGTGGTGCCTCGCCCATTGATAGGCGCAGTCGACGATTTCGCCGAAGACGTCGTGCTGCCGCTGCTCGGCGGCGCCGTTGCCCCAGCGCACCGGAGAGGAGGCCCGGTATCCCTCCAGGCCCTGATCGATCCTTTCCCGAGGAGGGTTTCGCGCGTCCAGGTCGTACAACACGCGCGGGCGGACATGCTGTTCGACCGCGTCGAGCACCCAGCCCAGAAACCCCGCCGCCTCGTGCGGAAGGCCCACGCGCAAGAGCGCGTAGACCGAGAAGGCCGCATCGCGGATCCATGCATACCGGTAGTCCCAATTCCGCACTCCGCCGATCTCTTCCGGCAGGGAGGACGTGGGCGCCGCGACGATCGCGCCGTTCTCGAAATGATCCAACAGCTTGAGCGTGATGGCCGATCGCCTGACCAATCCTTCCTGCGGCCCTTCATACCGAACCCGATCAGCCCAGCGACGCCAGGCTTCCCTCGTTACGCTCAAGAGCTTGTCCTGGTCGATCAGATGATGGTGGAAATGGCCGGTGCCCCATCGCAAGATCACGGCGACTCGCGCTCCAGCCTGGAGTTCGACGGAGGTCTCCGTCCCTTTCAGCGGAATGCTCGACCACAGGTGCAAGCCGAGATCGCCTTGTCCATGGCACCGAATGCGAAGCCCGTCGCTCCGGCGTTCCAGGTCGGCTCCTCCCCGTGGCTCCAGCGACACACGGACCCGCACACGGCCCTGCACCACGTCGACCGTCCGCAACAGTTCGCGGCGGGCCGCGGAGACGTCTTCCGTCAGGTCGGCGCCGGAGCGGAACGCCATGGCATCGGTGAGGCGGACCAGGCCGGTGTTGCTGCGCATCTCGGTCACGAGAATCCCGGTATCCGGCTCGTAGTACTGCCGCGATTCAGTCAATCCTTCGGGCGCGACGGTGAACGCGCCTCCGCGGGATGCGTCAAGAATCCGGCAGAATAACGGCGGGGAGTCGAACCGCGGGAGGCACAGCCATGCGATGGCACCGTCGCGGCCCACGAGCGCGGCGGTGGTGCCGTCGCCGATGAGCCCGTAGTCCTCCAGCGGCAAGTACCCGTTCCAAGACGGGAGAGGCGCCCATTCAGCCATGCCGTTGACCTCCAAGGGACCGACAGTCAGTCAATCGATTGCAGTCCTTCCACGGCCATCGTCCCTCCGTCGCATGGTGAAGAGCAAGACCGAGAAATCCCCAGACTACGACTAAATTGCGGCGCAGCATGAACGCCGCCGCGAAGGAGACTCGCGCGGAGAGGCCACGCCGTGTCGCACGTCCGTCAGGGAGGCTCTTGCGCTGGGGAATCCGTGCGCGCGGCGGTTGGCTCATGCAGTTGACGAACCTGTGGCAGATAGCCCGCCAACAGCGTGAGTAGAAAGAGGCCGATGAACAGGAAGAAGATCATCTTGAACGCCTCGGTGAACCGCGATGTGGCCACACCGAACGCCAACACCCCCGCGACCGCAGCGATGAGGAGAAACAAGAAATCGAGCAGGAAAATGGAATCCAACGTTCAATCCATCCTTGGGCAAATCGCACCGCATCGACCGATACCCATTTCGCACCGTCTGCGATATCCATGCCCACGTGTACCGACCATCCCGTCTCTTGCAGGGACGGCATGTCCCCTCGGCGGCACACTTCGTCGCCTTGCCGCGGTGGATTCCCACGAAATCTTTGCGAACTGCACATGGAACCGGCCGTACCATGCTTCAAGTGCATAGGACCGTCGAGGCACTTTGCTTGCACCGTGCATCAACATCCACTCTTTGAGGGAGGGAGGTTTCTCATGAGTTCGATCAAGTCATATGTCACCGGTACTGCCTGTTGCATGTTGGCGGCGGTGGTGGCCGCGGCGTTGCCTTCGCAGGGTCTTGCGGCTGCCTGGCTGGCGCCGGCTGCGGAC
>JBDZUK010000074.1:9036-13850 GCA_040255165.1 Nitrospiraceae bacterium | reverse complement strand
TGAGCCTGGATCCGGTCCCCCACATCGAACCCCTGGTCCATCTCCTCCGAGATAATCAAGTGCGTTTGGCGGCCGGAAGGATCTTCCACGATATAGAATCCGTCGCGGTCGAAATCCAGCACTTCACCCTTGACGATGACTTCCCCTTTGATCCGGCTCGGACGGCGGGTTGACTGCGACTCACGACTCTGCCGTCCCATCTGCTGGCGGGACAACTGAGACAGCTCCGGCCTATCGATGGAAATCGTTTCGCCGTCCGCTTTCAGCTTGCGGGCCATAAATACCTGTTTGTCGTCGATGTTGAACGTCCGCCCCCAGGCCGTAATCTTGTCGCCTTTCTGAATGTCGAGGTCTTCCAGGTTTTCAACGTCGCCTAGATCGACGATCCGCTTACGGCCCTGTTTCGTCTGCAACTGCACCACCAGGTTCTCCTGATCCCGGTTACGGAGACCGACGTTCTTGGTCTTCTTGATCGTCCCGGTGATCTTTTGCCAATCCGAGGAGCGCTGACTCTGCCGGTCGTCCTGCTGCATGCGCGATTCTCTCTCGGAACGCATGGCTGCATCCGCCGTGACGGCGCCGCCGATCAGCAGCGCGGAAAGAGAAACCAACCCGATACTGGCAGTCCATATCCGTGTCATGTGAGGGATCCTTTCGATGGTTGTGTTGCGGTGGATCTGTCGTGGTTGTCACCACTCGAACCTCAGAACGTCAGTAATCCTCGACGCCGTAACGCTCGCCTTGTGCGGCCTTTGGAAAATCACCCCGCCGGTGTTGTCCGCGGGATGTCTCGTCGGCCCGATCCCTTTCACGGCCCATCTGCCGCTCACGCTGGCGGTCACGGGGCATCTGTTCTCTCTCAATATCAATGGTCTCGCCGCTCGCCTTGAGCCGGTGCGCCATAAACACCTCCTTGTCCCCGATCTTGACCGCGCGTCCCCAGGCGGTGATTTTGTCTCCCTTCTGGATGTCGAGGTCTTCCAAATTGTCCACGTCCCCTAAATCGACGAGCTTCTTGCCACGCTTCGTGTCCAATTGCACGACCAGGTTTTCCCGGTCCTGCCCACGGATGCCGACGTTCTTGGTCTTCTTGATCGTCCCGGACAGTTTGTTCATGTCCGACGACCGCCGGCTTTGCTCCTCCTGCATGCTCGATCCCCGATCACCGCGGTTTTTCGCGGCGTCGGCGGTGATCGCTCCCCCGAGCATCGACAGCGACAAGGCCACTGCCGCCACTGCCCATCTCCGCGGATTCCGATCAAGAAGCTGATTCGTGTGGGTGTTCATCTGCGTCATATCGCCGCTCCTTTTCACGTCGACGAAGGTTACTGTTGTTCTTGCTTCCGTTCGCGTACTTGCGGGTACTCCAAGTCGTACACACCGGACGGCGGCATGCTCGCGAGAGCGTCAAGGCTCGGATCGATCTCCGGCGGCCGGTCATACCAACGGGAGTATCCTTGATACCAATCATCGAAGCCCGCCTCCTGGTCTTCACCGCTCTGATCCGGCTGGTACGATTCATAATAATCGTAGAACCACTGATTTGAGGACGCGGCATGCGTAAAGCCGCCTCCGTAGAGTTCGTAGTCATACGATTGGCTACCGGCCATCGCCGGAGTGACCGCGAGCCACACGGCAGCGGCAAGGATGCCACGGGGTAACAAGCTAGTCCTCCTCCCTCGTCTGGAGTCTGCTGATCACAGTTTTTGCGCCGGCTTCGTAAGCATTTTCGATCGCATCATGCACCGAGCTCTGGTTCTCGACTGTTCCCTTCAACGTGACTTTCCCGTCCTGGACGGACACGTCGATGTCGTCGGCGTCCACGAACGGGCTCCAGGTCAGCTCGCTCTCGACGTCCTCTTTCAGCTCCCAGTCGGATTTCCAACGCCACCCCTGCGTCCCAGGATACGGATCCCGATACCGGCTGGTATACGGATAATCATAGTAGTCGTAATACCAGTCCGATCCATACGGACCGTCATAGACCCCGTCATAGGCGTCATAGTCCCAATATTGAGCCTGTCCTTGATGGGGAACAGCCAGCAGCAGCGCGCCGCCGAGGACAATCCCCAGAAGCCCTGTGAGCATCGTTTTGATCATGGTCTCCTCCTTTCCGTTACCTTGCGGCCGTGAAGGCATCCCACACGCATCGGTCTCTGTCCACTCGATGACTTCGCAACCGGCATACCAGAGCCGATCCATGATCGAGATAGCCGGAAGCGCACGATCCTCGCTTCCAATCAAGCTGCGGATAGCGCGACGGATGTCGGTCGCCGCCGGCTTCAAGGATCAGCACGGCTTCGGCCTGCACAGGGTGTCCAGTAGGAGACCGAATGTCCCAGAAGCGGTATGTTTGTAGTGGGAACCTGACAAGCCAAGGCGGAGAGCGGAGAGAGGAGGAACTACCGATTGCGGAGATCCTTGGTGATGGTGACGGCTCGGCCTTGCGGTGTGATAGTGGATTCGATGTAATCCCCCGGCTCCAGCTCCGTGTCCCCTGTCGTGTAGGCATCGACCAGTAAGGCTACTTCTCCGCCCCGCGCATCCTCGATGACATAGCGGCCTTCCTGTTGCCGAAGCACTCGGCCCTCGACCGTCTGCATACCCCGGGCCTGTCCCGGATTGGTGCTCGGATCTGCGATGCCCGTGTCCTGCCGCCGGAGACCGGGTCCGGGCCCTCGCTCCCGCCTGTCCTCCTCATCCGGTCGGTTGACCTCGGGCTGGGGAACGCCTTCGATGCGGTCATGAGGCTCTTGTCCCTGCTGTTTAAGACGCCGGTCGCGCGGCTCGTTCGATCGCTCTCGCTGCTGCTCATCGTCCGCCAGACGCGGATCACCGTGAGGCAGAATGGCCGGCTGGGCCGAGAGATGTGAGCCGACGGAAAGAAACAGCACGGCCAGCGCACCAAGCAGATAGAACCCCGTCATCATCATGAATCCTTTGATCTGGTTCCTGGCTTCCTTGTGAACCCTTCCCGCGCGGTCTATTGGGCCGGAGCAGGCTCCGCTTGGGCGGTATCGAATTGGATCGCCGGTTTCCCCTCGGGAGTCACGTTGGCCACCACCAGCACTAACGGTTGATGACCCGGGTTCGCCCACTGGTGCGTCATTCCAGACGGTTCATACACTACGCTCCCCGGTTGTTTTGCCTCGGTCGTTCCCTGGCTCGTGAATTGCCCGGTACCGGACAGCACATAGTACAACGCCGCCCCGGTCCTAAAATGCGGTGCGTTCGCGGGAGTCGATGATGGCATGCTGAGGTGCGTGAGGGTCAGAACCTGAGGTTGCTCCGCCAAGTTCGTGACGGGCTCCGGCGTCCGATAGATCTCCGCGACGTCGCCGCCCTCGACCTCGATCGTTCTGTCGGCTTGCGGTTCCGGCACCAGCAGATAGTGGAGAGAGAGCGATGGCTCTTCTCCCTGTGCCGAGAACTCGGCCGGCAGCCCCGTTTCAATCCGTATGCCCTGGTCGGGTTTGAGGGTGGCCGTTTGGCCTTCAATCGTGACCGCCTGCGATCCGGAGATCTGGAAGACGAGCCGCTCGGCTCCCGCGTAGCTCATCGTTTTCCCGGGAGGAAGAGAAACCCGCAGAAGCTTGAAGAGGTGCGGCTTTTCCCGTCCGGCAGGAATGGTCGCCGAGGCCAGTTCCACCCTGGTGATCGGACCGACATCCGTGACGGCCGGTTCAGTCTGTTGCTTCGCTCCTTCTTGTTGAGGCTCGCGGCCTCGCTCACAGCCGGATAACGACCACAGCCACAGGAGCACCAAGGCAAGCCTCATGACCGCAACGCCGGATCCCTCTTTCGTATGTATCCGATGTGTTTCCATGGCTTTTTTCCTCCACGCATGGGTGCTTCGCAAGCGATATGCCTGGGAACTCTGCCCATGAGTTCAACGGCGGCAAGGCGGCGACTCTCCCGAGAAACCGGAGGGCATCCCGTATGGAGCTCACAATAGGATGGAATTACGCCAGGGCTGCGGATGCTCACAATGTGGAGCTGAGAGACTACCTGTCCCGGCTCGGACAGGATGCGCAGGACGCTCGTTCATCGTCGCGATGCGGCGGGACTCCCCCTCAGGATCTTCGATGACCTCGACAGTCGGGGTGCGGACACGAGCACGTCCCCGCCGGCGCGCGGGACTGACGGCATTCTTCACTGCAAAATTCCTTTCCTTCCTGAACAGGGCAGCTGCAGAGCGGGACGGCGCATTTCTTCATGTCATCTCCTAAGGATGAGCGGTTGGCTTTAGCCTCGTCCTTTTTGCAGGACGCGGACCCATTGCACGAGGGCCTCGATCAATTGTTTGATTTTGTCCTTCGTTTTTTCATCCGTCAGCTCGCCTTGCCCGTCGAATTTGTCCGCCGCGAATGGAATCATCACCTCCGGTTGATTCAAGGGAAGCATGTTGAGGAACACCATCGACTGCCGCAGGTGATATTGGGCGCGCGCCGTCCCGATCATGCCGACGGAGGCGCCCATGATTCCCGCCGGCTTGCCTTCCCAGGCGTTGTCGTCGTAGGGTCGAGAGGCGCAATCGATGGCGTTCTTCAGCACGCCGGGAACCGAATAGTTGTATTCCGGCGTGACGAACAGTATCCCGTCGGCGGCTCGGATGGCCGCTTTGAGCTCTTGCACGGCCTGGTTGGGCTCCCGCTCCCGATCCTGATTGAAGAGCGGCAGGCGGCCGATGTCATAGGTCCCCAGCGAGACCCCGGGCGGCAAGAGGTGCTGCGCCGCTCTCAGCGCCGCCCGATTGTAGGACCCCGACCGAAGACTCCCCGCGATGCCGAGCAACGTGATTTCATCCGCCATGT
>JBDZUK010000074.1:0-8936 GCA_040255165.1 Nitrospiraceae bacterium | reverse complement strand
TTGAACATCGCACATTCATCCATCCCGGGTATTCAGATGCGCCCGCAGCACTTCGGCCACGCTCCACGCCTGGGCGATGCACCCGCGTGGTTCGTACGGCTCGTCTGCGTCGAAGACTTCGCTGATCGTCCCCACGCCGGCCTCGCGCAGATGGCGCGGGAAGGCCCCGAGCAGGGACCGGGCCTGCGCTTTGTCGCCATAGACTTTCAACCAGGCGTCGATGTAATGCCCGATCAACCAGGCCCACACGGTTCCTTGGTGATAGGCCGCGTCGCGAGCCCGCAGGTCGCCGAAGTACATCGGTTTATAATCCCGGTGCCCCGGAGCCAAGGTGCGTAACCCGTATGGAGTGACCAGCCGTTCCGCAACGACGTTCACCACCTGTTTCCACCGGGACTCGTCGAGCACCGCATGGGGCAAAGAAATGGAAAAGATTTGGTTGGGGCGGAGGCTGGCGTCGTCGCCCTGCTCCCCGTCGACGACGTCGTACAAATACCCGCCTTCATCGTGCCAAAATCGTCCGTTGAAAGACTCCTTGGCCCTGGCCGCCATCTCGCTCCATTGCGCCGTCCGTTCGTTCAACTCTTGAGACCACGCAGCCATGAGCCGCAACGCGTTATACCAGAGCGCCTGGACTTCCACCGGCTTGCCTCGCCGCGGCGTCACGACCCAATCGTCGACCTTCGCGTCCATCCAAGTGAGCTGGTAACCGGGCACGCCGGCTTTCAATAACCCGTCCTCGTCCATCTGAATCCCGAACTTCGTGCCCTTGTAGTGAAACGCAACGATTTTCTTCAGCTCGGGGTACAGCGCCATCAGGGTGTCGCGGTCGCCCGTCATTGTGTAGTACCGGTCGAGGGCGTGAAAAAACCACAGCGTCGCATCGGCGGTGTGGTACAGACCTTGACGAGAGCCCTCGGGGAACAGATTGGGGAGAAGCCCGTCTTTGATGTAATGGGAAAAGGTGCGAAGAATCTCCCGCGCTTCCTCGTGCCGTCCGGTACAGAGGGTCAATCCCTCCAGGCTGATCATCGTGTCGCGGCCCCAATCCGTGAACCAGTGATACCCGGCGATGATCGTGCGCGCTTCATCGCCGGCGGCCCTGGCCAAGACCTGTTCACCCAGGCGGCTGCCCGGCAACACGATGAACTGATCGGCGGCCAGCGTCAGATGCGCGACACACTCATCCCCTCGAGCGGCCCGTGACAGCGACACGACCTTCTCCACCCGCTGTCGCTCCGCCTCTAAAATCGTGCCTCCGTCGAATTCCAAAAGATCCCAGGATTCCAGGCTGGCGACGAACGACACCGAGCGCCCCTCCGCCAGGTCCGTGACAAAATAGCCGGGGCTGAATAAATCCTCGACATGCTCCGAGCCCCGGTCGCGGTCCAGCCGATAAGACACGTCGTGGGCGACGTGATCCTCGGCGACAAACATGCCGCCCGGCGGCCGAAGACAGAGCTTGAGCGTCGCCGAACAATCCGGCAGCGGCACTTCGAACCGGCCGCGTCTCACGGTCAGCGTGAACTCTCTGGCCGCCGCTGTGCTGAGATGGGCGTCATGCATGCGGCATGTGACGTAGGGGCGAAGCCGCAGCCGGACGCCCTTTCCGGCGAGGACGGTGTACTGCACGTAGACGGTATGCTGCCCGTACGGCATAACGACGCGTTTTTCGAGCCTGCAGTCCTCCAGGTCGAAACGCCACGTCGGCACCTGCCACTCCAACCTGAACTCCTCCAGCCACCGGTGGCAGTCGCTTATCAGACGGCCGTCCGCATACTCGGCACCGCTCAACTGAAACCGCCGCCCCTCGATCTCGGCTTCCTGATCCAGGCGAGGCACGACCATGATGCGGCCGTGAACGGGCAAGTTCGGCACAAACAGCCCGTGATATCGCCTCGTGGCCACACCCAACAGGGTCCGGGAGGCGTAGCCTCCAAGCCCGTTCGTCGCAAGCCATTCTCGCGAGAGCCAGTAACCGACCTCGTCCTCCTCCTTCGCGCGGAGAAATACGAGTGAGGGCTCTTGGACGGCGGTTCGGGCCATTGGAAGTTCAGGGTTTGAGGTTCGAGGTTCTTCGTCGCTCCAGGATGCTCAACAAGGCCGTCCAGCAAGGCCACAGGCGCCGCGCGAACCGGAGGCATACCCTCTGGGGTACGTTGAGGATTCACGCAAGCCGAGAACGCCGCTGGCGGGCGTTTTCAGCATCCTGCTTCTCCGCGGCGTACAGCGTCGCGCTGCATGCCGGAATCCTCCATCCGCGCTCGCCGAGCGGATTCACGATCCCGGGGCCGCCGTACTGCGGATGGTCGCTGGACCACAGAAGACTCCAGCTTCCTCCGTCAACTGGAGCGAGCAACGGCTCCGGAGCCGGGACGAACGAAAGATCCGCGCCGAGGTTGATCACGAGCAGCCGATCGTCGTCCCTCTCACCGAAGAACCGCACGCAAAAAACCTGCGTGCCGAGCACCGCCCCGTCGATCTGCATCCGGTCCTGGCGGGCAAGCACGGAATCCTCTCGCCGCAGACGCAGCAGATCCCGATGCAGGCGGATGACGTCGATGTGGCGCTTCCGCTCGCTCTCATCCAGCTTGGACCGCAGAAAAGTCGCACGATCGCGAGGATCGGGCAGTGCGGCCTGCGCTTCCGGAGTCGCATAGGAGACAAACTCGGACAAGAATTTCTTTCGTCCCTCGTACACGAGCTGCCCCAGCTCGCCGGAATGGTCGGCAAAGAACAGGAAGGGAGTCGCTGCTCCAAACTCCTGGCCCATGAACAACATGGGGGTTTCCGGGGCGAGCAGGAGCAGGGCCGCGAGAGCCCGGTAACGAGCCGGCCCGGCGAATGTTCGTATCCGATCCGCCTGGAGATGATTCGCGACCTGATCGTGATTCTGCAGATAGAACACGAAGCCGCAGGCCGGCTCGTCCTTGACGACCGTCCCGCGCGGCTGCTTTTGCCATTCGTACCGTTGTCCTTGGTACAGGAATCCCCGCTTCAGCAAGGAGACGAATTCCTGCGCCGCGCCGCGATAGTCTGTGTAGTACGCTTCATTGCGGCCGGACGCGGCGACCCTGCAGGCATGGTGAAAGTCGTCGCTCCATACGGCGTCGAGTCCCCACCCGTTCTGCTCCACCGGCCGAATGCTTTGGATGAGTTGGCTCTCGCACTCGGCGACCAGGACGATCGGCCGGCCCGCCACGGCCGCTCTGGCTCGTTGCGACAACTCCGCTAGAATATGGACCGGGCTGTCGTCGTAGAGGGCGTGCACGGCGTCCAGCCGGAGGCCGTCCAACCGGAATTCGCTCACCCAGTAGCAGGCGTTCTCAATAAAAAAGTCCCGGACACCTCTGGAGCCAGGGCCGTCGAAGTTAATGGCTTGGCCCCATTCATTGGGATGCCGATCGGTGAGATAGTCGTCGCTGAACAGAGGGAGGTAGTTTCCGTCCGGCCCAAAATGGTTGTACACCACGTCCAGAATCACGCCGAGACCGCGTTCATGGGCGGCATCGACGAACCGCTTCAACGCGTCGGGATCCCCGTAGACCCTGGCCGGGGCGAACAGGTCCACCCCGTCATAGCCCCAATTATACCGGCCGGGAAATTCGGCGGCGGGCATGATCTCCAGGAGCGTGACGCCGACGTCCCTCAGAGCATCGAGTCGTTCGATTGCGGAATCGAAGGTGCCTTCCTGCGTGAACGTTCCGATGTGCAGCTCATAGATGACTTGCCCCGGCATGCGGGCCCCGGGCCAATCGGCGACGCGCCAGCGATAGGCGTCCGGATCAACGATGAGCGAGGGACCGTGCGGGCCTTGGGCTTGAAAGCGGGAGCAGGGATCGGGGAAGGCCTGGTCATTGTCGAGGCGATACCGGTAAGTCATGCCGGCCCCGACGTTCGGCATGAACCCTGAGAAATAACCTTGGTCGTCCTTCTCGAGCGGAAAGCTGAGCGCTCGGTCGTCCACCACCACGTCTACGCGTGCCCGCTTCGGCGCCCACACGCGAAACTGTACACCCTCGGGCATCACCTGGGCGCCGAGCGTCATGCGCCACGAACGTCCTGGCTCGATCTGCTCCCCGGACGGAGGTGCCACGGATTGCGACCGAAGCTCCATGTTGGTTCCGTATCACGCCGCATCTCCGGTCCCAACTCGGTAAGCCCCTAGAAGAGAGCAGGGGTGCGGCGCATCACACCACTGTCCCGCGCACGCGTTGGATGGCTCGGTAGAGTTCCTCTACTGCGGCCTCTTTGGTGATGAGCGCGGCAGCGCCGGCCTTCACCATGGCCGATTGATTCTCCGATCCGATCTGGACCGACAAGCCGATCACGATGACGTCCGGGTGTCGCGCCTTGATCTGTGCCGTCGCGTCCACGCCGTTCAGCCTCGGCATGTTGATGTCCATGACAACGACGCCCGGACGCAACTCTTCGACGCGGGCCAATGCTTCTTCGCCGTCCCAGGCCTCCCCCACGACCTCCACGTCGGCATAGGTCTCGAGCACGCTGCGCAAACCTTGCCGCACCATCGCATGATCGTCCACCAGCAGCACGCGGATGCGGCGCGGTTCAGAAAGCGTCACTGGTTCAGCGTTCGCAGTTCGATGCTCTAGGTTGGAACTACGGAGCACCCCTTCCGGACGTGGGTGCTTCTCTTGCGCATCCCGCACGTCCCGCCTGTCCCGCGCCTCCAACGGCAGCACGAGCGTTGCCGCGGTGCCTTGCCCCGGTGCCGATTGAATGTCGAATCTCCCGCCGAGCGCCTTCATTCGTTCCCGGATGCTGAACAGTCCGAACTTGGTCGACACCGTCTTGTCCGCGGCGGGCATCGCGGCAGCCACGTGGAACCCTTTGCCTTGGTCACGGACCTCGATTGTCAGTTCGCCGTCGCCATGCCGTAACCGAACCGTCGCCTCTTTGGCTTCGGCATGCTTGACGGCATTCATCAACAGCTCGCGGACCGACTGAAACAGCAGGACGGCCTGATTCTCGGGCAGCGCAATCTCTTCGACCTCGTCCGCGTCCACCGTGACGGTCAGATCATGCCGCTGCATCTGCTCTGCCAGCCACTTGAGCGCGGCCGGTAACCCGAATTCGTACAAGACCGGCGGACTCAGGTCGGCGACGAGCGTCCGCGTGTATTTCAGCGCCTCCGCCACCACCTCGTCGGCCTGCTCGATCAACTCCGCGCACGGAGGCACGAGCCCGGTCAGCCGCTTACTTTGCCCCAGTTTCAACCGTCCCAGCACCAGCATCTGCGCCAGATAGTCGTGCAACTCCCCCGCCAGGCGCTTGCGCTCCCGCTGCTCGGCCAGATTCAGCTCCGTGGCCAGCGCCCGGAGCTGCTCCTGCGAGTGCACGAGCGCCTCCGTCCGCTCGGCAATGCGTTGTTCGAGATGTTCGGTCAACTCGCGCAACTCTTCCTCGGCGCGCTTGCGCTTGATAATTTCACCCAACAGCACTGCCGAGCTCCGCATCCGCGCTTTTGCGACTTCCACGATGAATTGAGGCCGCGATGGCATGTTGTCGCTCAACTCACGCAGCGTCGCCAGAGGGACACCGTAACGCTCCGCCACCTCGGCCAACCGCCCGTCGTCTTTCGGAGGATCGCTGTACCCGACGTTGATGCACCCGATGATTTCTCGGTCGACCTTAATCGGCGCGGCGTACAGACGGATCCCGCCCTTACATGGCATGTCGACCGGCTCGCCCCGCTCCATCGCACGGGCCGATACTTCCCGGCATGATTCATGGCAATGCCATTGGCCGCTTGCGAGCGCGGCGCGATTGTCGGTCGTCCCGCATCGCTCACGGGAAGCCTGGTCCAGGAACCGGCACCAGTGAGACGCAAAGAAGCCGGAGGCGTAGTCCCCGTTCTTTTCCTGAATCGCACCCGATGTGCCCAACAGATCCGCCGCATCACCGGTCACGTTGAGCAGCAGATCCTTTCCCACGGTGCGCAAAATAGTCCCATCTGCATTCAACTCCGTCAAATCTCCGTAAGGCTGCGGCTCGGGCTCGGTGAATGGCGTCGTGCGTTCGCGCAGGAGCCAGGCGATCGCTTTGAGCTCCGCTTCAGCCTGCTTGCGCTCTGTGATCTCCATCGCAGAGCCCAACACCTGCACCACGCTCCCCCTCTCATCCCTAATCGGCCGCTTGACCGTTTCCATCCAGCGAACCCTGCCGGAGTGGTCGGTGACCTTTTCCTCAAACTTCCGCTCTTCCCCTGTGTCCATCACCTCACGGTCCATTCGCAGGAACTGCGCCACTTCGTCGGTATTGGGATTGAAGTCGGCATCGGTCCTTCCGATCAGTTCTTCGACCGTCGTGCCGTAACAATCGGCCACCGCCTTGTTCACCAGCGTAAATCGGCCTTCCCGGTCCTTGGCAAAAATTAAGTTCGGCACGATATCGACGACCTGCCGCGTGAAGGCATAGATGTCGGCCAGGTCCTCCTGCGCACGCTTGCGATCCGTAATGTCGGTCACCACCGTTACGACACCGACGACGCACTTACCCTCCGTCCCCCACTGCGGCTCACAAGCCACGGCGTAACAGCGGGCGGCCTCCGTTTCCCGGCCCGGAACAGTCAACTCGTAGCTGATCCGTTCACCGGCGTAGACGCGGTCCAAGCAATGACAGGTTTGATCGTAGAGCGGTCCGAGCGCTTCTTCCATGCGACGGCCGACCATGTCTGTCCCGGTCAGGCCCATCAATTCCCGGTAGGCGGGGTTCACGAAGGTGAAGCGTCGCTCCGCGTCCAACACGACAAGGCCCACCCTGGCATGATCGGTCGCCGCTCGAAGCAATTCCTCGCTTGCGCGCAACGCTTCTTCCGTCCGTTTTCGCTCGGTGATGTCCAGCGCGATGCCGGCCATCCGCACCGGCCGTCCGCCCTCAAACGTCGCGTTCGCTTTGGCGTGGATCCACCGGACAGTACCATCAGGCCATTGAGTGCGATATTCCAGGTCGTAGCCTGTCCGGCCACCATTCTGAAGGTAGTCACGGACGGCGCCATCGACGCGCGTCCGGTCGTCGGGGTGCACTGCCGCGAGGAAGCGCGCAAATGTGATCGGTTCATCGTCCAGAACACCGAAGAGCCGTCTGCACGTCGTCGACCATACGATTTCATCCCTGACAAGATCCCAATGTCCGAAGCCGACGCCGGCGTGTTCGGCGATGAACCGCAACCGCTCCTCGCTCTCGCGCAACGCCTGTTCAGCCCGCATGCGGGCCGTGATATCCTCGGTAAAGATGATGAGGCCTCCCACTTCGCCGGCTCCCGTCCTCCAGGGATGCAGTTGCCATTTGAGCCATTGGGTGGATCCGTCCGCCCGCTCGAAGCGATCCGCCTCCTCGCGCGACGTTTCGCCCCGCAACCCTCGGCGATGAAGCTCTTTCCATCGCTCCGGAATTTCCGGAAAAACGTCGTAGTGCGAGCGGCCCACGATGTCGACGCCCTTCAGGCCATAGTCTTCCAGCCAACGTTGACTCACCGCCAGGTACTTCATGTCTCGGTCGAACATGGCGATAGCGACGGGCGCGTTCCGAATGAACAGCCGTAGGCGTTCTTCACTCTCCTTGAGCGACACTTCCGCCCGCTTACGCTCGGTGATATCGATATTGTTCCCAAGGACTCGGGTCAGGACGCCGTCTTCGTCATAAAACCCGCGGCCCTTCGATGAAATCCATCGAGTGCCACCGGACGCATGGATGATCCGGAACTCCAGTTCGAACGGCTCGTGGTCCCGGATGGCCGCATCTCGCTTCGCTTCGAGCGCCGCAATGTCCTCTTGATGCACCAATCTGCGAAAATCATCATAGGTCCGTACGGTACCAGGCTGCAGCCCGTAGATCGCTTCAAGTTCCGGCGTCCAGGTCAATCGGTTCGTTTGCACGTCCCAATCCCATACACCGACATTGGCGCTGAGCTGCGCCAATCGCAGCCGCTCTTCGCTCTCGCGCAACGCCTGCTCGGCCTGCATGCGCGCCGTCACGTCTTCGGTGAAAACAATGATCCCTCCGATTTGGCCAGACCCGACCCACCAGGGTTGTATTTGCCACTTGAGCCATTGCACCGACCCATCCGGCCGCTCGAAGCGGTCCCCGTCGCTTTTCAAGGTCTCGCCGAGAAGGCCGCGGCGGTAGAAGTCCCTGCACCGTTCGGGGATGGTGGGATTCACCTCGTAATGCGAGCGGCCCAACACGTCGGCATGGGTCACCCGGTAATCGATGAGCCACCGCCGGCTGACCGCCAGGTATGTCATGTCCCGGTCGAACATGGCGATGGCGACCGGAGCCTCTTGGATGAACCGGCGTAGCCGCTCTTCGCTCTCCTGAAGCGCTTGCTCCGCCCGCTTGCGCTCGGTGATGTCCCGGAGGACGACCACGGCGCCCACAATCTGACCGCTTTCCACGATGGGTGTGCTGGTATAGGACACCCGAACCGGAGTTCCGTCTTTTTTCCAGAAGACGAGATCGTCGGAACTGTAGATCCTGCCGTCGCGAAAGGCCGCGTAGATGGGACAATCTGCGGCCGGGAAAGCCGCCCCATCCGGGTAGGAGTGATGGAGCAGCTCGTGCGGCGATTGACCGATCAATTCTTGCACCTGATAGCCGAACAACGCCGCGCCCGCCGGATTCACGAAGGTCGCGCGTCCTTCCAAATCCACCCCATAGACCGCTTCGCCGGCCGAGTTGAGGATGAGGCTCAGCCGATGCTGCAACCGGGCGGTTTCCAATTCCGCCTGTTTGCGATCGGTGACGTCCTGAATGACCGCCATGGTCCGCCAGGGCTGACGATCCGCATCGCGCAACAGACGGACGGCTACCACGACCCAGCGGATCGTGCCGTCCGGCCTGAGATAACGCTTTTCGACGTGATATTCGTCGATGTCACCGCGCAGGAGCTTGCCGAACCCTTCCTGATCCCGCGC
>JBDZUK010000073.1:0-13904 GCA_040255165.1 Nitrospiraceae bacterium | reverse complement strand
CGGGCTACGGGCCCGAGCTGCCCGTCGTGCAGGACCTCGCCAGGGCGTTCGAGCGAAGCCATCTGGGAACCGCCATTATTTTTGAGTGGGACAAGACGGTGAAGGCGGTCGAGAGAGTCAAGGCGGGAGCCGCACATATCGCCGTCACCGGAGAGGCGGACCCCGAGTTGCGGGCCGTTCCGATCGCATGGGATGGCATCGCCGTCGTGGTGAACTTTGCCAATCCGATCAGAGAGATGACCACCCCTCAAGTGAAGGCGTTGTTCATGGGACAGATGACTCGCTGGTCCGACATCGACGGAGCGGACGCCAACGTGGAGATCATCCATCGAACGCCCGACTACAACCTCACCCCCGGATTCGAAACGTCGTTGGGTATTGCAGGCAAGCTCGCGGCCGCCGCCCGTCCGGCACGGTCTGACCAAAAGGCACTCAGTCAGGTTTCGGGAAAAGACGCTGCGGTCACGTACATCTCGTTGACCGCCGCGCTCAAAGCCCAGGAAGACGGCATCCCGATTCGCGTCGTGACCATCGACAAGGTGGAGCCGGGCGCGCCGACGGTCGAAAACGGCCGCTATACTCTGCGGCGCCCGGTTCTGTTTCTCACGGCACCTCAGCCGGACCCGCTCACCGAGGCATTTGTCTCCTTCGCGCGCTCGCCGGAAGGCATGCGGTTGATCCGATCAACCTACGTGCCGTATACAGAGCCGGCCGGGTCCGCTACCACCCAGAAGATTCAGCCGACGCCTCCTCAAGGCGGCGCCGATACGCCATCCTAAGACGTTTCACCCCCTCCGGAGTACCCCATTTTGGCGCAGCGCAGGACAAAGCGGACACCGCGCTTTGCCGGCATCCCATCCGGGCGGCGACTATCAACTTCTCCCTAGACAGTCTGGGAATGGACAGGTAAGATCGCTCTACGCTGGAGGATTTCTGCGATGGCCACCATCCTCGTCATCGACGACGAAGAATCGATTCGAAACCTGTTGCGGGAAGTGCTCGAACGAGCGGGGCACAAGGTCCTCGAGGCGAGAGATGGCCGTGAGGGGTTGTCGCTGTACCAAAAGACGCCGACGGATCTCGTCATTATGGACCTTCTCATGCCGGACACGGACGGCTTGGAGGCGACCCTTCAACTGACGCGCGAGTACCTCGATGCGAAGATCATCGCCATGACCGGAGCGCAGGGGGACCGCAACTTTCTGGATGTCGCCAAGCTCTTCGGCGCCCGCCGGACCTTCGAAAAGCCTTTCGACCTGAACAAAATGCTGCAAGCCGTCCAGGAAGAACTGGCCCGCTGATCGGCTCACTCCCACCCCACCGGTTCATATCCTCGCTCTCGAAGGCACCGGTTCACGAACTGCTTGTACGCCGTGCTCGGCTGTGAACGTCTGAACAATCCTCGCAGAAGTCCGGCCGTGGCGCCGCTTGCCGCGCCGACCATGGAACCACGGCCTGCGTGTCCGACGACCGCTCCTCCGACCGCGCCGCTCGCCGCGCCGACTGCTCCGCCTGCGGCCGTGCTCCCGGCCACTTGACCGGTCTTGCCGCGGCTTGGACTGGCGCCCGCCTCCTTCGCCAACTCTTTGCAAGCCTCAATGTCATGCTCCGCCGCCTCGGCGCCCACCTGTTGAAAATGCCGGTTGGGATAGAGAATGGGCTTGGGTCCGCTGCAGCTCATCAACGCCGCCGCGGTCACCATGATGACCGCCACTGCGCAAGACTGCGGCGGAAGAGGCACCCCCATCATATCTTCGAGCCCAGTTCCTTCCTGCGCAGTCCCCTCATCATCGCCGGGTCGTTGTACCCCACCTCGCTCAAGGCATCCATCAGATGGAGCCCTTTCGTTGCGACCAAGTCCTTCGCTTTGGCATATTGTCGGGCATTGAACCGCGCCACGGCCGGCTGGCCGTTGACGATCTGGCAAGCCAGCACGTCGCCGCCCGCCACTTCCAGCGTGCCGCCTTCTTCGACCAACTTGGTGGCTTGCGCGACGCTGATGCCGTGGAGCGCCGCAAATTCCTCGATCCCGCCCGTTTCGACCAGCCGGCCATCGGGCATGATGCACACGCGCTTGAAATGGGGGGACCAGTCCTTGCGAAAGTCGATGTACTTGATGTCGCCCCCCTTGGACACGGCGCGATCCAACGTTCGGTAGTCCAACCCGAGATTCTTTTGCTCCAGCTTCGCCTTCAGTTCATCCGGCAACGTCCGGAGAAAAACCGCTCGAGCGGCATCCAACAAAGGCAGCGACCGTGCCCTCGCAAGCTGCTCGGCCTCGGCGAACTGCATCAGGTCCAGGACAAACGTCAGCTTGGGACTCGCTCCGGCCGGATCGACCACGCAGGCAAACAGTCCTCGTGTCAGCAAGCCGCCGATCTGTGAGTACACATAGACTCCACCCTCGTTCAGCAGCTTGGTCATGGAGTCAGACGGCACGTCGTAGCTCTCCGATAGAACTCTGGCATGGTTGTGCAGATCTTCGGGAAGCGTCATCGCGCAGACGGTGACGTTTCCCGGCGCATCGAACTCCGAGTAATCCTCGATGACGTTGTAGAGGACCGTGGGTTTCTGCTTCTCCGGCTTCTTCTTGATCTTAAACATGAGTTGTTGCGCTCCAACCTGGCTCGGTTCCTCTCATGGCGACTGGAGATGGAAATACGGCGGCAACGTCAGCAGGCGTCGATCTTCCACAGGCCCGCCGATCGTAAAATGATACAGCGATTGAAACGCCGCACCGTGAATCGCGACGATCTCGTGCACCGGATCGTCGAAGAAACACCCGATTCCGGTGGCCCTCACGCCTGCCGCTTCGGCTTCCAGATATAACACTTGCCCCAGGAGGCCGGCTTCCCAGAAGAGACGTGGATACCACCACGCTCCCTCGTTCCGCAAGCGCCCTTCGAATTCGGCCAGCATGCCGAAAGAAAACGCACCGTCTCCCGCGATGTCTTGATGGCAGCTCACCTGTGCGGCCACCTTCCGTGCGTCGCCTTCCAGCAACCAGTACAGCGGAAGGCCGGCGGGAGAACCGGGCGCCGACACCCAATTCAGCTCCGGGTTCATCGCCTGTCGGACGACGTCGAGCATGTCCGGATCACGCACCAAAAAATACAGTCCGGGCGTGAGCCCCTCCACTCGATGCACGAAGAGCATCAAATGAATCGCCGGCTCATGCGGCCACACGTCCCAGGGAACCGGTCTCGCAAGGTGTGGCCGTGCGGCATAAGGCATGACACGCTCCATCATGCGGAAAAACGTGGCCGCTGAAATCGACGTCCTGCCGTCGAACGCCACGGCACTGCGGCGCTGGCGGATCATTCGGCCGGCGCTCGGCCCGTTCCTCACCGCGGTGCCTGAAGCCTCGTTCGGGGACCTATCTTGCAAGCGTACCGACCGGTGCTCGACAGTTTCCTTCCAGGCCGCCTTCGCAGCCTCATCGATGACTTCCCAATCCACATGCTCGGCGCTCAACCGATTGGCTTTGCCGCGCCACCGACCTTCAGCCAAACCTTCGACCGCCGCGGCCTCGAGGAAAAGAGGTATGTCGGAAGGGGTTCGCTTCACGAACGACGCTTCACCCTTCACGTGTTTTTCCGGCCATACCACCGCCACACAGTCGGGATGCTCGGGCTCCGCGTCATGGAAATCCTCCGACCGATTCGTCCCCAACAGCAGCGCAACGGTATTTTGGGCGAGCCCGTCCAACAGGACCATGTTCCAGCCCAGGGTGGCCGCGGCAAGACGAGCACTCCCGATCGCGTGACCGACGTCGTGATTGCAGTAGCGGAACGCCCGCTCGCCGTACTTCCAGGCCTCGCGCCAGTGCACGGAGGTCAACCCGAAGAGAAACGCGTCCGCAGGGAACGGCGCGAGCACGCGAGCGAGTGCTTCGGCGGCGAACTCGGCGCGGCATTCCAGCGCATGCTCCCTCGGCGCGTAATGATACAGGCCCGGCGTCAGCTCGAGTCCCTGCGTCTTGGGCACGACCACGTAGCCTTCCGTCGGATGGAGATTGCCGGAGGACGGATTGCTCCTCAGCGCCCATTCCGATTCTCCCGCTTTCTTCCATGCCGACAAGGCGAGGGCGAACTCAAAGAACCTGGACAGCGAACGCAGGTTGACGGCCTGACAGGGCACAAGACCGTGCCGGAAGATCGCCTCGTAGGCCGGCGATTCCGGTTCTTCGTCGGGCTTCAGCAGCGGCAAACGAATCAGCGGCGCCCCGTCGAACCGTCGAAACGGATCGGGCTGATTCGCCCAATCGAGAAAACCCAGCGCCCGGGCGTAGCGATTGAAGTGATGCTTGGTCCGAATGTGGTAGCGGATGACCTGATCAACCGGATCGGGGGAGGCAGGAGCCGTTGCGGACACGGTTTCTTGTTTTTCGGTGCTCATTACTTAGGATACGTGAGTCTACAGAGCCGCGGGAAGAAAAGTAAACGCATCTCAAAGGCGATTGACCTTCTTTTCCTGAACCGCGTATCGTGTCCTGTAAGCCCTTGGAGGTGCGCATGCGTTTCGATCCCGCCTTGGCCGCTCAAGCCGCGTTCCTGGAAGCAGAGGCGGAACTGGGCTCGGATTGGGAAACCGCCGTCGAGCTTGAAGAGACATTTTCTTCCAACGCCGGAAACCCGGCACGCGAGGCCTATGAGGCACTCCTCTCGCTCGCACGGCGGTATCCGGACGCCCGCGCCTTTCACGGCTTCTGCGTTTACATCACGTGGCAACAGGCGACGGAGGAAACGATTCCACGCCATTTTGAAACCGGCATCGCGCTCTGCCGCTCTTATCTCGCTTCCGACCACGGCAAGCCCCCGCACGATTTCCAGCAGATCACCGAACTGTATCAATCATTCCGGTCCGGATTGGGAATGGAAGAAGAGGACGAGATCCAAGAGGAGTTCCGTCGCGACACGTTGAAGGGCGGCGATTGAGCGCCGCGGCCGATTATGGGGGACGAACACAAGCATCGCGCGCGCATATTTCTCCACCGGGGAGACCTGGCCTCCGCACGGGCTTCACTGGAACTGGCGGTGGAGGAGGATCGCCTCAATGGTACTCCGGCCGACTTGAGCGCGTCGCTCGGCAATCTCGGCAATACCTGCGCCCTGCTCGAGGATTTTGAAACCGCCGCGGCCTGCTACCGCGAAGTTCTCGCGATTCAACGGACTCAGCGCGACCCGCACGCCGTCGCTCACACGCTGGTCAATCTCGGCAATCTGCACATCGGCGCGGGGAAACCCGAAAAGGCCCGTCCGTACTACCTGGAGGCGCTGGACCTGTTGCGGTCCCTCGATGACCACCGGGCGCTCGGCATCTTGTACAACAATCTGGCGCTAGAGGAAGCCCGCGAAGCACGGTGGGACGAAGCGCTCGCCTCATTCCAGACGGCGCTCGACCATCATCGCGTGGTCGGCAATGAGGAAGGCCTGGCACTGACCTATAGCCAGCTCGGCAAGACGTTTCTCGACTGCGGACAGCTGACGGAGGCGGAACGCTGTCTGAACAACGCGTCGGAACATTTCATCAAACTGGGCAGCGAGGCGGGCGAGGCCGCCGTGCTCCGGCTTCTGACCGACGTGTACCGCCAGACCGGCAACGAGACGGCCGCGCTCCGATGCCTGGAACGTGTGCTCGCCATCGGCCTTCGGTATGGCTTGCCTTCGTATGACACGGACCGTCAACTGCTGGAGAAGCTGCGGCCGCCGCCTCAAGCGGCGGACGTCTAGCGGCTGAGTTGCAGGGATGCTATGATGCATGCCGTTCGCCAAGGGAGATTCCGTGGACATCGATGCCTTCCGCCAGATGGTGGCCAAGAATCCGAACGGGTTCCTCGGCCGATACGGGTTGGGCAATAAGATTCTTCAAGAAGGAGGCAACCCGGAAGAGGCGATCGAGCATCTCCGGGCGGCGGCTCAGCTTGATCCCACGCATGTCGCCTCGCACTTGGCGCTGGGGCGCGCCTTGATCGCGTCGCGGCGCTCGGCCGAAGCGAGGCCGGTTTTGCAAGCGGGCATCGACGCGGCCCTTTCAGGCCGCTCCAACGGCGGCCGGGACCTGGTTCCCGAGATGCAACACCTCCTGCAGACGCTGAATGAGATGCGAAAGGACCGATGATGACTCTCGACGAGGCGCGGCAGCGAATCGAACAGGCCATCGCGCAGTACGGCGCGCACGCCGCCATGGCGATCGATCTCGTCATCAAGGAAGTGCGGGGCGATCTGGGCAAGGAAGCGGCCAATGCGCTCATCGACGAGTTTGACCTCGAACTGGAATACAACATTCCCCCCATCGAATTCACCGGCTCCGGCGACTAGTGACTGTTCGGATGACGCCCAACCCCCGTCCGTCCTGCCGCACCAGCCAATGAGTCGTTCTCCATGCCGGTAATCTGGGCTGCCATCTCGGGGCATGGATACGGCCACGCGGCGCAAACGGTTCCGGTTCTCAATGAACTGGGCAAGCTCATCCCGGACCTCCGCGCGGTCCTCAGAACCACCGTACCCGATTCTTTTTTCCGCGATCGGCTCACCATTCCCTGGGATGTCAGTGTCGCCAAACAAGACATCGGCTGCGTGCAGCATGGTCCGTTGAGGATTGATGTTGATGCCACGTGGTTGGAGCACGAACGCTTCCATGCCGATTGGGAAATGCGGCTCGCCCACGAAGCCGCAGCCCTCCGTCGGGCCGATCCGGCTCTCGTGCTCGCCAACACTCCATACCTCTCGATCGAAGCCGCCGCGAACGCAGGCATCCAGGCCGTCGCACTCGCCAATCTCACCTGGGATAGCATTCTGGAGGAGTTTCTCCAAAGCCGCGACGAAGCCCGGGAAGGACTGATCGAATCGATCCGCCGTGCTTACTCGCACGCGGACCTGGCGCTGCGCATCGCACCGGGATTATCGATGAAAGCCTTCGGCACGGTCGTGGATGTGGCTCCGATCGCCTGTCCCGTCCGGCCGGATCGGGAAGGGGTACGCCGGGCGATTCATGCTCGTGACGACGAGCGAATGGTGCTGGTAGGCTTCGGAGGTATCCGCCAGGACATCTTTCCCTGGGACCGGATGGAGGCCATGGAAGGGTACCGTTTCCTCCTCGACGGCCCCATCGAACCCCGGCGGGAGCGAATCCATTCATTGGATGATTTGCCCTACCGGTTCGGCACGATTCTGGCTTCCGCCGATCTCATACTGACGAAACCCGGGTACGCGACGATCATCGAAGCGGTAAGCCTTGGCGTGCCCGTCGTCTATGTTCGCCGATACACGTTCGCCGACGAGAACCCCATCCTTTCGTATCTACACCGGTATGGCCGCGGCCAAGAGCTATCTGCGGCGGATTTCACAGCCGGCGATTGGGGAACGGCTTTCGAGCGAGCTCTTCGGCAGCCGTCTCCGCCTTCCAGTCCTCCGTCGCCGGCGGGCCACCGCCAAGCGGCTGAGTCGCTCGTTCGGTACTTCCGCAGGTGACTGGTCCAATGACCGTGATCGGGCATGCATGCCGCCTCCTTTCATCGATGTTCGCATGGACCGCCTCCCTGTCTGGACCCGCGACGTACCGACCGCAACGCACCTCGCCGGATTGCTCGTCGACCTCGTCCGCGTTCACGTCCCAGATCATTGGCCCGCGCGCTGCGGGGCGTGTTCCCGGTCGCCCTCTGACAGGATCTCCCCCTGTCGCTGCGCGCCCGCTTGCCGGCCTGGCACACTTGTCGAAACGAAGACGCGTCGTGCGGCATCGAACACCGGCAAACATACTGGCCTCTTAGCGGATTCCCGGCAGGCGAAGCTTCGTCTCGACGTGGATGAGTGGCACTCCTTTCATCCGGGCTGCTTTTTTCTGTCGACGGGGTATATGAGGCAACGGTATGGGCCGCATTGGTGTTCTTCGTTTATATGCACTATGCGGCCAGGTGTTTCGCCTATGCCGGCACACTTCCGCGCGGGGCATTCGATTGCTCGAATCTCTCTTCTTCAACTAGAGGTGTGCTTCCATAAAGCCATGATATGCCGACATTTATATTGACATGATTCCCCGATCATTTTGTTGCTTCAGTCCATGAGATGCTATAGTTGGAGCCGTGCCGGTGGATCTTCGAATCGTGACCAATTCATAGCCTCGTTCTATGTCGTCGCGACACGCTCCGTCCATCATCGACCCCCAGCTGCTGGCCCGTGTGGCGAAAGGTGATCACCAGGCCTTCGCCCAGCTGTACGACCAATCCAGTCCGCTGCTCTACACGCTCGCGCTTCGCATCCTGGGCAACCGCGAGGAGGCCGCGGACGTGCTGCAGGAAGTCTATTTGGAGATTTGGAGGAAAATTGCGCGATACGACGTCGGGCGTGGCACGCCGGTGGCGTGGCTGGTGACCTTGACGCGCAGTCGCGCGATCGATCGCCTTCGGTCGCGGGTTCCCAGAACTCCGGCGGCACCACTGGACAGTCCGTCCGCGGGCCGTATCCCCGATTTAGGCCCGGGGCCTTTCGAATCGCGCGCTGATCAGGAGCTTCGAGATGCCGTCGGCAAGGCGTTGTCGAATCTTCCCCCCGCGCAGCAGCAGGCGATTGAAATGGCGTACTACGACGGCATGTCTCACAGTGAAATCGCCGCCAGGCTTAACCAGCCGCTGGGAACGGTGAAGACCAGAATCAAGCTGGGGATGTCCAAACTCCGGGACGCGTTGCGGCCTTGTTGGGAAAACGGTGACCCCTCATGAATCATGACGAATTGGAAGAGTCGGTTCCCCTCTACGCCGTCGGCGCGCTGGAGCGGACCGAGCGGCAAGCGTTGGAGGCGCATCTTCTGTCCGGGTGCCCGTCCTGCCATGCGTCCCTAAAAGAGTACCAATCCGTCGCGGCCATTCTTCCGTTCGGGTTGATGCAGAACTCGGCCCCTCGGCCGCTGAAGGCGAAGATCATGGCCGCGCGGGGGCCGCTGCCGGCCGCGCAGGACGCGGGGCTCAAACAGGGCGCGAGGCCGAGCCTCGAGCCGGGTGAATGGATGAACCATTTATTCCCGCCCGAAGCCCCGACAAGACCCGTCTGGCTGCTGCCTGCCCTCGGCATCGCCGCTTTCCTGCTCGCCGGAGGGGCGCTGTATCTGGCGTGGACCTATTATGGCCAATTGACGCAGGACACCACCAAGTTCGAGCAGCTGCAGACGGCGCTTCACCAAAACACGGTAAAAATCACGGCTCTTCAGCGAGAGATCAAGGAGCGGAATCAAACCTTGACCCAGGTCCGCGAGGAATTGAACCGGCGCACGAACGATATGGCGGACTTGAAGGATGTCTTGATTCAGCGAGAAGCCGAATTGGACGATCTTCGGGCGCAAGTCGAAACCATGGCTCAGCGGCGCGGACGGCCGCCTCAGGAAGAGTTCGTGGCGTTGCTCAGGGCGCCCGGCGCCAAGGTGGTGTCACTGACCGGTTTGGAAATGGCGAAGGAGGCAGGAGCGGTTCTTGTCTACGATGCGAACGTCAGAAAAGGATGGCTGTACGCCTACAACATGCCCTCGCTGTCGGGGGGAAAAGTCTACCAGTTATGGATAGTCGACGACCGCCCCATCAGCGCCGGAATCTTTACCGTCGATTCAGGCCGGAAAGGCCGTTTGCTGATCCGAAACCTGCCCGATATGTCCCGAACGAGGCAGTTTGCCGTGAGCGTCGAGCCGGCCGGCGGCCGGCCGCAACCGACCGGGGCTATCTATCTCTTGGGACAGCTCTAGTCCGATCTTGACTTGCCTTTCGCCGCCCGCTACAAGGGCGGGATTTTGCTCGCTCACTCTCTTTCCTGGACATCCGAGACCTTCTGATTCCGGTCACCGAGGCCAAGGTGCGGCACAGCGCAACCCTAATGCGATGCACCTGGTGTTGCATCTGGACCATCATTCTGTACACCTCGCCGGCCTACGCGCTGGAAAAGTACGGCCGACCGCTTCCCGAAATGGAAGGCGCGGCTCTTGACGCAGGCGAACAGCACTGGGTTCGAGGATACTTTCTTTCCGCAGCATTCCTGGACAATCCGACCTTCGCCGCGAGGCCCGATAATACGGGGTTGGCGGGGATGCGGTACATGATTCACCTGGAGACGGACTTGTATCGCGAGTATCTGCAGTTCTACACGGACCAAAACTTTTTCTCCGACCGCACGAACGGATGGGTGGAGCTGTCCGAATGGGACGGCACGTACGCGCTGACCGGCTCGTTTCGCGACTGGGGCTGGCGCATCCAGTATGAGCGGGATGCGCCGTTGGACCGCAGCGGCACGAAACAGGTGTACGCCGATACGCTGCTGACGTACCGATTTCCTGATGCGCGGGGCTCAGCCTGGTGGCGGACTACGTTCCCCGATCAGAACCTGTCGTTCTATGCCGGAGCAGGCTGGCTCTTTCACAATCAAGACTATTTCGCGAGACCCGACAACACGGGGCGCGCCCTGTTCCGGTACGTCGCGCATGCGGATCTCGACCTCTACCGGAATCGCATCGTGCTCTTTGCCGACACGAATTTGTTTACCGACCGTTCCTCGGACAACGCGGCGCGGCCGTCCGAGCTGGACCTCGTCGTCGGAGTGGCCGTGCGGTATCGGGACGCCGAGGTGGCTCTTATTCACGAACGGGACATGCCTCTGGACCGTTCCGGCCTCGTGCAGCGGTACCTGGCGATACAGGTCCGGTACGAATTCGAGTGGATTCGCTCATCGGCGCAATCCCGTTGAATCTCCGGCGATCCCCTTCTCCCTGGGCAATCCCTATGTTAAGATACCGCCCGTTTGCCCCCTCACCCAGGTGAACGATGAACGATCTGTTCGAAAAGGATAAGGAATACATGCAGCTGGCGTTGGAACACGCGCGGCTCGCGCCCCCGCTCGGCGAGGTGCCGATCGCTGCGTTGCTCGTGCGCGACGACCAGGTGTTAGCCCAGTTTCACAATTACCGCGAGATTTGGCAGGATCCGACCGCCCATGCCGAAGTCGTGGCGATCCGTGAAGCCGCGACGCGCCTGGGCACGTGGCGCCTCACCGGCACGACGTTGTACGTGACGGTCGAGCCCTGTTCGATGTGCGCCGGGGCGATCGTGCAGTCCAGGATTTCGCGTCTGGTGTTCGGCGCTCGCGATCCCAAGGCCGGCGCCTGCGGCTCCGTCTTCAACATCCCCGCCGAGCGGCGCCTGAATCACCGAGTGCAGGTAACCGGCGGAGTGTTGGAACTGGAAAGCCAGGAATTGATGCAGAGCTTTTTTAAGCGGCTTCGGCTGGAAATGTCCGAGAAGGACGGCCTTCAACCCCGCCAGAACGGCGCGGCGCTCGTCGCGGATTTCGGGAGTGTCATCAGACAGCTACCCGCCATGTCAGACTGAGCACGGCGAACGGTAAAGCCGCGTACGCCATTGCTCTCCCTCGGCTGCCACAGCTCCCACCCATCCATCGCCGAGCGGCAGGAATCGTGCAACATACGTGTGGCTGCCGTCGTTCGGGTGCGGCCAGCGAACGTGCGCGGACTCTCCGCCAGAATCCAACGTGACGACGCAGTCACGGAGCGGCATTCGGAGCCCCAGTCCCCGCGCCTTGAGCGCCGCCTCCTTGCAGACCCAATGGCGAAAGAACAGACCTCGCTGCTCTTCAGGACATGCGTGCAAGATGTGGCGATGTTCGGCATCCGCGAAAAAGCGCTCGGCCAATTTGACACAATCCACCTGTTCCCGCACGCGCTCCACATCCACTCCCATCTCGTACGTTTTGGAAACGGCCACCAGAACCCCTCCATGAGAATGCGACAAATTGAAATTCAAGGACCCGGCAGCAAGGCCGTCTAATATCGGCTTTCCCATCGTATCGACGGTGAAGCACAGATCGCCCGGCTCTGACCCGCAATACCCGGCAAGAACGGCTCGCAGCACGCCGTGCGCCAGGACGAATGCTTGGCGAGCCGGCTCCGACAGAAAACGTGCCGCGCGCTCCCGCTCGGCCTCGGACAGCCACGCACGGTGGCGATGCAGGTCTTGAGGTGCGGCCTCAGGAGCGAAAAACCAGACATGAATGTCGTTCCCTTCGAGCGTTGGCATCGACCGCTGCTCAGGATCCCAGGAGAATATGGCGTTCATCGCGTTATGAACGACCGGCCATGCAAGTTCTCAATTGCAAAACGCCACGCTGCACGTTAATCTCCTCCCTGTACCGCATCCCTGCAATACGAGCCGGTCTTCCAGTTTAAGACATTCTCGGAGAGGTGCCGGAGCGGCCGAACGGGCTCGCCTCGAAAGCGAGTGTCCTCGTAAGGGGACCGTGGGTTCAAATCCCACCCTCTCCGCCATGGTTTCCACCATAATTTGCACTTTTCCACTCAGAACTGTGGCTAAAGACCGCGGGCATGCTACAGACTTCCTGCTTGCCTTGTAGCGCTTCCTGGAGTGCAGCGCTCCGCTTTGATCCTTCAATCAGGTCAGCCTCACTCACAATCGCATAGCGCCGATAGGCCGCCTCCGTCTTGTATTCGGTCAAATTTCCTCGCGCCGGAGCGCGGCAGCCCGGCCCGAGTCCAAAGTAGGCCGAGCCGGCGATGTCATTGCAGCCATTCACTCCCGTTCCTGGCGTCACGGCTCATGATGATCTCCCGTATTTGCTCTTCCAAACAGCGTGCTCGAAAGCGAAAATCGTCCGGCCACTCCTTCGCACAATGGTCGACCGCTAGCGAATACTCCTTGAGCGTGACTCCTTTTGGGGGAAGTGCCTGCAGCTTGTGGAACGCGCGGATTTGGTTCTGTTCGCACTGCGCCCGCATCCGGAAGTCGTCGGGCCAGTCCTTCGCGCATTTCTCCCGCAACAGCGTATGGTCTTGAATCGGGAGGCTTGGGTCGACGGGAGACGAAAGCGATTTGTTGAGGTATTCCCTTTGCTGCTCGATGCAGGCGGCTTGCAGGTTCGCATTGTCGGGCCAGTCGGCCGCACACTTTTCATCAATGACGATCTCGGGGTCTTCAAAAGCGGGCAGGATGCTGGGGGAAAGAAGAACCGCGGACAGCGCCCCGACCCCATAAGTGATCAGTACGATGATCTTCGGCGTCATATGGACCTCCACTCCATATCCGAGACACAACCCAGCTCTGGAGCTCCGGCTTCAAGACGCGCTTCTATACATGCACCACTCCGGGTCTTCTTTTTGGTCACGCCGGCCGGTCGAGCGAAACGCAAAAAGTGGAACGCCGCCGTCGCGATTCTTTATCTTAACCCACACCGGCCGCTCCGCGTGAGCCTCGCGTAGGGGCTATCGGCTCGTTTGTCGATAATGCCTTCGAGGGCGAGCTCCTGTGCGGCCTCCAGGTCCCGCTCTTCTTGGGATTTCCGCGCCGGCTTACCGCGTTTCTTCAAAAGCTTACGACATAACATTTGGTTCGTTCGTGTCGCTTCCACAATAGGCAGATAGTTCTTCGCATCGGCGGGAGGGTATGCAGAGCGAATGTCCTCGTCTGTCAGCGCCGCGTCAGGTGCCAAAGGTTCACGCGTCTTGAGACAGTCATGTGGACGGCGCAGATGGTACTGAGTGATGGCGAGGTCGTTTAGGATCCAACCAACATTCAGCCATGAAAGTGTTTTATCGCAGTTCTTTAAGAGGGTCACGAGAATTGTTGTGCCTTAGAAATGTTGTCTTATCCGCCTGGGTACTAGTGAGAATGCCTCACCACCCTGAGTGGTGTATTCCCCGGGTTACAGGACTCAATCGGCCCAGAGACGATCCCGCTCGACCCTGCGCTGAGGCGGCTCGGTAAAAACAAAGAGACGAGGATTACAGAAGTGGAATGTACGTGGAGTGAGGTTTGGTTGGAAACGAGGAGGGGCGGAGTTTTCCGCCCCTCCTGTTCTACGGAGTGGCTTCTACAGCCAGGTCACGCGTTCGGCCGGCCG
>JBDZUK010000072.1:0-14033 GCA_040255165.1 Nitrospiraceae bacterium | reverse complement strand
CACGCCCACGTGTCCTGTCCTGCTTTTTGCCGTTGTGTCTGTCACCTTTGTTCCACTTAAGCTCTTCCACCCTGGCTGCCACGCCAGTGCCCCCCTTCGTGCGTTTCATGCTCTAATCTTAGGCGGTGGAGTTCGAGAAGTGCGTTTTTCGACTGGAGGTCCGTCACGATGCCTACCGTCTTAATCCTCGACGATGCAGTTGGAGAACGCAACCGGCTCAGCGAGTGTTTCACCGCCGCCGGCTACACCGTTCTGGAAGCGGGGAATGACTGGGAAGGTCTCCGGCGGCTGCGCGAGGGAACTATCGATGTCGTACTCGTCTCCTTATTGACCTTGACCCACGACGGCTTGGCCAGCATTCGGCGTCATCTTCAAAAATTCCCGCGCACCAAACTCTTCGCAATGTCCCAAACGAAATTGTCGAACGGCTTAGCCGTCCTGCTGGCAGCCGAGGCTCTCAACGTGCGCAAGATCTTCCCCAAACCCGTTGACACCGAAGCCATCCTCGACGCGGTCCGCCGAGAAATGCAGTTGCCCGAATCGGCTCCAGCGGGCAAGTAGTTCCCGCCCCCCGGAGACACCTTCTTTCTGCTCCCGTTGATATCTCTCGTTTTGTTGCCAGCTTGTCGGCCATCGGCTAGACTTTTTTCACACCGCCATGGCCAGAGCAAAAGCCTCAGATCTTTCCCGCACCCGATCCAAGACCGCCGCCATCGACGAACTCAACCAGGGGATCGAGAAGCTGCAGGACTTTCTTGCTCAGGTCAGTGACCTGGCTCGTGAAGGCTTTCCTTACCGGGATGCCGCGCGGGCCAGGACCGAATTGCAGCTCCGGGAATGCGTTCGGCAGATTTTCGGTGATAAATCTCCAGAATTTCAGTCCTATCGCGCGCACAAATTGGACGTCACCACGTCTGGTGGGATGGAGCGAACGCTCTACTTGATCAAGACCCTCATTGGAAACCTTGAGGACAAAAAGCTGGAGATGCAAGGCATCAAGCCCGCGCTCTCATCAGCAACCGGCACCGCCGCTGAAATGCATGCCCCCGTACCGCCAGCTCCTGCAGCCGCACCGCCCCCCGTCACAATATCCGTTTCGCTTGCTTCGAACTTGGCCTCTCCACCACCGCCCAAACCGTCCGTCTCGCCGACTGCGGCAGTCGTCGCAACTCCACCGCCTCCCTCCGCCGCTACCCCGGCGAATCCTCTATCGAAAATGAAGCACTCCTCCGCTTCTCCTGCGGCCTTGTCCTCGACAGGTCCCCCTCCGCATCCAGCGGCAGTCGGACAGAACGAACAGGGTGCCGCTGCGGAACGCACGACTACAGCACCAAAAGCCACTTCTCCAGTTCCTACATTGAAACGGTCTCTACACGCTGCGGAACCTCCGACGCTGACGGAATTCCATTCCACCGCTTCTGAACCGAACGCTTCCACGACCGGCCAGGCATCCAAACCACCGGATAAGGATATGTCTAAAGATATGTCTGATGAATCGCCAGGCCAATCCTTGCCGGGAGGAAGGCCTGAGCAGAAGAGCACGGCGCGCCGCCCCCCTTCGGATACGCAGACCGCTCATTCTGTACCCCTGCCGGCAACCACGACTCAGCCGGCCGTCTCAACCGAGCAGGCCGGTATTCCCTTGAATCTGCTGCGAAAGATTTGCTCGCGATTTCACGGCGTCGCACGCCAACTTCGGCTCCGGAACGAATATCGGACCACTTTGGAAATCGAGGACGAACTCGATGTTCAGGATCTGTTCTACGCCTTACTCCGCGTGGAATTTGACGAGATTGGTACGGAAGAGTGGCCGCCGTCGCACTCGGGCGGACACGTCCGCACCGCGCTTCTATTGGATAACAAACGCATCGCCGTGATCGTGAAGAAAACCCGAGCGGGCCTGACGGCGCGTGAGATCGTGGATCAGCTGCGCACGGATGCAGCCTATTCCTCCACTCGAGACGGATGCACAACCCTCTTTTGCTTCGTCTACGACCCGGAGGGGCGCATCGGCAATCCACGAAGTCTTGAGCTCGACTCTGCAGCAAGTGGCACCGGTTGTGCGATCGAAGTTTTCGTAGCTCCCAAGTGAGATCTGCAATGAAAAAACCAAAGAAAGCGACCACGCCTCCCCCCGTTTCCAGAATATTGACTTGCGAGCAGGGTATCCGCTACGTTGCTGCCGGGCCTGACTCCCCCACTGTGCCATTTACGATTCACGCGCCGACGAACGGAGAACTGCTGGTGTCAGACCGCGCCTACGTGCTCATCAACGTGCTGCCGGGCCAGACTACCGACGTGGTCCGGGCTCTATCCGAGATCAAGGAGATCAAAACGATCGATCCTTGCTGGGGCAAACCCGACATCTTTGCGGTCGTCGAGGTGCAAGACCAGGATGCCCTGACGCAGCTCGTCCTCACAAAAATTCACGCGATCGAAGGGGTTGCACAAACCGATACCCATCTGGTCTATCGATTGAAGGACGGGAAAGTGAAATGACGATCGGCAGGATCGGTGGAACGCTCGTCCTAATCGGCTGCTTGCTGGGAGGATGCAGCGGCGTACAGAACACGGTCGAGCCGGACGTAGTGGATGTCGTCCTTCCCGTACCGGCCGATGCCCTCAGGATTGTGGTAGTGCAGGTCCTCACTGAGGCCGGTTACGAGGTGGATCAGCCGGACGAGCGACGGTTGACGACCGGCTATCAGGACAAGATGGCTGGTCCTTGGAACTGGCTGCTGCGGTGGCGGTTCGGCACGGGCAAGACCCGCGTAGAGGCTACGGTGACTCCGGAACCAAACGAGAACGCCAGGCTGATGCTAGAGGTGACGCACATGGGAAAAGACGGGTTGTTCACAGCATGGGAGCCATCGGAAAGCCCGCTTCCTCAGAGCGCTGAGAATCAACTCCGCTTGATCCGGAACCGTCTTCAATTGTTGTAAATGTACTCCCGTTCCTTTACTCGCCCCCTCCATCGCCCTCTTCTCCTACATCGAGTCCAAAACGTTCGGCCATGCGATAGAGCGTGCGCCGGTCGATGCCAAGAATCTTGGCCGCCTGAACCTTGTTACCCTTCGTTTCCTTCAAGACGCGGATCAAATGCCGCTTTTCCACCTCCTCCAAGGTAAGACGCGCCTCATCCTGTCGTTCCCCGCTCGGCCCTGTACGCTTTTCTGCCACCGCGATCCCATTGCGGATAGCCTCGGGTAAATCCTCCGGCATGATGAGGGGGCCATGGCTCAGCGATACCGCCCGTTCGACTGCATTCTCCAATTCACGCACATTGCCCGGCCAATGGTACGTCTCCAGTAATGTCATCGTCTCGGGCAGGAATCCCCGTACGGCGTGCGTCGACGTCCCGGCATATTTTTGAAGAAAATGATGGGCCAACATGGGGATATCCTGTCTGCGTTGCGCGAGCGATGGTAAGAGAATCCGCACCACGTTCAGGCGGTAATAGAGGTCATCTCGAAACTTTCCTTCCTTGACCAGGTGCTCAAGATCCCGATGCGTGGCCGCGATCACGCGCACGTCGACTTTAACCGAACTCGTGCCGCCAACCCGCCGCACTTCCTGATCCTGCATCACCCGCAGAAGCTTGACCTGCAGCGCGGAGCCGAGGTCGCCGATCTCGTCCAAAAACAGCGTCCCGCCGTTTGCGGCCTCGAATAAGCCGGCCTTTGCCCCGACGGCACCGGTAAAGGCTCCCTTTTCATACCCAAACATCTCTGATTCGAGCAGTGTGTCGGGCAGGGCCCCGCAGTTCACTGGGATGAACGGCTTGTCCCGGCGCGGGCTGTTCGAATGGATTGCGCGCGCAATCAGTTCCTTCCCGGTCCCGCTTTCTCCTTCGATCAGGACCGTGCTCCGTCCTTCCGACACACGAGCGACGAGCTTATAGACCTCCAGCATCGCAGGACTGCTGCCCACGAGCGGCGACCACTCGTCCCGGCCCTTGAGCCCCTCCCGAAAGCGCGCGTTCTCGCGTACCAGACGGCAATGTTCGAGGCTCCGCTGGACGACAAGCTTGATTTCCTCTTTCTTAAAGGGTTTCGCGAGATAGTCGTAGGCCCCCTGCTTGATCGCCTCGATGGCCCCCTCAAGGGACCCGAAGGCGGTCAGGAGGACGATCGACGTATCGGGACTGGACCGCTTGAACTCGCGCAGAACCGTCAAACCGTCTACGCTGCCCATCCGCATGTCGGTCAGCACGAGGTCGACGCGACCTTGACGGCCCCGTTCGATCGCGTCAGCGCCGTTCGAGAAAGCCTCCACTTCGTAGCCTTCCTTCTTTAGCGCCTCGGCCAACAGATCGCGGGCAACCGCATCGTCATCGACGACCAAGATCTTCGCAGGCATACAGCCCCCTATGCTACCCCTGCCGATTCTGAGCTCATCCCCGGCAAGGCCACGATCACCGTGGTCCCCTTTCCCACGTCACTGTCGATCGACAACATACCTCCGTGCGCCGCGACGATTTCTCGGCTCAGAAACAATCCGAGCCCGCTGCCTGTACCGACGGCTTTGGTCGTAAAAAACGGCCGAAACGCCTTCTGCAGGTCCTCCTTGGGCATCCCGCACCCGGTATCAGACACGGTAATCGTCGTCATGGTGGTCGGGGCGGGTGCGGTCGTATGCGCGTCGGCCTCTTCGCGTGAGGCAGGCCTGGAGGAGGTTTGCACGCGAACCACGCCCCCGCTGGACGTCGCCGCCAACGCATTGGCAAGCAGATTTACAAGGACTTGTTGAATTTTTTCGGCATCGGCCCAGACCAGGGGAGCGTGCGATCCCTCTTCCACTTCCAGGGTGACGCCCTTGGCGTGATACGCCGGCTCCATCAGCGCGGCGACCGGCTGCACGACCCGATCGACAGGCTGCCACACCGGTTCCGGCTTGCGTTGCCTGGTCGATGTGAGGAGATCTTGAATGATCCGAACCACCCGATTAATTTGCTCATCAACGATGCGAATGCGCTTTTTCATTTCCGACGTGACGCCCGGCTCTTCGGACAGAGCGTGCACGTGCCAAGCGATGGAGTGGAGCGGGGTGCCGACTTCGTGAGCGACGGACGCGACCAATTCACCGACCGCCGCCAAACGTTCGGAGCGGTTCAGTTTGTCTTTCGTTTCGACTAGCTGGGCGTTGGCGCGCAGCAGGTTTTCGGTCTGCCGCGCGAGCGCGGCCCTGGCCGCTTCTTCGCGCGCTTTCCGCTCCTCCCATGTCATGCCGAAGTAGGCGACTGCGAGCAACACGCCGACGACGACGGTTCGATTGATGACGGCAGCCTGAAATCGTCCCGGTTTCGTGGGTTGCAGGAGCCCCAAATACGTCGCCACAGCGCAGGCTACAACGGTGGTCAGCATGAGTTTCCGGTTACGGAGCGTCGCCACTAGCAGGAGTGGAAGCACGTACCCGTACGCGCCCACAACATTGGCGGGCACCAGGGTTTCCATGATGACGATTCCGAGGAACAGCGTCCCCGCGATCGCGAGGACGACACGATTCCGGTTCTTCATGCAGACATCACAACGCTCCGATTGATGGAGAAGGCCGCAGGTCGCCCAGCGTCGCCGCCAGTTGCCGCACCCGCTCGTCGTGCATCACCTCATCCAACCCGGCAGACAGCTTTCTTGACCAGTTTGGATGACTGTCGACGGTCCCCGGCATGTTCGTCTGCGCCAGCTCACCGAGCGCATCTTCTATGTTGGCGAGGATGATCCAGGAAGGCGTCCGTCCGAGATAGCTGTGGATCGCGCGGCACAGCTCAGGAGACATGGTCGGCGCCGTAGCCGGGTCTTCTGTCATCCCTTCGGGAAGAAGTTCTTCGGCCTTCAAGGCCCTCAAAATCTTCCCCTTTTGCGCCTCCCGTTCCTCCCACGCTTGTCGCCGGGCCTCCTCGTCGGGAAACATGCCCAGCCCGGCGCGCACACGAATGTCTTCGCCCGACCAGAATCCGCGGAGCGTAGGCAGATCGTGTGTCGAGGCAACGGCCATGGAATGCTTGGGATACTCTTCGGGTGCCTTCCATGTGCCGTTCTCGTTCCGCTCAAAATAGAACACGCGGTAGGACAAGATCTGGGCTCTCGCCAGATGGTCGCGCACCCAATCGGGCACCGTCCCAAGATCTTCTCCAATGACCAATGTTCGAGACCGCGCACTTTCCAGCGCCACAATGGCCAGGAGCTCATCGAACGGATACCCCACATAAGTGCCGGACGATGCCGGCATGCCTTTGGGGATCCAGAATAGTCGGAACAAGGCCATTACGTGATCGAGCCGAATCGCGCCGCCATATTTGAAATTGTTGCGCAACAATCTGATGAACATGTTGTAGCGGGTTTCACGCAGACGAACCGGGTTGATGGGCGGCAGGCCCCAATTCTGGCCTTCAGGACCCAAGGCATCCGGAGGGGCACCGGAATCGGCTCCCAGCGACAGCACGTTTTGAAACACCCAACTGTCCGCCCCGCAAGGATCTGCCCCCAATGCCAAGTCCTGATACAGGCCGAGCGGCATCTGTAAGCGCCCGACCTGGAGTTTCAAATCCCTCAATTGCTGGGCGGCAATCCATTGCACATACTGAAAAAACCGCACCCGTCTTCTGTGCCGACGCGCAAATTCCCTGACCGCCGGGGACCAGGGCACACGATACTCGGGTGGCCACTCCTGCCAGACCGAACCCGGAGATTGAACGGCACTCCGCTCCTCCTCCAGCGTTTGGAACACGGCGAACAACTCCAGCGCTTCACCTTCCTCCCGGATGAAACGATCCAACTCCCTGGCCCGAACGGTGAGTGGTGCAAGATCCGGCTCGGCCCCGGCGTAGTGGTCTTTGAGAAACTGCTGATACGAGAGGGCGAGCAATTTCCGTTTGAGCTCCGCCACGCCGTCGTAATCGACTTCATCTCTTTTACGCAGTTCGTCCAGGGTGTTCCGAAAGTCTTGACCATCGACGAATCCACGAGCTTCTTCAGAGGCATGGAACTCGGGCAAGCGTTCCACGTCGACGTACAATTCGTTGATGTACAGGCGGCTGGTCGGCGAATACGGGCTGATATGATAGGGCCTCGTATTTTTCAACGCATGTAATGGATTAAGCCCGATCAGCCCGGCTCCTAGTTTTTCCCCCGCCCATTCCAGGATCTGGCTCAAATCCCGAAAGTCGCCGGCACCCCAATTTGAGCCGCTGCGCACGGCGTATAATTGAAACGCAAGCCCCCAGAGACGCTGTCCCTCGGCAAGACAAGCCGGCACAAAACAATGCGAGGGAGCCACGATCAGGCGGGTCGGACCCGCCGGTTCTGCGCCGGATCCTTCAGCTCTGACAGTGAGATCGTAATATCCGATCGGCAGTCCATCCGGAACAGGCAATTCGAGCTGAACAAATCGACGTTCGTTAATGATGCGGACATCCACCGCAGCCAGTCCGGGTCCGGCCTCCCCCTGCTGCCGCACCACCCCCTCCTCATCCGTAACGCTCCACCTCACCCGCAGAGCATTTTCACCTCCCTCTTCCACTGGAAGTCGAAGGGACCACCGGCTGGCCGGACCTCCCTCCTGGAGTACGAGGACGGGCTCACATCCGCGTATCCACGGACCGTCATCCCACTCTCTCAGACTTTCGGCCAAGCTCTCTTTCGATTCTGCCGCCATCCCCATGGCGGCCAAGATGGCTCGCTTCGTCTCATTGGACGTAATATGGCGCTGGCCGGCGATGTCGTAGTACTCGGAAGCGACCCCTGCTCGCTCGGCCAACGCGTCGAGCAGGGCTTGTTCAAAGGGTTCGGGCATGGCGTGAGTCTGAGTCAAGACTAGAAGCAAGTCAAGGCATCGTCAGGTCGGTTTTGCACGTGAGCACTGAGCTCCTGCAGTGTCTGATATTTCGCTTCGACAGTCTTCACGGAACCCGTATCGCCGGCCGATTGTTGCCGCGACACAGGCGTGATAGCATATCCCAGCATCGTTGCACGAGGGAGGTTGTCTATGTTCGACCTTCATAAATCCCTCGGTCTTGCCATCGGACTCGCCGTTTTCGCCGTTTTTCCCCTCCCGGTCGACGCCGCTGAACCGGCCGGCCAGCTTGATATCGACGGGGACTACCGCTATCGATTCCACGACCCCGAAACAGCCGACGACGCCAAACAGCTGGCGTGCCGGGAAGCACTACGGCTCGCCGTGGCGAGCTCGCCGTTCTTTCGGGAGGAAACGGCATCGCTCGTGGACCACGCGCTGGTGGCCGAGCTGGCGAACCTGCTCGCGACACAGCATGTCGCGGACTATCAGATTCAGCATCAGACGGAGCGCGGACGCACTGTGTCCTGTCGTGTGACCGGCGTCCTTCCCGTGGAGAACAGCCGGCGTGCGATTTTAGCGCGCGTGGCGGGAAACGCTCAGACAGACGGCATCGATCAAAACCGGGCGCTCAGGATTCTCAGCGTTCAGGAGACGGCGGATGGATTTGTGGCGATCCAGTACCAAGCCTTGAAGCGGTTGGATTGGTTGACCACTGCTTATGATGGGACTTTACGAGAAGTGGCCGACATTATGGTGGACTTCTTCGACGATCACGGGCTCCTCATCAAAACGGAACGGCACCCTGCACGACGAACGAGAACCGGAGAAGACATCATGCAGCCCGGATCGATCGGCTCCCTCAAAGTTCCGAAGCCGCTGAGGGCCAGCAGCTACCGGGTCTGGCTGGTGAAATAGCTTGTCCTTCCTTTACTTTTCCACACCGAGCGGAGGAATGTTGATTCCGACCCGCTCCAAACCCATAATGACGGTGAGCGCCGTCGGCGCATGTTGCACGATTTCCTTCTGCACCTCGATGCGGCGGAGATCCACGAATTCAGGCGCCGTCAGTCCCAGCGACTCCCGGTAAGCCCGATCGGCGATGCCGCGCTGTTTTTCGGCTTTTTCCCGGGCTTCTTCGGCTTTCTGAAATTCCACCATCGTGATCTTCCGCTGCTCCTGGATGATCGTCTGCGTCGTCTGCTCGACCACGCCTTTCGGAGGAAGGATGCTGCCGACGACGATCCGGTTCAACCGGATCGGGAGCGTCTGTTTTTCAATGAGCTTGGACTGCACTTCCCGTGCAATCGCATCCTGCAACTTCGTTCTCGTGGTCGGGTCGGTCGTAAGCTGGAAGAGAGGATACTTCTGGACCTCCTCGCGGACAAAGGTTCGGAAGGCCTCCTTGACGTTGTTCGGATACCAGGCGGGACCGAATCGGCTGATCAACTCGGGCGACCGCCCTTCGACCACATTCGCGATCAGGAACGCGTCAAACGACACCGGGGCGTTTTCTGCCGAGATAATGTCGAAATGCTCCGCATACTGGATCGGGCGGACGTCCACATCGACCACCTTCGTCGTGGGTGCCACCCAGATGCGGCCCGTCTTCGCCGGCACGGGGTCGACGCCGCCATGGCCGAAGATAATCGGCTGTTCCACGATGACCCCTTCATGACCCGCCTCGATCGCGGCGCAACCCGAGCCCAACAGGAGAAGAAGGAGGACAATTGCAGGGATCCCGACTTCTCGGCCCGCTCCACGTGCCATACAAGCCTCCCAGGTGAAGTAGTTGCTCCATAGAAGATCTGGAACGATGCCCACGTCCTCTTCGGAAAATATTGAAATACCTTACGAACCGCGCTCAAGAAAAGTCAAACAGGGTCGCGGCTTCCCGTGAACGGAACAGAGATAGGAATCGTCGTCGGTAAGCGGAAGGGCGAGAGGAAACTGGAACGGCGCGAACGCGCTGTTTGCACCGCGTTAAAAAATGCCGGCCTGTCGTTGAAGCCACCGGACATACCGCGTGATCTGCTCTACGTCTTCGGGCGTCACCGTCTCGATCCTGGGCATGTTTCCGAACTCCCAATGGTGGGCGCGGACTCCTGTAGCGGCAGCCCGTTGGAAGGCGGCGTCTCCGTGGTGATTGGGTTCGTAAATCTTGTGAACCAGTGGCGGCCCATGGCTGGTGCCCACACCCTGTTTGCCATGGCAGGCGGCGCAATTTGCATCGAATTTCGCCTCGCCGGCCTGGAACTCGGCAGGCACGGCTGAAACCACCGACCCGCCCTCCGGCTTAGCCGAGCCTTGATCGCAAGCGGCGATCCAACTGAGGCCCAAGGCAGCCGCCCCTATCGCGATTCCCTGGAACATTCTCTTTCGCATGGTCTCTATTTCTGCGGTTCTGACCTGTCCTTGTGGAGTTCTTTTCCCCCGAATTGCTCGCGAAGCATGTTTTCTGTTTGCCGCAGCGTCATGCGCCGATAGATTCTTGCCGCGATCGGAACTACCACAATTAACCCGATGGTGAGGTACATGAAAAATTCTTCGGGGCTCATGAAATCAGCCTATCGCATACGGAATCGGATCATCAACTCCCGCCTTGGCAAACCCCTCCCGGCGAATGAGACAACTGTCGCAACGTCCGCATGCCAAGTCCCCAATGGGATCGTAGCAACTGTGCGTCATATGAAACGGGACGTTCAACGCCGACCCTTGCCGGATGATTTCTTCCTTGGACCGGTGCAATAGCGGCGCCCGTACCTCCAGCCGCCGGCCCTGCGATCCCGCTTTGGTCCCCGCGTGGACGGCTGCTTCGAACGCTCGAATGAATTCCGGCCGGCAGTCCGGATAGCCGGAATAATCCAGAACATTGGCTCCGAAGTACACACACGTCGCGCCGATCGCCTCGGCATGCGCCGCGGCGAGGGAGAGAAAAATCAGGTTCCGTCCCGGCACATATGTGATGGGAATCTCTCTGTCTCGGTTCTGGCGATCCCGGTCTTTCGGCACCGGCTGTGTGGTCGTCAAGGCCGACCCTCCGATCGCACGGAGATCCAGATCCAGCACCAGGTGATGGGCTGCGCCAAGCGCCGTCGCGACTTGCCTGGCGTGATCTACCTCGATCGCATGCCGTTGACCGTACGCAATGGTCAGGAAGTGGAGCGCGTACCCGTCGCGTTTCGCCAGTGCCGCCGTAACGGTGGAATCCAACCCTCCGCTGGCCAGCACGACCGCTCGCAAGGTATTGCCGCTTTTCATGGAGATCCCGTCAGTCACGGGCGGTTGTTGTTCCACGGCTTTCCGGTTGGCCTACGCTGGGCGAGGGGGGCAAACGGGGTGGGCGGCGACGCAGGACGGAAGCGGAGGCTAGTCTCGATCCTCTTCACGCTCAATTTTCTCGAGCAATTCTGCTCGCGATTGGCACTCCACGCAAAGCTTCGCGAACGGCACGGCCTCCAGCCGCTTCTCGCTGATTTCGATACCGCATTCCGCGCACACACCGTACGTGCCTTCCGAAAGTCTGGTCAACGCTTCATCGATCGATTGGCGCCGTCGATTCCGCATTTCCATCAACGAAATGCCGAGCTCCCGCTCCAGATCCATTAAAGCCTGATCGCCTACGTCGCGCGCGGACTCCAGCCGGCGCTGCTGATCTTCTGTCAATGATTGCCCGAGGCTCCCTTCAATCTCCCGCAAGATTTCCTGGCGCTTTCCGAGCAACATCTGTTGGAGGGCTTCCCGCCGACGCTCCCGCGCCTCGCGGTCTTTCGCTGATTCTTTCGGCTTCGCCGGTTCTTGGGTCTCGGGCGTCTTGGACACCTTTTCAATGACAGCGGCGGGTGCGGAGCGTGATTTGCCTTGCGCCTTGGCCACCGCCGGCTTTTTCTTCGGCTGAACTTTTCCCGCCATAGTTCTATCGCTCCTAGGTAAACGGCGAACGCACCCCAAAAAGTCCGGCATTCATAACACGGCGGTCGGCGTTTGACAAGTACGAGGGAAGAGGGACTTCCAACGGTCAGGGATACAAAATGGTGGAGTGGACAGGGTACTCGGCCAGCTTCTCGCGTCCTTTAAGGCCTTTCAATTCCACGAGAAAGTCGAGACCGACGATTTCGCCACCCAACTGGCGGACCAAATGAACCGTGGCTTCGGCGGTGCCGCCGGTTGCCAGCAAATCGTCGACGATCAGCACCCGCTCGCCGATCTCGATCGCGTCCCGGTGAATGGCCAACGAGTTGGACCCGTATTCGAGATTGTATTTGACTTCGAAACAGTCCGCCGGCAGCTTCCCGGGCTTCCGAACGGGCACGAATCCCGCGTTCAGGTTAAGCGCCAGGGTCCCGCCGAAAATGAAGCCTCGGGATTCGATTCCCACCACCTTCGCGACACCGTGTCCTCGATAATACTCCGTCAACTCGTCGGTGATGGCGCGCAGCGCGGCGGCATCCTTAAGCAACGTGGTGATGTCGTAGAAAAGGATGCCGGGTTTGGGGAAATCCGGAACCTCGCGGATAAAGGCCTTGTAGCTGATCCGGCTCATCGGTTTCAAAGCAAATCCGCCTGCGTCATGGTCCTGCGCGCAATACTGCCCCGCAGCCGAACCAATGCCGCTGTTTCGATCTGGCGGACCCGCTCGCGTGTCAATCCCATCTCTCTGCCGATCTCTTCCAGTGTTTTCGCCTCGCTGCCGTCCAGCCCGAACCGCGACACAATAACAGTTTGCTCTTTTTCAGGCAACTCCCTCACCCACTGCATCATTTCCGTCCGCCGCAACACCCCTTCCGCGGCATCCGCCGGAGATATGCAGGAGGGATCTTCGATGACATCGCGCAAAAAAGTGTCGGTTCGCTCGTTGATCGGGCTGTCCAGCGAGCAGGTGGTGCGCACTAATTGCTTCAGGTCGAGAACTTCCTCTTCCGTCGTTTTCATTTTTGCAGCGATTTCCACAGCCGTCGGCTCGCGCCCCAGCGTCTGTACCAGCTGCTCGACCTTGCCCAGATACCGGTTAAGTCGTTCGACGACGTGAACCGGCAGCCGCACCAACTTGCCTTGATTGATGATTGCCCGCTCGATGTACTGGCGAATCCACCAGGAGGCATAGGTGCTGAACCGGAAACCGCGCTTGTAATTGAATTTCTCGACTGCCTTGATGAGCCCCAGGTTGCCTTCCTCGACGATGTCCGAAAAGGGGAACCCGCGGTTGATGTAACGCTTTCCGATGCTGATCACGAGGCGAAGATTGGCTTCGATCATCTGCTGGCGGGCTTGTTCGTCTCCAGCCATCACGCGCTTGCCCAACTCCTGCTCTTGCTTGAACGTCAGCAGCGTGGAGCGGCGTACTTCACGGAGATAACTCTTGAGGGTATCGAGCCCTTCGGCGCGGCCTTTTCCTTTTTCGTGTCGATCTTCCCCCTCGGCCGCTCGCACGGCGGAGTCCTCCGCTTCCCGCTCCCGCATGTCGGCGTACTCGCCCGCGTCCTCGTCGTCTCGGCTGACCATCCGGTTTTTCTTGTGCTCCTCTCAGTACCAGACGCGGAAATCGGCAAAGCGCCCAGTGGCGTTTCCCCACTCGACATCGACCGCGGCGACCTGGGATGCCGGGGGACCGATCCTCAACTCTTCGATCAGGGATTCGATGCGGTCCTTCGGGCCTTCCGCCTGGAGTTCGACGCGACCATCGTCCAAATTCCGGACGCCGCCGCGCAACTGACGCCGCGTCGCCACACGAACCGCAAACGCGCGATACCCGACGCCTTGCACCAGACCCCGAACCAGGATCCGAGCACGAGTGATCTCGTCGTTCATAACGCTCCTACGCAAAAAGAAGGAGAGAGATCGCTCGTCAGAGCGAGAGTAACTTCTTTCCTTCTGAAAAACCATGAATGAATGTTTTTTGACGATACTGCATCATGCGGAGAGTTTGAAAACAGTTGCAAGAGGTCATCGAAAGAAAGGAACGTGGGGTTCTTCGTCAGCAGGCAGCCTGCGCACGAGAGCCGGCTGGTCTGTGAGGCACTCACTGGAGAAGTTTATCCAGGCGCGGCAACCACGATGCGACGACAAAGCGGGCCGGCCACAAGAAGAAAGAGAAGACACACAGACGGTGTCTATCGCGTCGCCGAGAACAATTTACGGAACTCCGGGTCGTGCGGGCGAGGGTTGGTCGGGGCGAGAGGATTTGAACCTCCGACTCCTGCGTCCCGAACGCAGTGCGCTACCGGGCTGCGCTACGCCCCGAT
>JBDZUK010000071.1:0-14261 GCA_040255165.1 Nitrospiraceae bacterium | reverse complement strand
CCCGCCGAGACTTTTAAAAACTGTCTACGTGATAGGAACATGGGCGTTACCTCCTGAGGTTGAAAACCCAACAGTTTTTGAATCACCACCGAATTAAGGCTCCAAACCACCTCCTTCTTCGCTCAACGATATGGGCTCCAAAGGAATACACTTACAAAGGGTATGCCCTGGTTAGAGGAATTCATGTTGTTCGATGCTGAAAAAGATCTGTCTTGTCATGGAGTTATGAACCCATGTTGGCCTTTAGATGAAAGTATCAGTAATCTCGTCAGGAAACCCGCACAGACGATAGCGATGAATCACTCTAAGGCATGGAAAAATAAGGGGAGAGCGCGCATACCATGATATTCAGAAGGGGATTACACCGCGGATCACTTTGATAAGAGGTGGATAATTGGAAAGGGGTGTCAAGAAAGCCTGACGGTTTTCCAGAACCTATTTTTTCTTCCAGTAGTGTCGCATGATCTCATGGAAGTACGAACGCGGCAAACCTGCTTCCATCGCGGCACGAGTTACATTGCCGTCGTTATTGGAGAGTTTGAAGGATAGATACCGATGGTTGAATTCATCGAGGATTTTTTCCTTCGCCTTGCTATACGGCAGATGTAAATAGTCGCCGGAAGCCCAAGGACCTTTTGCGGCTCCTGTCAGAATTTCTTTGATATCCTGCGGACTCACCCGATCGCTTTTCGCCAGCATAACTGCTCGCTCCATTACATTTCTTAGTTCACGGACGTTTCCGGGCCACCGATACGCGACCAGTTCTGTCACAGCGGAGGGATGAATATCACCCACTGGTTTCCCAAAATTCTTGGCGAATTTCTTGATGAAGTGGCGGGCGAGAACCGGAATATCCTCTTTTCGCTCCCGTAGCGGCGGCACCCGGATCACCATCACGTTGAGGCGGTAGAATAGATCCTTCCGGAATTGTCCATTCTTTACTTTCCGGGTCAGGTCCTGATTGGTGGCGGCGATAAAGCGCGCGTGAATTTTCTTCTGTTTCACACTCCCAATCGCCCTCACTTCCCCTTCTTCGAGCACGCGAAGCAGCTTGGCTTGCAACGGTAATGGAAGCTCGCCGATCTCGTCAAAGAAGACCGTCCCCTGACTGCCGGATTCAATGAGCCCCGGCTTGTTTGATACCGCCCCTGTGAACGCGCCCCTGACATGGCCGAACAACTCACTTTCCACGGTTCCTTCCGAAAACATCGTACAATCCACGACCTGGAAAGGCCCTGCACATTCATCGCTGCGTTGATGAATGGCCTTGGCGATCAATTCTTTTCCCGTCCCCGTTTCACCGATAATCAATGCCGTCGCCGACACCCTGGACACCGAGTCAACCATGCTGCCCACCGCCTGCATAGCCTGGCCGATGCCTACAATGCCGTTGAATGGTCGCAGCTCTCTTGTGGGATCGTCCTTCTGACCGTGAAGCAAAAGTTCCGACATGCGCATCGCCCGCTGAACCCGTGCCACGAGATCGAACTTTTCAAAAGGCTTGACGATGTAATCGAACGCACCGTGTCTCATGGCCTCGACGACCATGTCGACTGCACCGACCCGGCTGGTCACGATGACTGGGATGCGGCGGTCGAAGTCCTCGATCCGATCCAGCAGTTCGAGCCCGCTCATGCCGGGCAACCGGATATCTGCAAGGACCAAGTCGATCGGCTGTTCCTGCAAACGTTCCAGCGCACCTTCTGCCGTTGCGTTGATCAGCACCTCCACTCGTTCTTCATCGGAACGAGGCAGGTCGTCTTCTATCATGTGGAGGCAAATTTCCACATCGCTGCCATCATCTTCCACAAGCAACAGAGTAAAAATCTTCTCCGCTGTTGCTTTCATTTCCTGAATCTCTCCTTCGCTCGTACGATCGAAAAGGGATCACGAGGCTTCGCATTTAGTGCCGGATCCAGTTCCACTTGTTGAACTCGGTGCGATGCACTACCGGGAGATGGGAACGCTAAAGAGAAGTGAGGTGGATTGCCGATGAGAGGGCTCAATGCAGGCCATAGCCGAGTCTCAGCGGCCTGCTGAGCAAAATGGAGACAAAGGCGCAACTCATCCCGTCCAAGCTGGCTGCCATATCTGACCTCGCAAGAAGAGGAGAGTTCGAAATGAAATCGCTCGAGATGAATTGGGCGGCGATCGCCGAGCCGCTGGATGCGCAGAGAATCGGAGTGAAACTTGATGGGATGGAAACCAATGTGTGAGAGGCCTCGATGTATCATGAGCCTCTCCCAGAGAAGAGATCTTGCACTATCGGTTTGTCACAAATTCATCCTATGCCATCGTTTTGTATTGCGCAAGCCGCCAGCAATGTAGGATTAGTCAATCTTGAACATCGACTTTATCTATTGGATTGTGACTGCATAATCATTGATAAGAAGAGCGACACACACCATCGAAGTTGACTGAGTCCAGCATGGAGAAAGTGATCCTCATATCCGATCCTCATATCCGAGGAGGGGGCATATGTCTTTGGCATATTGGGGAATCGTAGGAGGGGTCCTAGCGATGGTGATGATCTTATTTGCCTGCATAGACGTGCTGTACTCCAAGCCGAAGGGGTTGAGCAAATCACCGAGCATCACGGCCGACCGATCGGTCGATGGAGTACCGAAACATACTGAAGGGCGCCGACAGGCTGCATAAAGGTCGGCCGCAGCATGGCAGGGATCAAATCGATCGTGAGGTGCCATGAACGAGTTGATTGGCCTTTCCACGATGACTGCGCTCGTGTGGTTGTTAGCACGCCATCGCCAACGAGTGTGATGCCGAGCGCTGCTGGCTAACGAGGTTGAAGCAAAAATTTGGCACGACACTCGCCGCTGCTCATCTTGGGAGGCCAGCAGACTGATCTAGTTCGGTCAGCTCCGCCAAACGCCTCATTTCATGGGTTGTTTGTCTCCCATCGATCGAAGTATTTCTACGCTACGTCCCTCCATTCGTCCTTCCGTTTCGAGGTCAGCGTAAAGATGCAGTCGAGCGTTTCTCCGTTGAATCTCTTCCTTGACCTGGCGCAGCGTAGGTCGTATGGTGGTTTAGGGAGGAGTTGAACGCCCCGAGGGAATAGTACCTCACAGGGGGTCAAGCGCTGAGGATGGTGTGCAAGCCCAGCTCGACTGGGAAGCCTAAAATCCTCACCACGACCCCCGCCGTAGTCAAACGCTCTCGGTGGGAGCGTTGCTCCTCCCTCCTTTCTTGGTATTCCTGCCGTGACAATTCGAATCACCGAGCACAGCATGAGCTTGTCACGCTCCAACTGAATTGACGCCTCCATGAGAGGTTGTGTATAAGGGATGCGACCCTAGCGGTCGCTCATTTGGGGAGACGAGAGCGAGATGTCGGCACGCGAGTTTCGAGACGGCGCGAAGGACGGACTGGAGGCCCTCGAGCCGCTGGATCCAGAAACAATCCAGTCCTTCAGCGGACTGCTGACCTCGATGCGGAAGACCGCCTTCGGCGGGCGCCGGTTGGGCGAGGCATTCGAAGTATTGACGGCGATGATCGAGGATCCGGACTGCTCGGTCGTCATGACCCTGTCCGGAGCGATGACGATCGCCAAGATGGGCAAGATCGTCAGCACTATGATCGATCACGGGATGGTGCAGTGCATCGTTTCCACGGGCGCGCTCATTGCTCATGGATTGAGCGAATCGGTCGGCAAGACGCATTACCGCCACCATCCGTCGATGAGCGATCAGGAATTGTTCCGCAAAGGCTATAACCGGGTCTACGACACTCTCGAAATGGAAGCGAACCTGAACTACGTCGAGCATGTCGTTTCACAAACCCTCAAGAGGATCGCCCAAGACGAGCAATTGTCCTCCTGCATGCTGACGAGAGAGCTCGGCAAAACCTTGGCGACGGAGTATGACGGCGACGGGATCCTGAAGAGCGCCTACCTGAAAAACGTGCCCGTCTATATTCCGGCATTCACCGATTCGGAAATGGGGTTGGACGTCGGCACGTGGGCGATGAGTAAGGCGATCGATCGGGCTCGCTCCCAAGCTGAAGACGGAGACTTGGGGGTCCTCCGGGCGCTGCACCGAGCAGCCCCGTCGTTCAATCCTTATTGGGATCTCAACAGCTATACCGAGCATGTCTTAGGCGCCAAGCGCCTCGGGATTTTCACGATCGGCGGCGGGGTGCCGCGGAATTGGGCCCAGCAGGTGGGTCCCTACATTGAAATCGGCAATCTTCGATTGGGTCTCAACGTGAAGCCGCCCCGGTTTCAGTATGGCGTGCGGATTTGTCCGGAACCGGACTATTGGGGCGGTTTGAGCGGGTGTACGTACCAGGAAGGCATCTCGTGGGGCAAGTTCGTCGCTCCGGAACAGGGCGGGCGGTTTGCCGAGGTGTTGAGCGACGCCACCGTCGTGTGGCCGTTGCTCATAATGGGATTGCTTGAGCGGGTAAAAGCAAAGCGTCAGGGCTCGTAATGGCTTCCGGCAGTATCAGGAAGATCGCCCTCACGCTGTGTCTGGCCGTCGCGGCTACTCACGCCGTTGCCGCCGGCGCCGTCACCGAGACGCGGACGGATGACCGGGTGCGGGGGCGCGCCGACGCTCCGGTCACGCTGATCGAATACTCGGACTTCACCTGCGGGTACTGCCTCAAGTTCTTCCGGGAAACATGGCCCAGAATCCAAGCCAAATACGTGGATACCGGCAAAGTGCGTTTCGTCTATCGGGACTATCCCCGGGCCGATCAGGGACCGGGGGTCAATGCAGCCGTTGCGGCCCGGTGCGCCGGGGCTCAGGGTCGTTACTGGGCGATGCACGATCGTCTTTTCGCAGAGGGAGGGCGTTTGGAGACCGCGGTGTTTACCCGGCATGCGAAATCCATCGGCTTGGATCAACAGGCCTTTGCTCAATGTCTGCGGGAAGGTCGCTATACCGAGTCGATTTTCCAGGATCGCCAGGAAGCCAATCGGTGGGGTTTCCGCGGGACGCCGGGATTCATCCTGATGGCGACGACCTCGGAGCCCACCGAAAAGGATCCGGCCATCGCGATTCCCGGAGCTTTTCCTTTCGAGGTGTTTGCGGAAGAGATCGACCGCTTGTTGGACGGTGCTCCGCAGTCGAACAGTCCGGCTGCGTCGCGTTCCGACGATCGTTCTGTGTCGCGCGCCGTTCGTTAACGAAGCACAGAGAAGGAACCGCTTATGTCAGCCACGCAATCGTTTTGGTCGGTGCCGTATCAAGAAGGCGAGCCCGAGCTATGGGTATGCATGTCCTGCTTGGGCGAGGTATTCAACCGCAAGATCCCCATGCCGGACTGTCCCACCTGTCATGGCGTGTCCACCTATGAAGCCTTCTCCCTGGAGGCAATTCAGGACTGGGGCACGGACGAATTGATCTCCAAAGCCATCGCGGCTCAGCAGGCGTCCGAGTCGCCGGTCGTCGATCCTACGCCGGCGTCGTCAGTCGAAACCTCGGAATAAACTTTTCTCCGCCGATGGAGCCTTCGGCGTGCAAGGACCTCATCCCTTTCTCCTAGGCGGTCGGTGGCAAGCCGGGGCGCAAGCTGTCCCGGTCGTGAATCCCTTCACCGGCCGAACGATCGCAGAAGCGGCGCAAGGCAGTCCCGCCGATGCCGACACCGCGGCGGCGATCACGAAAGACGCCGCCGCCGCGATGGCCGCACTCCCTTCCCATGCCCGCTACAGTATGCTGCAAAAGATTGCCGGCGGGCTTCACGAAAGGAAGGAGGAATTTGCCAGGACGATCACGTCTGAGGCGGGGAAGCCGATCGCCGATGCCAGGCGGGAAGTCAGCCGAGCCGTTCAAACTTTCACCGTGGCCGCGGAGGAAGCCCGCCGGATACCCGGAGAAGTCATTCCGCTGGATTGGATTCCCGGGACAGATTCGCATTTGGGCATCGTCCGGCGGTTTCCAATCGGGCCGATCCTGGGCATCACGCCCTTCAACTTCCCGTTGAACCTCGTTGCCCATAAGGTCGCTCCGGCGCTCGCGGCCGGCAATCCAATCCTCATCAAGCCCGCTCCGCAGACGCCGCTCACCGCGTTGCTGCTCGGGGAAGTCGCCGTGGAAGCCGGCGTGCCGCCCGGCGGATTCAACATCCTGCCCTGCGACAACGCGACCGCCGAACGGCTGGTGATGGATCCGCGCTTCAAGCTCTTGAGCTTCACGGGCAGCGCGGCGGTGGGCTGGATGTTGAAGGCCAAGTGCGGCAAGAAGAAAGTCGTGCTGGAATTGGGCGGCAACGCCGGCGTGATCGTCGAGCCGGACGCGGATTTGGACGCGGCGGCGCAGCGGTGCGCCACAGGCGGGTTCGGGTATGCGGGCCAAACCTGCATTTCAGTCCAGCGAATTTTCGTACACCACACCGTCGCGGACGCCTTCTCCACGAAGCTTCTCCTGCAGGTGGCCCGCATGAAGGCGGGCGACCCGACGGACGAAGCCACCGTGGTCGGCCCCCTCATCGATCAAGCGGCGGCCCATCGTGTGGAGGAATGGATCGGCGAGGCCGTCTCCCAGGGGGCGCGCGTTCTCTTGGGCGGAAAGCGAATGGGATCCGTGGTGGAAGCGACCGTGTTGGCCAACGCGGCACCCGACATGAAAGTCTCCTGCCGCGAGGTCTTCGGACCGGTGGTGACGGTGACCCCCTATCGCCGGTTCGACGAAGCCATCGCCGCCCTGAATGAGTCCGACTACGGTCTTCAGGCGGGAGTGTTCACGCAAGACGTCAACAAGGCATTCCATGCTTTCCGGAAGCTCGAAGTCGGAGCCGTGCTGATCAACGAGATTCCCACCTTTCGCGCAGACCACATGCCCTACGGAGGGGTAAAAGATTCGGGCATCGGACGGGAAGGCGTCCGGTCGGCCATCGAAGACATGACCGAACCCCGAATGCTGGTCCTCAACCTGAAACCGCCCGCACAGGCCTAAAACAAATTCCCCACCATATTGCGCCGCACGCACAAAAATTGATACAAAAGCGGGCCTTGCGGGCGGCGGAGTTCGCCTGCAGAGCGGCGCGGAAGAGAGACAAGCGCCGAGCTGCGCACCGGAACGAGGAGACGGGGAGATGGTACCTACGCATATGTTCCTCACGAGAGGAGTCGGGGTGCACAAGGAGAAGCTGGCCTCCTTCGAGCAAGCCTTGCGCAGCGCGGGCGTCGCATACTGCAACCTCGTCAGCGTCTCGTCGATTCTGCCGCCCAATTGCAAAATTGTTCCGCGCAAACGTGGCGAGAAATTACTGAACCCCGGTGAGATTACGTTCTGCGTGATGGCGCGGTCTGAAACGAACGAGCGCAATCGGCTGATTTCCGCCTCCATCGGCTTGGCGATCCCGACGGATCGGCATACGTACGGGTACTTGTCGGAGCATCATGCTCACGGCGAGACGGACGAAGAGTCAGGGGAATACACCGAAGATCTGGCCGCGCAGATGCTGGCCACCACGCTCGGCATCGAGTTTGATCCCAACCTGGCCTGGAAAGAGCGGGAGCAGGTCTTTAAAATGGGCGGCAAGATCGTGCGAACGCTCAACATCACGCAATCGGCGATCGGGAAGCCCAATAAATGGACGACCGTCGTGGCGCTCGCCGTCTTCATTCCGTCGGAGAATCTCCCCAAGCGGCCCCGTCGAAGAGGATAGTCGGAGCGGCGGCTCCGATGCCTCCGTTTTCGTCGGCGACGCGGTTGAGTCACGATCATGGCGCTTCCTAGTGGTTGGCACGGCCCCGATCTGAACTTCCTCGGCATCGAAGAGCCTTGGTGCCATCCTGACCGCGCCGGCGTGTATGTTCTTCCCGCCCCCTACGAACACACGTCGAGCTACATCCTGGGCTCCGACGAAGGCCCCTCCGCTATCCTCGAAGCATCCCGCCAGGTCGAACTGTACGACGAGACGCTCCAGTGCGAGCCGTATCGTGAGTGGGGCGGCATCGCGACGGCGGCTCCGCTGGATTTAGCCGGCAAGGTCGACGGCCAGGCAGTCGGAGCCATCCATGCGTTTGTTCGGCCGCACGTCGGGAGCGGCCGCTTCATCACCACGCTGACCGGCGAGCATACCGGCGCGCTGGGGGCGATCCGCGCGCATGCCGAACGGTATCCGGATCTTTGCGTCGTCCAGATTGACGCGCACGGCGACCTGCGTCAGGCCTATCAGGGCAATCCCTACAGTCATGCGAGTGTCATGGCGCGTGTCGTGGAAGACGGGCTCCCGCTCGTGCAAGTTGGTATCCGGTCAGTGTCGCCGGAAGAAGTCGACCTCATGAGGCGCACGCGAAGCATCACGACCTACTTCGCCGCGCACATTCTCGATCCATCAGGCCCGTATGAGGCCCGAGCGGCCCGCTGGATTCCCGAGGTCGTGAAGGCCTGTTCGGGGCCGGTGTACCTGACGTTCGACTGCGATGGATTGGATGCCTCCCTCGTCCCGGCCCTCGGCACGCCGGAGCCGGGCGGGCTGGGCTGGTACGATACCTTGGCGCTCGTGACCGCGTTGGCGAACGGTCCCGGCATCGTGGGCATGGACGTGAGCGAGATCGCTCCGATCGCCGGGTTCGTGGCGCCTCAGTTCTGCGTGGCGCGGTTGATTTATCGCATCCTCGGCCGGGTCAAAGCGGGTCGCCGCGTCCACTGACGTGCTGTATTCGTGGTCTCTCCCGTGACCTCCCGGTTTCGCATCAACAAGTTTTTTACGCATCACGGCATTTGTTCCCGTCGCGAGGCGGACCGCCTGGTTGAGACCGGCCGTGTGACGATCAATGGCCGCGTGGCGCGCCTGGGTGATCGGGTCGGACCGGGCGATGTCATCGCCCGGGACGGCTCCGTGATCCCTTGGGGGAATCCCCCCGTCTACATCAAGTACCACAAGCCGGTCGGAGTCACGACGACGACCGAGCCCCTTGTCCCGCGCAACATCATCGCCGAAATCGGGCACCGTGAGCGCATCTTCCCGATTGGGCGTCTGGACAAGGATTCGTCGGGGCTGATTTTACTGACGAACGACGGAGACATCGTGAACGCTATTTTGCGCACGGAGCATGGCCACGAACGGGAGTATGCCGTTGAGGTGGATCGACCCTTCGATCAGGCGTTTCTGGATCACATGGCGAGGGGCGTCGTCATCCTTGGCAGTCGGACGAAACCCTGTGTCGTTCACCGAACGGGGTCGGCCGGCTTTCGGATCGTGCTCACCGAGGGAAGAAACCGCCAGATCAGGCGGATGTGCCAGTCTCTCGGCTATCGGGTGACTCGCCTGCACCGGGTCAGGATCATGCATATCACCGTGAAAGGCCTGGCGCCCGGCGAATGGAAGGACCTCACGGAAGAAGAGCGCGAGCGCCTGTTGGAGATGGTGGGGCGGCCTGCGTCCTGAACGATTAGTCGCGCAGCGCCGGGTTCGGCGTTTCGTCGGCGAGTGGAAGAACGGCCGGCTCGGCACGGGGGGCAGCGTGAGTAGAGGGGCCGGCCACCGTCTCATCCCGTTTGGAGAGGCGTTTCCCGGAGAAAAACAGGTTCAGAAAGGCGATGAAGAAACTCCCGCCGACGAGCAGCGCGCTGGTGTTTCGGATCGTCCTCGTGCCCTCATCCCGCATGTCCTTGGCTACGTCCGCGACGGTTTCCAACAGCCGGTCCAGAGCCAAGCTTACCTGGATCATTTTAGGCCCCCCGTTGTCCGCGGCATGCTCCTCAGCTTTGCGTCTTAGTCGGGCCGTCTCCGCCGGCGTTGTGGCGCTCCACTCCTGATTGAGGAGCTGGATCGTGGTGCTGGCGACTGAAAAGTATTGGTCGAGGCTTTGCCGGACTGCTTCGATATCCTCCGGTTCGCTGCGTCCGCTGCGCGACACCCGGAGGCCGGCCGCGGCATAGCGATCGACGGCGTGCTGGATTCTCGCCCGCTGAGCCGGCAGCGATTCGATGATCCGTTCGTATTCCCTCCGGCTGTTCGCTTCGAGCGCCCGGATGATGGTGTTGCGGTACCGCATCACATCGGCCGAGATATGCGCCAAGTCGGCGGCCCCGAGGGTGTACTCGGTGTACATGATCCGCAGGTCTTGGTCGACTTGGCTCAGCGCCTGTCCGCTCAGCCATCCAAGACCGGCGATCATCAGGCTGATGATGATTTGCAGCAGGCCGGGCCTGGCGATCTTCAAGCGTGCCGCGGCGTTCACGGCGTCCTCCGAATGTCAGCGAAAACATGGTTGCATATCTGGAACGGCCCGCCGTGCGCATCGAGGTCGCTCATCGTTTAGTCCAGGATGATACGGCGGTCCACATGAGGCGTCAGGTGCGGGTCGTTGGATACGAAGATCACCGACCACGGCTCTTCTTTGGAGCAAAGGCGCCGGAGGATCGTTTCGCGCATCGCGGGCTGCATATTGTGCATGATACCGTCGAAAATCAAGATCTGGGGCCGTCCCAAGATTGCGCGGGCGAGCAAGATCCGCAGAATGTGAGTCGGAGCGAGCACCTTGCCCGGCATGCGGACGTGGGTCTTCAACCCCTGCGGGAGCGCGTCGACTTCCTCTTCAAGCTCGGTGAAGCGGAGTGCCCACCGGACGTCGCTGTACGGAACATAGGAGCGCCCCAGCACGATGTTTTCCTCGATGGTTCCCTCGAAGAGCGACAATTGGGAGTCCAGGATGAACCCGCGGCATCGGTTGATCGTGTCCAGGTTCAGATGCCGCAAGTCCACGCCGTTGTACCGAATGACGCCGGACGCCGGGGCTTCAAGCCCGGCCAACGTCCTGGCAAGCGCCGTCTTGGCCGCGGTGGTGCTCGCATAGATGCCGACTTTTTCACCGGGAGTGACCTCGAGGTTGAAGTTCTCGAACGCCGGGGTGCCGTCGTGTCGCACCGTGAGATCCTTGCACGTGATCCGAATACCGTGTACGGCCGGATCGGGCAAAGGAACCGACAAGGCTGCCGACTCCTGGTCTTTGGGGAGCGAGAACAGAAAGTCCAACTCGGCCAATGCCGTCATGAAGTAAAAGATATGCCCCATGCGCTTGACGACGGCGTCGAAATTCAACAACAGGGCCCCGACCACGACTTCCGCCGCGACCAATTGACCCAAGGTCAATTGGCCGATGGAGAGGAGCCAGCCCGCCGTTGCAATCAGTCCGCCGTGTGCGACGGCTTGCCATCCGACCGAGCCGAGATATTGGCGAACAAGGATGCCGAATCGCGTACGCCTGCAGGCCAGATAGGCATTGATCAGCTGGTCGGTCTTCTGCATCAGCAGCGGCTGGCTGTCGGTCGCTTTGAAATGGAGTAGATTGTAGGAAATTTCCTGCATCCAATGCAGCGTGTCGTATTTCGCGTGGGACATGGCGATGGTGGCCTTCACGCCGCCGTGCGAGAGGAGGAAGAACACCACGGTGAAACCGGCGAGGAGCAGCGCGTTATACAAGAGGAAGTACGGGTGATAGAAAACCAGAATCGTCATGCCGACCGCGCCGCCGACAACGACGTTGATCAGGTCGATGAGCAACACCGATACCGCGCGCTGCATCAGGACCGTTTCCAGAAAATAGTTGGCGTAGCGCGGCTTGAAGCCCTGGAAGCGAAAATGGGGAAGCTGCTGCGTCATCCCGATCGCGACGCGCGCGAAGATGCGTCGCTCCAGCACCTCGACCGCGTAGTACTGAAGCGTGCGGAAGGCTCCGACAAAGGCCAGCGCCGCCACCATAACGCCGGCGAGCGTGACGATCGTGATGGGCTGAATCGCAAATGCGAACGTGTTGACCAGCTCTTGGACGGTCAACGGGACGATGAGGGAGAAAAGGCCGATGGCGAGCGAATACGAAATGATGAGAGCGAGGATCCGCCGTTCCAGACGAAGCAGCAGGCCCAAGTGGCCGATCATCGCCTGGAAAAGGTTCGGCCGGCTCTCAGGATGAGGCTGCTCCATGCCGGTATCCCCGGCCTCCCTGTCGTCCAGAGGCTGATGAGTCGTTTTCTTCGACCGTAGAGTTGGACAGATTCAGGGCATAACCCTATCAAAGCACGTGGAAAATTACCACTCTTCCTGTCTAGTCCCGTGCCCGGTAGTTTACGGGGACGGCGGACGGCAAACTTTTCGCCCAGGCGCCGATCGCCCATTGATACAGGGCTTGGGCCTTCTGATAGTCGGCTTTGGCCCGGATGACTTGCTGCTCGGAGTCTACGGAATTCCGCTCCCTGAGATTCACAAACAGCACGCTGGTCGCTCCCAGGCTGAAACGGAACCGCTCGCCTTCCTCCAGGGTCTTGGCCAATCGAAGCGACTCCACCGCCGCCGCGATTCGTTCGTCGGCGCGTTCGATGGCTGACAACGCGTTGTCGACGTCGATCACGACCTGTTGCTCGCGAAATTTCTGGACCAACACCAGTTTGTCTGCTTGGGCCTGAGCTTCGAGCACCTCGCCGCGGCTTCGCCGTTGCAGAATCGGCATTCGGAACTCCAAACCGAATCGATAGCCGAGACCTAAGACGAACTTTTCCGGAGTACGGGCGGGGGCGGCCTCGGCGTCGAGGCTTGGCAGGAGGTTGTTCTTCGCCAGCTCAAGGTCGATGTTGTTCAGTTTAGCCTCGATCCCCACCTCCAGCACTTCGGGCCGCTCTCTCTTGGCCTGCACTTTGTGCGTCTGAACGAGATCGGGCGGTGGGACCGACCCTTGGCTCGGAAGGTCCGGCACTCGCTCGAGAGGGGGGGCAGCGGGCGTGCTGTTCTCCCAAAGAAACATGGAAAGCTTGTATTGTTCCTGCTCGACCGCCCGCTGGGCCGCGATGGCGACTTCTCTGCGCCGCTGCACTTCCTGGTTCGCTTCAACGACGTCGAGGGGAGCGACGGCGCCGGCCTTCGCCCGTCCCTCCACCTGCTTCAGCCGGTCTTGCGCCACGCCCAACGCCCGTTTCTGAACGTCGGCGATTTTGATGGCGGCGACCCAATCCCAAAATTGGGTGGCGGCTGCCAGGAACAGATCCTGACGGGTTTGCGCAATGCGGAGATCTGCCCGTGGGTCGGCTAATTCGGAACGCTGAAGTTCGGCATTCTCGGGATTGACCATCAGCCCGCGCAGCAGGGGTATGAACCCGCCGAGGATGACCTGATTATTGCCATTGTTGAAGCCGAGGTCCGGGATGCGGGCCGGACCGTTGATGACGTCCCGGATACCGGCGCTGCCACGGAACCCCCAGGGGTGGCGTGCCTCGATGAGCGTATCGTTGTACCCCACACTCCGGCTTCTTTGCGGATCGCCGCTGGGGATGAATCGTTCGATCTCCGCGTCGTTCACCAGCACCGGCTCGAACGCGCCCAATGCCTTCAGCATTTTCCCGCGCGCCATCACCTTCTCCGTTCCGGCCCCCTTTAACAAGGGATGAGACCGATCGATCCGGGCCAGGATCTCCTCCAGACTCAACGGAATCGGCGGAAGCGCTTTGGGCTTGACGGCGTCCGCCACCGGTCCGGCCAACGCAGGTGTAGCGGCAACGAGCAACAGGGCCGTTATCAACGACAGGGTGCGCGCGATCATAGTCGAAGCTCCTTTCGCAAGAGCGACGCGTGCTACCGGACCACGCTTCCGGTGCCGGACATCGCCGGTTCGAATTCTCGGGAATCGAGCGTCAGGCGCGAGACGGTTACTTCGCACCCCGGCCAGCCTTGGGCAAGAGCGTATCGATCAGGCTGGGCGGCCGCTCCTGATAATCAGGCGGGAACAGATTGAATCGGCGCCACAGTTCGTACCAGAGCGGAACGCGATTGAGGATCACCCATCCCATCGCTTTCGTGCCTTGCCGAACGTGGGACTGGTCGGGCCAGGGCCGATCATCGGGATCGGGGACGACCCAGAAGCGGAAGTTGCCTTTGCCGTCGTCCACCTGGTCCACCACCTTGATGACACCGCTGTAGGTGCCGGCCATCAATTCGGGCCACGCCGGCAGCGGGATGGCGGGAATGCCGTAGAAAAGGATGCGGACTTTGCGGCCGACGTTGAGCAAAGGAGCATCCAGCCCGTCCGCGACCATTTCGATCGCTTTGTCAGCGCTCGCCGGAGAAATGCGGACCAGCTTGTCGCCGGGCCGAACGGTTTCGCCGATGCCGGCCTGCGCCATCTTCACCACCGTTCCGTCGATGGGCGCCAGGATGCGGCTGGCGATGCGGCGTTGCGTGGCGTTGGACAGGCGCAAAGAGACGTCGGCCAACTGATCGGCCGCCTTCGCGGCCTCGCCGATGGACGCATCTCGCGCCGCCTCCGCGTCAAGTAACCGCTGGAGCACTTCGGCGCT
>JBDZUK010000070.1:0-14346 GCA_040255165.1 Nitrospiraceae bacterium | reverse complement strand
CCGGAAAATGGTCTGGATCATCGCCTCGTACGCGGTGGCGATCGGTGCAGAGACTCGCCCTAGCGCTCGCTTGACGTTGCGGCTGACTGAACCGGCGCCATACTCTGGTCGCGCGGCAGGATGACGATGCAGCCCACCACGGGCACCTGTTACTATCCCTTCGAGGCTGAAGCCGGGGAGGATCCCATGAGAACGCTGGACTATGTGAGGAGTGTGCTCTTGCTGACGTGCGGCGTGGGCGTCTTTTTGACCGTTCCGGCCGGTCGATTTGATCGATTCGATCTCGCGGAGGCTGCGGAACCGCTGACCATCGACGGCCTTCCACAAGATCCGAAAGCCTATCGCGCGCAGATCGAGCAACTTCTAAAGAAGGTGGACGAGCTCGTGAACAAGCTCAAAGGAAATCCGGAGGCCCTGCCGGTGGTGCTGGATCTGCAACAAACCAGGGACGACATCATGCGCGAGCTCCCGAAAGCGGAAACCGTTCCCGACGGCGCCAAATGGACGATTGAAGAAGGGCGGGCGAGCATCGAGGCCAAGCTTCAGCTGCTCAAAGCGCTCTACGACAAGGCTTCCGATCTCTAGCGACTGGGCACCCGGCGGTCAGTCAGGCGGGCAGGATGCTTAGAACGCGTGCTCGGGAAGAGAGTCGTTGAATCGCGGAGCCAATGTTCGGCTTTCGATAAAGACAAACCCGCGTTCCTGGCCGCGGTCATAGGTGAGGTTGACCTCCGTATGCGGCCCGCGCCAGTTGAACTGCTGGCTGAGACCTCGCAGCATCGATCCGGGAATCCGCTCGATGGGACCGAACTGGGCCTGCAGGTATTGAAGCACCTGCTCATGCGTGCGTTGGCCGTGATACCGAACGGTGACGCGGGCAAACTGGTCCTCGATGGCGCCAAACTTCAGGACATCGACCTCGGCATCTCCCAGCATGAACGGCCCCTGTTTCAATTCGTACTGCCGCAGTTGCTCCCCATCCTCGACCAGCATGAGATCCGGATTCTCCGCAAGCGAGCGGCCCCAGGCGATATTGAAAAACCCTTTCGGATCCGTCGTCATCTGACCGCTCCATGCCGGTTCCGGCGTCCCGAGCCAGAGCGCTGCAGCAAGTCCGAGGGAGCGGCCAAGCAACCGGCAAGCCGGATGATATCGGAACGTGCTGGTCTTGGATGCGACGCCGAGCGGCATCATATGATTGGTCCCCGACTAGCGACCCGATCCACGCCCGTGGGCGTACTCCGCTAGAGAAGGATCTTGCGCCAAATGCCGCGTGTCTTGCAAGGAAGCCGATCGTTTGACCGTCTTGGGACCGTTCTGTAGAATGCGCCCGTGGGTCATTCCTCGGCCAGCCGTTCAAGCAGCGGTCGCTCCGCATGACAATTCCATCCCGCCCATGGGCCTCCGTCGTGATCCCCATCAAGGACGAGCGCGACAACCTGGCGCCGCTCACGGAGCGGTTGCTGAAAGTACTCGACGCGCGGGATGAGTCCCGAACAGCTCCCTTTGAAATTATTTATGTGGACGACGGCAGCACGGACGGCAGCGCCAAGGTCCTCGATCAACTGGCCGAGCAGTATCCGCCGGTTCGCGTGCTTCACTTCGACCGCAACTATGGCCAGACCTCGGCCTTCGACGCCGGGTTCCGCCGTTCATCCGGCGACCTCGTCATCACGCTTGACGGAGACCTGCAAAACGATCCGGGAGACATCGGAACGTTGCTTGAGCTGGTGCACGACTACGACTTGGTCTGCGGCTGGCGGCAAGACCGTCACGACAATGTGGTGCGCAAGATCTCATCCCGCGTGGCGAATGTAGTGCGGAGCCGCGTAACCGGCGATCGCGTCCACGACACCGGCTGCTCGCTCAAGGTGTTCCGCCGCGCGGTGATCGACCGCCTGCAGCTGTTCGAGGGGATGCACCGATTTTTCCCCGCGCTGGCCATGATGCACGGATTCCGCGTGACGGAGGTGCCGGTGCGCCACTACCCTCGCGCCCACGGCGTGTCGAAGTACGGTGTGGGAAACCGGCTGTTCAAGGGCATTTATGACCTGATGGCGGTTCGCTGGATGCAGCGGCGCGTGCTGCAGTACCGCATCAGAAACGAGCGGGTCCGAGGCCAGCTCGGTGAACGAAACTAGTCCCGCAACATGAGAGATGCGAAACACGATACGGCCCTCTGGGCCGCAACACTGCTGCCTATGTCAGGTTCAGACGCACACCCGTTCCCCCTTGGCCTCCCGCCACGTTTCGATCAATGACTGCAACAGAAACCACCTGGATTGCGATCGGGTTTCTGGGCCAGGGCCTGTTTTTCGGGCGGTGGGTGATCCAGTGGGTCGTGTCGGAGCGGAGTGCGGAAAGCCGTGTGCCGATCGCGTTCTGGTACATGAGCCTCATCGGAGGTCTTATCACCCTGGCCTACGCCATCTATCGAAGGGACCCGGTGTTCATCGCGGGTCAAAGCGTCGGAGCCTTGGTCTATCTGCGCAACCTCATGTTGATCTACCGCCCGGCAGAGTCTCTGCGCTCCGCCGGGTCGCCTCCGGCCAACAAACTCTAGTCGCCTCATCGTGACTGCACGCCGCCAAGTCATCAGTTTCGGTCTCCTGCTGCTCCTGGCCGCCGTTCTCTTTTTCTGGGGACTCGGGTCTATGGGCCTGACCGACCGGGACGAAGGACGCAATGCCGAGGCCGGGCGGGAAATGTACGAAACGGGGAACTGGATCAGCCCGACCTTCAATTATGAGCCGCGTTTCGCCAAGCCCGTTCTGGTCTATTGGCTCATGAGCCTCTCGTACAGTCTGTTCGGCGTGAATGAGGCCGCGGCCCGACTTCCCTCTGCCGTCTTCGGGATCGGCCTCATCCTGCTTCAATATTTTGTCGTGAGCACGCTGCGGGGCGGAGTCGTCGGTCTCTTTGCCGCCTTGATGTTGCTGCTGAACGTCGAGATTATCGGCCTCAGCCGTATGGCCTTGACGGACAGCGTGCTGATTTTTTTCACGACGCTTTCCTTATACGGATTTTGGTTGGGTTTCCAGGATGAGCGCCGGGGCCGGTGGATCTGGCTGTTTTACATCGGCATGGGGTTGGGCACGCTGGCGAAAGGACCAGTCGGCGTTCTCGTTCCGGGTCTCACCATTGCGCTGTACTTGACGATCGCAAAGCAGTGGCCCCGCTTTTGGGCTGTGGGCCATCCAATCGCCGGCACCACAGTATTCGCGTTGTTGGCTCTGCCCTGGTACGTCGTGATGTGGACGTTGCACGGCGACGCCTATGCCGTGGCGGCTCATGTGAACACGGTGGGACGTTTCCTGAGCCCCATGGAAGGGCACGGCTTCACGATCTTTTTCTACCTGCCGGTGCTGCTGCTGGGTTTCTTCCCGTGGAGCGGATGGCTGCCCTTCGCTTGGTACGAGGCCTACCGATCATGGCGAGACGCACAAGGCGGGGAGCGAGAGTTGGAATGGTTTGCGGCATCGTGGGTGGTGGCGGTCTTCCTCTTTTTTACCTTTTCGTCTACCCGGCTCCCCCACTACATCGGCCCGTTGTTCCCGGCGGCCGCGCTGCTCACGGCGGTGTATTGGCACCGCTGCCTGATGGACCCTGCGACGCGGGGCGTCCGGGCCGCCATTCATACCGTCATTCTGATTGGCTCTCTCCTGGCCCTGGGGTTCGCGTCGATTCCTTCGCTGTACCAGACCTATGCGCCGAAAATCGCGAAAGAATTCCCGATGGCCACGCAGATCGATGTCAGCGCCGGTCCGAACGCCGCGGCCGTCGTGTTGCTGGTCGGGATGGCTTTGGTGGGGTTCTACGGCTTGAGCGAGTCTCGCCGTGCGGGGGCATTCTGGGCCGCCGGAGGTTCGTTGGCCATGGTCGTCCTTGTGGTAATTCAACTCACGTTGCCGCCGATCAACCGATACTTCATCGCACCGCCCCAGGAATTGGCCTATGCCGCCGGCCTCAACCTTAATCCGGACGATCGCCTGATCGTCTACGGCCGCGCGCGCCCATCGTCGGTCTTCTACGCGCGCCGCAAGGCCTTGTTCGTTCACCCGGGTGAAGAGCACATGCTCAAGGATCATTTGAAGCAACCGGGACGAACGATGATCCTCCTGCCGGCCTCGTTGCGGTCAAAACTACCACAAGAAGCAGTGGCCTACGAGCCGATTTTGCAGCGGTTCGGCTATCTTCTCCTGGCCAACGAGGCGATCGTGAAAATTCCGGAGAGCGCTCTGCCGCCCCCGGTCACGATTCCCGGTCACTAATAGTCTTCTGATCGGTCGGTTCTAGCTGAGCGGTACGGCCCCTTGCATCCCATAGATTACAAGGACCGCCGCGGCCAGGCCGAGGAGCACGAAACCTTCTCGCACAAGCCCGCCATATCCGACGGAGCCGATCGGTGATTCCTTTTCCTGCGCGGCCGTCGTTACCCATTGAAGCCACAGCGCCGCCGATACGAGACCGGTCGCAAGCACGACGAGCAGTGATCCGGTGATCAAAGCCAGTCCCAACGCGATGCACACGTTGCCCGCCGCCGTGGTGAAGCCGCGACCTCGCGGCTTCCGCCCGACCCAGCGGCGCTCTCGACCAAAGATACCGGCCGCCAGCACGAGAAACCCGACCCAAGACACGATCCTGCCGGACGGGTCGAACACAGGATGGGTCAGTGCCCACAGAACGGCAAAGATCCCCACGAAGTAGGGCGCAATAGCCACGGCGGCGTGGCTGAGCGACGTGCGCCAGTCCTTCAGCGGATGGGCGAACAGCGCGGCACACAGAAATCCCAATAGCACCCCCGCGCCAACGTCACTAGGGAAGTGCGCGGCGCGCAGGACGCGGCTCAATGCGACGAAGGCGGCAATCATATAGAGAGCTGGACCTATGCACGGCACCTGACGAGCGACGACCGCGGCCACGGCAAAAGAGGCCGTCGTATGGCCGGAAGGAAACGAGTCCCACCCGCTTCCCAAGAAAGGAGCGGTATGCTCATTGCCCCCATGCATGAACTTCGGGCGAGCTCTTCCGATGAGATGCTTTAGCCCGTTCACCAATAGGGCCGCAAGCCCATGCGCTAACAGGCTGTCTACCCCGGCCCGATACAGCGCGGGAAGCGTAAGCCTCCATCCAATGATGGCGAGCGATACGCTAAAGACGACAAGATGCCAGCCTTCGCCTATCCAGTCGCCGGCCTGGCTGACGAAGGCGAGCCATGGTAGATCAAGGACACCGTACCAATTATGCAGCGATCGAACGAATCTCGCGATCGGCACATCCAGGTGATGAAGACCCCAGAATGCGATTGCCAGGGCTGGTAACGTGAGGAGCAGTGCTGCCAAGGGAACCGGCGCGGGAGTCGGCTGGGCCGCGCCACCCGGACCGGACGGTTGGGTCATGGCACCCAGTCGGCAAGGAAGATATTGAACTCCCCCGGCTCCTTGGCGTTGCGGTCCGATATCCACACGAGCCGTGTCCCGTCAGGGGAGAACATGGGGAAGCTGTTGAAATGCCCGACGGTCGTGATCCGCTCCAAACGGGTTCCGTCGTCTCCGATCAGGTACAGATGGAATTCAGGCCGGCCCTCCGGGTTTCTGGTTTCCACGTTCGACGAGAAAATAATCCGCTTTCCATCTGGATGAAAAAACGGCGAAAAATTGGACGCCCCGTTCGAGGTCACTTGCCGTTTGCCGCTTCCATCGGCATTCATCACGAAAATTTCCAGCCGGCTCGGCTCGACGAACCGTTGGGCAAGGAGCGTGGTGTACTGCTCGATCTCTTTCGGCTCTGTGGGATGCATGGCTCGATAGACGATTCGCCTGCTGTCGGGTGAGAAGAAAGCGCCCCCGTCGTACCCCAGCTCGTCGGTGAGTCGGCGGACGTGCGTGCCGTCCAGGTTCATGGCATAGAGATCGAGGTCCCCGTCCTTCACCGAGGTCCATACGATGGTCTTGCCGTCCGGAGAGATGGTCGCCTCCGCATCGTAGCCCGGCGTCGAAGTCAACCGTTGAACCTGCTGGCCGTCCAGCCGGACGGAGAACACATCGTAATCGTCCAATGCCCATCGATAGGCGCCGTCCCGCTTCGGCTTCGGCGGGCAATTCGGTCCGCTGAGGTGCGTTGAGGAGAACAGGACCCGTCGATCGCCGGGGAAAAAATAGCCGCAGGTCGTTGCGCCGGATCCGGTGCTGACGAGGCGGATCTTGTCGCTCTCCAAATCCATCACGTACATCTGATAGCAGCCGAGCCCGACCTCCGCCGGGGCCAGGACCGCCGCAAACGAGTCGCGCATCCAGTTGTTTGTGGACTGAAAGATCAGCTTGGTTCCGTCGAAGGAAAAGTAGGCCTCGGCGTTCTGACGGCCGAAGGTAAGCTGGCGGATGTTCGCCAGATGTGGCTCTGTGGACGGCACACTGGCCACGGATCGAAGGGCCGGCCCTTCTGCTAAGCTGGGCCAAGCACCAGCCGATACCGCAATCAATGCAAGGCATACCCTACCGAACTGCTTCAACACCATCGACCCGCACCTCCCTGCTGCCGTCCACCGTTTGCCATTCCTCCCGAGCGAGAACCGAACCATCCTGGAACACGACGGTGCTGTGCCATCCATAAAAGAACAACAAACGCGCCACCTTGGTCACGGCCTCGGGTGTGACCCCATAGAGAACAGTAAGCACACTTCCCGGCGCTTGCCTGCGATGGCATGATACCAACAACGCCATCGTCGCTCCCTCATACTCGGTGCCGGCTATTGAAAACCCGCGTTCTTTCAGGTCTACCGGCGCCCTACACTCGCTTAACAGCGGTTGCAGCCGGCTTCGCGATCCGGCGCCGCCCAATACTAACACCGAACCGGTCGCCGGTAACAGGCTGGGGTCGCCGCCGACGATCATAGACGTGCGCTCACCCTCCGGTCTATTTGCCTCTTGAGCCGAAATTCGGTCGAGGACCTCTTGATAAGGTCCGCTGGTGGTAGGTTCCGGCACAAGCACCGACCGGTGCGGGTCGGTCACGTACACATTCAGCATGGGCGGCAACGCTGTTCGCTCGATGCGCCGAAACAGTTGCATGTCCGGGTCTAACTCCACCCTCGACGGTTTCATCGGCATCGTGATGGTATGTGTTTCTACACTGGATGCAATTTCGAACCGGACCGTCTCCCAGGTGTCCTTTTCCATATGGACCACAACAGGGACATGCAACCGGTAAGGAGGTTCTTTCTGTTTGAACGAAACCGTCAGCCGGTGAGCAGCGGCGGGCTCACGGGCCTTTTCCAGTCGCGCGTCGTGTATGGACAGTACCGGAGCCCCCTCGCGTTCCACCCATTGCTCAAAAAACCAGCGTAAATCGCGCCGGCTTGCCGCCGCAAACCCCTCCTCGATATCTTTCCAGTCAGCGTACCGGCCTTGGTACCGGGCGTTGATGCGCCGCAGCGCATCCCAAAAGGCGTGGTCTCCGATTTCTTCTCGAAGCAGGTGGAAAACCATTGCAGCCTTTTGGTAACCGATGGCGTTGTCCCGCTCATCGCGCTTTTGCGTGAAATGGCCCACAGGATAATCACGTCCCGGCGTCACATAGACACTGTAGCCCTGGACCATAAGGCGCCGCTGCTCACGGGCTTGCTTCGGGTCGCCATTCAACTCATGCCAGTAATAGTTCGCCAGATAGGTCGTTAGTCCTTCCACCCAATTGCCGCGGTCAATCCGGTTGAAGACGCTGTTCCCGATCCACGAATGCACGATCTCGTGCCCCAACGCGTACGGCTGTGTGTAATGTCGCTTGATCACTCCGCTGCCGAGCAGGGTGAAGGACGGCATGCCTAAACCACTGGCGAAAAAATTTTCCACGACCGCGAATTTGGGAAACGGATACGGGCCGAGCAGAGCACCGTAAGCCTTGAGATACTTGGCAGTGGCCTCGATATATTCTTCCGCCAGCCTATCGTCCTCCGGAAACAAGTACGTCGCGATCTCGACCCGGCGGCCGTCAGGCGCTTCCCACTCTCTCCGGGTAACGGAGAATTGATTGGCCACGAGCGTCAGCGCTTCAGTGTTAGCTGTCACGTCCCACTCTGCGACTGTTTTCGCCGTCGTTCCCTCTCCTTGTCTCGATCGTGCCAGTTCCCTCCCATGAGTCACCGCCGTCCATCCGTCCGGCAGCGTTACCTTCACTCGATAGGTCGGCAAGGACCCGGACTTGTCGGGATACCAGAGGGTTTCCCCGCTCAAATAAATCCCCTCTGCGCCTATATGCCCAGCCGTATCACTCGGCGTGACAAACCGTAAATGGCGGGACTCACGCGGCGGGTCATTGATTACGCCACCATACTTCCATTTGAGTGTGATGTGCTTCTCGGGAGAACGCTCAGGAGGCAGCTGGAGGGTGATCATCTGCTTCGGTCGTCCCGAAGTATCGGCCGCCTGGCTGCTTGTCGTAAAAGGAACCATGAGAGACTGCGATCCCGTCACGAGTTCGATGGTTTCTACCTTCAAACGTCCGTTCAGCGAAAAATCAAGCGTGCGTGATTCCAGATCATTCACCTGAACGACGACGTCATCAGTGGCGATGATCTCGTGAAATTCCGGGCTTAGCTCGAGCGCGAGGCGATGCTTGAGTATGGTTCCTTCGGCTGTACCTTCGGTAGACGCGGCGGGTTGTGCCGTGTTCGCTGCCTGGCCATCGGGCGTGCCGACTTGTACTGCGCAAACGAGCGCGGAAAGCAGGAACCAGAGGGATTGACGAGTCACCTTCGCGAGGTGTGACCCTAGAGGTCTAGCATTCGCGGCAGACCAGGACCAATTGAATGGCCGTAAGAAGCCGTTCGAGATCAAGGGGTTTTCCCAGCACTTCTTGGGGCCCGAGCGCCCACGCATCTTTCAACAATTCCTCATTATGACTGCCGGTGAGGATAATCACCCCTCCGGAATAGGCCTTGTCGCGCAAGGCTTGGAGCACGTCCACACCGTTCATGCCGGGGAGGAGCAAGTCTAGGATAACAAGGTCCGGCTTGCTTTGCTCGACGATCGTCAGCGCCTCGGGTCCATCTTTCGCTCCCAGCACGCGATAGCCGCGAAGGTGAAGGAACTGCGTCAGCAGATCTCGAACCAGCGCTTCATCGTCAACCACCAGAACCGTATCTCCGATCTCAGGGACGGCCGAGCCGTTGGAGAGCACAGGGGTCGCCGGCGCACTTCTAAGTGGCTGTTGCGCCACCCGGTTCACCGCTTCCACAAGAACGTCGAGCGACAATCCTTTGCGGATGAAGTCCGTGACCCGCAGCTCGCGCGCCTTGTTCTCCTGGACATCCGTTGCACCGCCTCCAAGAATGATGACCGGTGCTTGAGGATCAAGCGCGCGAATTTCCCTCAGCACCGTCAGTCCATCCATCTCCGGCATTCGGAGATCCAGAAGCGTCACGCGCGGACTATGCGCACGGAACAACGCCAGCCCGTCCCGCCCGCTCGTCGCCGACAACACCTGGTACCCATGCCGAGTGAACACGACGTGGAGCAGGTCGCAATTCATTCGGTCATCATCAATGATGAGTATTTTTATCACCTGTCAGACCGATATAGCGCTGGCGGTCGATGAAGGCAGCATGGTGAACAAAGATACCACAGCCCCAGCGGGATGAGAAGAAAATGCCCGTTCCGGAAGCTCTTACGTCGGCACCGCGAAAAGCGCTTCAACAAACGCGGCGGCATCGAAATCTTGTAAATCTTCGGCGGCTTCTCCTACTCCGATTAAACGAATGGGAATCTGAAACTCATCCGCGATTGCGACGATGACTCCGCCTTTGGCAGTTCCATCGAGCTTCGTCAGCGCGAGACCGGTCACGCCAACCGCTTCATGAAAAAGCCGAGCTTGCGAAAGCGCATTTTGGCCGACAGTCCCGTCCAATACGAGAAGAACCTCGTGCGGGGCGCCGGACAGACCCTGCCCGAGCACCCGCTTGATCTTCCGGAGTTCGTCCATGAGATTTGATTTCGTATGAAGCCGACCCGCGGTATCGATGAGGACGGCATCCGCTCCCCGCGCTTTCGCCGCAGCAATTCCATCAAAGGCAACGGCGGCAGGATCGGCTCCTTGCCGGTGACGAATCAGACCCACACCGATACGATCGGCCCAGACTTGCAGCTGATCGATCGCTGCCGCCCGAAAAGTATCTGCGGCAACCAGGAGGGGCTTCCTACCTGCCTGTGAAAGTCGTTGGCCGAGCTTGGCTATGGTCGTCGTCTTCCCAGCTCCGTTGACTCCGACTACCAGGATGACAAACGGCTGAGGGCCCTGCGCAATCAGCTGATCCACCGTCGGGCCTTGTGCTTTGGACAATATTTCGCGGAGCGTTCCACCAAGGATCTCTTGCACACGACCCGCCTGACTCCCGTCGCTTCCCCGCAGCTGCTCCTTCACTTGGTCCATGACTTGGCCGGCCACCCGCGCGCCGAGGTCAGCGGCAATAAGCGCGGCCTCCAGCTCCTCCAGCAATGCTGGGTCAGGAGCCCGACCGAGAAAACGATCCAAAGAACCGACCACGGCATGGCGCGTTTTCGTCAGGCCGTCGCTGAGCCGCTGAAACCAACCCATGAGGCAATCCTTTATTCCCGCTCTTTAGGGATTTCTGCGAGCCCGATCGGTCATCGGAGCAACCAAGCGCGGAACCGGGCGCAGCTTAGCCAAAATGGCTCGTTCGCGCCGTGCCATTCGGAGAGCCTCGCGTTCATCGCGCTCATGGTCGTATCCGCAGAGGTGAAGGATGCCGTGAATCAACAAGATCGTTACCTCTTCGTCGATCGAGTGCCCTTTTTCCTTCGCCTGGCGACGGGCCGCTGGTAATGATATCACGACGTCCCCAAGAATCGGAGAAGATGGTCCGCGCGCTTCCCGCATTGGGAATGCCAGGACATCCGTAGACCGGTCGATGTTGCGATAGGTCCGATTCAGGCGACGCATACGCCCGTCGCCGACGAGCTCCACGCCCAGTTCGGATGATTGTTCCTGCACAGAACACAACAGGCGCTCAGCCGTTCGCCGAAGAGCGGTCCCGCGAACGGGTGCGCGCAGGCCTCTCACGTTGACGACGACCGGCATTAATGAGGCTGGCCCCGGAAATCCTTCACTGGATGGGAGGACGACAGAAGGGCTTTTTTGGATACTGAATGCTGTCCGGCAGGACGGCTTCCCTGGTGGCGATCATAGGCTTTGACGATATCCTGGACCAACCGATGGCGAACCACATCATGCTCGTCGAAATACACAAACTTAATCCCATCGATGTCTTTCAAAACGTCCTTAATTTCAATCAAGCCGGACACGCGGTCGGAGGGCAGGTCGACCTGAGTGATGTCGCCCGTGACGACGATCTTTGAATGAAATCCCAGTCTTGTGAGGAACATTTTCATCTGTTCAGCGGTCGCATTCTGAGCCTCGTCCAAAATGACGAAGGAATCATTGAGCGTGCGGCCGCGCATGAAAGCAAGCGGCGCGATCTCAATATCTCCACGCTCGATCAATCTATTCGCCCGCTCCATATCCATCATGTCGAAGAGCGCGTCGTACAAGGGTCGAAGATAGGGGTTCACCTTCGCCGAGATATCACCGGGGAGGAACCCAAGCTTTTCACCCGCCTCCACTGCCGGTCGCGCAAGGATGATACGGCTCACTTCCTTCTTCAGCAGTGCGCTTACCGCCATCGCCATGGCGAGATAGGTTTTCCCCGTGCCCGCCGGCCCTATGGCGATCACAATGTCGTACTTTCCGATAGCTTCGATATAGTGCTTCTGGGTAGCCGACTTGGGGGCCACGAAGCGCTTTTTTGTGACGATCGTGGTGGTCTGGGTCAGGAGTTCTTTCAGGGAAGCGTCGGGATTTTGCCTCAAAGAGCTCAGAACCTGGGAAACATCCTCGGACTGAAGCGAGTATCCTTCATTGGCAAGGCCGGCCAGTTCAGTAAGTACGCGGTCGGCTCGGCGCTCAGCGTCCGGTGGGCCTTCAATACTCAGTTCCTCTCCGCGGGCCGAGAGACGAACTCCATATTCTTCCTCGACTAGTTTGAGATGTCGGTCGTGATGACCGAATAGTGCGGCTGTGTTGGTGCCTTCTCGCAGTTTGACTTTTCGCACGCGTTCTCTATGTAGACGGATGGCGGAGTTGGCTTATTGTAACAAAGGCTCCTTGGGTCTTACAACAGAGAGCACTGTCCGACTGTGGGTACTTATTTCAGGAGGCGGATGATGCAGACGGAAGCGAAAGGTTGATTTCGAATTCTTGAGAGGCAAACCCACCCCGCGAATCCCGCGCCACAACGCGAACCCTATGGTTGCCTAAGACCCCAGGCTTAATGTTCCATTCAATCTGTCCTGTTTTCATATCAATCGTCATGTCAGGAGGGGCCACTTCCAAGGAATAACTTAGAGCATCCCCATCATCGTCCCGAGCCTGTACCAGGTATCGGTACCTCTCGTGCGACATAGGGGCCGTGGGCGTTGAGGTGATGCGCGGCGCTGTATTGCTTAAGCTCCATGGTAAGGACCTTTGAACCTTTCCTGCATCCTGACCGTCGGAGGGGATGACGTCGACCTCAATGACATCTTTCGTCGAAATCTCCGCAATATCCAGCTTGCTCTCCGGCCCTTCCTGGATGACGTTATCGTTTTTATACCACCGGTACACAGCCGAAACATCGTCATGATCCGGGTCATCGATCTCTGCCTTGACCAGGAGCTTCCGCCCTTGTGTTTCCTCGTCTTGCAACAGCGTGATGTCTCTGATGGCCGGAGGTGTATTCGCAACGACGGTCGGTTCCGTTTTAAATGGCATTCCCTCGAGCGCCCCATGTGACGGGATCACCTCCACCGTGACCCGATCCCCCTTTTTCATCAGCGCAGGAGCCGAGGGATCATCCGTTTTTTCCGCGACCAGCTGTCCGTTGACAATCCATCGATAGCGGATGGTCATTGCATCCTGATCAGAGTTTCCCACTTCAACGTAGACGGACGCCGGTGAATCGAGAACTATGGGAGAGGGCTGGATCAGTGCCGTGCGGATAAGAGGGGGACGCTGTTCGCCACCCCCCGTAGAAGACGTTCTATTCTCAACATCAGGCTGACACGCCCAAAGAACCACGAGGACCGGGATAACAACGCTCGCCGAAAGCCCGATCCGAAAAGCGGCTTCTCGAACCTTCACTAAAGAGACCATGGAATTCTGTCCCGGCTCAATCCCGCCGGCTGATCCACGAGACGTATTGACTCCATGCCGACAAGGGCCCCTTTGGTGTAACTTTTCCCGTCAGGGCGTTGGTGGATTGGTAGAAACCCGACATGCCAGTCGGCTGCGACCCCAACTGAATGGCGACTTGGCTCGCCAGGCCTTCTCCCAGATTGAGCGATTTTACGGAGTGACCGCTTCCGTCTACACCGAAAATCGGTTCCGTGTACGCTGATCCGGTGAGGTAGAAAAGCCCGTACAAGTTGCTGTTTCCCGCCGCCACGCAAATATCCGTGCTGGGAATAAAAGTGGGGAAGAACACCACTCCGCTGATGACGGTGGAATTCACGACGGATCGCTCTCCGGCGGTTTGCAGCGTCGAAACCCACCCGCGTTTGCTTTGGACAAGGGCGATCAGCGCGCTGAACGTAGTGGTAGCTCCAACGCCGCTGACTTGGTCGGATCCCGTTCCGCAGGACACACATATCTGAGCATTCGAAACATTCACTAACCTTGCTTGGCCTGACCCATCTCTTCCACCCTCGTGGCAATTGTCCACGGCGGTCTGGGTGCATCCTCCGGACGGCTGGAGCACTGAATCCTTGGCGCCGTATAGTTGTTGTACCGAAGTATCGGCCTTATCGGCGGCATCGAAGAACCGACCCGTTCCGATAAAGACCCATACATTACCGACATCATCCATTGTGACGGTGGGGCTGGCCGTTACCGGCCCCATACTTCTTTCGATTCCGGCACCATCGACGTAAGAATAGACCATTTGTGTGGAGATCCGATCCGGTCCCGACGCAATACCCCATGTCGTAGTTGAGCAGGGCGCTGTGCTACAGACTCCCATCGTGAGACGCCGGAGATTGCCAAACCAACTGGATCCGCTCGAAAAAGTCCGCCCGACGTACACGGCGTCGGATCGAAAATCCAAATCGCGGTCTAACGTGATCGGATCGGCAAAAAACGCACTCGCTGTTCCGGCCGGCATCTTGGTAACGGCTGGTGCTGTGCCCAATGGTGTGCCTAGGTCGACGGCAAAAAGCTTGCTCGCCGCGGAAGCACTACCATCATACCCATGCGGCCCTGATCCGAACAGCATCCACCATTTGGCGTTGGTATGGACGGTTT
>JBDZUK010000148.1:0-2794 GCA_040255165.1 Nitrospiraceae bacterium | reverse complement strand
CCAGCAAAAGTGGATGCCACTTTTGCGGTTCGGAAACGCGACAAACCAAGGACTTGGAGATCGTTCAGCGTTTCCGTAAAACGGTGAACGGCTTTAGCGAAGTGGAAGGGGCAGGCCTTCGGGCGCGCCCCTTCGTTCCGCCCGCTATCCGTTCACGCCGTCGGCGCGGTGCCGGCGGGGGTGTATTTCGGACGCTCCTCGACCACCATGACGCGGAAGCCGTCCATATCGAGGAAATTCGGCTCGTCCGGCCGGATCGTGTTGATGTAATCGGGCGTCTCGAACGCCGCCTTCATCGACTTCACGTCGTCGAACCACACCTCGACCATGCCGTCATAGCCGGGATGGCCGCCGCCGGGGAAGTCGAGCAACGCGTCCTCCACATTGTGCGACTGGACGTAGCGCCGAAGGTATTTCATGAACCCCGCCTGGCCCATCACGATCTCGGCGTGCTTGGTGGACCAGTATTTGTGGAAATCTTCGGGCGACATGCCCGGCTTGCGCTTCAGGAACACCAGCAGCTTGATCATGCTTCCTCCCGTTCTCGTTGCCGTACCGCGCTGCCGCCTGCCCCGTCAGGCGACGGCGGCGGTGCCTTCCGGCGTATATTTCGCTACGTCGTAACAGATCATCACCTTGCAGCCGTCGAGGTCGATGAACTTCTGCTCGTCGGGTCGGATCACCGCCAGGTAGCGCGGCTCGCTGAACGCCTTGTTCATCGCGTCGACGTCGTCGAACCATAGTTCGGCGTAACCGTCGAAGCCGCCGTCGCCGGACGGGAACACCGATTCCGCGTCGGTCTTGACATGCGATTGGACATAGCGGCGCAGGTGGCGGGTGAATTCCGGCACGCTCATCACGACCTTGCCGTGATTCTGGTCCCAATAGCGGTCGAATTCCTCGAACGACATGCCTTGCTTGCGTTTCACCAGCACGGTCAGCTTGATCACGTTCTCTCCCTCCATTGTCGTTGATTGAAGCGCGGCTTTATTTGCCGACGGTGGCCGCCGATCCCTCCGGCGTATATTGTGGCAGCTCCTCGACCACCATCACCTTGCAGCCGTCCAGGTCCACGAAATTCAGCTCGTCCGGCCGCACGATCTCCAGATAGCGCGGCTCCGCGAACGCCTTGTTCATGGATTCGACGTCGTCGAACCAGACTTCCGCCGCGCCGTCGAAGCCCGAATCGTCCGATGCGAACGCGCTCCTGGCGCCGCGCACATTGGGCGATTGCACATAGCGGCGGATGTAGTCGGAGAATGGCGGCGTGCCCATGACCACCTTGCCGTGGGTGCCGTGCCAATAGGCTTGGAAGTCGTCGAGCGACATGCCCTGCTTGCGTTTCAGCAGGATGATCAATTTTATCACGGCGGGGCCCCTTGGATCGGGCGCAGACGCGCTATGCTGTGCAAAACCCGTTTCCGTGACCGTCGGGCAATGCCGGGTCCGGCGCAAGAGGAACGCGATGGAAATTGAGCGGCTGTCGGGGGCGCTGGGCGCCGAGATCCACGGCGTCGACCTGAACCGGGACCTTGGCCAAGCGACGGTGCGCGGACTGCGGCAGGCCCTGCTCAACCACCTCGTCATCTTTTTCCGCGACCAGGACCTGCCGCCGGCGCGCCTGCTGGCCTTCGGACGCTATTTCGGCACGGTGGTGGAATATCCGTTCATCAGCGGCCTGCCAGATTTCCCCGAGATCACGCCGGTCATCAAGCTGGAGCACGAGACGGTCAATTTCGGCGGCGTCTGGCACTCCGACACCACCTATCTGGAGGAGCCGCCGCTCGGCAGCATCCTGCTCGCGCGCGAGGTGCCGGCCGCCGGCGGCGACACCCTGTTCGCCAACCAGTACCTCGCCTACGAGACGCTGTCGGCGCCGATCCGTGCGCTGCTCGACGGCCTCCACGCCGTCAACATCTCGACCAAGGCGGATGTCTCGCGCTCCCGCGAGGACCGCATCCGCTCGAATCCGACCGAAAAGTCGAACACCGCGTTCATGGCCCGCCATCCGGCAATCCGCACCCATCCGGAGACGGGCCGCAAGGCGCTCTATGTCAATTGCGCGCATACCGACCAGCTCGACGGCCTGAGCCGGGGGGAGAGCGATGCGCTGCTCGGCTATCTGTTCCGGCACCAGGTCCAGCCGGAATTCACCTGCCGGTTCCATTGGCGGCCGGGCTCGATCGCGTTCTGGGACAACCGGGCGGCGCAGCATTATCCGATCAACGACTACAACGGTTGCCGGCGGGTGATGCATCGCATCACCCTGCAGGGCGACCGGCCGCACTAGTGTCGTGATTTCGAAGTTCGCCGCATTCCGATATCGCGCGCGGAGCGAACTTCGGAATTAAAACGACAATAGAATCAAAAAGTTGCTGGTGTCCTTCGATTCTGAAATTCGCCCGACCGTGATATCGGACGCTACTAATTCAGAATCGGGACACTAGCCGCTTCGGGGGAGGGATTTTCTCGCCGGCATCGGTAACCGGCGTTTGCCTTGACTCGGTGTGTAAACTTGGAGGTTCTTGGCGGCGTTGTTGATCGACGCGCCGCCGGCGCCGAACCTAACCGAGCAGCAAGGCCGGAACGGCCGGATTGGGGGGATCGTGGAGCAGGAAGCCGAACGCGCCGCGCAGGCCGGCGCACGGCCCCGGATCACGCTCCTCGGCGGCACGGCGGCGCCGGACGATGCCGCCGACGTGGTCGTGGGTCTGTCGTCGACGCCGAAATGGGTGCCGTCGCGCTTTTTCTACGACGCCTGCGGCTCGACCCTGTTCGACCGCATCTGCGATCT
>JBDZUK010000069.1:0-14481 GCA_040255165.1 Nitrospiraceae bacterium | reverse complement strand
GCGGCACCCCGCCCAGTAGGGTCAGGGCCGCAGCGTCCTCCGCTCGCCGCATGTTCATTACGTCGTCCCCCGGACGGAATCCGCCGGCAAGATCCCATTCGGTTATCGGTGCGCCGGCGGGCGGAGAACCGGCAAAGATTGTTGCGACGATGGACCCGGGACAGGTCTCGAGCAGCTGCCCGCAGGACAACACCACATCGTCGCAATGAGGCGACAGAAAAAGTACGTTGCAAAGGAACCCCGGGACCATATGAACGATGAACGCCGGCTTATGAGGATGTTCGGAAAGCCCGTCCAGCCAAGGCCACAGGAAGCACGCCGACCGCGACGTACCTTTACGGAACATCGCAGGGAGACGTGCGACCAAGGACGCACCTGGCGGGGTTGTCAACATCCCCGGGTTAACGCACGGCTTCGACGAACAGACTCTCCCTCTCTCGGTTGTCGAGCGAGACAATGTCCGAGTACGGGCTCATGGTTTGACGGAATCCGCAGCGTCGGACGTGCCGAAATCCTGCGCGGAGGCTCATCTCCTGTACGAAGCCGTACGTGAACGGCGTGCGCACGGATCCGTACCACACGATCTGCGCCACGAGCTTGGCGCCGATGTCCTGCGCGTCGCGGTCGGGCACGTAAAAATAGTCATGATCCTCCCGGAGGTACGCGCGGATTGCCTTATCGAGGTCCGGCAGTCCGAGGCGCAGGACGCCGCCGGTCTTCAGCACGCGGCGCAGCTCCGCGAGCGCCGGCACGATGTCGGGATAGGGGAGGTCCTGCAGCGCGTGCATGCCGACGATGTATTCGAACGTTTCGTCGGGCAGCGGAAACCCGCCCCGAATGTCGCACGAAAGGTCGACCCCGAAGCCGGGATGAAGATCCGCATTGACCCATCCGGGGGCAATACAGGGTCCGCACCCCCAGTTCAACCGCTTCACGTCGGCGTGCGGCTGGCGCAAATGCGAGGAGCTGGCGCCGTGAGTTTGGACGGAACTCATAGGTCACCGGACGGGAACCTCATGCTGTCCCTACAAAAAGCCGACGCGATACTTGACCGCCCCTCGCAGCCGCCAATACACGGCAACCGGCGGTATCAATGCCGAGGTGATCAGCATCTCCGCGACGTGTGCCGCGCGGCGTGAGGTGTCGCGCCGCCGGGCGACGAAGAAACGCCACGTGCCGGCACCCCAGAGAGCCGCCGCCGGCACGAACAGCCAAGGCGATTCCGTGATCCATCCGACGGTAGCCGAAAGCAGGGCGCCGGTGCTTGTGTAGTAGTGCCAGGGGGGCGATGATTGAATCCAGCGCCGGTATAGCCTCGGATGTTTTTTGAACAACAGCGCATTATAGAGATTGTTGCGTTGCTGGCGAAGGCTGACGCCCCAGGGCGCAGGGCGGACCGGATGGATCACCACCGCGTCGGACGAGGGAACCAACGTGTGTCTCTTTTCAATGAGCGTGAACTGCAGGTCGCTGTCTTCCCGCCACGCCGCGGTGAACCGTTCGTCGAATCCGCCGACCGAACGCAGCGCGGCCTTCCGGTAAAAACAATTGGCCGTGGCACAGCGCGCCCGTTCCAATCCTGCCGCCGTGCGCTCGTAATCCGTCGGGTCGTCCGGCAGCGGCACGACGATGCGACCCCAAGCGCCGGACACTTTCGGATCCCGGAGAGCGGCGGCTCCGGCTGCGAGCCAATCCGGCTGCGGCAGGCAATCGTCGTCCGTAAAGGCGATGATCTCGCCACGCGAGGCGCGCCAGCCGACGTTCCGGGCGGCCGCGGGCCCGCTTCGCGCCGATGGAGCCGTCACATAGCGAACAGACGGAGCCGCACCGGTCCGCGCCCAGGACTCCGTTTCCCGCCGCGTCTCAAGGTCTATCCCATCGTCCACCACGACGATTTCGTAGCAGTCCGAATCGATGGTCTGTGCCGCCAGCGCAGACAAACACCGATGCAGCAAGGCCGGCCGCAGATACGTAGGCACCACGACCGAGATCAGCGGCGCCGGCGCCGTAGTCCCGGCTGTTATTCGATCCGACCCATCGTGCATCGGCACGCCGTAACTCCCATCTTCGAGCTTGAGCCGTACCTGCTCAAGGTCCGGGCCCGGGGCCCGTTGCAGCACGTCGGCTTCGCGTTGATCCGGGATCCTTTTCGAGCAGAAACGATCCGATGACCAGCGCATCCAGCGGGGAGGTGCAAAACGATTCGACCGCATCCCGCGGCGAGCAGACGATCGGCTCGCCCTTGGTATTGAACGATGTGTTGACAAGGACCGGAATCCCGGTCCGGCGCTCGAACGCCTTGATGGTGTCGTAGTACAGCGGATGAGAATCGCGGCTGATCGTTTGGAGCCGCGCGGTACCGTCGATATGGCGGACGGCCGGTATCACATGCGCCTTGTGCGGCAGCACATCTTCGACGAACAGCATGAACGGGGAGGGGCCTCCGCGGCGAAACCAAGCGGGCGCGTCTTCTTCGGGCACGACGGGCGCGACCGGACGAAAATCCTCCCGATCCTTCAGCTCGTTCAGCCGGTCCTGCATGGCGGGAGAGGCGGGTGAGGCCAAAATCGAGCGGGCTCCCAGCGCCCGCGGTCCGAACTCCATCCGGTGTTGAAACCATCCGACGATGTGATCGCCGGCCAACAAGGCCGCCGTTTCCTCGGCGACGTCGTCCACGCGGCGAAATCGGAGCTTCGCGCGGGACAGAAATGCATGAATTTCATCGTCGTCGTATATGGGACCGAGAAAACAATGCTCCATCACGTAGCCCCGTTCGTCGGGAAAGCCGCGCAGGCGACCGTCGATCCAGAGCGCGGCTCCGAGGGCGGTTCCGGCATCGCCCGCCGCCGGCTGTACCCAGACTCCCTCGAAGGGACCGTCGTCGCGGACACGGGCGTTCATTACGCAGTTGAGCGCGACCCCTCCGGCCAGGCACAGATTTGGAAGCTGCGTCGTTTCGTGAAGCCAGCGCGCCAGGTCGAGGACTGTGCCTTCTAAGGCGACCTGCAGCGAACGGGCGAGATCGTAATGACGTTGCTCGAAGGGAGCGCCGGGCGGGCGCGGGGGGCCGAAACGTTCTTCCCACCGCACGGGATGGATACGGTACCGTCCGCGGCCCTCGTAGCGGATGATGTCGCGAAATTCGTCGAGGTATTTCGGCTTCCCGTATGAGGCCAGCGCCATGACCTTGTATTCGTCGGATGAATGGAGGAAGCCGAGGTGCCAGGTCGCATCTTCATAGAGCAGGCCCAGGGAATGCGGCATGTCGACTTGTCCGATCGCCGCCAGGCGGCCGCCATCGCCGGACCAAAACCCGGTCGTCGCGCGTTCGCCGCGCCCGTCCAGCGTAAGCACCGCCGCGCGCGGAAACGGCGACGGATGAAAAGCGCTGGCCGCGTGAGCCAGGTGATGCGGCACGAAGTGCCACCGGAAGGGCCCATCCGGTCCGATCCCGCGGAAACGGGCCTGGAGGTGATGCGGCGCCCCGCCGGCAAGATGGCGCGGCGCGTTGACGATGTGCGAAAGGAACAACGGATCCCAAGGAGCTTCCCAGTCGTCGGACACAGGCCGCGCGCTGGGCTCCAGAGGAAGGCTCAGCGTCGCGTCATGGCGCCGGGGGCCGAGCCGGATGAACGGATCGAACGAGTACGCGACGTGGTCGACGTCGCGCAACACGATGCCGACCGCCCGGAGGCAATAGTCGATGGCGTGATACGGCAACTCGTAGGCGCTGAACGGCACGGGGCGCTTGCCGTGTTTGATGCGGGTGAACCGCTCCTCTTCCGCCGCAGCGACGACGATGCCGTCCCGTACCAGGCAGGCGGCCGGATCGTGGAATGCCGCGTTAATCCCGAGGGTGTACAAGGGGCAGTTCCTCCCGTTCGTGCGCGACCCGGACGCCATCGGCGAGTAATTCACGGGTCGCCTGCACGACCCGCTCCGGCGAGACCAACCGCAGGCAATCGTGATGGCCCTCCGGACAGATGCTTTTGTGGCAAAATTTGCAGGGCACGTCGTGGAACAGCACGCGCCTGGGCACCATCCACGGCGTGTGCTGGGGATTCGTGAGCGCGTAGAGATCCACGACAGGAGTGCCGACGGCCGCGGCGACGTGCACGGCTCCGGTGTTGTTCGAGACCAACAAGCGGGCGTGCGACAGCAGGGCCGCAAACGCGCCGAGCGACAAGTCGCCCGCCAAGGCGCATGAAGGCGCGTGCATCGCCGCTTGGATGTGTGCGATCAGGACTCGCTCGGGTTCGGTGCCCGTAAAGACCACCTGACAGCCGAGATCTCGAACGAGACGCCGGGCCACCTCAGCGAAGAGCTCGGCAGGATAGCGCCGCGACGCCGCCGTTGCACCCGGATGCACCACCACCCAGGGCCGGTCTCTGGCGATGAGATGATCGAGGAGCGTCTCGACTAAGTCGTAGGCCTCGTCCGGCACCGCGATCGACAGGCGGTCCTCGAGCGAGCGGGCTCCCACCGCTTGAACGAGGTCCAACTGGCGCCGGACCTCATGGCGGATGTGCGATTCCGGTTCCGTTTCCCGAACCCAGTTCGTCAAGAGCTGATACGGGTTCTCCCGGCACTGCGCGAGACGAAGCGGAATCTCCGCCATATGGCAAAGCAGCGCCGCCGGGAGAGGCGTTTGGCTGTACACCGTGAAGATGACGGCGGCGTCGAAATGCCGGGCGCGCAAGGCTCGGATCACGTCCATGTCGGGTGCGCTGTCCGGGCGGGCCGGGGTGGCTTTCATCCACGGCGCCTCGTATACCAGCACGTCGTCCACCTGGGGGAGCAGGCGGCCGGCTTCGGCGCCGGCAGGAGACGTCAGGAGCGTGATGCGTCGGTCGAGCGCCGATTCTTTCAAGGCGCGGATCGCAGGCCCCGTCATGAGCACGTCGCCAAGCGTATCCAGGCGGACGCACAGCACCTGCCTGGCCCGCACCCACGCCCCCACCGGCAGAAGCGGATCCCCCGCGCTACTCATCCTCGGTCTCCTGGGAGGCAGAAATCCTGGGCGAAGGGGAAGACGGCGTATTGAGGATGAGCTGAGCGGCCTTCAGCATGCCGGTCGCGACGTAATCGGGCCAGCGCATTTCGTTCATGGCCCACTCCGTTTCGTGGCCGTTGTCGATCAACACGGTGCGGCAGCCTGCCCACCGTCCGGCTTCCACGTCGTGCAGGATGTCGCCTACCATCCAAGACTGTTCCAAATCCAGGCTGAGTTCACTGGCCGCCTGCATCAGCATGCCGGGACGGGGTTTTCGGCAGAGGCATCGGATCGCGTAGCGCTCCACGACGCCGTCCGGATGATGCGGGCAGTAATAGAACCCGGCCAACGGGATTTGAAACGTCGAGAGTACCATGCGGAGGCTGACTTCCATGTGCTGGATCTGGTCATCGCTCAGCGTTCCCTGCGCCACCCCTGCCTGGTTCGTCACGACGACCAGGACGAATCCGGCTCGATGGAGCAGGCGCAGTCCTTCCAGCACGCCCGGCAACACGTGAATCGACAACCCGTCAGACCGGAACGGTACGTCTTCGATCAGCGTCCCGTCTTTGTCCAAAAACACAGCGGGACGTTTGACAGTCGCTTGAGGCATAGCAACGTCTATGTAGGTCTATTGGGTCTATTTGGTCCGTCTGGTCTATCTGGTCTATCTAGTCAGTCGGCGCGAGACGCGCAGGACCCGCGAGACTGGGAAAATGGCCACGCGGATCCGGCTCCCGCCCACATCCTGTCTCGGCTGTCTCCCCCTTCAGGATGTTCAAAAAGGCCATTCAGCAAGGCCGCAGGCGCTGCGCGAACCGGAGGCGTACCCTCTGGGGTACGTTGAGGATTTGCGCGCGCCGAGAACGAAGCTGGGGGCCTTTTTCAACATCCTGCTAGGGCCAGCTGGTTTCCTTCATCGGGATCACCATGATCTCCGGCACGACCGTTTCCGCCGGCAACTGCAGGAGGCAGCGGATCGTGTCCGCGACGTTCCGGGGATCCTGCAGCACCCCCGGATCGATGTCGGGAAAACGGTCGAGCAGGAACGGCGTTCGCATGCCCCCGCTGACGACGGCGAGCACCTTGATTTGATGGGGCCGGGCCTCGACGTGCAGCGCATGGCTGAACCCCAACAGCCCCCATTTACTCGCGTGATAGGCCGACGCGTTGGCCCAGGCGCGCTTGGCCGCCGTCGACACGATGTTGACGATGTGCCCGGAGCGCCGCCGTTTCATCAAGGGAAGCACCAGCCTGGACAGCAGGAACGGGCCGCGGAGATTGGTTGTCAGGATGCGGTCCCACTCGTGGACGGCCAATTCTTCGATCGGCACGGTCCGGTCCATCGCGGCGTTGTTGACCAGGATGTCGATCCGCCCGAAGGCTTCGTGGACCTGGCGGACGGCGTCTTCCCCCTGCGCCTGGTCGCCGACGTCGCACGGCACGGGCAGGCAGTCGATGCCCTCGTGGCGCAGCTTTTCGGCCATGGCGGCGGCGCGATCTTCGTGTAGATCCGCGAGCGCGATGCGCGCGCCCGCCTCGCCCAACGAGCGGCACACGGCCTCGCCGAGCCCCTGAGCTCCTCCGGTGACGAATGCGACGGCGTTGGATAACTGATGATGCATGCGTGTCTACTTTCCGGCCCTCCGAGCAAGGACCACGCGCGCGCGGCGAGCGACGGGCGCTTTGGCGCGGCGAGGGAGTTCCCAGATTCCGCGGACGCTCGGCGACGCGGCCGGCATTCGATCGGATGCCATCCGCCCGTCCACGAGCGCCGTGATGAGATGCATCAGGACCAGGTGGAGCTCTTCGACCGACTGACGTTGATCGGCGGGGGCCTGCAACGTGACGTCGGCCTCACGTCCCAAGTCTCCGCCGTCCCGCCCCAACATGGCGATGGTGCGCAGGCCGTGCTGCTCAGCGGCGGCCAAGGCATGGGCGAGCGGCCTTGGCGGCTCGTCCGCGCTCACGATGACCAGCACGTCGCCCGATTGCCCGAACAGCTGAATGCGCCGGGCGAGCCCATAGTCGGGATCGGGATCCGCGTTCAACAGGTCCTGCACGGCGTTCAGGTAAAACGCGGGCAGGCCGGGCCGCTCTGTCGTTCTGAACGAGCGGACGAAGGACCACGCCAGGTATTCCGCGTCGGCGGCGCTGTCGCCCGCTCCGCACGTGAGCACCTTGCCGCCCGCGGCGAAGCACTCGGCGATCACGCGCGCGGCCTCCAGCAGGGGAGTGCGCAGCCGGCGCCTCGTTTCCTGCAACGCGTCGACGGCGGCGTCGAACTTTCGGTCGATGATCGCGAGATGCGCCGGCTCTTTCACGGGCTCCGGCCGGTTGGCGATCAACACTTGTTCATACAGCGCGGCGAGGCCTTTAGCGACCTTGCTCCAGGTGAACAGATCGTTGACCCGCTGGACCGCCTGGCGTCCGAGGACGCCCAGGAGCTTGGGATGGGCATAGAGATGCGCCAATCTGTCGGCCAGCGCCTCGGGGTCTTTCGGCGGGATGAGATAGCCCGTTTCGCTGTCGCGGACGGTAAATTTGATGCCTCCGACGTTGGAGCCGATGACGGGCGTGCCGCAAGCCATGGCCTCGAGGGGCGTGATACCGAAGGGCTCATACCAGGGCGTCGTCACGAAAATATCCGCGGCGCTGTAATAGTATTTCAGCTGATCCCGGCCGCGCCGGCCCGCGAACGCGACCAGCTCGGCCACGCCTTCCTCCGCGGCGATCTGGCGCAGCCGTCCGATCTCCGGCGTGAAGCGAGGATCCGGATCGTCGGACTCGCCGCCCACGATGATGAGCCGCGCCGGAGTCTCGTGCCCGTGGACCAGGCCGGCGAAGCCGCGGATCACCGTATCGATGCCCTTGCGGGGCACCAGTCTCCCCACGTGCAGAATCACGCGGTCCTCGGGCCGCAGCCCGAGCGAGATGCGCGCAAGGGGCTTGCTGATCGGCCACAGTTCCGTCGGGTCGAATCCGCAGGGCACGATGGTGATGTTGGCCGGGTCCGCGTTGTACAGGCGGATCAGGTCCTCCTCGTCCTGCGGCGCCTCCGCGATGAGATGGTCCGCCTCGGCGATGATGCGATCTTCGACCGCGAAGCGCTCGTCGGGAAACTCGTCGGCCTGGCGCTGGTGTTGGCGCCGGACGCGGCCCAACGCGTGAAACGTGATGACGAACGGCGTGCCCAGGATCCGCTTCAAATCGGCCGCGACGAGGCCCGACATCCAAAAATTCGCATGGATCAAATCGTACGCCTTGCGCTGGCAATTGCAGAACCGTACGACGTACTCGGTGAATTCCCGCATGTAGGGCAGCAGATCCTCCTTGCGCACGAAGCAGGCCGGGCCGGCCGGCACGTGAACGATGCGGACGCCGTCCATCCATTCCGCCGTCTCGGGCAAGAGGTCGCTGTCCCGGCGGGTGAAAATGTCCACTTCGTAGCCGAGGGCGGCCAGTGTCCTCGCGACCTGTCCGACGTACAGGTTTTGGCCGCCGCAATCGACTCCGCCGAGGAGGCTCAGTGGGGACGCATGCTCGCTGATCAAGGCGATTTGCCGGCTCATCGAAGCGCTCCCGTCTGTGCGGCTTCTCGCGCTGCCGCGGCCCAGGGCGGCCGCCGCCGCGCCTCGACGAAGCCCCTCAACGTCACGTCCCAGTCGCGCACGAACCGCTCGATCCCGAACCGCGCCTGCGCGGCTTCCTTGGCGCCGGCGCCGATGCGCCGCGCTTCCTCCGGATACGACAAGAGGTAGTTCATCCAGCGGATCAACGCGTCCACGTCCGTGTCGACGTAGCCGGAGACGTCGTGCCGGATGATCGTCGGCAATTCGGTGGTGGCCAGCGCAATCGGCGGAACGCCGAGCGCCATCGCTTCGCACAAGGCCAGGCCGAGGCTGGTGTAGCGGATGGGATGGAAGACGAACCGGTAGCGGCGCATCAGCTCGGGCAGCCGGTCGTGCGGGATCTCGCCAAGACCGCCGGCGGGCGCCGAATCCATGCCGACCAGGTCCAGGGGGACGCGGGCACGGACGTAGTCGAACAAATCGGCTCCGAGGCGGCGCCCGCGCCGCCGGAGATGATTGACGATCACCAGGCCTTTATCCCATTCCCCTGTGTACGAAAGATGCTCGGGCACGAGCACCCCGTGCTCGATCACGTGCGTGGGCGTGCGACGGGTGTTCCACATGAGACGGTTGAAGTGAGTGACATGGATCAGCAGCATGTCCGGGTCGTCCACCGGGTGGACGGTGTCGGTCGGATGCTCCCGCGGGGGATCGTGCTCGAGATAGAGACGGGGCAACGCGCGTTGCTCCGGGGCGAGGATCTCGTGCTGGTCGCGGAGGTAGTGGTCCTTCGATTGAAAGAGGATGCAGTCGAACTCGGTGCGGGAAAGCTCTGTGATCGGCACGTCATGGACATTGGGCGGCCAAGGAAACCCGGGCGCGGTTCCCGCGTACTCGGGGCTGCTCCGTCCGACCGGGAGGAAGAACTCATGAGGAACCTGACTTAAGTAGTAGAGGTAGTTGCCGTGCACGTGCCAAGTCAGGATGCGGAGCCGGCGTGAACCTTTGTCCCGACCGCCGTTCACGAGCGTGGGCGGGACGACCGTTTCCCGAGCGGGCCGCAGCATACGCTCGGCCTCGCCAAGGACGGTTTCGGCACAGGTACCGCTCCCCGTCAGGACGCGATGGCGCCGGCGATTCATGGGCCCCCAGCGGATGGGATCGGACCCGATGCAAATGATTACGCTTGGAATCGATAGAGCGGCGGCCAAATGAGACACGCCGGTGTCGTTGGAGATCAGTAATCGGGCGCGGCTCAGCAGGACCCCGAGCGCGCCGAGCGTGGTGCGTCCCACGAGATTCACCGGTCTGCTTTGCATGCGGCGCTGGACGGCCTCGCCGAGTTCCGCTTCGGCGGCCGTTCCCGTCAGGACAACCGCGAAGCCGTGCGCGGCAAGCTGGTCCGCCACCCGAGCGAACCGTTCCGGCGCCCATCGATTTGCGGGCCTTCGGCCGCCCGGATGGACGCACACGTAGGGACCAGGCTGCAGACCGGCCGTTTCCTCGATGCGCCGGAAATCTGCCTGGTCCTCGTCGGTCAGCGGGAACTCAAGCTCTTCTCCGGTGTCGGGGATGCCGAGAAATTCCATCAGGCGGAGATGTCGCCGCACTTCGGGAATACAGTCCGGGTATGGCAGGAAGTAGCGCGGGTCGGGACAGGGGTCGGGAGCCGAATAGAACCCCGCCGTGGTGCGTGCGCCGCAGAGCGCTGCGATGTGGTTGGTAGAGCGGCCGTTTCCCTGCATTTGCAGGAAACAATCGAAGTGCCGTGCTTGCATGGCTTTCAGGAAATCCGGAATCTGCTCGATCACCGGCTCCCGCTCCGGCAATCCGGGGTAGCCTGGAAACTCGATGAACTCGTCGAAGTAGCGACGAAACCGCGCAACGAACTGCCGCGCCCATGGAAGGCCTACGAGCGCGATGTGGGTGCCGGGATGGGCGGTCCGCAGTGACCGCCACGCCGGCACCGCGCAGAGCAGATCCCCCAACTGCAAAGCCCGAAGGACCGCGATGCCGCCTTCGTCGATGTTCGAGTCTCGGTTGTCCGGACGAACCATTGACATCACCGCTCCTGCTTTGCCTTGTATGCGACATGCCTGGGGTGTGGACCCCGATCAGGATCGGAGCGCGGACCCGGTTCGCGACGGTTCAAGCCAAGGTCAGGAGCGGCGCTTCTTCCCCGATGCCGACTTGCGCCGCCGCGGTGCGCCGGTGGCGGCGGAAGTCGACTCGCTTGCGCCTGGACCGTGACCGGGCTCCGACGGCGGAGGGGAAGCAGGCTCCTTATCGGCGGTGCGGGTCTGATAATCTTCCGACGAGGCCGGGTCCATTTCCCAGCGGCGAAGATCGCGTTCGGCCACCTTATCGCCGAACTTCAACGGTTCCGCGTCTTCGTATGTCACTCCGACGGCTTTCCCCAAATCCTCGACGATATCCTGGTCCGGTGTCGGATTCGACCCCCCGACGCTCTCCGCCCCCCCGTCGGCCTGGTCCGGAGCGGCGTCCACATCTCCGCCGGACAGTTCATGGGATCGGGCGCTGTCGCCGACTCTCGGATCGCTCGTGGAGGAGACGGGTTCCGTTCCGTCCCGACGGAAAGCGCCTTCCCTCGCGGACTCGCCGCTTTCGTAATAGTCCCGGATCACCTCGTCGGCATCGCGGATTTCCGGCTGTTTCTTTCGTGTCATCCCAGTCTCCTCTGAGAAGCGGTCCTGTGGCGGTTGTGCAAACGACGGACCGTGTGAGTCCTGCGGGTAATGACGCGGGAAAACCACCGGATGAAGATTGATCGCGGCCGTGGCCGGGCGGACAGACTGTCTTAGGATAGACAGAGTGTCCGACTTATGAAGCCGAAAGTCGAGGGCTGACAAGTGACGGCTGAAGACAAGAAGCGGAAGCGCAGCCGGTCGTCACGGCTTCAGCACAACCTTGACGCAGCCTTGCTGTTTGTTGTTGAAGATCCGGTATGCCTCGGGAGCCTCATCGAGCGGATACCGGTGGGTGATCACGAAGGATGGGTCGAGGTCGCCCGCTTCTATGCGTTGAAGCAGGGGGCGCATATACCGGTGCACGTGGGTCTGGCCCATGCGGAAAGTCAGGCTTTTGGCAAAGGCGGCTCCCATGGGGACCTTGTCGATGAAGCCGCTGTAGACTCCGGGGATCGACACGACACCCCCCTTGCGGCAGGCGTGAATGGCCTCCCGTAACGCCGTGGGACGGTCGGTCTCCAAGTGCATGGTCTGTTTGATACGATCATACCAGGCCGCAGGTCCAAGGCCGTGCGCCTCCATGCCGACCGCGTCGATGCAGGCATCCGGCCCGCGTCCTCCGGTCATGTCACGGAGACATTCCACGACATCGTCCACCTCTTCATAGTTCACGGCGTTCACCCGCCCGCCGCGTCTCGCCATGGCAAGCCGCTCCGGAAAACGGTCAATGGCGATGATCCGGGCGGCGCCCAGCATCCGGGCGCTCTGGATCGCAAATTGTCCGACAGGGCCGCATCCCCACACGGCAACGGTGTCGTCCGGTTGGATGTCGCACTGCTCGGCCGCCTGATAGCCCGTAGGGAAAATGTCCGATAGGAACAAGGCTTGCTCGTCGGTCAGCGAGTCCGGCACTTTCAGCGCACCCACGTCGGCGAAGGGCACGCGCACATACTGAGCCTGGCCGCCTGCGTAGCCCCCGAAGAGATGCGAATAGCCGAACAGGCCGGCGGTGGAATCCTGGTAGAGTTCCTCCGCCATCCAAGCGTTCGGGTTGCTGTTGTCGCAGAGCGACCAGAGACCGCGCTGGCAATAAAAGCAATGCCCGCAGCTGATGGCGAAAGGCACGACGACCCGATCCCCCGGACGCACCTCCGTGACGCGAGACCCGACGTCGACGACTTCGCCCATGAACTCATGGCCCAGGATGTCGCCGGCCCTCATGGTCGGATTGTGGCCGTTGTAGAGGTGGAGATCCGACCCGCAGATCGCGGTGAGCGTCGTCTTGACGATGGCGTCTCTGGGGTTCAACAAACTCGGATCGGGGACGGTGTCCACCATCACGTCCTGCGTGCCCTGCCAGCAGACGGCTTTCATGACGCACCTCCGGCCGCGGGCAGCGGTCTGCCGGACTCCGCGGCGGCCGATGACACGAATGCCGCTGTTCGACCCGCCCCGAGCCGGCGGAGGGACAGTCGGTCTGGTCCTCTCGGCTGGCCAGCGATCGTCGGGATTTCTCCCGCTTCCATGAACTGTTTGTAGCGACGCAGGTCGTCTTCGATCTGTTGCTCGGGATTCTCGCCGAACAGGCGCGCGAGCGCCGCCCCGAACGAACCGCCGAGCGGCTCGTATTCCAGTTCGATCGTGACTTCGGTCCCGCGGTCGCCCGGGGCCGGCGCGAATCGCACGACGCCCCAGTGGTCGACTTGCGAGCCGTCGCAGGACTGCCAAGCGATCAGTTTGTCCTGGTCTTCGTTGACGATCTCCGCGTCCCAGACCACGCGGCTGCCGGCGGGACCTTTCACGGTCCAGCGGGACCGCTTCTCGTCGAGGACGTCCACCGATTCGAGGTGCGTCATGATGGTGGGAAGCGTGTCGAGCTTGCGCCAGAAGCGGTACAGTTCATGCGCCGGCTGCCCGATTGTCATGGTTTTTCTGACGACGAGACGTTGCGGGCCGCCGGTCGTCTCGACCAGGTGAAATCCCAGGGCCCGGTAGAGCGGGCTGCGTCCCGTGATGCCCATGTACACTAACCCGGTCCCCGCGAACGCGAGTGCCATGCCTCCCCAACCTCGTTGACGGAGGCCTTGCACGATCGCGGCTCCGCCGGCAACCCAGTACAACCAGCGTTCAGACGTGGTCACGTTCGACGCGTCGATGCTGTGTGATTCCGGAACGTCCCCTTGAAAAGTCTCCTCCGCCATGGCGAACCCCCTCGCTTTTCGCGGTGCAAGGGACGGGCCGACCGGAATGGGCGTTTTTCCGCTGAACGGGGCGTGAAGGCCGGGAGCGCTTGTCCCGGGCGGGACAAGATGGGCTAACGGGAAAAGGACGTATGGCTTATCGCTGAGAGCCGATTGCTGACGGCTGATCGCTGATACCGATGACCGATAATCGACCACTCAGGGTGACGTCTTATGGCAATGCGCAATCAGCCATTAAATACTGCTTACTTCTTGAACACCAGCCGGGGATTGGTCATTTCCCCCATGCCGACTGCGACCAACTCCCATCCGGCGGCCCCATACTCGTTCAACGTCTGTTGCATCGCGAACGTGTCGGCGGGCACTTCGACGACCTTGTATTGAAAGCGCTTCAGCTCCTGCGCCTGGGAGTGCCCCTGATGCAGCGAGATGGAGACGCTCAACAACAACGTGGCCGCCGCAAGGCCCACGGCGACACAGAAGCCCAACGATCGGTTCATGACGGCCTCCTTGGACGGACGTTAACTCTTGAATACACGATAGAGATAATACAGCGAAGGAAACAAAAGAAACGATCCCAGAACGAGGCTCCAGAGCAACAGGCGGAGCGTGGCGGCGGGAGCGGCATCGGAGATGAGAATGTCCGGTTCCACGAGGTACGGGTACTGGGCCAAGGCCCAACCCCAGATCATCGTCGCGCCCTGCCCCGCCGCCCCGACGCGGGCCAAGCCGTAGCGTCCGCCCCATAACGCGCCGAGACTGAACAGCGCGGCACCGACCGAGGCACTCAACCCCGTGAGGCCGAGCGGAGTGTGCAGCAGGCCCCGATAGATTTCCGGGGCCCCGGTTTTGGCAAGGACAATCGCGGCCGCGCCGGCAAGCGTCAGGATGCTCCAGGAGACCAGCGCCCGGCGGCGAAACAAGGGCAGCAAGTCCGGTTCGTGGATTTCCGCCAATAGATAGACTGCCGCCAAGTACGCGAACAAGGCGAGGGTCATAAGCCCGAC
>JBDZUK010000068.1:11735-14563 GCA_040255165.1 Nitrospiraceae bacterium | reverse complement strand
GACAAGATGGCCTCGTCGCCCAGGTTGAATCCGCCGTACGACCCGGATATCCCGATGTGCAGGGCATCCTCGATCTTCATGCGCAGCTCCGATCCCGACGCCGTTCCCGCCCTGCCGCGTCCGCGCCCGGCCGGCCCGCCGAAGGATCGATGCGTCTCATTGAAGCTGATCCTCGCGGGAGCGTTCCGCGACCGAGCCGGGCGTCTTCTCTCCGTAGGACCTGGCTTCCATGAGCCCGGGAAGTTCGTCGTCGGCCCGCTTCCATTGCTCGGCGAGCGCGGCGTAGTAGCCGGCCACCCTTGGCGTGTCTCCGCGCTCGTCCGCGGCCCGAGCCGCGCCGAGCAAGGATGCGGCGCGATTTGGGTGTCGGTCCAACGACACGGCGAATGCGGCCGACGCCTCGCCGGGACGGTCGGCCTCCAGTAATGCCTCGCCGAGCAGCTCGTGCGAGGGTTTGATCACGGCCGGCGGTCCGGAGGGGGGCGGCATCCGGGTTTCGGCCTCGGCGGCTCCGCGCAGCAGGAGGATCGCCTTTTCGCGCCGCCCGGCCGCCGCATGCGTCTGCCCCTCGATGAGAGAGGCCTGGATCCCGGCTACGACGGCGGCCCGCGCGATGGACGGCTCGGGGGACGTTTGGTATCGATCGCGAAACCGCCGCAAGGAGGACACGGCCCGTTGCGCTTCGTCCGACCCGGTTGCGGCCGCCGCCATGCCGCGCGCGAAGGTCGCCGGGATCCGTGCCAGAGCCGCGTAGGGCCGGAACCGTTCCGGGAGGTCGGAGGACTCCGTCTCGGCAGCCGGTCCTCTGCGGGAGCTCAGCAGGGAATCGGCCTCGGCCCATCGCTTCGTCTCCGCGAGGAAGGCGGCGGCCGCCTGCCCGTACGTCAAGGCCGCGAACACCAGGCTGCGGGGGTCATCGTTCGGCACGCCCGCGGCCTCGATTGCCCGTCGCATCGCGGACAGGCGTGCCTCGGCCTCTTCGTACCGGCCCTGCTGCAGGTAGACGTACGTCAGCCAGTGAAGGCTGTGAAAGTCGAGGCGACTTGCCGGCAGATTCCGGCGTCGGACCCATTTGCGTGAGGCGGTCCAGGCCTCCTCGTTCGAGGCCGCGGCCTCGTCCCACATGCCGAGCTGCAGGAAGATGTGGGAAGGCATGTGAAGCGCATGTGGAGCGTCGGGGGCGAGCCCGGCATAGCGCCGCGCCGCATCGAGCGCCTTGTGCGCATGTTCGGGGTCGTCGTAAGCGTGGATGACGTAATGCGCCGCCCCTGGATGGTTCGGGTGGCGGCGATAAACTTCGGACGCGATCGCGCCGGCTTTCATCCGGATCCGTTCCCCGGCATCCTGGTCCGTCCGAGCCGTTCCGAGCAGTGCGAGCGCGTAAAACAGCGCCGCTTCCTCGTCATCCGGGTAGTCACGGTGGATCCGCTCCATCGCGGCGGCGTATGCCCGGTCTCGGTGCGCCTTGTCCTCATCCCCGTACAGCAGCCGGACGGCCTCGATCCATCGGCGTTCCCGCTCGGTGGCGGACGACGGGCCCGCGGTCCGCGCGAGCTCGGCCAGCACGGCGCGACCGGCCTGCGTGTCCTGGGGATCGCCCCAGATGGGGTGGTTGTGCGCCATGGCCTCGCCCCAGTAGCCCATCGCGCAGTCCGGATCAAAGCGGGTGACTTCGCGGAATTCCTCGAGCGCCACCGGGTACCAGAATGAGTGCAGGGCCTCGGCTCCGCGGAGAAACTTCGCGTGCGCCGGCTCCGTGCAGGAGGTTGGAAACGTGATCGCTCCCGTGGCAGTCGAGGCAAGCGTAGGCGCCTGTGCCGCGAAAACTTCGAGCGAGAGCAGTGTCAAACATCCCGCGAATGCCGCCCACGCCGCGACTAGTCCGATCCGTCTCATGAGCCGTACCTGTCTTTCATGCCGGTATGCCGGTGACCGTTTCCGCCGGCCCTGCATCCGGGACGACCCGAACCTTCCGCAACACCTCGGCGATGCCCGGGTCCGCGTACACCCCGTATGCGTCGACCAACAATCCCTTGGTTCCATCCGATCCCTCGATGGCGAACAGGATCGACGAATCGTCCGGGTCCGACATCCCCTCGAACCGATGATGTTCCACGATCGTGAGGTCTTCGGCTTTGAAGGAGCGGCCGGCGGCGGACGCTTCGCCGGTTTCCGTCCGGATCGTAAAGTCGGCGGTGAAGCCTCGCGCTCGCAGTCCGCGCACGGCATCCGCCATGGTCTGGTAGGCGTGCAACGTCATGGCAGGCGCCCGGTCAGACCAGCAGCTGAGCAAGGAGCCACACGCCCGCGGTGGCCGTGACTGCGATCCCGATCACCGCCAGCCTGCGGCCACGATGTCCGGCGGTCGATCCCACGATCATAAAGAGGAGCCCGATCACGAAAATCAGCCATGGCAGATAAGCCACATACGCCGTGAAGAGCTGCTCGATCAGCAGTCCCATGCCCGGTCTCCTCCGGTCGGTCGAACAGTATTTGTGTGAACCATGGATCCTTACCGCGGTGCAAGCAGCATTCCTTCTGTCGGAGCCCGGCTCGATTCCCTTGTTCGATCGGAGCCGGTGAGCTGCTGCTCTGGATGAATCTCTGACCGGACATGCTGTCCGGCCAGCGACATCTTGTTCAGCGCCGGCTGCAGAGCAGCACAGCGCAAGTGCCGTCATGGCCCTTGGGCATTGGAAGGCCCTCGTTCACAAATCGACGGCAAGCATCCGGTCGTGCGAAATCACCGGTACATCGATTGCAGCCGAACAGCCCAGACGGGTTAGGGTTGAGGACAAGCGGCGTCTTCGATGTGCTCTCGAAGGAGG
>JBDZUK010000068.1:10202-11635 GCA_040255165.1 Nitrospiraceae bacterium | reverse complement strand
GTCTGGACCGGACCGGGGACTGCGACCGTCTTGGTCCGCGAGCGGAACAATACCGGGATCGTCACGGGCCACGTCCGTACGAACGGCCATACCTACACCGTCTTCATGAATCAATTCCGCGGCGACCGTCCGTACCAGAGCGGGGGCATTGCCAGTTTCGTCAATCTTCATGGTCTGACCAAGCATGGTGAGGCGATCTTGCCGAAGACCTTCGCCTACGTGGCGGGTTGGGGAGGACCTTGTAGGGTCTGGAAGGACGCGGATATTCTCTACGACGAGTTCGAGTGCCACTTCATGCTGACCGAAGAGGTCAGGGATCCAGAAACAGGCGAGGTGCCCGATTTCCCAGACCGAAGGGAGATTCGCCAGGTGCTCCGCGGCCAACGATGGCAGGGGGATTATGAAGAGAATCAGGAGATCAAGGAACGGATCCGCGAAAGCGGCACTGCCGATCGGACGGGACTGCAGTTGCACCTGTTCGCCCATTCCTCGAAGCGAAACATGGCGAACGTGCCGCCCTACGAGACCGTGATGCATTTCGTGTGGAACGACGTGGACTGGTGGAGCGGTCCGCGGGGACCGGCGGCCGGAACCGAGCGTCAGCCTGATCGAGACATCGAACGGGCGATCCGTGGTGAGTTGAAGTCGAACGCCATGATCGATCCGCGCGACGTCGAGGTGACGGTGAAGGATGGTCGGGTCACGTTGAGCGGCAGAGTGGACAGTCGCCGCGCGAAGCGCGCGGCGGAAGACGTCGCCATGCAGTTCGAAGGGGTGTCCGAGGTCAAGAATCGGCTAAAGGTCGCGGAGACGCAAGGGGAGCCGCAAGACCTGGACGCGATCGTCCTCTTCGACGCGGAGCCGGTCCAACCCGGCATCGCGCGGGCCGACCGAAAGCTCCAGCGGGCCATCGAAAGCGAGTTGAGCTGGAGCCCCTATGTGGATGCGGACCGCGTCGACGTGACGGTACGGGACGGCGTGGTCTATCTGTTCGGCTCGGTCGAAGACCGTGACGAGATGCAGGCGGCCATCGACAACGCGTTCCAGGCCGGCGCCGAGCGCGTCATGAACCGCCTGGCCATCGTGCAACCCGATGCTGTCGATCGCGAGGGATAAGCAGGTTCGGCATGAAAAGTGTCCATCAGAGACTCGTCGGCACAGGGATGATATGCAACGGCCGGCTGACGTTCTTACCCGTCGGCATGATCTTGCCGGATGTAATGGCGGCGGATGGGGGCCCTTCTGGAGCCGACGATCTCTTTCAGATCACTGCGGCGGAAGGTGCGCCTTGCTGCACGACGACTATCACTGCCGCTTTGCGCTCGCGGAGTCGGAGTCGGTACTAAAGTTTTAGCGCAACTAGGAATTTCCCTAGTCTTCACTCATATTTCTCGCCTACAACCATTGCCATTTTAAAGGCAATCCCATATAAA
>JBDZUK010000068.1:0-10102 GCA_040255165.1 Nitrospiraceae bacterium | reverse complement strand
TGCTGGCGACCTTGATCGGGGAGCGGCTGACCCGGCAGCTCTTACAGGATGCGTGGCCGGAGTTGCTCGCGTCCACACCAGAGGAGAAGCAGCATGAGTGAGAAGGTGCCCATCGTGCGACTCGACACCGGCGTTCCGGGGCTCAATGAAGTCCTGGGCGGGGGCCTGCCGGAATTTTCTTTCAACCTTCTTGCGGGCGGCCCGGGAGCCGGGAAGACCACGCTGGCGCAACAAATCTGCTTTCACTTGGCCACTCCGGAACGACCCGCCCTGTACATCACAGTCCTGGGCGAGCCGCCGTTGAAGCTCCTCCGGTACCAGCAGCAGTTCGCGTTCTTCGACGCTGCGAAGGTCAACACCTCCATCCGCTTCATCTCGGTCGCGCACGAGATCCTGGAAGCGGGGCTCGGGAAGGTGTTGGAGCGGATCGTCGCGGAGGTCGAAGCAGTCAATCCAAGCCTTGTGATCGTGGATTCCTTCCGGTCGGTGATCCGCGCGTCTCAGGTTCCCGAGCTCAATGAGGAGTTGTCGCTGCAAGCTTTCGTGCAGCGGCTCGCCCTGCAGCTGACGAGCTGGCAGGCCACGACGTTTTTGGTGGGGGAGTACCAGGATGCCGAAAAAGAGGACAACCCGATCTTCACCGTGGCCGACGGCATCCTGTGGCTGTTTCAGAGCATCGAGCGGAATTCCATCGTGCGGAAGCTGCAGGTCGTCAAGATGCGGGGGGGCGCCCCGGTCCCCGGGCTGCAGACGTTCCGCATTACCCACCGGGGCGTGCAGGTCTTTCCTCGTCTGCCGGTCCCGCGGGAAGTCGAGGAGGAGGACACGAAGAAGATCGGCATGCCATCCAAAGAGATTGCCCGCGTCGCAACCGGGGTGCGTGGACTCGACGAGCTCATGGGGGGCGGGATTCCCTCCGGGTCATCTCTGTTGGTGGCCGGTCCTTCCGGTTCGGGGAAAACGGTCCTGTCCATGCAGTTCCTCGCCGAGGGCGCCGACCGGGGAGAACCGGGGCTGCTCGCAGTGTTCGAGAAGCGTCCCTCGGAGTATCTCAAGACCAATCCGTTGGGACAGACGATTGCGCGACACATGCGAGACGGGCTGCTTCACGTCATCTACCTGCGTCCGCTGGATCTGTCACTCGACGAAACGCTGGAGGAGGTCCGCACCGTGGTGCTGGCGCACGGCGTGAAGCGCGTCGTGATCGACTCGCTCTCGGGCCTGGAGTTGGCGCTCGCACCGGCGTTCCGGGAGGATTTCCGCGAGACGCTGCACCGGATGGTGGCCATGCTGACCTCGATGGGCATCACCTTGCTCATGACGGTGGAAGTGGTGGACTCGTATATCGACCTGCGGTTCAGCCCGCACGGGACGGCCTTCCTGACCGACGGCATCCTCCTGCAGCGCTATCTCGAGCTGGAGGGCCAGCTCAACCGGATCATCGCGGTCGTCAAACTGCGCGGCAGTCAACACAGCAAGGAGTTGCGCCTGTACGAGATCACGAACGAGGGTCTCGTCATCGGCAAAGGGCTCCGGGGGTACGAGGGATTAATGACCGGCACTCCGCGGCGGATTAACAGCTCACCGCGGAGCAAAGGCTGACAGGCCTAGAAATGGAGCATCTATGCCGGACCCTATGATGAGCGATCGCCTTCGCGACGTGAACGAGCAGCTCACGTTGGCGACCATACGAACGCAAGAGCAACTGGACGAGTCGGTGGAAAGCTATCGGGATCTGGTGGAAGGGCTGGACGCCATCGTCTGGGAGGCCGATGCGGACCCGTGGCGGTTCACGTTCGTCAGCCAGCGCGCCAAGGCCATGCTCGGATATCCGGTGGAACGATGGCTCACGGAGCCGGACTTTTGGACAGACCTGATGCATTCTGAGGATCGTGCGTTTGCCGTCGGTCAGTGCAAGGCCGCCGGGGCGAACCAGCGAGATTTCCGGGTCGAGTATCGGGTCATCGCCGCGGACGGCCGAATCGTCTGGTTGGCTATGATCGCCCGAATTCGGCTGAAGGAGCATCGTCCGGTGCGGTTTCGCGGATTGCTGGTCGACGTCGGCGAATCCATCCGCGCGGACAGCCTTCAACGGCTCGTGGAGTACCAAACGGCAGAGTTGCTCGCGAAACAGAACCTGTTGCGGGCGCTGGCGACCGAGCTGAATCTGGCCGAACACCGCGAACGAACGAAGCTTGCCGCAGAACTGCACGACCATCTCGCGCAATTGTTGGTGCTCGGACGAATAAAGCTGGGACAGCTGAAGCGCGCCAATGGAGACCTTCTCCAATATGCGGATTTGATCCAGCACGCGGAAGACGCACTCAATGAATCGATTGCCTATACCCGCACGCTGGTGGCCAGTCTCCGTCCGCCGGTCCTGCGCGAGTTTGGTTTGCCGGCGGCGCTACGCTGGCTGGCCGAGCAAATGCAACGGTACAACCTGACGGTCGTCATCGAGATGCCGGAGCCACCGGAAGTCTCGATCCCGGAAGATCATGCCGTGCTGCTGTTCCAGTCCGTCCGGGAACTGTTGATAAATATCTCAAAACACGCCCAGACCGACCGGGCCACGGTGCGCCTGCAATGCCCTGCAGGTGGCGTGTGCCTCCAGGTCCGGGATGAAGGGTGCGGGTTTGAGCTTCCTGCTGTTGCTGAACAGACTGCGACTCCCATGTCCTCGAAATTCGGCCTGTTCAGTATTCGTGAGCGCATGATGGCGTTGGGAGGGCAGTTTGAGATCGAGTCGGCGCCAGGACAGGGGACAACGGCGGTTCTCCTGTTGCCGGTGGAAACGCGTGGCGAGCGGGACCAGCGAGACCAGCAGGACATGCGCGAAGACCGCTCCAATCCTGTGGAATTCATCCCGGCAGTCCCACCAGTTTCGTCCGCTTCGGCGCGCTTCATCCGCGTGCTGCTGGTGGACGATCACGCCATGCTCCGGCAAGGTCTGCGGAGTATTGTCGGTATCTTCGACCATCTGCACGTGGTGGGGGAAGCGGGCGACGGCCAGGAGGCGATCGACTTGGTGCGCAAGTTGAAACCTGATGTGGTCGTGATGGACATCAACATGCCGCGGATGAACGGCATTGAGGCCACCAAACGCATTAAGGAGGAGTTCCCGCACATCGCCGTCATTGGGCTGTCCGTGCACGAGGAGGGAGACCTTGCCCAGATGATGAGGGAGGCCGGTATTTGCGGATATGTCAGGAAAGAGTCCGCCGTGGAAACGTTGTGCCAAGCGATCGAAGAAGCATCGCAACACAAAAATTGGGATGAGCCGAGCCGAGCGAACCACCGACTCAGAACCGGCTTGCCTGAATCAGCCGGATGAAGGGCTCCGGATACAGGCCCAGCCAGAGCAGGAGGAACGTGACGAGGCTGAGCGGCACCACGACGGTCCATTCCACACGCATCGTCCGCCATCCAGGCACTTCCGCCGCGCGGACGGCCGGGGTGTCCACCATGGTGACGATGAGCCGGAGGTAGTAGTAGACCCCGATCGCGCTATTGACGACCAGCAGCACAACGAGCAGCCAAAGCCCGCTGTTGACGCCCGCCGCGATCGCATAGAACTTTCCGACGAACCCCGCCGTCACGGGAATTCCGGCCAACGACAAGAGCATCAGCATGAACGTGCCGGCCAGCCACGGCCGCGTCCAGAACAGCCCCTGGTAGTCCTCGATCGAATCGGCGTCGCGGGCCTCGTGCGACAGCACGGTGACGACGCCGAAGGCTCCCAACGTGGTGACGAAATAGGCGACGAGGTAGAAGGCGACCGCTTCGGCGGCGAGCGGGCCGCCGGCTAACAGCGCCACGAGGAGGTAGCCGAAGTGAGCGATCGACGAGTAGGCCAGCAGGCGCTTCACATTGTCCTGGAGCAAGGCGAGAACGTTGCCGGCGAACATCGACGCGGCCGCGAGCATCCCGAAGAGGACTCCTAGTCCGCCAAGTTGCAGCGCCTGAAGATCCTCGATGAAGCGGAGGAGGAGCGCGAAAACCGCGGCCTTCGAGACGGTGGCGACGTACGCGGTGATCGGCGCGGGCGCTCCTTGGTACACGTCGGGAATCCAGAGATGGAACGGCACGATGCCGATCTTGAACCCCATCCCGACGAGGATCAGGAGAAACCCCGCGAGCCACAGCGCGGGCGCCTCCGTCTGAGCCGAGAACGACGACGTCAGCTCACGGAACGCCATCGTGCCCGCCTGAAAATACATGAGCGCCATCCCGAAGAGCAGGAATGCGGACGAAGCTCCGGAAAGGACCAGATACTTCACGGCGGCCTCAAGAGGCCCGCGGCGCGTTCGCAGGTAGCCGATGAGGCTGTACAGCGAGACGCCGATCAATTCCAGCCCGAGGAAGAACGAAACGAAGTGGCCGCTCGCGACCATGATGACGCCGCCGAACGTGGCCAGGAGCAACAACACATAGAATTCCTCAAACTCTTCATGCTCTTGGAAATGCATCTGGAGATACTCGAACGAGAGCGCCATCACGACCGCCGTGGCGGCCAACTGGAGCCCCATGTAGAACAGCGCATAGCGGTCGACGATCAACAACCCCGTCACCGTCCGAGGCACGACGCTGGCCGCGAGCGGCAGGGCCGCCATCGTGGCGAGGCACGAAAGGATGGAGAGGGCGGCGATCGTCGCATGATCGCGGCGGGCGGCGATCGTCAGCATCACCGCGATGCATAATCCGCCGAGCACGAGGATGGGCGACAGGGCCGCGAGGTCGGCGGACGTCATTGGCGCTCCCGTGAAGAATGAGCGGGCACTGAAGAATCAGGAATGATGAATGCGGCCTGGGTCCGTTCGCGGAGAAGAAGCTGCACCGCGGGCTCCGTCGTCTTCAACACGGGGCTCGGGTACCACCCCAACCATACCTGGACCACCGCCATGGCGAGGAGCGAGGCGAAGGCCAGGCGGGAAAGGTCGGGCAGCCGGCGCTCGTCGGCCGGGCGCCCGAAGAACGACCGTTGCAGCAGCGCCAGGGCATAGATCGCGGCGGCGACCATGCCGGTCGCGGCCAGGACCGTGAATACCGGGTGTCCTTCGAAGGAGCCGAACAGCACGAGAAACTCGCCGATAAAGTTCGCCAAGCCCGGCAGCCCGAGCGACGCGACGGCAAAGAATAATGTCAGCGCCGCCATGCGGGGCACGACGGCCCACAGGCCTCCCATCCGCCGCATGTCCCTGGTGTGGAGCCGTTCCTGGAGCGCGCCGGCCAGCATGAACAGCGCGCCCGTGCTGATTCCGTGGGCGACCAGCTGCATCACCGCTCCTTGGAGGGCCAGGCCGGTCATGGCGAAGATGCCCAGCAGGGCGAACCCGAGGTGGGCGATGCTGCTGTACGCGACCAGCCGCTTAAAGTCGGTCTGCGCAAAGGCGAGCGCGGCGCCGTAGAGAATGCCCGTGGCCCCGAGCGCCATCGCGACCGGCGCGAAGTCGGCGGCGGCTTCGGGAAACAACGGAATCGTAAACCGGAGAAGGCCGTACGCGCCCGTCTTCAGCAGCAGGCCGGCCAGAATCACGCTGCCTCCCGTCGGCGCGTCGGTGTGGGCGTCCGGCAGCCAGGTGTGGAACGGCACGGCGGGCAGCTTCACCGCGAAGCCGAGGAAGAAGCCCAACAGAAGCCATCCGGCCGTCTGCGGCGCGATGACCATCGCGAGCAGATCGGCATAGTCGAAGCTCAGCCTCCCGGCCGTCTCCCGGTGGAGCACGGCCAGGGCGACGATCGCGATCAACAGGAAGAGACTGCCGGCTTGCGTGAAGAGGAAAAACTTGAATGAAGAGTAGCGCCGATTCTCATGGCCCCAGAGCGCGATGAGCAGATACATCGGCACCAGCATCAGCTCCCAGAAGAGAAAGAACACAAACAGGTCGAGGGCGAGAAAGACTCCCACGACGCCGCCCAACACGGCGAGCAGGTTGAAATGGAAAAAGCCCACGCGCTCCTGAATCTCCGTCCAGGAGGAGACGACCGCCATCAGCCCGAGAAAGGCAGTCAAGACAATCAGCACGAGGCTGAGGCCGTCCAGGCCCAGGTGCAGAGTGATGCCCCAACGGGGAATCCAGGCGGCCGAGGACTCGAGGAGCCAGCGCCCGTCTCCCGAGGCCAGAAGGGACCGGTCCTGCGACCAGACAAGCAGCGCGAAGACGAGATCGAGCGCCAAGGCTCCGATCGCGATCCAACGCGGAGCATGCCGCGATCGGGATTCCGCCCACCAGGCCAGGGGCGCCGCGACCAGCGGAATCACTATCAGCGACCACAGGATCATGAGCGCGGCCTACCTATCCTTCAAAAAGCAAAAAAGCCGACGAGCACCAGCGCTCCCAGGCCGACCGTGGCTGCATACCAACGGAGGTTTCCGTTCTGGGTGCGGCTCAACGAGACGTGGAAACGACGCAGACTTTCGGCCAGCCCGTCATACCAGGCGTCGATGGCATCTTCTGCGTCGCGGGTCAGCCGCCGCCACGGCCGGACTGCCAGGACTTCGTACAGTCGGTCGAATCCCCAGCCCTCCAGCCAGAACATGCGCAGGGCGCGCCCCCAGGCCGTATTCGCCACATGTTCGACCGCTCCGCGGGCCGGCAAGAAGAAGGCGGCGGCCAGTCCGATGCCGAGCAGAGACAGGAGGGTGACCGCGAGCTGCAGGACTCCTTCCGACGGGACGAGCGAATCCACCGTCGGTTCAAGCTGCGGCAAGGCAGAGGACAGGAACTGGCTGAAGAGCGGCGAATCTCCGAGCGTGCGGGGAAGCTCGAGCACTCCCGCGCCAAGCGAAAGCAGCGCGAGCACGATCAGCGGTATCGACATCGCCGGGCCGGGATGACCGTGCGGCTTCGTGCGGACGTCGCCGAAGAAAACGCGGAAGACCAGCCGGAAACTGTAGAGACCCGTCAGAAGCGCGCCCAGCGCGCCGCCGGCCCAGAGCCACGGCCCGCCGAGCGGGGCAGACCAGGCTTCCCAGAGGATCCAGTCCTTGCTGTAGAACCCGGCCGTGATCAAGGGCATCCCGGCCAGGGCCGACGCGCCGATCAGGAACGTCCAGAATGTGACGGGCGAATGGCGCCGCAGACCGCCCATCCGGAAGATGTTCTGCTCATGGTGGAGACTGAGAATGACGGCTCCGGCCGCAAGAAACAAGAGCGCCTTGAAACAGGCGTGCGTCACGAAGTGGAACAGTGCGGCGGACCATGCGCCGACCCCGAGGGCCAAAAACATGTAGCCGATCTGACTGATGGTCGAATAGGCCAGGACCCGTTTGATGTCCCGCTGGACGAGGGCGCTGCAGCCGGCCAGCAACAACGTCAGGACGCCGATGACGGCGACCGCATCGTGCACCGGCGGCGCCAGGCTGAACAGTACGTGCATGCGCGCGATGAGATAGACCCCCGCGGTCACCATCGTGGCGGCGTGAATGAGGGCGCTGACGGGCGTCGGGCCGGCCATGGCATCCGGCAGCCAGACCTGCAGCGGAAGCTGCGCGGACTTTCCCACGGCGCCGGCCAGCAGCAGTGCAGCCACCGCGATCGCGATCCCGGAGCCTACCGGCCAGCTCTCCGCCGCCAGCGTCTGTACCTGCTGAATGGAGAGGGTCTTGAACGAGGCAAACAGGGCGAACAGGCCGATGGCGAACCCCGTATCTCCGATGCGCGTGACGATGAACGCCTTTTGCGCTGCCGCACCGTTCTCCGGCTCGCGGTACCAGAAGCCGATCAACAGATAACTGCAGATCCCCACGCCTTCCCATCCCAGATACAGCAGCAGCAGATTGTCGGCCAAGACGAGAGTCAGCATCGACGCGACGAACAGGTTCATGTACGCGAAAAAGCGCCGATAGCCTTCGTCATTGTCACCCTCCGGCCCCGCGGGCGCCGAGACGCCCGCCTTCCCGGTGTCGATGATGTATTCCGTGGAATAGAGATGAATGAGGAAGCCCACGCCGGTGATGACGAGCGTCATGACGACCGACAAGGCGTCCAGATGGAACGCGATGCCCGTCGCCATGCCGGAGGTCTCCACCCAGGTCCAGAGCGTTTGCGTGTAGGAGGTGACGTCGGGAAGGACGCGCACAAATCCGACCGCGACGAGTCCGTTGATCATGGCGGCAGCACCCACCGAGCCGACTCCAACCCATGCGACATGCCGCCTCGTAAACCGGTCGCCCAGGAGTGCCAGCAACAGGAACCCCGCCATCGGCAACGCGGGTATGAGCCACAACAATTTCAACATCTCGTATCTCGTCGCTCGTATCTCGCAAGCGACAGCTCAGGTTGCGAGATACGCTTCACGAACGACGCTTCACGGCATTCATCCCTTCATCAAACTAAAGGCGTCGGCATCGAGCGTTCGGAAGCGGTAGTACACCTGGAGCACGATGCCAAGGGCCACGGAGACCTCCGCAGCGGCGAGCGTGAGGATGAACAGGAACATGACCTGCCCGTCCGGCTGCGCCCATCGTGAGCCGGCCGCGATGAAGGCGAGACTGGCTCCGTTGAGCATGACCTCGATGGACAAGAGCATGTACAGCACATTGCGTCGCACCAGGAGCCCGATTAATCCGAGGCCGAACAGCAGCATCGCCAAGACTAACGCATGAGTCGCCAGCATCACGGTTCCTCCTTGGAAAGGCGGCGGCCCATGTGATAGGCGCCGATCAATCCCGGCAGCAGGAGCATGGACGCCAGCTCCACCCCGATCAAATACGGCCCGTAGAGGCTGAGCCCCACCTGTTTCGGCTGGATGCCCACCGTTTCCACGGTAAACGTGTCCGCCGCCACGATGATGAAGACCACTTCGCCCAACAGCAGCAGGGCGAGAAGACTGGGTCCCAGCCACATTCGCGGAGTGAGCCAACGCCGCTCCTGCTCGACCGTCAACGGCCCCTGATTCAGGAGCATGACGACGAAGATGAACAGGACCATGATCGCTCCGGCATAGATGATGATCTCCAAGGCCGCGGCGAACGGCGCTCCGAGAATGTAGAAGATCAAGGCCAATGCCATGAGCGAGACGACCAGGTAGAGCAGGGCATGCACCGCATGAAGATGGGTGATCACGCGGACCGTCGACAAGACGGCGACCCCGGCGGTGATGTAGAAGAGAAGCTCCATGGAAACCTCAGAACCTTAAAGAGCCGATGGCTGATGGCCGATAGCTGATAGCAAGAAAAGAGCCGATAGCAGATGGCCGATAGCCGATGGCGAAGAAGAAGGAGAGCTCAAAGAGCCAATGGCCGATGGCGAAAATGTCAAAGAGCCGATGGCCGATAGCAAGAAAAGAGCCGATAGCAGATGGCCGATAGCAGGGACACGAACGAAGTGCTTCCCATTTTGCCGCCATCCGCCAACATCGGCCATCAGCTCTTCTTCATTCATGCTGTTTCGCTACCTGCCATCAGCCATCAGCCACCAGCTCCGGTGGTTCCAGCCATCAGCTCTTCGTTATGCTTCCTATTTTCCCGCCATCCGCCATCTGCTATCCGCTCTGCTTGGCCCCGCCTCAGCCATCAGCTATCAGCCATCAGCTCTTCTCTTCTCATTGTTCCGCCATCAGCTATCAGCCATCAGCTCTTCTTCATTCACGGCATCAGACTCCGCACGTCCACCGGCGGCAATTCGTTCTCGGCCTCGCCCTTGTCCTTGCCGCGGATCTTCACGCCGGCGACTCGGTAAAAATTGTAGTCCGGATACTTGCCGGTTCCCGCGATCAACAGGTCTTCTTTCTCGTACACCATGTTCCGCCGCGCGTACTCGCCTTGTTCGTAATCGGGGACGAGCTGAATCGCATAGGTCGGACAGGCTTCCTCGCAATAGCCGCAGTATATGCAGCGGGAAAAATTGATCCGGAAAAACTCCGGATAGCGGCGTTCGTGGGCCGTCGGATCCTCCGTGGCCTGCAGGGCGATGCAGTCCACGGGGCAGGCGGCGGCGCAGAGATAGCAGGCGACGCACCGTTCTTCGCCGTCCGGGTCGCGCGTCAGCACGATGCGCCCGCGCCACCGCGGCGGCAGATAGGGTCGCTCGTCGGGATACTGCACGGTAATGGGACGGCGGAACGTCCGTTTGAAGACGATCCACAGACCGAGGAGAAG
>JBDZUK010000067.1:0-14733 GCA_040255165.1 Nitrospiraceae bacterium | reverse complement strand
CAATCCGGCCTCAATGGGAATCCCAAACGATTCCCTCAATCAGTGAAACGCTCTAACCCTCCGATTCAAAACAAGAAACGCCGACAGGTTACTGTCGGCGCCTCGTAGAATTAATATTTATCGTAGGGGCTGGTTCCTGCGGGAACGCCCTTTTTTGTTGTCATCACAGAAGTTCGAGTACCGCTTGCGCTGCACGACGGCTCGGCGGTGCGCCGTCAACACCTATGCGTGCACGAAGTTCATCGAGATCGGCCAGTGCACGCCGCCGTTCCGCGGTGTCGCTCATCAGGGGGCGAAGTCCATCGATCAGATCGGCTGCCGTGCACCGGCCTTGCAGATATTCGCGCACGGCCGGCCTGTCCAGAATGAGATTCACGAGAACGACAGACGGTATCTTGAGCACGCTGAGGGCAAACCAGCCGACGAGCGCCTCGGCGCGATAGGCGATCACCATCGGTACACGGGCAAGACCTAGCTCCAGCGCAACCGTTCCCGACGCAGCTATTGCGGCGGTCGCTGCGTCGAACGCAGCTCGCTTTTCCAGTTCTTCCGTCACGATCAAAACGTCGACGGGCCACGAGGAGGCGGCCTGTTCGACGAGGTCGCGGACATGTGGAACCACCGGCAGGACCACGCGCAAATTCGGGATATCACATGCGAGCTGCTTCACAACGTCGCCGAAGATGCCGATCAGGTGCTTCACCTCATTCAGACGGCTACCCGGCAGAACAAGAAGAAGAGGCGCCGCTGGCGCAATACCGTGCGCCTCACGGAAGCGCGCGCCCGCCCCAGCTTCAGGTACCCGCTGGATGGCCGGGTGACCGACGTAAACGCAATCCACGCCAACCGACCGGAGGAATGCTGGCTCGAATGGCAGCAGCGCGAGAACACGGCGAATGTATTTCTTCATCGCCTTTGCACGGCCTTGCCGCCAGGCCCAGACGCTCGGGAGCACATAGTCCACGATTGGAATGGAAGGCGCGCGGCGTGCGATCCTCTTCGCGACCATATGCGTGAATTCGGGGCTGTCGATCACCACCACGATGTCCGGCTTCACCTCCACAGCATGACGCACGGTTTGCCATATCCTGCGAAAGATGAGCGGCAGACGCGGGATAATTTCCCGCGGCCCCATGACGGCAATATCCGTCATCGGAAAGATGGAGGAGAGCCCCTCCCTTTCCATGTTCTCGCCGCCGACTCCAGAGAAAACGAGTGGAAAAGGCGACATATCCTTCAGGGCCGTCATGAGCTCGCCGCCCAGCGTGTCGCCGGAAGTCTCACCGGCGACAAGCATGATGTGTCGTCCGCGTTCGTCGCTGCTCACGGCGACGCCCGATCGATCCGGGCACGAGCAAGGCCTATTACGAAGATGCCTTTCCGGTCGGCTGCTTGCGCAACAGCGTCGACGTCGGCGATCAGCGCGCCCCCTGCCTCGACCGCTATTCCGGCGAGGCCCGCCGCTGCGACGCGCTCCACCGTTTCGACACCAATCGTCGGAAGATCGACACGGCGTTCCTGACCGGGCTTCGAGAGCTTCACCAGCACGCCCTCCCGTTTTTCGTCCCGTCCGCGGATATCCGGCGGCAAGCTTGCGACACGTTTCAGCATCTCGTCCGTACCCTCCGCAGCCTCGAGGGCCAGGACAATACCGCGGCAGGCAATAGCCCCTTGCCCGATATCGAGCGCACCGATTGCGAGCGCGGCCGTAACAGCTCTGTCGATGTCGGCTTCATCCTGCGGCGACGGCGTGTGGGAAGTTATAACGCCTTCGGGCGCGAGCAGGCTTGCGGCAATTTCGTGGGCACCAACGATCCTGAATCCATGATCCTTCTCCAGGAATTCGGTAAGCCCGCGAAGAAGGCCGTCGTCGCCTTCCCTCATCCATCCGGCCACCCTCGGCAAGAGCTTTACGGCGGTCATGTCGAGACCCAGCTTGCTTAAGTCAGGGCGCTTGATCCCTCCGATCAGCACCAGGTCTTCGCATCCCGCCTGCTTCAACAGCCGCAGGAATTCGCCCATCGCGCCAATCCGTACCCAGGCATGCGGAAAATCCTCAATCTCGGTGCGGGCGGCCCCCTCAATGCCGACGATGAACACATCGCGGCCAGACGCCCTTGCCGCCTTGGCGATTGCCACAGGCAAGGGTCCACCACCTGCCACTATGCCGAGTTTCCGGAAATTATTCCCTGCGGTGCTCATTCAACCCGGGATCACGTCACGCGATCGAGCCGCGGCAGGCATATCGCCCGATCGGCCTCCGCGCGAATAAAATCCACAATCTCCATGACTTCCGGACTATCGGCAAACTTGTCCGCCACCTCGGCCACCCGCTCCCTCAGCGTTCCCTGGTTCGAGAACAGGAGGTTGTAAGCTTCTCGCATGGATTGCATCTGCTCGCGCGAGAACCCCCGACGACGGAGGCCGACAAGATTGAGCCCCATGAGGTTCGCGCGATTGCCTACGACCAGGCCATAAGGAATAACGTCATTCTCAACAGCGCTCATGCCACCGATAAAAGCGTGCTTCCCCACACGTCCGAACTGGTGAAGCGCGGCGCCGCCTCCGAAAATGACATAATCATCGATCTTGCAGTGGCCCGCGAGCAGAACGCTATTCGAAAAGACGACGTGATTGCCCACGATCGAGTCGTGACCGACATGGGAACTGGCGAGAAACGCGCAGTGATTTCCTACCCGAGTGACCATGCCTCCCCCTTCCGTGCCGGGGTTCATGGTCACGTGCTCGCGTATGAGATTGTCCGTGCCGATTTCGAGCGTGCTGGGCTCACCTTTGTACTTCAAGTCCTGCGGTGCATGTCCGATGGACGCAAAAGGATATATCTGCGTGCGGGCACCGATGCTCGTATGCCCTTCGACGACGACATGCGAATGGAGGACGACCCCTTCGTCCATGGCGACATGCGGACCCACAACGCAATAGGGCCCGATTTTCACATCGGGCGCGAGCTGCGCCTTGGGGTCGACGGATGCTGTTGAATGAATTTGCGTCATTTCTGAGCGGGGCCTGCGATCATCGCACCGAGATCGCATTCGGCGACGATCTTTCCGTCGACCCGTCCCTCACCATGATATTTCCAGACCGTTCCCCGACTTTGCAACTTCGTTACATGAACATGGAGGACGTCTCCAGGCAGGACTGGCTTGCGAAAGCGTGCGCGGTCCACCGTCATGAAGTAAACGAGCTGATTGCTTCCCGAGGTGCCCAGATGATTAATGACAAGCGCACCAGCAGTTTGCGCCATTGCTTCGACAATCAGGACTCCCGGCATGACCGGGTGGCCGGGGAAATGCCCCTGAAAGAAAGGCTCGTTGTTCGTCACATTCTTGACACCAATTGCTGATTGGTCGCCTTTCATCTCGATGATGCGGTCGATCATCAGCATCGGGTATCGATGAGGAAGAAGTTCCAGCACCCTGTTAATATCGGCATAGCCGAGCGTCTCCGATATTTCAGCCTCGCTCATTCCTTCTTCCTTCCAAGACTACCCGCAGGGTCGCTTATTCGTCAGAGCCGCCGGTCTGCTTCTTTCGGCGCCCCAGCTTGCGCGTTTCGACAACTTCGCGCCGCCACTCAGCTATAGGTCTGGCTGGCACGCCTCCATATTGCTGCCCCGGCGGCACATCGTGTACCACGGCTCCTCTGGCGGCAATCTGCGCACCGCTATTGATGGTCAGGTGCCCTGCCACGCCGACCTGCGCCGCCAGCACGACAAAATCGCCAAGCTTGGCGCTTCCGGAAACGCCCGTCTGAGCGACCACAATGCAATGCCTGCCGATTTCGACGTTGTGGCCAATCTGTACCAGATTATCGATCTTGGTGCCTTCGCCGATCACCGTATCTGGCCCCGCGCCACGATCTATCGTTGAATTCGCGCCTATCTCGACGTCGTCCTGAATAATCACCCGCCCCAATTGCGGGACCTTTTCATGACGCGGCAAGCCCATGGCAAAGCCAAAACCGTCCTGGCCTATGCGAACACCTGGGTGCAGCATCACCCGGTCGCCGAGATGCGCATGGCTTATCGTCGTGTTTGGTCCGATGAAGCAGTTCTTGCCGATCGTGCACCCCTTGGCGATGGAGGCATTTGTTCCAATCACCGTTTCTCTTCCAACTTCCACCCCCGCACCGACGACCGCCCCCGGCTCGACGGTAACCCCTTCGCCTATTTGGGCGGTCGCGTGCACGATTGCCGAGGGGTGAATGCCTCCCCTCTCTCCGAAGGTGTCTCCGCCTGTTACCTCTTCGGGATGAAATAACTGCGCGGCGATGGCATAGGCCCTGTAGGGTTGTTCCGAAATCAGCAGCGCGATCCCTTCGGGTGCTCGCTCGACAAAGCGGGGGTGGACAATGCAGGCGCCGGCGCGGGTCTTCGCGAAGGCGGCTGCATATTTCGGATTGTCCAGAAAGCTGAGGTCTCGCGGCCCCGCTGAATCGAGCGGAGCCACGCCATCAAGCGTGGCTCCCTCGTCCGTGCCCGATGCAAGGTTAGCTCCTATGCGGCGGGCGATTTCGCCCAGCGACAGGGGTTCCCGTGGTGGAAAAAAGCGGTTGTCAGTCATGGCCGTCGCATCCAGGCGGCCATACTAGAGGCGCGCCTTCCGTTTGATTATTGGGCGGCCTTCTGTTCCGCCTGCAGTTCCTCGATCGATACGGGCTTGAGCTCGATGGTCGACATGCGCTCATTGAGTCTCTTCAAGACCTCGGCAGAGATATCAAGATCCGCGCCACCGGCAAGCACCACCGACTGATCGAAGAGAACGGTGCCTCCCTTCTCCTTGAGAACTTCGGCGAAAATCGGTCGGAGTGCGGCTTCCACCTTGCTGTTAGCTCGCTGCAATCCGAGCTGGAGAGACTGGCTCTTCTGCTGCATGGACTGCTGGAATTCGGCTTCGCGCTTCTGCCAGGCCTGCACCTTTTTTTGCAGGTCTTCTTGCGAGAGCAGCGCCCGCTCATCCGAAATCTTCTTCGCGTCGGCCTGGAGCGCGTCCTCCGTCTTCTTGCCTTCAGCGCGGAGCTTCTTTGCCTGCTCCTCGAACTGACTGCGGATGTTCTGTCCAACTTTCGACTGAGCAAACACAGCGTCCGTATTGACGATCAGAACGACCGCCGGCCCCACCGCGAAGGCGGGTGCGGCCGACATGGGCAGCAATGCCCCCAAGGCCAGGCCGAAAGCCACGGCGATATGCTTGAAACTCGACTTGTACTGCATTTCCGAACGTCCCTCTGATCTCTGGTTTCTCTCGCCGTCCCTCGAACAGCAATCTAGAACGATGTGCCGGCGCTGAACCGGAACGCCTCTGTCTCGTCGTATGGCTCATCCAGCAGTACCTGCGCGAAGTCCAGGCGAATGGGACCAAAGGGCGACTGCCAGTAGAGGCTCAAGCCGACGGATGCACGCGGCGCGAAGTCGTCGACGATGCCCGGGTAGAGCGTCCTGTCATAGTCCGAGAGGCCGATGTAACCACCGTCCGCGAAGACCGATGTTTTGATACCCAGTGCCTCTGGCAGACCGTTCGGGAAGGACAGCTCCGCCGTACCGAAGATGTACGCCAACGCACCCACAGCATCCTTGTTCGTCGACGACACGTCACGCGGGCCGACGCCGCCTCTCGCGAAACCACGGATCGTGTTACCACCTTTGAAGAAGTGGTCATTCAGCGGAATCTCATCGTCCAGTTTCTGAATGTACCCGCCATCGAGACGCCAGCTCGTGAGGAAGTCGTCGGACAGCGGGAAGTAGTAACGCGCGAGAACCTCGTTGGAGATAAACCGGACCGTACCGCCCAATCCCGCAAAGTTCTGGGAGAAGAGGAAGTCCCAGCCTCCCGTGGGTTCGACGGGATCGTTTCGATTGTCGTGGTAGAAATCGTAGCCGATGATCGACCGATACTCCTGTCCTTCGGCAGCCTGGACGGCAAGCGACGCCGTGGAATCAACGTCGAAAATCTCGTCGAAACGGAACTGATACCGCGTCATGAGCCTGCTCTTTTCGGAAAGCGGAAATCCGAAGCGGAACCCAAAGCCCTGTGAACGCGAGTTGAACGACGACTCGTCCTGATAGTCCGTTTCACTGCCGAAAATGTCTATGCCGCCGACGAGATCCCGGTCCAGGAAGTACGGATCGGTGTAATGGAATTCGATCAACTGCCGACGCGCCGAAATCGAGAGCGAGGTGCTGAGCTGCAGACCGCGGCCTAGGAAGTTTCGTTCCGAAAGCTGAATACCGGCGACCGCGTTATCCAGCGTCGAGAAGCCGGCGCTCAGCGACAACGAACCGGTAGACTGCTCCTGGACATCCACACCGATGATCGTCTTGTCCGGAGCCGAGCCTGGATTTTGAGTGATCTCGACCTTGCTGAAATACTGCAACGCACGGATGTTCTTCTCAGACTTGTCGAGAAGCACCTTGTTGAAGGCATCCCCCTCCGACATCCGCATCTGACGGCGGATCACTTTGTCCAGCGTACGGGAATTACCAGTGATATCGATACGTTCTACGTAAACGCGCGGGCCCTCGGCGATCTGGAACGTCAAGTCGATCACACGCTCGTCCTGACGGCGCTTGACGCGCGGGCGAACTTCAGCAAATGCGTAACCTTGCGTACCCGCAGCGTATGTCAGCTGATCGATCGTTTTATCGATGAGACCGGCGTCATAAACCTCACCAGTCACTGGCAGCAGCAATGCTTCAAGTTCTTCCTGGTTGAGCTTGTCGAGGTCGGAGGCGACAGCGATGTCGCCGAAATGGTAAATCTCCCCTTCGTCCACCGTGAAGGTGATGTGGAACGCCGCGTCGTCGCGGCTCAAATCCGCAACGGCAGACACGACGCGGAAGTCAGCATATCCGCGCTGCAGATAGTAACGACGCAACAGCTCCCGATCATAAGTCAGGCGATCGGGATCATAGCTATCGGAAGACGACAGGAACTTCCACCAGGCGGATTCGCTCGTCGAGATCACTTCGCGCAGCGCACCGTCGCTGAACTCCTTGTTGCCGATGAAATTGATCGACGCGATCTTCGTTTTTGGTCCCTCGTTTATCTCGTAGACGAGATCGACACGGTTCTGCGGAAGCTGAATAACCTTCGGTTCGATCGTCGCCGAGAACCGCCCGCCACGCCGATAGAGTTCGATCATCCGGGTTACGTCGGACTGAACCTTGGCGCGCGTATAAATAACGCGCGGCTGCAGTTGAACTTCCTTCTGGAGATCCTCTTCCTTGATCGCGCTGTTGCCCTCAAAGGCGACACGATTGATGATCGGGTTTTCCACCACCGAAACAATGAGCTTCGTCCCATCGAGGCGCATCGTAATGTCGGCAAAGAGGCCTGTGCCGAACAGCTGTTTCAAGGATTGGTCCGCGAGTTCGGGGCTGTAGATCGCACCCGGCTTGATCAACGTATAGGACCGCACCGTCTCGGCCTCGATACGCTGGTTGCCGCTGACCTCAACCTCGGTGACGACAAGTTGATCTTCGGCGGCCTCGGCGTGGGTAGCAACGCCAATGCTGCCGGCGCAGACCATGGCTAGTCCCCAAGCGAGAACGAATGTCCGCGAAACCATTCCAATGCGTTTCGCAGATGTCAAACAAGCGGCCAGGTGCCCCATTCCGTCCCCTAATCTCTCACGCCGCGCCGCCCGTATACCTCGGTCGCGCGGACTATCCGATACCGTTGCAAGGCTTTCCCGCATCCGGCGATCAACTGAACAAACCACTCAGAAAAGCGAAGACCTGGAGGTGAACCAGATCGTTCCAGGTGGCGAAAACCATCAACATCATGACCAGCGCAAGGCCGATCCTGAAACCGTATTCCTGCGCCTGCTCGCCCAGCGGCCGGCCCCGGACAGCTTCGACCGCGTAGTACAGCAGATGTCCACCATCGAGCATCGGCACAGGGAAGAGATTCAGAAGCCCGATACTCACCGACAACATCGCAACCATGCTGATCAAGGCCGCAAATCCAATCGTTGCAACCTGCCCGGACACTTGCGCTATTCGCAGCGGGCCGCCCAACTGATCGGCGTCCTGCGTGCCGGTAAAGATGCCCCCGATATAGCTCAAGGTCCGCTCGGTAACGAACCAGGTCTCCTTTGCGCCGAGCCACACGGCAGTGAAGGGATCGCTGCGAACGACTTCAACATTCGCACTATCGATCTTCCTTACGATGCCCAACATCGGAATCTTGTGGACATTGCCAAACCGGTCGGTGATTTCCTGGATTCTTGGCGTCGCAAGAAGCGTGACCCGCTCGCCGTTTCGAACGACTTCGAATGAGAGCTGCTTGCTTCCGCTTGTCGACACGAAGCGCTGCATATCCTCGAAGCTCGATATCTGCGATCCGTCGATTGCAACAATCTGGTCGCCGGGCACGAAGCCAGCTTCCGCCGCCGCGCTGTCCGGGTTGACCTCGTCCACCACGGCAGTCGCAACCGTCCGCCCGACAAAGGTAAATATCCCGGCGAAAATGAGAATGGCCAGAAGGAAGTTCGCCACCGGACCCGCGGCGACGACCGCCGCCCGCTGCGGCAAGGGTTTGAAGTAGAAAAGGCCCGCTCGCTCGTCCGCTGGTATATGCGTCAGACGCTCGCGATCCGGAACGCTTGCGGCATTCTCGTCACCAGCGAACTTCACATACCCTCCGAGGGGTATCCAGCTAAGCTTCCAGCGCGTGCCGTGCTTGTCGTTCCAGCCGAAGATCTCCTTACCGAATCCGACGGAGAAAATGTCGACCTTCACGCCGCACAGGCGTGCGACGGTGAAATGACCGAGTTCGTGAAAGAAGACCACGACGGTCAAGACAAACAGAAAGGGAATGAGATAGCCCCAGAGCGATTCTCCAAAGCCGCCGATACCCGTTAGAAAATCCATCACGTTCAAGCTGTCATCCCACACATAAAGCGGCACCGTGGCCCCGCAGGGCCACGGTCCTCTTCCCCGTCTTCAGTACGTCCCGGCCGACCCCGGCTGCCTGGGCGCGAACGGCTCACAGCCTACGTCACCGCAGGTGATTTTGCACCCATTCCTCTGCGCGAATCCGCGCAATTCGGTCGATTTCGTAAACCGTTTCAAGGTCGGCCGGTGTACCTTCCCCGCCCGTGCCCATTTCCAGAACCGATTGCGATACCGCAACGATATCGAGGAACCCTATCTTTCCGGTCAGAAATGCCGCAACCGCAACCTCGTTGGCGGCATTCAGCGCTGTCGGCGCGCCTGACCCCGCACATAGAGCTTCGCGGGCAATGCCAAGCGCAGGAAACCTTTCAATATCAGGGCTTTGAAAGGTTAACTGGGCAATCTGGGCGAGATCCAGCCGCGTCGCGGGTGTTGCCATTCTCTCAGGCCAAGCAAGAGCATATGCGATCGGCGTGCGCATGTCCGGCGAGCCCAGCTGCGCGAGTACCGAGCCGTCAACATAGGCAACCATGCTGTGGACGATCGATTCCGGGTGAATGATGACGTCTAGCCGCCCTTCCCCAACGGGAAAGAGGTAGTACGCCTCAATGAGCTCCAGCCCCTTGTTCATCAGGGTTGCAGAATCGACCGAGATCTTTGCGCCCATTTCCCAGCGGGGGTGAGCGACGGCCTGGGCGGGCGTCGCCTGCATCATCTCCTCAAGGGTCCAGGTCCGGAAAGGACCGCCCGAGGCGGTGAGCGTAATCCTGTCCACGGCTTCAAGTCTGCCTTGGTCGAGGACCTGGAATATGGCGTTATGCTCGGAGTCGACGGGAAGCAGCGTCGCTCCTGCCTTTTCAACTTCGGCCAGAAAGAGCGAACCGGCGGAAACGAGGCATTCCTTGTTGGCCAGGGCAACGCAAGCACCACGACGAACGGCGGCCAGCGTCGGTGCAAGACCAGCCGCGCCGACAATCCCCGCCATTACCCAGTCAGAGGGCCTTTTCGCCGCTTCCACAACGGCTTCCGCCCCCGACGCCACTTCGATCCCACTTCCGGCGAGTTCCGATTTCAGCGTCACATACAGATTTTCGTCCGCAATAACGGCAAGGCTCGGCTTGAGCCGTCGCGCCTGCTCCACCAGGCCCGCAACGTTTCGGTGCGCGGTCAAAGCGACAAGCTCGAACCTGTCGCGGTTCCGAGCGATGAGATCAAGGGTCGAGCAACCGATGGACCCTGTGGAGCCGAGCACCGTTACCTTTTTCACGCCGTCGAACGCCGCGCGGATGCTGGGCTCATCTTTCTGTACATCAAGGGTCAAGGCCAAATCAGAACTCCGGCCGCTGGATTCGCGGCATCATGAACGAGACTGATCAGAGCAGCTCCAAGAACCACCGCGATCAGCCCGTCGACACGGTCCAGAATACCGCCGTGTCCCGGAATAAGCGTACCTGAATCCTTTACTCCAGCCCGCCGTTTCATCGCCGATTCCGCAAAGTCCCCAGCCTGCTCGAGGACCGTAAGGCCCAGCGCCACAAGAGCGAGAATGACAGCGCTCCCCTCGCCCAGCCAGATCGAGAAGCCGAGCGAGAGCACAACCGCGCCCGCCATTCCGCCGACGAGGCCTGCCCAGGTTTTTTTCGGTGAGATGCGCGGCGCAAGCTTAGGGCCTCCAATAAAGCGGCCGGCAAAATAGGCGCATATGTCGATCGCCCAGACCATCGTGAGCAACCACAGCACCGCAGCGAGGCCGTAGTCGTCGTCCCGTCGCAGCCAGATCAGCGCAATGAGCGGTAGAACGACATAGGGATAGGCGATAAGGGCCGGCGAGAGTCGTTCCGTCCTCCAGCTCCGCCAAGCCAGTGAAAAGGCGAGGCCTGCCGCACCTGCTGCGAGTGCCGCATCCGGAAGCCCGGACGCCGCAAGAAAAATCGCCAGAACAGCTGTTACTGCGAGGGGAATAGCGCTGCCAATGTCCCTATCCCCGGGAAAAAGGAGGCGCGTCACTTCGATCGACATGAGAACGGCCGCGGATGCAAGAAGCAGAGCGAAAGCCCACCCACCAAGCCATACAGCTACAAGCGCAAGCGGTGCGAGGACCAGCGCCGAGAGCACACGTACCCTGAGGTCTCCTGTGCGGGCCGATGGGCCGGGGTCCGTTGCGCTCGAAGTTTCCGTCATCCCTCAGGTCCCAGCTGCCGGTCGGCCACCGAAGCGGCGGTCGCGCCGTTGGTATTCGGCGATCGCCTCCTGCAACCTGTCCGGCGTGAAATCCGGCCAGAGCACATCGGAGAAAACGAGTTCGGAATAGGCGCTCTGCCAGATGAGGAAGTTCGACAAGCGCTTCTCTCCGCTGGTGCGGATGATGAGATCGGGATCGGGAACGCCGGCCGTGTCCAGGAAGCGCGCCACGGTTTCTGGAGTGATCGCTTCCGGATCGAGCCGCCCTTCCTTCACCTCATGGGCAATCCTTTGAACGGCTGAGGTAATCTCATTCTGTCCGCCATAGTTGAACGCGATAAGGAGCTGAAGCCGGGTGTTGTTGGCAGTTAGAGCTTCGGCTTCCTCGATAAGCGCGACAATGTCCGGCTCGAGATGATGCCGGTCTCCAATGATGCGGATACACACGCCGTTCTGATGAAGTTCTGCAAGATCGCGGCGGATATAGAGCCGCAGCAGTCCCATGAGGTCATTTACCTCTTCGACCGGCCGCTTCCAGTTTTCCGAACTGAACCCGTAGAGCGTCAGATATTCGATACCGAGTTCGCCTGCGGCCCGGACGATGACACGGACCGCTTCCACGCCCTGGCGGTGTCCGGCAGCGCGCGGCAGGTGCCGCTTGGTGGCCCAACGCCCGTTGCCGTCCATGATAATGGCGACATGCCGGGGAGGCCTCCCCGGCGCAGCGTCGCTCATTGTCTGGCCGGAAGAGAGGGTCATCGTTCCGTGTGTTCTTTCCTGTAACGCAGATCGCCGAGGCAACTGCCTGCCCAGCTTATACCTGCATGATTTCCGCTTCCTTATGAGCGAGGGCCGCGTCGATCTCACCTATGATCTTGTCGGTCAGCTTCTGGACCTTTTCGCCCCAGGATTTGTGCTCGTCTTGACTCATGTGTGCGTCTTTTTCGAGGCGCTTCAGCTCATCCATGGCATCGCGCCGAACATTTCGGACCGCAATGCGCGCCTGCTCGGTGTATTTCGACGCAATCTTGGTGAGTTCCGTGCGCCGCTCCTGGTTCAGTTCGGGTATCGGCAACCGGATCAGGGTGCCGTCGACGTTGGGGTTGAGGCCGAGGCCGGAGTTCCGGATGGCCTTCTCGACCGCCGAGACCATGCCTTTGTCCCAGACCTGCACCGTGAGCATGCGAGGCTCCGGCACGCCGACCGTACCGACCTGGTTGATCGGCATGGTTTGACCATAGGCCTCGACGACGAGCGGATCGAGCAGACTTGCGGATGCGCGCCCGGTACGCAGGCCCGCGAACTCCTGCTTCAGCGATTGCAGCGCGCCACGCATGCGACGTTCAGCGTCATCAATATCGAAACTGTCATCTGCCATTTTCTATCCTTCTTCTTCGTAGGGCTCAGGCGGCGTCCGAGATGACCGTGCAACGTCCGGTCCCGGTCAAGACATCGGCGAAGCCGCCCGGCTCGTCGATCGAATAAACGATGATCGGAATTCCGTTTTCGCGTGCCAGCGCTATGGCAGAAGCATCCATGACCTTCAGGTCGCGCGACAGAACATCCATATAGGTCAACCGGTCGTACCGCTCGGCATTGGCGACCTTGTGAGGATCGGCCGAATAAACGCCGTCGACCTGCGTTCCCTTCAGCAAGGCGTCACATCCCATTTCGACGGCGCGCAGCGCGGCGGCCGTGTCCGTCGTAAAGAAAGGGTTGCCTGTGCCGGCTGCAAAAATAACCACGCGGCCCTTCTCCATGTGGCGTACCGCGCGGCGCCGGATATAGGGCTCACAGACGGTCATCATCGGGATCGCCGACTGCACGCGCGTCGGGACGCCTATGGCCTCGAGCGCCGTTTGCATGGCGAGTGCGTTCATCACCGTGGCCAGCATGCCCATGTAGTCGGCGCTGGCCCGTTCCATGCCTTTGGCCGCGCCGGACAAACCGCGGAAGATGTTGCCACCGCCAATTACGAGGCAAACCTGAACGCCAGCCTCAATCGCCTGCCTGATGTCGCGTGCGATGCGGTCGACAGTATCGATGTCGATGCCGTACTGGCCGGGACCCATCAGAGCCTCGCCCGAAACCTTCAGAAGTACGCGGGCATAGAGCGGTTTTTGCGGCATGACTTGCTTCCGTGGCGGCTGGCCCAGGGCCTTTTCGTATGGGCCGTGATCCGGGCGAATCCCGGCAGGTCACTGAGACAATAACGCCCCCGACGCCATCTGGCGAAGGGGGCGTCAATTCAACGGAAAGACCGCGTCAGCCGCGGGCAGCCGCCACTTCCGCGGCGAAATCCGACTCTTCCTTCTCGATGCCCTCGCCAAGCGCGAAACGAACGAACCCGATCACGTTAATCGGGGCGCCGATTCCGGCTTCGGCGGCCTTCACGGCCTTTTCGACCGTCTCGTCGGGGTTGACGACGAAGGCCTGGGAGAGGAGGACGACCTCCTCATAGAACTTGCGGATGCGGCCTTCGACCATCTTCTCGATGATGTTGTCGGGGCGGCCGGATTCCTTTGCTTCGGCGATCAGCACATTGCGCTCGCGCTCGACAACGGCCGGGTCCAGATCCTCCCTGCGCGTGGCAAGAGGATTGGTCGCGGCGATGTGCATCGCAATCTGACGACCGAGCTCCAGGAGCTTCGCCTTGTCGCCGCTCGACTCGAGGCCGACAAGCACGCCGATCTTGCCGAGGCCGGGCGCGGCCTGATTGTGCACATAGGCGGCAACGACACCCTCAGAGACCGAGATGTAGCCAGCGCGGCGCACGTTCATGTTCTCGCCGATGGTGCCGACCATTTCCGTCACGTAGTCCTTCACGGACTTGGAGGCGCCGGGATAATTCGCGGCAATGAGCTTGTCGAAATCGCCCTCGTTTGCGAGTGCGACCGACGCGATGTCCGCCACCATCTTCTGAAACTGTTCGTTGCGGGCGACGAAGTCGGTTTCGGAGTTTACTTCGACCACCGCGCCGGCATTGCCATTCGCGACAACACCGATGAGGCCTTCAGCGGCCACGCGACCCGCCTTCTTCGCCGCCTTGGCGAGGCCTTTGGTGCGGAGCCAGTCGTCTGCCGCTTCCATGTCTCCGCCGTTTTCGTTCAGCGCGGACTTGCAGTCCATCATGCCTGCGCCCGTCTTCTCGCGCAGTTCCTTCACCATGCTCGCGGTGATGTCAGCCATTGTATCCTCAATTGTCTTTCGCCCCGGCATGCAGGGGAATTCGAAGCCTGATAGGGCCCGGCCGGAGCCGGGCCCGATGAGATAAGGCGATTACTGGGCTTCCGCTGTGGCGGGAACCTCTTCCGCCACGGGTTCGGCCTGGGCGCCGATATCGACACCCGACGAGATCTGGCTCTGCGAGATACCGTCGATGACGGCGCGCGAGACCAGGTCGCAATAGAGGGTGATGGCGCGAGCCGCGTCGTCGTTGCCCGGAACCGGATAGGCGATGCCGTCCGGGTTCGAATTGGAATCGAGAATGGCGACGACGGGGATGCCGAGCTTGCGGGCTTCCTGGATCGCGATCTCTTCCTTGTTGGTGTCGATGACGAAGATGAGATCGGGAAGGCCGCCCATGTCCTTGATGCCGCCGATGGCGCGCTCAAGCTTGTCGCGCTCGCGGGTCA
>JBDZUK010000147.1:0-2849 GCA_040255165.1 Nitrospiraceae bacterium | reverse complement strand
CTAGAATCCCGACCGACCATCTCGTCCGGTCGTCTTAGAGGTACACGCCTCCGTGGCATCATCCTTCGTCCATCTTCATCTCCACACGCAGTTCAGTCTGCTCGACGGCGCCAATCAGATCGCGCCGCTCGTGCAGCAGATCAAGGCGTTCGGGCAGCCGGCGGTGGCCATGACCGACCACGGCAACATGTTCGGCGCGGTGGAGTTCTACCGGAAAGCGAAAGAGGCGGGCGTCAAGCCGATCATCGGCTGCGAGGCGTACATGGCCTTGGGGAGCCGGCTGGCGAAGAAAGACAGCGGGCTCGCCCACAACGATTACTACCATCTCATTCTCCTCGCGAAGAATCGAACCGGGTACCAAAACCTCATCAAGCTGGTCAGTAAAGCGTATCTTGAAGGCTTCTACTATAAGCCGCGGATGGACAAGGAGATTATCAAGGAGCATCACGAGGGCCTCATCGCCCTGTCCGGCTGCCTGAGCGGCGAGATTCCGTACCTCATCGGTCAGAAGGACATGACCGGCGCGATGGCGGTGGCCGGCGAGTTCCAGGAGATTTTCGGCAAGGGAAATTTTTATCTCGAAGTGCAGGCGAACGGGCTGGAGCATCAGCGCGTGGCGAACGCCGGCCTGATGGAGATCCACAAGAAGCTCGGCATCCCCCTCGCCGGCACCAACGATTGCCACTACTTGAAGAAGGAAGACGCGCGGCCGCATGAGCTGATGCTCTGCCTGCAGACGGGCAAGACGTTGAGCGATCCCGGCCGGATGAAGTTCGACACGGATCAGCTCTATGTGAAATCGACGGAGGAGATCGCGCCGGCCTTCGCGGAATTTCCGGACGCGGTGACGAATACCTGCCGCATCGCCGATCAATGCGAGCTGGAGCTGATACTCAACAAGACCCACCTCCCCCAATATAAGGTGCCGGAGGGCTACACGCGCGAGTCCTATGTGGAGCATCTCGCCGTCGAAGGGTTGAAAGCCCGGCTCAAGGAACGGCCCAGCAAGATTCCGACCGCGGTGTACGACCAGCGCCTCCGCGAAGAATTGATGGTGATTTGCTCCATGGGCTTCGCGGGCTATTTCCTCATCGTCTGGGACATCATCAAGTTCGCACGTTCTCGCGGCATCCCGGTCGGCCCGGGGCGCGGCTCCGCGGCAGGCAGCCTCGTGGCCTACGCGCTGCGCATCACCGACTTGGATCCCCTGGTGTACAGCCTGTTGTTCGAGCGCTTCTTGAATCCCGAGCGCGTGGCTTTGCCGGACATCGACATGGATTTCTGCATGGACCGCCGCGGCGAGGTGATCAACTATGTCGTCGAAAAATACGGGACGGACCACGTCGCGCAAATCATCACGTTCGGCACGCTGGGCGCCAAGGCCGCCATCCGGGACGTCGGCCGCGTCATGGAGATTCCCTACGCCGAATGCGACAAAGTGGCCAAGCTCGTGCCCAACCAACTCAACATCACCCTGCAACAGGCGTTGGAACTGGAGCCGAAGCTTCGGGAACTGGTCGAGACCGACACGAGGGTCTCCGAGCTGATGAACGTCGCGCAGTCGCTCGAAGGATTGGCCCGCCACGCGTCGACACACGCCGCCGGCGTCGTAATTTCCGAGGAGCCCCTCACCGATCACGTGCCGCTCTACAAAGGGGCCAACGACGAAATCGTGACGCAATACTCGATGGGGGACGTCGAAAAAATCGGCCTCGTGAAGTTCGACTTCCTCGGGCTCAAGACCCTCACGATGATCCACCGGGCGGAGCGGTTGATCCGCGAAGGACGGCCGGACGCCCACGACTTCGCGATCGACCGCGTGCCGTTCGACGATCCCAAAACGTTCGCACTGCTTGCGTCCGGCAAAACCATCGGCCTGTTCCAGCTTGAAAGTTCCGGTATGCGGGATCTACTGACCGGGCTCAAACCGGACCGCTTCGAGGACATCATCGCCATCATCGCACTCTACCGACCTGGCCCGATGGACCTGATCCCGGATTTCATCAAACGCAAACAGGGCAAGATTCCAATCGTCTATGAGTTGCCGGAACTCGAGCCGATCCTTAAAGAAACCTACGGCGTCATCGTCTACCAAGAGCAGGTGATGGCCATCGCCAACAAGGTCGCCGGCTTCTCGCTGGGGCAAGCGGACATTCTCCGCCGCGCCATGGGGAAGAAGAAGCCGGAAGAGATGGAGAAGCTGCGCCTTCAGTTCCTTGAAGGCGCCAAAAAGAACAAAATCGCCGAGAAGAAAGCGGACAAGCTCTACGAGCTGATTCAAAAGTTCGCCGGGTACGGTTTCAACAAATCGCACGCCGCCGCGTATGCGGTCCTCTGCTATCACACCGCCTATTTGAAGTCCCACTTCCCCACGGAGTTCATGGCCGCGCTCATGACGAGCGACATGGGGAACGCCGACAAGATCGTCGGCTACTTCACCGAGTGCCGCGACCTGGGCATAAAGGTCCTAGGACCCGATATCAACGAAAGCCGGAAAAACTTCGCGGTCGTGGACGGGGCGATCCGGTTCGGCCTCGCCGCCATCAAGAACGTCGGCGAAGGAGCCGTGGAATCAATCATCGCGATCCGGCAGGAGACGGGCAAGTTCCGATCGTTCTTCGACTTTTGCCGGCGGGTGGATCTGCACAAAGTGAACAAACGGATGTTGGAGGGGCTCATCAAAGCCGGCGCCTTCGATTCCACCGGCGGAACGCGCGCGCAGCTCATGGCCGTGCTCGACCGAGCCGTCGAGGACGGCGCCGCCGCGCAGCGCGAACGTGAATTGGGCCAAACCAGCATTTTCGGCGAGGAAGTGAACGGACTCCGAGGCGCCCACGACACGACCGAAC
>JBDZUK010000066.1:0-15196 GCA_040255165.1 Nitrospiraceae bacterium | reverse complement strand
GCGCGAAGGCGGCAAGACCGTCGGCTCCGGCGTCGTCACGGAAATTCTGGCGTAAGGACGGTCACCAGACTGACAAAGGGGCGGCTGAGGGCCTGATGAGCCTCCTGCGGACGGTCAGCTTTCTGGGGTGTCCGCTGTATCGAGGAGATTGCGATGCGCGAAATTATTGATCTGGCTTGTTCGGTCTGCAAGCAGCGGAACTACTCCACCAACAAGAATAAGAAAAATGATCCCGACCGGCTGGAGCGAAACAAGTTCTGCAAATTCTGCCGGAAGCATCAACCGCACAAGGAAGTGAAATAGCGGTCGTGTGACGAACCAAGGGCGAGGCGTGGAACGAATCGCGCGATTGGGTCGTCACGCGTCGCTCTTGATCGCACCGGCTCGGAGAGGGGCATGGTGTTAATGGCAGCACGTCGGTCTCCAAAACCGAAAGTCTGGGTTCAAATCCTAGTGCCCCTGCCACCACCCCAAGCGTGCTGGCACTGGAAGCCGTAAGATGGCTCTTGGATACCGGATGAGTACCTTGAGGCCAGACTTTAGTAAGGGCCGCAAGTGTTTTGCGGCGACTGCACGGAAACGCTGGGCTTTTAGGGGAACGTATTTGAAGTGAGCCGGGGAGTGTCGCGATGTTTAAGCGAATGACGGAATCAGTGCGGGAGTTCTTGACTGATGTTCGCGGGGAATTAAAGAAGGTGTCGTTCCCGACGAGGTCAGAGACCGTTGGCTCGACAACGGTCGTCATTGTCTTCTGCATCATCATGTCGGTGTACCTCTCCGTGGTTGATTCCTTCCTGGTATGGCTCGTCGGCAAGCTAATTTAGCAGGGAGCGCGGCGATGATGATGGCAGTGAACCGGATCTGAGGATGGGGCAGCATGACTAAGAACTGGTACGTCATTCATACGTACGCGGGGTTCGAGGGCCGCGTCAAAGCCAGCCTGATGGAGCGGGCCAATCAAATGGGTCTGGTCGAAAAAGTGGGCCAGGTTTTAGTCCCGACGGAAGACGTCATCGAGATCAAAGACGGCAAACGACGTACTTCGCGTCGGAAGTTTTTCCCGGGATATGTGCTCGTCGAGTTGGAGACTCCGCTGGCGGATGAAACTCTGCAAATGATCAAAGAGACCCCGAAGGTGACCGGGTTTGTCGGTGGAGGAGCGCACCCCACCCCGCTGTCGCAGGAGGAAGTGGAGTCGTTGCTGAAGCAGGTTGACGCCGGCAGCGCTGGACCGCGCGAGCAAGTGAAATTTATCAAAGGGGACAATGTACGAATCATCGACGGTCCGTTCCTCGGCTTCAACGGCCTCGTCGACGAAGTAGATCAGGATCACAGTCGTGTCAAAGTGATGGTGAGCATCTTCGGCCGATCGACCCCGGTTGAACTGGGGTTTTTGCAGGTCGAGCGTATTTAGTCGGGCGGTCAGCAATCAGCCGTCAGCTTCGTGAACGGTCGCGCTGGAGTTGAAGGCTGACGGCTCGGTAGCTGAGGGGAGTGAACGATGGCAAAGGAAGTATCGGCGCAGATCAAATTGCAGATACCGGCGGGTAAGGCGAATCCGGCTCCGCCGGTCGGACCGTCCCTCGGGCAGCACGGCGTGAACATCATGGAGTTTTGCAAGCAGTTCAACGCCAGGACCCAGAAGGAAGGGGACAGTGTCATCCCGGTCGTCATCACGGTGTACAAGGATCGGACCTTCTCCTTCATCACCAAAACGCCGCCAGCGTCGGACCTCCTGAAGAAAGCCGCTGGCATTATCAAAGGGTCTGGCATACCGCAGAAGGACAAGGTCGGGAAGATCACGAAAAAGCAACTGAACGAGATTGCCCAGAAAAAGATGGCCGATTTGAACGCCGCGGATCTGGAAGGCGCGATCAAAATCATCGAGGGCACGGCGCGCAGCATGGGAGTCGTCATCCAGGGCTGACAAGGCATCGAAGAGAGAAGGAGTACTCCGTATGGGAAAGAAAATGAAGGCGGCGCTCGAAAAAATAGGGCCGCAGGTGTACGGGTTGCGTGAGGCGGTCGACACGGTGAAGAAAGCCGCATATGCCAAGTTCGACGAGTCGGTCGACTTGGCGCTCCGCTTGGGCGTCGACCCGAAGCGGTCAGATCAGATGGTGCGCGGCACGACCTCGCTGCCTCATGGCACCGGGAAAAGGCTCCGGGTGCTGGTGTTCGCCAAGGGTGAAAAAGAGCAGGAAGCGCGTCAGGCCGGGGCAGACTACGTCGGAGCCGACGATTTAATGGAAAAGATCAGGGGAGGTTGGATGGAGTTTGATTGCGCCATCTCCACGCCAGATCTCATGGCCTCCGTCGGCAAGCTCGGCAAGGTGCTTGGTCCGCGCGGCCTGATGCCGAATCCGAAGACCGGCACGGTCACATTCGAAGTGGGCAAGGCGGTTCAGGAAATCCTCAAGGGCCGTGTGGAATTTAAAGTGGAGAAGGCCGGGATTGTCCATGTTCCTGTCGGCAAGGTTTCCTTCGAACCGGAGAAGCTCTACGACAACGCCTCGGCCATTTTGGAATCCGTCATCAAGGCGAAGCCGTCGTCGTGCAAAGGACGGTATCTCAAGAGCGCCACGATCTCAAGTACGATGGGTCCGGGAGTGAAGCTCGATCCGGTCGCCATTACGAAGCAATGGAGTTGAGCCGAGCAAGTGACTGAGGGGGAAAGGGGCTTGCGATGAAGAAGGAAGAAAAATCCACGGCGGTCGCGGAACTGACCGAGAAATTCGGGCGGGCACGGCTGGCCATTCTCACCGAATGCGCCGGATTGTCGGTCAATCAGGTGACCGAACTGCGGAAGCAATTGCGCGGAGTCAAAGCGGAATACCGGGTCGTCAAAAACACGCTCGCGGCCAGAGCAGCGGACGGCACGGTTCTGTCTGGGCTCAAAGCGCACCTCAAGGGGCCGACCGCGGTCGTCATCGGGTACGACGATCCGGTGCTCCCGGCAAAAATTCTTCGCGATTTCATTGTGGCAGAGAAACGTGAAGAGAAGATGCGGATTACGGTGGGCGTCCTCGACGGGAAGGTCGTCCAGCCGGCGGAATGGGCCGCCGTCGCCAAACTGCCGAAGAAAGAAGTGTTGATCGCGATGCTGCTATCGGCCATGCAGGGGCCGATCCGCGGCGTGGTGTATACGCTCAACGCGGTGTTGACGAAGTTCGTCCGAGTCATTGCAGCCATTCAAGACAAAAAGAAAGGGGAGGGAGACATGCCAGCAACGGAAGGAAAGTTGTCGCAGGAGGAGTTGATCAAGGCGATCGAGAGCATGAGCGTTCTCGACCTCGCGGAGTTGGTCAAAGGATTGGAGAATCGATTTGGCGTGACGGCAGCGGCGCCCGTGGCGGTCGCGGCGGCTCCGGCGGCGGGCGGAGCGGCGGCTCCGGCGGAGGAAAAAACTTCCTTCGACATTGTGCTGGCCTCTGCGCCTGCGGATAAGAAGATCCAGATCATCAAGGTCGTGCGCGAGTTGACGAACCTCGGCCTCAAAGAAGCCAAAGATTTGGTCGAAGGCGCGCCGAAGCCCGTGAAGACCGGCGTGACCAAGGAAGAGGCCGACACGATGAAGAAGAAACTTGAGGAGAGCGGCGCCAAGGTCGAGGTGAAGTAAAAAAGCCAACCGTCAACGGTCGCTCGTCGATGGGGCGCGCCGCCCCATCAGACCGCGACCAATGACCTCTCATCACCGACGCGAAGGAGTGGGTAATGTCCGAAACGACTCTTCAAGAGTTCGTCGAACGGAAAGACTTTTCTCGAATCCGTACCAGCATTGAAATTCCGGATCTGATCGAGATCCAGAAGCGCTCCTATGAGGAATTTCTTCAAATGGAGGTCGAGCCGGATCGCCGACAGGATCAAGGGCTGCAGGCGGCCTTGGCGAGCGTGTTTTCGATCGCCGATTACAACAACACGGCCGTCCTCGAGTTTTCCAGTTACACGCTGGGAACCCCGAAGTACGACGAACGGGAATGTCTGGAGCAAGGGATGACCTTTGCCGTGCCGCTAAAGCTGCGGGTGCGGCTGGTTGTGTTCGACAAGGAGGACAAGGGCCCCAAGAAGAAGGTGCTCGACGTACGCGAACAGGAAGTGTACGTCGGCGAACTGCCCCTAATGACGGAGCGAGGCACCTTCATCATCAATGGAACCGAACGGGTCGTCGTCAGTCAGTTGCACCGTTCGCCCGGCTCCTCCTTCACGCATGACAAGGGGCGGACCCACGCCAGCGGCAAGGTTCTCTACTCCGCCCGCATCATTCCGTATCGCGGATCCTGGCTCGATTTCGAGTTCGACGCGCGGGACATTTTGTACGTGCGGATCGACCGCCGGAGAAAGATGCCGGCTACGATTCTGCTGAAGGCGTTCGGTTATTCCGGTGACGATCTGCTCAAGATGTACTACCCGGTGGAGGAAATCCGGGTGGTCAAGGGAAAGCTTCTGCGAAAGCTCGATCCGGAGATTCATCACGGACTCCGCGCAACCGCCGAGGTGACGGAAAAAGGCTCGAAGGAGCCGCTCGTGCGGGAAGGAGCCAAGCTCACCAGGGCGGTAATCGCCAAACTCAAGGCGGCCGGGGTGAAAGAAATTCCTGTGCCGGCCGCTGAATTAGTCGGGCGCGCCGTCCTCACCGAATTGGTGGACAGCAAAAAGAACAAGATCGCTGAAAAGAACCAGCGGTTGACGGCCGAGATCTTGGAGAAGATTGCCGAGAGCGACATCGAGGAGTTCAAGGTGATCTACCTGGATGCAGCGACCGCCACGCCGGTCATTTTGGATACGCTCGAGATGGAGCGGACCGGGTCGAAGGAAGAGGCGATGGTGGAGATCTATCGCCGCTTGCGGCCCGGGGAAACCCCGTCGGTCGAAACGGCCCGTGCGCTGTTCGACAACCTGTTCTTGAGCGCCAAGCGTTACGATTTGTCGCCGGTCGGCCGTCTCAAGCTCAATAAAAAGCTTGGCTTGGACTTGCCCCTGGAGCAGCGGACGCTCACCGCGCAGGACATCGTGGAAGTCATTCGCTATCTCGTGAACCTCAAAATGGGGAAAGGCGAGATCGACGACATCGACCACTTGGGAAATCGTCGGGTCCGCTCGGTCGGTGAGTTGCTGGAGAATCAATTCCGTCTGGGGCTGGTCCGCATGGAACGCAGCATCAAGGAACGGATGAACCTGCTCGACATGGAAACCGTCCTGCCGCACGATCTGATCAACGCAAAGCCGGTCGTCGCGGCGGTGAAAGAGTTCTTCAGCAGCAGTCAGTTGTCCCAATTCATGGACCAGACTAATCCGCTGGCGGAAATTACCCACAAGCGCCGGCTTTCGGCGCTCGGTCCCGGCGGGTTGACACGCGAACGGGCAGGATTCGAAGTCCGCGACGTACACCCGTCGCACTACAGTCGCATCTGCCCGATTGAGACGCCGGAAGGTCCGAATATCGGGTTGATCACCTCTCTGGCGACCTATGCCCGCATCAATCAGTTCGGGTTCATTGAGGCGCCGTACCGCAAGGTCGTCAAGGGCCGGGTGACGGACGAGATCGAATTCCTCTCGGCTATTGAAGGAGACAAATACATCATCGCCCAGGCCAACTCGAAAGTGGACGCTTCTGGGCGCCTCGTGTCCGAAACGGTGTCGGCCCGCCACGGCGGAGATTTCGTGACCGCGACGCCGGACAAGATCGAGTATATGGACGTGTCGCCCAAACAGGTGGTCAGTGTGGCGACGGCGCTGGTGCCCTTCCTCGAGCACGACGACGCGAACCGTGCGTTGATGGGATCAAACATGCAGCGCCAGGCCGTCCCGCTGATTCAGTCCGAAGCGCCGCTCGTCGGCACGGGGATGGAGGCCGTGGTCGCACGGGACTCCGGCTACGTCGTGCAGGCGCGGCGTCCCGGCGTGGTGGAAAGCGTGGACGCGACCAGGATCGTCGTCCGGGCGGACTCGAAGGAGGGCCGCAGGCGCAACGACGCGGGTTTGGACGTCTATGATCTGATCAAGTTCCAGCGTTCGAACCAAAACACCTGTATCACTCAGACGCCGGTCGTCCGAATCGGCCAGCCGGTGAAGAAGGGACAAGTGTTGGCAGACGGCCCGGCGATCGATCACGGGGAATTGGCGCTCGGCAAGAACGTGCTCGTCGCGTTCATGCCCTGGGGCGGCTATAACTTCGAGGACGCGATTCTCCTGAGCGAGAAGCTGGTCCGCGAGGACGCGTTCACGTCGATCCACATCGAGGAGTTCGAGGTCGAAGCGCGCGATACGAAATTGGGGAAGGAAGAAATCACGCGGGACATTCCGAACATCGGAGAAGAGGCGCTCCGGAACCTGGACGAGAGCGGAATTATCCGCATCGGGGCGGAAGTGAAACCGGGCGACATCCTGGTCGGCAAGGTGACGCCGAAAGGCGAGACGCAGCTGACGCCGGAAGAAAAACTGCTGCGAGCCATCTTCGGCGAAAAGGCCGGCGACGTAAAGGACACCTCTCTGACCGTCCCGCCCGGCGTCGAAGGGATTGTCGTTGACGTCAAGATCTTTTCCCGCAAGGGGCTGGATAAGGACGAACGATCGAAGAGCATCGAGAGCGAAGATCAGATGAAGCTGCAGCGCGATCATCATGAAGAACTGCGGATCATCGACGAAGAGAAGACCAAGAAAATCAGGAAATTGTTGCTCGGCAAAGTCGTCGGGCGAGATCTGATGGACCCGGAAACCGGCGATGTCATCCTGAAGAAGAAAGGCAAGCTGACCGCGGAAATTCTGAAGCGGCTGCCCGACGATACGGTGCGCCATATCATTCTGAGCGACCCGGACGAACAAAAGGAATTGGAAGACATCGAGCGGCGGGCGAAGGAGCAGATCGAGATCCTCCAGACGCTGTACGACGAAAAAGTCGGGAGACTCAAGCGCGGCGATGAGTTGCCGCCGGGCGTTATCAAGCTGGTCAAGGTCTACATCGCCATGAAGCGGAAGATTCAAGTCGGCGACAAGATGGCGGGCCGACACGGCAACAAGGGTGTGGTTTCACGGGTATTGCCGGAAGAAGACATGCCTTACCTTCCGGACGGGACGCCGGTCGAAATCGTTCTGAATCCGCTCGGTGTGCCGTCTCGTATGAACGTGGGTCAAATCTTGGAAACCCACCTCGGATGGGCGGCGAAGGCCTTGGGTATCAAGGTCGCCAGCCCAGTGTTCGACGGAGCCTCCGAGAAAGAAATCAAGGATCTGCTGAAAAAGGGCAAGTTGCCGCCCAGCGGGCAGTCGACGCTGATGGACGGCCGCACGGGAGAGCCGTTCGGAAGCCCCGTGACGGTCGGGTATATGTACGTGTTGAAGCTGCACCACTTGGTGGACGACAAGATCCACGCGCGATCCATCGGGCCCTATTCGCTCGTCACTCAGCAGCCGCTGGGCGGGAAGGCGCAGTTCGGCGGCCAGCGGTTGGGAGAAATGGAAGTGTGGGCGCTGCAGGCCTATGGCGCCGCCTCCACGCTCCAAGAATTCTTGACCGTCAAATCAGATGACGTGCCTGGCCGTTCGCGCATGTACGAGGCGGTCGTCAAAGGGGAACCGTTCCTTGAGCCGGGTCTGCCGGAGTCCTTCAACGTGCTCGTGAAGGAGTTGCAGAGCCTGGGTCTGGACGTGGAACTCGTCAAATCGAAGGAATAAACCTGAGGAAGTCTTAAAGGCAGAGCGGCGAGAGCGGTCTCGTCGCTCACCGCTCAAAACTCCGATAAGGAGGGATACACCTTGGAAGGCGTCTACACATTGTTCGAGAAGCCGCGAGATTCGGTGTCGTTCGATTCGATGCGGATCAAAATCGCATCCCCTGAGAAAATCCGCTCCTGGTCTTACGGCGAAGTCAAGAAACCGGAGACGATCAACTACCGCTCGTTCAAGCCGGAAAAAGACGGACTGTTCTGCGCCAAGATCTTCGGCCCGATCAAGGACTGGGAGTGCAATTGCGGCAAGTACAAGAGGATGAAGCACCGCGGGATCGTGTGCGACAAGTGCGGAGTGGAGGTCATCCAGTCCAAAGTCCGCCGGGAGCGAATGGGGCATATCGAGTTGGCGGCGCCGGTGGCGCACATCTGGTTTTTGAAAGGCGTTCCCAGCCGGATCGGCACGCTGCTCGACATGAGCCTGAAACAGCTCGAGAAGGTGCTCTATTTCGAGAGCTACGTCTGCGTCGACCCCGGGTCCACCGATCTCTCGGAAAAGGAGCTCGTCAGCGAAGAGAAGCTTCGCCAGCTCCAGTCGGAATACAGCTCGGGCTCTTATAAGGTCGGGATCGGCGCTGAGGCGATCCGGGAGCTGCTGCGGAGGATCGACATCAACGCCTTGTGGGACGAGCTGCATGTGAAAGCAAAAGCCTCCGCGTCAGCCGCGCTGAAGAAAAAATACGCGAAGCGGCTGAAGGTCATCGAGGCGTTCCGCAAGTCTGGCAATAAGCCGGAATGGATGATCATGGACGTCATCCCGGTGCTTCCGCCGGAGTTGCGTCCGCTGGTTCCGTTGGACGGGGGCCGGTTCGCCACGTCGGACCTCAATGATCTCTATCGCCGGGTCATCAACCGGAACAACCGGTTGAAGCGGTTAATCGAACTGAAGGCCCCGGGCGTCATCATTCGAAACGAAATGCGGATGCTGCAGGAAGCCGTCGATGCGCTGTTTGACAACGGGCGCCGCGGCCGGGCGATCCGCGGGCCCAACAAGCGGCCGCTTAAGTCCCTGAGCGACATGCTGAAAGGCAAGCAAGGGCGCTTCCGGCAGAACCTTCTCGGCAAGCGCGTGGACTATTCGGGTCGTACTGTCATCGTGGTCGGACCGGAGCTCCGGCTGCACCAGTGCGGGTTGCCCAAGAAGATGGCCTTGGAATTGTTCAAGCCGTTCATCTTCCACAAGCTCGAAGAGCGGGGTGCCGCCACGACCATCAAAAGCGCCAAGCGGTTGGTGGAGAAAGAGCGCCCCGAGGTGTGGGACGTGCTCGACGAAGTCATCCGCGAGCACCCGGTGCTGCTCAACCGGGCGCCGACGCTGCACAGGCTCGGCATTCAGGCTTTCGACCCGGTGCTGGTCGAGGGCAAGGCCATTCGGCTGCATCCGCTCGTCTGCGCGGCCTTCAATGCGGACTTCGACGGCGACCAAATGGCGGTGCACGTGCCGCTGTCGGTTGAGGCGCAGGTCGAAGCCCGCGTCCTGATGATGTCGATCAACAACATCCTCTCGCCCGCGAACGGCAAGCCGATCGCGGTACCGTCGCAAGACATGGTGTTGGGTTGCTACTGGCTTACCAAGGAACGTGTGGGGGCGAAGGGCGAGGGTAAGATCTTCGGGTCGCCGGAAGAAGTTCGCATTGCGTTCGACGCCCGTGAAGTGGAAGAGCATGCGAGGATCAAGGTCCGCATCGATGGCTCGCTCCTCCAAACGACCGTGGGCCGTGTGCTGTTGTCGGAAATATTGCCGCCGGGGATGCCGTTCTCCGACGCGAACAAGGTCATGACCAAGAAGGAAATGACCAAGCTGATCGACGCCGTGTACCGCCAGGCAGGCCATCGGGCCACCGTGGAGTTCCTGGACAAGATTAAGGATACCGGGTTCCAGTATGCGACCCGGGCAGGCGTCTCGATCTGCATCGACAACATGCATATTCCGACCAAGAAGGAAGATCTGATCGGCAAAGCCCAGCGCGAGGTCAACGAAATTGAAAAGCAGTATGCCGAGGGTTTGATCACCAACGGGGAACGGTACAATAAGGTCATCGACATCTGGGCGCATGTGACCGAGCAAGTCGCGAACGAGATGATGAGGGAACTCGGTGCGGGCGGCGATCCTAAGACGCAGGAAGCGTTCAACCCGATCTTCATGATGGCCGACTCCGGTGCGCGCGGCAGCTCGCAGCAGATCCGGCAGTTGGGCGGCATGCGCGGGTTGATGGCGAAGCCGTCCGGAGAAATCATCGAAACCCCGATCACGGCCAACTTCCGGGAAGGTCTGACCGTCTTGCAGTACTTCATCTCGACGCACGGCGCGCGCAAGGGGTTGGCGGACACTGCGTTGAAGACCGCGAACTCCGGATACTTAACGCGTCGCCTCGTCGACATCGCTCAGGACGTGATCGTGAGCGAAATCGATTGCGGGACCTCCGACGGCATCATCGTCAGCGCGCTGGTGGAAGGTGGCGAAATCATCCAGCCGATCGAAGAACGCATTTTGGGTCGTCTGGCCGCCGAGGACATCCGCGATCCGGTCACCGGCGAGATCATCGTGTCGCAGAACGAAGAGATCAATGAGGATCTGACGAAGAGCATCGTCGAGGCCGGGGTGGATCGTGTGAAGATCCGTTCCGTTCTGACGTGCCAGTCGCGGCGCGGCGTGTGCCGGTCCTGCTATGGCCGTGACCTGGCGCGGGGGCGGCTGGTCGAGAAGGGCGAACCGGTTGGCGTGATTGCCGCTCAGTCCATCGGCGAACCGGGCACCCAGTTGACGATGCGGACCTTCCACATCGGCGGAACGGCGAGCAAGGTCGTCGAGCAGACCGTGCTCGAAGCGAAGCACGCCGGCCACATGAAGTTCATGAGCTTCGACGCCAAGAAGAACGCCGACGTGCACAACGGCGGTATTGCGGTGCGGAACAAGGAAGGCGAGTGGGTCGTCATGAACCGGAACGCAAAGATTGCCATCGTGGACGAGAACGGCCGCGAGCGCGAGAAGTACCCGGTGGTGTACGGCGCGAAGATCAAGATTAAGGACGGAGATCGCGTCGAATTGGGGCAGAAGCTCGTCGAGTGGGATCCCTATTCGCTCACGATTCTGACGGAAGTCGGCGGCAAGGTTGCGTACGGCGACATCATCGAAGGTGTGACGATGAAGGAAGAGTTCGACGAGGTCACCGGGTTGTCTCGCAAGGTGATCATCGAGCATGCCGGCGCGACTCTGCGGCCGCGCGTGTCGATCAAGGACGAGGGAGGGAAAACCGCCAAGGTGTCCGGCAGCACCGCGACCGTGGCGCGATATTTGTTGCCCGTCGGCGCACACATCTTCGTGGAGAAGGGGGCGATGGTATACCCCGGCGACGTGCTGGCCAAGATCCCACGGGAAACGACAAAAACCAAAGACATCACCGGCGGTCTGCCGCGGGTGGCCGAATTGTTCGAGGCGCGGAAGCCGAAGGAACAGGCGGTCATCAGCGAGATCGACGGCGAAGTGTCCTACGCCGGGTTCGTGAAGGGCATGCGTAAGGTGCTCGTCGACAACAAGTTGGGCGACGTGAAAGAGTACTTCATCCCCAAGGGGAAGCACGTGAACGTTCATGAGGGCGATTGGGTGCGAGCCGGGGAACCGCTGATGGACGGCTCGGCCAATCCGCACGATATCCTCGACGTGCTCGGCCCGAAGGAACTGCAGAAGTATCTTGTGGATGAGGTTCAGGACGTCTATCGGTTGCAGGGTGTTTCGATCAACGACAAGCACATTGAGATCATCGTGCGGCAAATGCTGCGCAAGGTCCGGATCGAAGACCCGGGCGACACGGAATTCCTGCCCGGCAGCCAAGTCAGCAAGTGGGTGTTCGAGGAGGAAAATGAACGGGTGCTCGCGAAGGGCGGGCGTCCGGCGCTCGGCAAGCCGGTATTGCTCGGCATCACCAAGGCTGCGCTGACGACGGACAGCTTTATTTCGGCCGCCTCGTTCCAAGAGACGACGCGCGTGCTGACGGAGGCGGCCATCAACGGCCGCGAGGACAATCTCCTGGGCTTGAAAGAGAATGTCATCGTGGGACGTTTGATACCGGCGGGCAGCGGGTTCGAGGAGTATCGAGACACGTTCGTGATCAGTGCGAAGCCGGAGCCGGCGGTTCCCGGCTCAGCGGAGCCCGCGCTGGCCGTTGCGGAGGAAGGCGCGCCCGCGTCGTCGGGAGAGTCTGCGCGGTCGTGAGAGAGAAAAACGAGAACTGAATCCGATGCCTGCTTGACACCGGAGCATTGCATCACTATAATCCGACGGCTTTGCTCTGGAACGGGGGAAGCGGAGGCCGTTTTTCTTAAGAAACGAGAGATATACTGATGCCGACGATCAATCAGTTGGTTCGAAAAGGGCGGACGCTGGCGCGTGCGAAGACCAAAAGTCCCGCCTTGAGGTCCTGTCCCCAAAAACGCGGGGTCTGCCTCCGGGTCTACACATCCACGCCAAAGAAGCCAAACTCCGCGTTGCGAAAAGTGGCCCGCGTCCGTTTGACAAACGGAATGGAAGTCACAACATACATTCCTGGAGTCGGACACAATCTGCAGGAGCACTCCATCGTGCTCGTGCGCGGCGGCAGGGTGAAGGACCTGCCGGGCGTGCGCTATCACATTGTCCGTGGGGCTCTCGACGCCGTCGGGGTGGCCGACCGAAAGCAGGGCCGCTCCAAGTATGGCGCGAAGAGACCAAAATAGCGGACGGATCACAGCGCAAGGTCAAGGGTAGGGAGTATGCCAAGAAGCAGATTCATAGGTCAGCGAGAGACGTTGCCCGACGTGCGCTACCGGGACAAGTTGGTTGGGAAGTTCATCAGCTGCCTGATGGAACGAGGAAAGAAAAGTACCGCGGAGCAAATCTGTTACGGCGCGTTCGATCTGATCCAAGAGAAAACGGGCGGCGATCCGTTGAAAATATTCAGGGCTGCGATCGACAACGTGAAGCCGGTGGTCGAGGTGAAGTCGCGCCGGGTGGGCGGCGCATCATATCAGGTTCCGGTGGAAATCCGTCCCGCGCGCCGCATGTCGCTTGCGTTGCGTTGGATCTCCGAGTATTCCCGGAGCCGCGGCGGTAAGAGCATGCGGGAGAAGCTTGCCGCCGAATTGCTCGACGCATCGAACAACACAGGGGCCTCAGTTAAGAAGCGGGAAGACGTGCATCGGATGGCGGAGGCGAACAAAGCCTTCGCGCACTATCGCTGGTAACGTCGAACTGTGCTGCAGTTGGGCCCTGCTGCGATCCGCAGAATGCCCCTGAATCGCAGCGGTTGTGCGGCTCGACCTGCGGCACATTGTTTTTAGAGGATACACGTGGCTAGGCAATCACCGCTAGAGCGAACCAGAAATATCGGCATCATGGCCCACATCGATGCCGGCAAGACTACGACGACGGAGCGCATTCTCTACTACACGGGATTGACGCACAAGATGGGAGAAGTGCACGAAGGTGCCGCCACCATGGACTGGATGGAGCAGGAGCGCGAGCGGGGAATCACCATTACCGCCGCCGCCACGACCTGTTTTTGGCGCGATCACCGGATCAACATCATCGACACGCCAGGCCACGTTGACTTCACGATCGAGGTGGAGCGGTCGCTTCGAGTGCTGGACGGAGCCGTGGCGGTGTTTGATAGCGTGCAAGGCGTCGAGCCGCAGTCTGAAACCGTGTGGCGGCAGGCGGACAAGTATCGCGTTCCGCGCATTGCGTTCATGAACAAGATGGACCGGGTGGGGGCCGATTTCTATGCCAGTGTGCAGTCGATCATCGACCGCCTCGGAGCGAATCCGGTTCCCATCCAGATTCCCATCGGCCGCGAAGCCGAATTTCGCGGGTCGATCGATTTGGTGAAGATGAAAGGCTTTTTTTACGACGACGAAACGCTCGGCGCGAAATACAAAGTCGACGAGATCCCGGCCAGCCTGATGGACCAGGCCAAGGAATATCGCGAGAAGATGCTCGACGCGGTGGCGGAGTTCGACGACCAAGTCATGGAAAAGTATCTCAATGGTCAGCCGTTGACGGAAGAAGAGGTCATGCGGGCCATCCGAGCCGGCACGATCGCGATGAAGGTAACGCCCGTCCTCTGCGGGTCCGCTTTCAAGAACAAGGGAGTGCAGCAATTGCTGGACGGAGTGGTGGAGTACCTCCCGTCTCCACTCGATATCCCGCCGGTCAAAGGGGTCGACCCGAATACCCACAAGGAAGTGGAGCGGCGTCCGGCGGACGGGGAGCCTTTTGCGGCGTTGGCATTCAAAATCATGTCCGATCCTTTTGCGGGGCAGCTGACCTATTTCCGCGTCTACTCGGGTACGTTGAAAACTGGCACACCGGTGTTGAACGTTACGAAAGGGACGAAAGATCGAGTGGGTCGCCTGCTGAAGATGCACGCCAACAAGCGAGAGGAAATTGACGCGGCCTATGCCGGCGACATCGTCGCCGCTGTAGGTCTGAAGGGCGCGACCACCGGCGACACGCTAGCGGATGAAAAGCAGCCGGTACTTCTCGAAATCATGAAATTTCCGGAGCCGGTCATCGCGATGGCCATCGAGCCAAAAACCAAGCAAGATCAGGAAAAGATGGGGTTTGCGCTGCAAAAGCTGGCGCAGGAAGACCCCTCATTCCGAGTCCGGACCGACGAGGAAACTGCGCAAACCATCATCGCCGGAATGGGGGAGTTGCACCTCGAGATCATCGTCGATCGCCTGATGCGCGAATTCAAGGTGGAGGCCAATGTCGGCAAGCCGGAAGTCGCCTTCCGGGAAACGATTCGCCGCCGCGCGGAAGCTGAATCGAAGTACATCAAGCAGACGGGTGGGCGCGGACAGTATGGGCACGTCGTGCTGACGGTGGAGCCTAGTGAGTCCGGCGTCGGCTTCGAGTTCGTCAATAAAGTCGTCGGCGGTGCGGTCCCTCGGGAATATGTTCCTGCGGTTGAGAAGGGCGTCAAGGAGCGGATGGAAACCGGCGTCCTGGCGGGCTATCCCATGCGGGACGTTAGAGTGACGCTCATTGACGGCTCTTACCATGAGGTGGATTCAAACGAAATGGCCTTCAAAATCGCCGCCTCGATGGGGTTTGCAGATGCCTGTAAGAGGGCTGATCCGGTTCTGTTGGAGCCGATCATGAAGGTGGAGGTCCTCGTTCCACAGGAGTATATGGGGGACGTCATCGGTAACCTGAACGGTCGCCGGGGTAAGGTCCAGGGCATGAAGGTGCGCGCCGGGTCGCAGGCGATCGAGGCGGCGGTGCCGCTAAGCGAAATGTTCGGCTATGCCACCGACCTGCGGTCTCGAACCCAAGGCCGAGCGACGTACAGCATGGAATTCGACCGCTACGAGCAGGTGCCGAAGCAAATCGCTGAAGCAATCATTGCCAAGTACCGCGGCGAGTAGAGGAGGAGGGTATGGCGAAGGCGAAATTCGAGCGGCGCAAGCCGCACGTGAACATCGGGACGATC